>JAHCHE010000017.1 GCA_026129905.1 Bryobacteraceae bacterium | reverse complement strand
TGTGACGAATCGGCTTTACATCGGCGCGCCCGCTGACCTATACTAGATCCCATTCCATCCCAAGGAGGATTCAACGTGCAGGATGAGCGCCTCGTGAGATCGGAGCGGACGGAGGGCGGGCAGGCGTCGCCTTCAACCAAGGCGGCCTTCGTTCCGCCGAAGCTGACGTTTGTCGAGCCTAAGCTCACCCGCCACGGCGGGGTCACCGAGGTCACCGCGCAGTTGCTGGGCCCGTTCACGCCGTAATTCGGACCGGCTCTTACGTGCCCAGGCGCCGCTATTCACTTTGCGGAGTCGGGGTGGAAGTTTCCGTGGCGCCGGACGCGGCCGGGTTGTTTCCATTCCTGGAGAACCTTGTCGCGATCGATCCCGCAAAGGGCCGGCGTCGCCCGGCGCCGACGCTCGCGTTGCGATTTGACGGCCAATACCGGCAGCGTCCGGCCGAGGCCAAAATCGTATATGAGGCGCTTCACGCCGGGGTTTCCGGCACGGCTCGGGGTTTCTATCTCACCTGCGGAGCGTCTTGCCTCGACATCGACGTGGCGGCGGGTGAGGCTTGCGGCTTCCTGGCAAAGGAGTTTTGGGCAGAGCCGCTGGAAAATCGCCGGGAATTTTTTCTGCTGGGACTGGTGATGCTTCTGCGCCGCTCGAACACCTTCGGTCTCCACGCCAACGGCGTCGCCAGCGACGGGCGCGGCTTTCTGCTCGCCGGGGATTCGGGTTCGGGCAAGACGACGCTGACGCTGGCGTGCCTCCGAGCGGGGTGGTCCTACCTGTCCGACGACGCGCTTCTGCTTCGGCCGGCGGCGGGCGCCGTCGAGGCCCTCGCGTACCGGCGGGGCTTCTCCTGCGGCGCGGACACGGTAGCACGCTTCCCGGAACTCGCCCCGTTCGCCGCCGAGGCGCCAGTGGTCGCGGGCCGAAAGCGGCTGCTGGACCTGGATTCGGTTTACTCCGGCCGGTCCGCGAGAAGCTGCGTTCCGCGGGCCATCTTTTTCCCCCGGGTCGGCGGGGATCGGCGGAGCCGCCTGTACCCGCTGGGGACCACCGAGGCCTTGACGCGTCTCATCCGCCAAAGCCCCGGCATCCTGACCCAGCCGGAATTCGCCCGGCCGCAACTGGAAACGCTGCGTCAACTGGCGGAGCAGGCCCCCGCTTTCGAGTTTGTCTCCGGCGGAGACGTCTTCGACGAGCCGGGGGCGGTCCCCGCCCTGATGGAGGCGGCAGGGAAGGGGGCGTGATGGGCAGCATCGTCGTCGAACTGACCAACCGCTGCAATCTCTCATGCCAGCACTGCTTCTCCGGCCGGCATGGCGGCTCGGCCGTGCTCCCGCTCGACGTGCTGCGGAAGATCCTGGACGAAGCCAGGCCGTTGGGCTTTACCAAACTGGGCTTCACGGGGGGCGACCCGACGCTGCATCCGGAATTCCGCACGGCGATCCGCATGACGGCCGAGGCAGGGTACCGTTACGGGGTGGTCACGAACGGCTGGACTTTTCCAGCGATTTACACGATATTCCAGGAACATCGGATGGAATTATCTGGAATTACGTTCAGCCTCGACGGCGGCAGCGAGGGAACCCACGATTCCATCCGGGGAACGGGCTCGTTCCGCAAAGTTCTGCGCGCCTTTTCGATCTGCGTCGTCACCGACCTTCCGTTTACGGTCAACATGGTCCTCAACTCGCGCAACGTGGATGAAGCGGAGCGCGTGGCGCGAATGTCCGCGCGGCTCGGCGCGGGCGCGGTCCGTTTCGGTCACCTGATGCCTACTCCGCTCGCGGCCGACATGAAGCTGGACCTGACGCCGGTCCAGAGGCGCGAGGCGGAGCGGCGGATTCGCGAACTGAATGCGGCGTCTCCCATCCCGCTGGTCCTGGCGCCCGGCTACCACGCCGCCGACCTGTTCCCGTGCGGCCCCCTGCGCGGCGACGACGTGAACGTCGATTGTCACGGCAATCTCACCAAGTGCTGCCATCTTTCCGGCCAGGAGGAAGGCGGTGGGCAGGAGGACGTCGCCGGCAGTCTCCACGAGGTCTCGTTCGCCGAGGCGTGGCGCCGCCTGGTGGAGGAAAACGCCCGTGTCCGCGAAGAGAAGGAGCGGCGGCAGCGGGAAGGATTGCTGCTCGACTCGGATTATTTCCCGTGCTGGTACTGCTCGCTCTATTACCGGAAAGTGGACTGGCTGCGCGGCCATCCGGATCACCCGTGGGCCGGGCTGATGTGGGAGGACGCGGCGCCCGCGGCGCCATTTGTGCCGCTTTCGCAACTTCTCCGGAACGCGGAGCCCCGAATATGATTGCACCCGACGCGCGCCTGAAGCCACACAAAGACGTGATTCACACCAAGCTCGCCAACGGCGAAGTGGTGCTGCTGCATCTCGGTTCGGAAAGCTATTTCAGCCTCAACGAGACCGGGTCGGCCATTTGGACGCTGCTGGACGGCAACGCGACGCTGGAGCAGATCGCCGGCGAGATCGAAAGCCGCTACGAGGTCTCTCCGGAACAGGCGTTGGCGAGCGTCGCGGAGCTGGCGGAACAGTTGGTGGCGCAGAAGCTCGCCACGCTGGAGCACCCGCTTAGTTAACCGGCGGCTACAACTCCGGCAGCGGCGAATAACGCTCCGGCGCGTCATGGCCGCCGAGGAGCACCAACCCGCCCGATTCCACCCAGGCGTGCGCGTCAAGCCGGCCGACGTCCGGCTTGGCTACGCCGATTTGGAGGCGGCACGGCGTCCCATTCCAGCCGAGCAACATGCGCAGGACCAGCGCCTGAGCGAGGCAGCGCGCCCCCGGGACATAGCGCGCCGCCGAGTACACGGCAAGCGCTAAACGCTTCGCCTCCGACGGATTGGGGGGCGCTTCGCCCTCTCCCGGCGCGGGGCTCACGCGCTCCACCAGGCGCAGCAGGCGCCGGAAGGGAATGAGGCGCAGCGCCACGTTCATCGCGCAAAGCAGCAGAAAGGAGACTCCCATCAGGAACCGGTCGCGCCACGACAAACGGAGAAAGTCGGAAATCGCCAAGGCCGCTCGCTCGTGTCTCAGCGTACCACGCTCGCCGAATTTCGCCGCGGGGCCGGTGCTACACTGCCTCCATGATGAGACTGGCGATCGCTGGGATGATCGTTTTCTGCGCCCTCGGGGCTGACCTGGGCAGCGCTCCCTCTCTTCCACACAAATTGGTTCCCGACTGGGCCAAGCTCCCAGCGGGCTGGAATTTCGGCGAATGCGCCGGCGTCGAGGCCGCGCCCGACGGCACGATCTGGGTGTTTAATCGAGGGCCTCACCCGGTGCTCCAATTCGACAAGAACGGAAAAATGCTTCAGGCGTGGAGCGAGACGCCGGTTGTGCGTCCTCACGGGATTGGCGCGGGTCCGGACGGCAGCATCTGGCTGGTGGACCAGGGAGGCCATTCAGTGATGAAGTTCACGCCGCAGGGCCGGTTGCTGATGGTGATCACGAATCCGGCGCGCCGGGCGGGCGACAACGACAGCAAGTACGCGTTCAACGAGCCGACCGGCATCGCGTTCTCCCCGGCGGGAGACTTCTACGTCTCCGACGGCTATGTCAACGCCCGCGTGATCCATTTCGACAGCCAGGGCGAGTATTTGCGCCACTGGGGCCGCAAGGGTACGGGCGACGGGGAATTCAACCTGGTTCACGACGTGACGCTCGACGCCAAGGGCAGGGTGTATGTCGCCGACAGGACCAACAGCCGCGTCCAGATCTTCGACGGCGACGGCAAGTTTCTCGCGAAATGGACCGATGCCGGACAGCCCTGGGGCCTGCATTACGCCGCCGCCGAGGATGCCATCTATATGTGCGACGGGCTGAACAACCGCATCGTGAAGCTCTCCACCGACGGCAAGATTCTGGGCGCGCTTTCCAGCTTCGGCAAGGTTCCGGGCAAGCTCGACTTCGCGCATCACATCGCGGTGGACGCGGAAGGCTCGATTTACGTGGTCGAGATCAAGAACTGGCGCGTTCAGAAATTCGCGGCGCGATAGGACAACGGGCGTGCCCCGCGGGCATTATCTTCGCGCCGGGGCCAGCCGGCTGGCCGATTTCCTCGGCCTGGAACACGACGTCTCGCTGCTGCTTGCGGCGATGCTGCTGATCGGCTTCGGCGAGGAGATGTGGATGCGGTTCGTGCCGAAGTACATGGAGGCGCTGGGCGCTCCTGTCTTCCTGATCGGGCTTTTCGACGCGCTGAAGACGCTGCTGGCGGCGCTGTACGCCTATCCGGGCGGCGTTGCCGCGGACCGCTGGGGGCACCGCAGGGCGCTGGTCGCTTTCACCGGCGGCTCGGTAGCCGGCTATGGGGTGCTGATCGCTCTGCCGCGTCCGGCTGGGGTGATCGCCGCGATGCTGCTGTTCCTGGCCTGGAGTTCGTTTTCTCTGCCGGCCGCTTTTTCGCTGGTAGCGCGCAGCCTGCCGGCGGGCAAGCACGTCATGGGCATCGGCGTTCAGTCGCTCATCAAGCGAGTGCCCATCGTGCTCGGCCCGATTGCCGGCGGGCTGCTGATCGACCGGCTTGGCATCGTGACCGGCGTCCGCGCCGGGGCCGCGGTAGCCATCGTCTTCGGACTGCTCGCGATCGCGGCGCTGCTACGGCTGCGCGAAGCGCCGGAGACCGCCGGCGTGCGCGAGGAGCAAGGCCGCGTCCGGACCGCTTTCACGCCCGATCTCCGCCGCCTGCTCGCCAGCGACATACTGGTCCGGCTTTGCGAGCGGATTCCGGCCGCGTGGGTGGTGATCTACGCGATGGACGTGGTGGGCGCCACGGCTTCGCAGGTGGGATTCCTGATCGCGCTTGAGATGGTGACGGCCATGCTCTGCTACATTCCGGCCGCGCACTTGGCCGACCGCTACGGCAAGGAGCCGTTCGTGGTGGCCACCTTCCTGTTCTTCACCATTTTTCCGCTGACGCTGCTGGCGGCCAACAGTCTGCCGCTGCTGGCGGTCGCGTTCTTCGTGCGCGGCCTGAAGGAATTCGGCGATTCGGCGCGCAAAGCGCTCATCATGAGCTACGCGCCCGCCGACCGGCGCGGCCGGGTGATCGGCGCGTACTATCTTGCGCGCGACCTGACCGTCACGCCCGCGGCCTTTCTCGGAGCGGCGCTGTGGAGCGCGAGTCCGCGGCTGAATTTCCGGGCCGCCTTCGCGGTGGGCGCGGCGGGCACGGCGGCGTATGTGACGTCGCTGCTCGTGCGGCCTCGCGGGGGGGCGGCGACGAGCGGCTCTTAGCGAATGGCCGTCAACCGGCGCGGAGGGCTGCGACGGGGTCCACGCGGCCGGCGCGGAGCGCGGGGATCGCGGCTGCGGCCAGGGCTACCGCCGCCGCGATGAGCGGCGCTGCCACCAGGGCGATTGCGTCCGAAGGCTCGACGCCGAATAGCAGCGCTTCTATCAGCCGCGTCAGCGCGAGCGATGCCGCAAAGCCCAAGCCAATGCCGGCCGCTGAAATCGCCAGCGCCTCCCGCAGCGCCCATCGGAAGACGTCTCCGCGCGTGGCGCCGAGCGCCGTACGGATGCCGATCTCGCGCCTCCTTTGCTCGACCCCGTACGCGGTCACTCCGTAGATCCCAACGGCGGCCAGCAGCGTCGCCACGAAAGCGAACGCGCCGAATAGAAAGAGATTGAAGTTATGTCGCGGCGTGGATTCCCACGCGGCTTGCTCCATCGTGCGGACATTCGTCGCGGGCAGCCGTCCCGATGTGCGCAGCGCCTGCTGAACCGGCTGACTCAAGCTTGCGGGCGAGACGCCCGGCCGCGCGCGCGCCAGGATGGCGGCCGACCCGAGTCGATTCATCAGCGCGATCGCGCGGTCGGGAATCTGCGACGCCAACTGGTACATCACCGGCGCTCCGCGGGCATGATCGAGGCGCTCCCGAACGTCTCCCGCCACGCCGACAATCTCGGCAGGCCCGGCTTCGAAGCCGGGATCTAACCCGGCGCCGATAAGGATGGTTTCGCCTACCGGGTTGGCGCCCGGCCAGAACTGGCGGGCCATCGCCTCGCTGATCACAACCGTCCGGCCGGGCTCGCGCTCCTCCAGTTTCCGGCCCGCAAGAATCGGAATGCGCAGGAGGCGGAAGTAATCCGACGTGATGAAGCGCCACTGGACGTCGCCTGTGAATCGCCGTTCGCCCGCACGGGACCGTCCCGGGATATCGAAGATCATGTCGGTGCGTCCGTATAGCGGCAGGGCGCTGGCGACGGCGGCCGATTCCACACCCGGTATCTCCGCCACTCGGGCGGCCAGTTGGCGCGCAAAGCGGTCGACTTCCATGGAGCGCTCGTAGCGCGATCCGGTCAGCGAAACCTCCATCGTCAGGAGGCCGCCCGAATCGAAGCCAAGGCTCAAGGCGCGCATTGCCGCGAAGCTGCGAATCATCAGCAAGGCGCCGCTGAGCAAGACCAGCGCCATCGCGATCTCCGCCGCCGCCAAGGCGCGAAGGGCACGGCTCTTGCGGCGCCCGCTGCCGGCGCCCTCCTTTAGCGGTCCGATCGGCGCTGCGCGTGAAATGCGCAAGGCCGGAAAGATACCGAAGAGCAGTCCGGTCCCCACGCCGAGCGCCGCGGCGAATCCACCCACCCAGGGATCGAGGGTCGCGGATGCGGCGATCTCGTCGGCCCGGGGCATGTCTCCGGGAGTCATCGCGAGCAGCGCGCGAACGCCGAGTCTGCCGGCTAGCAGCCCTACGGCAGCGCCGCCAAGCGCCAGCGCCATGCTTTCGGTGAGAAGCTGCCGCACCATGCGTCCCCTGCCGGCGCCAATCGCCGCGCGAATCGCGAACTCCTGTTCACGATTGGCCGCCCGCGCCAGAAGGAGGTTGGCGACGTTGGCGCACGCGACGAGCAGGACCAGCCCAACAGCGCCCAGCAGCATCACCAACAGCGGGCGCACTTCTCCGGATACCTGTTCACGCAGGGGGGCGACCTGCGCGTCCGGCCGGGCGGCGGGACTTGACGAATGCTCGCGCGCGAAGCGGGTGGCGATGGCGTTGACGCGGGCATCCGCCGCGGCAAGGCTCGTCCCGGGAGGAAGCCGCGCGACGACGGTGAGCGTGCTCGCCTGCGTCGCGCTGGCGGGGTCAGCCTGCAAGGGCGTCCAAACATCAGCCGGGGGATACGACGTGAAGCCGGGACCGAGCACGCCGATCACGTCGTGCGGCTCGTCGCCCAGCGTGACGACCTTTCCGACGACGGCTCGGTCGCCGCCGAACCGGCGCTGCCACAGGCCATAGCTCAGGACGGCCACGCGGCGGCCTCCGGGCCGGTCCTCCTCCGGGCGGAACGTCCGGCCGAGTATCGGATTCGCGCCGAAGAGCTGGAAGTAATGCTGCGAGGCCGCGATCGTTTTCACCAGTTCCGGGGCGTACCCGCCCTCGAGGTTTGCCGCGCCAGGCAAGTACGCGGTGAGCAGCTCGAGGCCGTGATCGGCGCGAGTCCAATAGGCGTACCGCTGAGGGCTTTCCGTGCTGTTGTAGCCCGGACGGCCAACGGTGACGATTCGCTCCGCATGCGGGTACGGCAACGGCTCGAGCAACACTTTGCGAATCACGGTGAAGATCGCGGTGTTGGCGCCGATACCCAGCGCCAGGCAAAGAATGGCGGTCGCGGTGAAGCCAGGATTCCGCCGCATCGTCCGCATGGCGTAGGCGGCGTCCTGGACCAGCCCCTCGCCCCGCGATGACTCGCGACTTCGCCGCGCCCCCAGGAAAAAGTCTCCGAACCTGCGCCGCCCTGCGGTCTTCATCTGCTGCTCCCGGACGCCCCGCTCGGCTTGTCGATCCAGGCCTACGTACGCGCGGTCTGGGCCGAGACCGCGACAGCCAAACGATAGCACGGCAAAGCGGATCGCGCTGGAGCGCCGCCTCCGATCTCCTGCCAGGGCCGACAGGTGACAATGTCATCAATGCCGATGCGCGGCAGGAGCGAGGGCGGAACTGTGGCTTGCGGCGGGTTGTCAGGCGGTATTGGCGGGACTGGGAGTCCCGCGCAGCCTACGAGGCTGCCTACGAGGCTGCCCCACAGGCATTGTCTGTCACAATCCTCGCGCGTCGGGCGTCTGTGAAGGAAGGAGAAACCAATGCCGGGCGATGCGCCTTTCGAAAGTCAACGCGGACGGCTCTTCGGCCTGGCTTACCGGATGCTGGGATCGCGCGCGGACGCCGAGGACATTGTCCAAGATACGTATCTCCGCTGGCGGCAGGCGGAGCGCGAGTCCATCCGGAACCCGGAGGCGTGGCTGGTGACGGCGGCGACTCGCCTGTCGATCGATCGCCTGCGGGCGGCGAAGAAAGTGCGTGAAACCTACTCCAGTCCGTGGCTGCCGGAGCCGCTCATCAGCGAGATGCCTTCGCCGGATCGCGACGCGGAACTGGCGTCGGACCTTTCCATCGCTTTTCTCACGCTGCTTGAGCGGCTGGCGCCGGAAGAAAGGGCGGCCTTCCTGTTGCATGAAGCGTTCGATTGCGGATACGACGAGATCGCAGGCATTTTGGGGAAGACCACGGCGGCATGCCGCCAGATCGTACACCGGGCGCGCGAGCGGGTGCGCAGCGACCAGCGCCGGTTTCGCGCGACGGACTCGGCAAAAGAGCGTCTGCTGAGGCAGTTCACGGCGGCGGTGGAGGCCCGCGACGAGAAGGCCCTGCTGGCGCTGTTCGCTCCGGACGCCACGTGGGCCGCGGACGGCGGAGGGCGCGTACCGGCCGCGCCGCGCCCGATCGTCGGCGCCGAGCGCATCGTGCGACTGGTTCTCGGACTCCAGCAGCGGTTCTACCGGGACTCCTCATCCTTCCAGATGGCCAGGATCAATGGAGAGGCGGGCCTTTGCGTCCGCCTGGACGGGCGCCTTATCGGCACGCTGTCGGTAGAGACCGATGGGGAGCGGATTCTGAACGTCTACGTGGTGGTGAATCCCGAGAAACTCGGAAACGCGGCGCCCCAGTAGCATTACGCCGGCGCTGAACGCCGAAGGAATCGCAGCAGGCGAGTTGTGATAATCTCAATTCGATAATGCCGTTGCCTGCCGCGACCACGCTGCCCAGGACGGAAGCGGAATCTCCAGATTCCGCGTACTGGGATGCAGTCGGCGTTGCGAGCGCCGGCGGGCCAACCTATCTCGATCCCTTCATGGCGCGGCTGAAGCGGCGGGAGTATCTGCGGCTGATCCGGCGATGGGGCGGGATCCCGCCGAACGGGGTGGTGCTGAAAACCGACCTATTCGAGGAGTCGCACGGATCGGACCGGCTGCTGCCGAGCTTGTGCTCGGGCCGGCTGGCGGTGGGGATGGATCTGTCGACGGAGATCAGCTCGCAGGCGCAGCGGAGGGACGCTCCTCGCCGGGCGCGGTACGTCTCGGGCGACGCGCGGCGGCTGCCGTTCGCCGACAATTCGTTCGACGTCGTGATATCGCCGTCGACGCTGGACCATTTCGCGGACAACACGGACCTCGGGCGAAGCCTGGGGGAGATCCGTCGGATCCTGCGCCCGGGCGGCGCGCTGATCATCACCCTGGACAACCGGGGCAACGTGTTCGATCCGCTGCTGCGGCTGGCGCATTGGGCTGGTTTCGTGCCCTACCATCTCGGCCGGGGCTATACGACGCGCGAATTAGGCCGCGAGCTGCGGTCCGCGGGGTTCAACGTCAAGGCCGAAACGGCCATTCTGCACGCGCCGAGGCTAGTTCCGGTGCTCTGCTTCATGCTGGCGCGCCGGCTGAAGTCGGAACGGCTGCACCGCTCGATCCGGCGGTGGCTGTTGCGGGCGCAGCGCCTGGAGAACACGTCGTTCCGGCGCCTGACAGGCGCTTTCGTCGCGGCTTGGGCCGAACCGGCTAAATGAAGGCTTTCGCCTTCCCGAGACTCGCGATATTATCGAGGCCGTATGCGAACCTATCTTCCCGTTTTTCTTCTCCTGCTTGCCTTGCCCGCCTCGGCCGACGCGCCGAGGATGAAGGTGATTCTGGACACCGACATCGGCGGCGACATCGACGATGCGTGGGCCCTCGGTTTCGTGCTGAGCTATGCCGGCTTCGAGCCGGTAGGGGTGACCATTAGCGACGGCAACACGCCGGCGCGCGCGCGCGTTGCCTGCAAGATGCTGCGGCTGGCAGGCCGCGACGACATTCCGGTGGCGGTGGGCCGTAAGACCAACGACGACTATGCGCACCAGTTCGCCTGGGCGGAGGATTTCCAGGCGTTGAAACCCGGCTCCCAGAGCGCGGCCGATTTCATCGTGGAGAGAATCAAGAAGGAACCCGGCGAGATCACGCTGATCGCGGTCGGGCCGCTCCAGAACGTGGCCGACGCCTTGCGGCGCGAGCCGGCGCTAGGCAAGTATGTCAAGCGCGTGGTTCTGATGAGCGGCTGCATCTACGGGCGCAGCGGCAAGAAAGGAGCGATTCCGGAGTGGAACGTCCGCGCCGCCGGGCCGGACGCCCAACGGGTCTACGCGGCGGGCCTCCCGCTGACCATCGTGCCGCTGGACTCGACCACGCGGGTGCAGTTGAGCGATGGCGAGCGCGAGCGCCTCCGCGCCTACCGCTCGCCGCTCACCTACGCGCTGGAATCCCTCTACCGGCTGTGGCTGGACAATCCGAGGTCGCGCATGACGCTGCACGACCAACTGGCCGTGGCCGAGACGGCCAAACCCGGCGCATTCTTCGGCAAGATCGAGACGCTTCCGCTGGTGGTGGACGAGGAAGGGTACACACGAATCGACCAGGCTCGCGGGAAACCGGTTGCGGTATGCCTGGAGCCGAAGCGGGACGCATTCATGGATTACTACATCGGCCAACTGGTTGGCCAGAGGTTGGGCATGTGATCGCGGCCAGGCGCGCCGCGAGGGGCGCCGCAGCCGGCTGGAATGGGAGGCAATCATGAGCAATGTTAGTCGCCGCGCGCTGCTGCTGGCATCGGCGGCGGGAGCGGCAATGGCGGCGCCGGGCATGCGGATACGCCTAGGCGGCCCGATATTCCTGAAGAGCGACGATCCTCGCGAACTGGCCCGGGAACATCGCCGACTGGGCTACAGCGCGGCATACTGTCCGCAGGCGGACGTAAAGGACGCGGTTCGAACGCGCGAGATCGAGAAAGCCTTCGCGGCCGAAAACGTCGCGATCGCGGAAGTGGGCGCGTGGAAGAATATGCTGGATCCGGATCCGGCGGCCCGGCGCGAAAACCTGCGCTACGTCACCGAGCGGCTGGCGCTGGCCGAGGCGGTAAACGCGCGCTGCTGCGTGGATATTGCCGGCTCGTACAATCCGAAGGTCTGGTACGGCCCGCATCCGAAGAACTTCTCGAAAGAGTTCTTCGACGCGACCGTGGAGAACTGCCGGAAGGTGATCGACGAGGTGAAGCCCGCACGGACGAAGTTCACAATAGAAATGATGGGTTGGGCGATTCCCAACGACGCCGACTCGTATTTGAAGCTGCTGAAGGCGGTGGATCGGAAACCGTTCGCCGTACATATCGACGTCTGCAACGGAATCAGCAGCCCGGAGAAGTTCTACGAGAACGCGGCGTTCATCAAGGATTGCTTCCGAAAGCTGGGGCCCTGGATCACCTCGTGCCATGCCAAGGATCTCGACTGGCTGCCGGAGATGAACGTGCATTTCGTCGAGGTGATACCGGGCCGAGGGTCAATGGATTACCGGACCTACCTGTCGGAACTGGCGCGGCTGGAACAGGACGCGCCACTGATGCTGGAGCACCTGAAGACGGCGGAAGAGTACGATGAGGGCAAGCGCTACATCCAGCGCGTAGCGGGCGAGATCGGCGTCTCGTTCTACTGAGGAAAAGGGGGATCCTGGGATTTGTGACGCCCCCATTGGGATACCGGGTACCGAACGCGACCGGGCCGCGCCGGGGCTGGAGGCTGGTACTGGCGGCGGGGCTTTTTGCGTTCGCCTGGGAGGCCGTATGTCAGGCGCCCGCGCCGCCGGAGCCGCAGGAACCGCCGCAGTGGAAACCGGCGCGCCGGCCGGCGCCTCAACCGTTTGTGCTGCCGGAGGCAAGTCCCCCGGACGTCATCTTCATCCCTCCTCCACCGCCGCACATCGACCCCACTCCGGGCGTGTTGCCGCAGCGGCAGAGCGAAACGCTGCTGGGACGGTCCCCGGATGTCGCGGTGGCGCCGCCGACAGCGGGCGCGGTGATCCGGGCGATCATCGGGCTGGTAGGGCTAATGGTGCTGGCCTACCTTGGAGGCCACCGGCGGTTCCAACAGATCGAGCGCCGTCTCAACATCGGGCACATGGTCACGGTCGGGCTGCCGTTCGTTTTGCTGGGCCTCCTCGCCAGTCATCCAGCGGTCGGCGTGCTGACGCCCGATATCCTGCGGGACGTCGCGCCGCTGCTGTCGCTCGGGCTGGGCTGGATCGGATTCGTGATCGGATCGCGATTCGATGCGCGCACATTCGAGGGGCTTCCCGCCGGCGTCGGAACCGCGCTGCTGCTTACCACGGCGCTGCCGATCGCCGCGATACTGCTGGCCTGCGGGGTGGCGCTGTTTCTGACGGGGGAATCGGTGTCCACGCCGGGGGTGATGCGCGACGCGTTCCTGCTGGCGACGGCGGGCGCCATGACCGCGCGTAGCGCGCCCCAGTTCCTTGCCGCCTCCGGACAAAACGCATCCGCGCGCCTCATGCGCATCATTGAATTCGAACAACTGGCCGGCGTATTCGGTCTGATGCTGGTGAGCGCCTATTCCCGCCCTCCTGGAGCGACTGTGGCGTGGCACCTGCCGGGCACGGGCTGGCTCTTCGTCATTCTGGGCATCGGGACGACGATGGGTATCGTGGTCTCGGCCACGCTCACCCGGATCAACCGCGATCCGCAGTTCACAACGGTACTGCTGGGCGCCGTGGCGTTCACCGCGGGAATGGCCAGCTTCCTCCGCCTGTCGCCGGTGTCGGTGTGCTTCATCGCCGGGGCGATCGTGATCAACCTGGCGGGAGCGTGGCGGGAGCAGGTTCGCCACGTTCTGGAGCGGCTGGAACGGCCGATCTACTTCCTGTTTTTGGTTATCGCCGGCGCGCTGTGGCGGCCTTGGGAATGGCAGGCATGGCTGCTGATGGTTCTGTTCGTCGCCAGCCGGGTAACGTCGAAACGGCTTTCGGCCCGGCTGTTAGGGCGCTACTGGATTGACGACCTCAATCCGGATGAGAGGCGGGTGCTGGAGAAGGCCCCGATGGGCGCGCTTTCCATCGCGATCGTTGTCACGGCGCAGGATCTGTTCTTCGGACCCACGGTTTCGTGGATTGTAACGGCGGTGATCGGCGGCGCCATCGTTATGGAAGCCGGTCTCCAGCTTTCATTGCGCGGAGCGCGGCGCGCCGCCGGCCCTGGGGCGATGGTAGCGGAGCCGCCGGCGGATCGCGAAGAGAACCGGGCGCTGCGGCCGGGCTGAGGGGCTTTACCGTGCAAATCCTGCTGTTGATATCCATTCTCGGCCTGATGCACGCCGCCCGGACCTTCTCTCCTCAGCCGGGCCTGGGAAGCGGTCCGGCCGCAACGACGCTGGGCGCCGGCTTCATCTTGCTGGCCGCGCTGTTCGCGGGGAACCTCTTCCGGCAATTGCGGTTGCCGCAGCTTACGGGCTACCTGGTGCTGGGCATCGTATCCGGTCCCCACCTGATGAACCTGGTGTCGGAGCCGATGCTGGAACAGTTGCGGATCTTCAACGGCGTGGCCATCGCGCTGATCGCGCTTACGGCGGGGACGGAGATGGATTTCCGAACGGTGAGGCCGCTGTTGCGGGGCATCCTGTGGATGACGCTGATCGCCGTGCTGGGAACGGTTCTGGTCATCACCGCGGCCGCGTTTCTGCTGCGGGAACTCCTTCCGTTCACCGCCAACCTAACGCAACTACAGGCGCTGGCGGTAGCGCTGGTATTGGGCGTGACGATGGCTTCGCAGTCGCCGGCGGTGGTTGTGGCGTTGCGAAAAGAGATGGACGCGGACGGTCCGTTGGCTAGGACCGTGCTGGGCGTCGTGGTGGTCTCGGACCTGGTGGTGATTGTCCTGTTCGCGGTGGTGTCGTCCGTCGCGAAGAGCCTGGTGGGCAGCGGCGTCGAGGAGGCGATTACGGGAAGCGCGCTGGCATGGGAGATCTTCGGTTCCGGCGGCGCAGGCCTGTTAATCGGGACTCTGATCGCCACGTACCTTCGCGGCGTAAAAGGAGGAGGGGCGCTGTTCGTCATCACGACCGGGTTCCTGGTCGCGGAGGTGGGCCAGCGGGTACGGCTGGATCCATTGTTGATCGGCCTGTGCGCGGGCATGCTCGTCCGCAACTTCACCCGGTTCGGGGACCGCTTACATGGGGAAATCGAGGCGGCTTCCTTCCCCGTGTACGTAAGCTTCTTCGCCGTGGCCGGCGCGACGATTCACCTCGGCGCGTTAACCGTCGTCGGCGTCCCGGCGGCGGTTTTCGTACTGGTGCGGGCGTGCAGTTTTCTGTCGGGCTCGAGGATCGCGGCAAGGGTAGCCGGGTCGCCCGACGTGGTCCGCCGCTTCGCCGGATTCGGCCTCCTGCCGCAAGCGGGCCTCGCGCTGGCGCTGGCGCTGTTGTTCGCGCGGAGCTTTCCGCAGTTTGGCGAAGCGGCGTCGGCGCTGGTATTCGCGGTGGTGGCGCTGAACGAGCTAGCCGCGCCGATCCTGTACCGCTGGGCGCTGGTGAAGAGCGGCGAAGCCGGAAATCTTCGCGTTCCGGCCGAAGCGGGAATCGGCCTGAAGCCCGAGGAGGGATTGGCGAGCATCGAATAGCGGCGCGCCAATGGGGACATGCCGGCGGTTACTGCTGGAGCCGCGCCAGCGATTGGCTTACCGAGGGACGGAGGCCGCGCTCGACATCCCGCCGCCTGAGTTGGTGGAACCGCGCCAGGGTCGTATTCGCGCGGCTGAAGGTGGAGATCTGGCGCACGTACTCCGCCAGCCGCGCTCCGGGCAAGGCGAACATCTGGACGGTCGGACCCAGCGCGTCGAGATACGTTCGGGCGCCGCAACATCCCAGGCTGAGCGCCGCCCGGCCTCCGTTGACAGCGGCGGGAATCGCCGCGCAGGCCGGTCGCCCCATCGCGGGCGCAACGCCGCCGTCGACCACCTGCGTGGCTTCCGTTACGATGAGGGCTTGGTCGGGCTCCACGAAAAGCAGCACGACATCCGGCGGCGCGGATACCGACGCGAGCGGGCCGTAGACCACCCTCCGCGGCTGTCCTGCCAGCACGGGAATGCCCGGAACCTGGTCGGCGGGCAGGTAGCCGATGTCGGCGAAGACCTTGAGCGCATCGCCGAGGTCCTGCCGCGCCTGTGCCGACAGCTCCATGTTGTGGGTGTACATCCCGATGGAGCAAAGGCCGTGGTCGAGCGGTTCGGTGACAAACGGCCCCTGGACGGCTTCCTGCCAGAAGACGCAGCCGGCCGGAACCCGTTTTCCTTCGTATCGCGGCGCGCTTACCGCCTCGGACTCGGACAGGCAAACCGCAATCGGAGGAAGCGACAATCGGAGCGCTCCCGACAATTCCTTGGCCAGTTCGGCATTACCGTGCATCTGCTTATTCTACGCTTCCGGGCCCGTTCACTTGACGTTCTCGCGCGGATCGGGCGCCTGGCGCGCCACAACCTCGACGAGGCCCACGATGTCGCCGAGGCTGTCGCGAACCGGGGCCAGGATCGCGATCCAGCCGGGCTTGTCGGCGACCGCGACGCGCTTGCCCTTTTCGAAGACTTCCTTCATGGGCGGAAACATTTCCTGATGCAGCGCGCCCCACTGCCAGAAGCGGCTCATCTCGTTCGCGTTGCGGATGACGATATGCACGCGCGGCGGCGTGGTGGGCAGGGGCATCCAGAGGTTGACGTCGCAGGGGAAGTCCACGAGGCGGGAAAGGCGGATCAGCGTCTTCTTTGTGTGAAGGAAGGGTTCATGATGGACGTCGTAATTGTCGGAAGCGATGTAGGGATCGCGCTTGTCCACCTTCATAATGCTCTCGATCGCGCGATCCGTCACGATGCGTTTGGCGACGTCGCCATCGACCATGACGGAGGCGACGCGGGCCACTTCGTCCAATTGGGCGACGGTCTGCGCGGCGGCCAGCGGGGCCAGGGCCAAGAGCAGCCACGGAGATTTCATCGCGCCTCCTTCGCCAGAGCGATGACGTAATCTCTCACGTTCTGCCAGGCGGACGGATCGAGTTTCTTGAACAGGCGTTGGTCGAGATCGGTCGCCTCGGCGATGTCGGTATTCGACCATTCGTGCGCGGGCGTATCGGCGAGTTTGGGGCGCGGCGTCCACCAGTCTTTCGGCGCCGAGCCGTTATATCGTTTCGCCGCTTCCGTCCGCAGCGCGTCAATTCCCTTCCCTGCCCGGAAGCTGTCGAGCAACGCGAGGTCCTGGACGGCATTGCGCTGAAGCTTCAGCCGGACGCTGGGGATGGGCCCCGGGATGCCGAAACGGACGCCCGGGTATACGAGTGCGGTCCCTCCGCCGTCGAAGCGGAACCAGGGGTCGGCGCCCGGACTGACGGTAAGCCAGTGGATGTAGCCGTCGATGCCCCACATCCAGACGCGAAGCGGGAACTTTGTGATGGCGACCGACGGTTCGGCCACGTTCGGCGGACCCGAGTAGAACCACACGATGTCGCCGCGGTCCTTGAGCATCTTCGGCGCATAGTCGAACCAGCTAAACTCCCCGCCGCCGCAGACCCAGAAATTCACCACGCCGGCCAGTTCCCTGAACTGCGCTTCCATGGCCCAGCTCGAGTCGCTGCGAAAAACGAAGCGGACGGGGGAATCCGACGGGACAGCTTTCTTCAGCAGCCGGCCGAACTCCAGGAAATACCGGTTGTCCTTGAGAAAGCGCACCTCGTCGCCGTCCCACTCGAAAGCCTTATAGCGCTTCTTGTGGTTGAAAAACAGTTCGAAACGGGTTTGCGTCCATCCTTTTTCCCGGAAATGCCGCTCCATTTCCGACACCACGTTCACGAATTCCGTCTCGTAGCCCGGCTCGCCCCACCAGAGGTAAGAGGCCGGCCATTCCGGATTGACCGGCAGATAGACGAAGGGAACCGGTTTGCGCCCACGCCGCGAGCCTTCGAAGGCCGAGCCGTCGAGCAGCGGGCCGTAGTGGCGATCGTACAGATCCCAGCCGGCAATCCGCTTGTTTTTCCCCGAGCCCGTCAGTTCCGGAGCGAATTCCGGGCCGACCTTTCCGCCATGGCCGTAGCCGAGCTGGTGGAACACGCCGCGGTGCTCGTAAAAGAGGCGGTGGTGGGCGTGGATCAGCTTGAAAAACCTGTCGCTTTGAAAGAAAGCTGCGTCGCTTTCGCCCGGGTTTCTGTAATATTCGGCAATCCAGGAGCTGCCATACGAGTTGTGATCGATGACAAAGGGATCGTCGCCGGGCACGGCGGCCGCAAGGATTTCGATCCGCAAGGGCAGCGACTGCGTCCGGCCGGCCGCTTCGAGCGTGGCGGTGCCTTCAACCACCCCCGGAGCGGCGCCGGGCGGCGCCCACACGTCCACCCAGAAAGCCTGCGCGGTCTGCTTGTCGACCTGGTTGTCGGGCTCCGGCAGTTGCGAGCGGTACGGCAGATTCACCGGGATCAGCGCATCGGGAAAGTACCGCTTGCGCGTCAGATGGAACCATTCCCGGAAAACATCCACCTGGAGGTTTCTCCCGGTGAGTTTCAAGTCGAGCGAATACGGACCGCCGTCGGGCAGTTTGACCACCAGATGAAAGGAAACATATCCACCGCGGGCGGCGATGAGCGGCGCCTGCGCGCGCGCCGAGCCGCGATCCGGCGCGACGATGCCGCCAAACGGGTCGGGCCGGAGGAATTCCGGCAGCAGCTCAAGCGAGGCGGAAGGAAGACGCTGTGCGCCGGACAGGCAGACGGCCAGCGAGATAAGAAGGACGCGCATCGGAAGTACTCACTTTAACAGAGTGACATCTCCGATTCCCGTCGACGGTTCGGGGGCCGCAACTTGGGCCGAGACCTTGCTCGATCTTGTCCAACTCTATACTCGAATAGTGTTGCTCAAAATCGGCGCGGCGGTATCCGGCGAAGACTTGGGCTATCTGCTGCACAAGAACCCGGCGCGAGCGCATGCGTTCGACTTGGCGTTCGGCAAGGCCCATGTGTTCTACACGCGGCTCGGCGAGGACCACGCTGAGGCCGCGCTTCTCCTCGACGTCGATCCGATCGGACTGGTCCGGAGCGGGAGGCAGACGGGCGGGGAAGGCGCACTCGATCACTACGTCAACGACCGGCCTTATGCCGCGTCGTCGTTCCTCAGCGTGGCGCTCTCGCGGGTTTTCGGAACGGCAATGAGCGGCAAGAGCAAGGAGCGCCAGGAACTGGCCGACCAGCCCTTGGATCTGGAAGCGACGATCGCCGCCCTGCCTTGCCAAGACGGCGAAGCGTTTCTGCGCAGCCTGTTCGAGCCGCTGGGCTACGCCGTTTCAGCGGAGCGCCACCCGCTTGACGAACAGTTTCCGGAATGGGGAGACGGGCCTTACTGGACGGCGCGAATCCAGGGCCGGGCCCGGCTCCGGGACCTGCTAACGCACATCTACGTGCTCGTGCCGGCGCTCGACGCGGAGAAGCACTACTGGGTCGGCCCGGATGAAGTGGAGAAACTGTTGCGGAAAGGCGAGGGTTGGCTGGCGTCACACCCGCGGAAGGAGGCCATCGCCGCGGGGTACCTCCGATATGACCGCACCTTGATCCGTGACGCGCTGGCCCGCCTGGTGGACGAAGACAGCGGCGACCCGGAGGCGGAGGATCACGCACGCCGGCGAGAGGAAGCGGATCTGGAGACGCCGCTGCGGCTGGCTGAGCAGCGGACGGGCGCGGTGCTGGCCTGTCTACGCGCGGTGGAAGCTCGCAGCGTTGTCGATCTGGGGTGCGGCGAAGGCAAGTTGCTCAAGGCTCTATTGGAGGACCGTTCACTGGAGCGGATCGCCGGAATGGATGTGTCGTGGAGAAGTATCGAGGCGGCGCAACGCCGCCTGAGGCTGCACCAGATGCCGCCGGCGCAGCGGGGGCGGATCGAGTTGATCCATGGCTCCCTGCTGTATAGCGACAAGCGGCTGACAGGCTTTGACGCGGCCACCGTGGTTGAAGTGATCGAGCATCTCGATCCGCCGCGGCTCGCCGCTTTCGAACGGGTCGTTTTCGAGCGGGCGGCGCCGCGCGCGGTTGTGGTGACCACCCCCAATTTCGAATACAACGTGAAATTCCCGGCTCTTCCAGCGAACCGGTTGCGCCATAGAGATCATCGCTTCGAGTGGACGCGGCCTCAGTTCGCCGTCTGGGCGGCCGCGGTCGCCGATCGTTTTGGATATAGCGTACGTTTCCTCGGAATCGGTCCGGAAGATTTTGTCGCCGGTCCACCGACGCAGATGGGAGTTTTCGCGAAATGACGTTGAAAATCCCAGAGCTTTCGCTGGTTGTGCTGATCGGTCCGTCGGGCTGCGGCAAATCGAACTTCGCGCGAAAACACTTCGCTCCAACCGAGATATTGTCCTCGGATCTCTGCCGGGCGCTGGTCTCCGACGACGAGAACGATCAGGAGGCGACGAGTGACGCGTTCGAGATTCTGCGCTTCATAGCGTCCAAGCGGCTCAAGGCGGGACGGCTGACCGTGGTGGACGCGACCAACGTTCAGGCGGAAGCCCGAAAGCCGCTGGTGGCGCTGGCCCGGGAGTACCACGCTATCCCGGTGGCGATCGTGCTGAACCTGCCGGAGCGCCTCTGCGTCGACAGGAACCGGTCGCGTCCGGAACGCAGCTTCGGGCCTCATGTCGTTCGCGCGCAGGCGCTGCAGCTTCGCCGCTCACTCCGGGCGCTGGAGAAGGAAGGCTTCCGTCACGTCCAGATCCTCAGCAGCGTCGAAGAAGTGGAAGGCGCAGTGATTGAGCGCCAGCCGTTGTGGAACAATCGCAAGGGCGATCACGGACCGTTCGACATCATCGGAGACGTTCACGGCTGCTTCGAGGAGTTGGTGGATCTGCTACTGCGCCTCGACTACCAAGTGGAGGCGTCCGGCGGTGAATGCCGGGCGACGCCGCCCCCCGGGCGGAAGGCGATCTTCGTCGGCGACCTGGTGGATCGCGGACCTAAGATTCCGGCCGTGCTTCGGCTGGCCATGAGCATGGCGGAGGCCGGAGCGGCGTTGTGCGTTCCGGGAAACCACGACATGAAGCTGGTCCGGAAACTGCGCGGGCGGGACGTGCAGATCACGCACGGGCTCGCCGAATCGATCGACCAGTTGGGGCGAGAACCGGCGGAATTCCGGGATCAAGTCGCCGCATTCCTGGATGGATTGGTCAGCCACTACGTTCTGGACGAAGGTAAATTGGTGGTAGCTCACGCCGGGATGAAGGAGGAAATGCAGGGACGGGGTTCCGGTAAAGTAAGGGATTTCGCGCTGTACGGCGAGACCACCGGCGAGACCGACGAATTCGGCCTCCCGGTCCGCCTCAACTGGGCCTCCGAATACCGCGGGCGGGCGATGGTCGTCTACGGACACACGCCGGTGGCAGAGCCCGAGTGGCTGAACCGGACGGTGAACATCGATACGGGTTGCGTCTTCGGCGGAAAGCTGACTGCGCTGCGGTACCCCGAGAGAGAGTTCGTCTCCGTGCCAGCCCGGCAAACCTATTACGCGCCCGCCAAGCCGTTTCCCGACGAACAGCCGTCGGCCGTGACGGCGGGGCTCACAGCCCAGCAGCGGCACGATGACCTTCTCGAGATTGAAGACATACTCGGCAAACGGATCATCGGGACGCGGCTGCATCGGACCGTAACCATCCGCGAGGAAAACGCCGCGGCGGCCCTGGAGGCGATGAGTCGTTTCGCCGCGAATCCCAAGTGGCTGATCTATCTGCCCCCGACGATGTCCCCGTCCGAGACAAGCCGAAACGGCTCCTGGCTCGAATATCCGGACGAAAGTTTCGCCTATTATCGCCACGAGGGCTCGCACGCCGTAATCTGCCAGCAGAAGCATATGGGCTCGCGAGCGGTTGTCATCGTCTGCCGCGATGAGGACATCGCCCGAAGCAGGTTCGGCGTTGTGGGCGAAGGCATCGGAATCTGCTACACGCGAACGGGTCGCCGGTTCTTCACCGAACCGGATATCGAGCGCGGGTTGCTGGCGCGGATTCATCAGGCCCTCTGCGCGTCAGGGCTTTGGGAGCGGTTGAAGTCGGACTGGGTCTGCCTGGATTGCGAGCTGATGCCATGGTCGGCCAAGGCGCAGGAGCTTTTGCGCCGGCAATATGGGCGAACCGGTTCCGCCGCGCGGGCCGCCCTGCCGGAGGCGGTGGCAGCGCTCGAGGCCGCCGGGCGGCTGAATGCGGAAACGGCGCCGCTGCTCGAAGCCTTTAAGGAACGGCTCGATATGGCCCAGCGCTTTGTAGACGCTTACCGGCGATATTGCTGGCGGGTGCATTCGCTGGACGATTTTGCGGCTGGCGCCGTTTCATCTGCTCGCGTCCGAAGGCCACGTTCACGCGGATAAGGACCACGCGTGGCACATGAAGACGCTCGCGCAACTCTGTGCGGCCGATCCGAGCCTGCTGCTCGCCACTTCGTACAAAGAAGTGGACCTTTCGGATCCCGCGTCCCAAGCCGAAGCGACAGGGTGGTGGGAAGAGATGACGGAAGCGGGCGGCGAGGGGATGGTAATCAAGCCGGCGGCCTTTGCCCATATTGGTCCGCGAGGTTTGGCGCAGCCGGCCATAAAATGCCGGGGGCGAGAGTACCTGCGGATCATTTACGGGCCGGACTACACGCGTGAGGAGCATCTGCGGCGTTTGCGCGAGCGAGGGTTGAGCGCCAAGCGTGCGCTGGCTCTGCTGGAGTTCGCCCTGGGCGTCGAGGCGCTCGAACGCTTTGTCCGGATGGAGCCGCTCCGCCGAGTTCACGAGTGCGTGTTCGGCGTGCTGGCCCTGGAGAGCGAGCCCGTGGACCCCAGGCTCTAGCGGCCCGTCTTTCCGACAAGAACTCCTGTCGATAAGCGGATTTTCGGAGCGATAATGTTCCTGGAGGAGTAAGGCAATGCGCATCCGAATCTGCTTGACCGCGCTCGCCGCGCTGAGCGGCGCGTTGCCGGCGTGGCCGGCGAAGCTGGGCGAGCCGGCGCCCGACTTGACGGTGCGGGACGCCCGGGGCGCCGAGTTGCGGCTCTCGGAAGTCCGCGACAACAGGATTGTGGTGCTCTTGGCGGAGGGTCCCGCCGGCCGTTTGCCAGTGGCGGTCATCGAGGATGCCTGCCGCCGCCTGGAGCCGCTGAAGGCCGTGGCGTTGGCGCTGCCTTCGGACGTGGAAAAGAACGACCGGCTGTCCGAGGTTGCGGCGCCGGCCACCGTGTTGATCGATCCCGACGGCGTCATGCGGCGCATCGAGCCGGGACGAGCCTTGACGGGCGACGAGCTGGAGCGGTTCGTAAAACTTTGGCAGTTCGGCAAGGTCGTGTTCAACGCCTCCTGCGCCCGGTGCCACGGCGAGGACGGCGCGCTGCACATCTGCGAAGACGTCAAGCCGCTGGTGGGCATCGGCAACCGGCTGACGGCGCCGCAGATCCGCGAAAGACTGCGTATAGGGGAAGTTAACGACAAGGAAGTCCTGATCCGGGGCGAGTTCTACAAACGCCCGGAGGTCGACGCGGTGATCGCGTATATCAGCGGCCTGTAGCCGGCGGGCGGCGACGGCTAGGCCCGTATCTCGCGGCTCATCTCCAGGAAGCGATCGAAATCGTCCCGCTGGACATTTTCGGGGATGCCGCCGGTGTCCATCACGACGTAGCCGCCGCCTCGCCGACCGATGGCGACGACGCGCGCGAGGTAGTCGCGCTGCGCGGCGTGGTCCCAGTCGAAGAAGCGCTTGTGCATGCCGCCCACCAGCGTGATGCGCCGGCCGTAGCGTTCCTTCAGTTCCGGCAGATCCATGCGCTCGTCGGCGTCGAGGGGGTTGATCATGTCGAAACCCGCCTCGACCATGTCGCCGAAGATCTTCATGATCGCGCCGTGGCTGTGCAGATGCGCGTAGCGGCCAGGGTACGAGTGGACAAGGTCGTTCAATCGCGCATGCCACGGCTTGATGAATTCGCGATAGATCTGCGGCGCCATGAGTAGGGAACTGCCTGCGCCAAGATCGTCGCAAAGGGTGATGCAATCAACGCCGGCCCGGAGCATCTGGTTCGCCGCCGCCAGGTTCCATTCGCCGAGCCGGGCGATCAGCCGCTTCATGCCGTCGGGGTCCAGCCGGAAACCCATGAGCGTTTCCGTGTACTCCATCAGGAAGTAGTGCAGGCCGCTGAAAAAGCCGTTGATGTGGCCGTGCGTGAACTCGCCGCGCGCCTTGAACCAGGCTACGTCTTCGGCAAAACCCGCCCAGCGCGCCGGGTCGTCAGGATCGGGGAGTTCCAATGAATCGACTTCGGACAGGTCGGCGAGCGGCGACTTGGAGATGTGGTAATTGTGCGGCTGGAGCTGGTAGTAGTGTTGGGCGCCGGTCTCGTACTCCACCACGAAGTGATCCGCCTCGCGCTCGATCACGGCGCAGTTGAACTCGCCCGGCCCGCCGTGTCCGAAGGACCAGTTTGCCCCGCGCCCGACGCCGACGGAGCACTTATCGATGTGCTCGTTGACGGCCAGAGCTCGCTCGCGCTCTTCGTCGCCGAGGGGAGCGAATCCAAAGGCGCCGCAATCGGGCAGGTGGTAGTAGGAGGGGTAGACGAACTCCGGCATCAGGCGCTCGGCGAGCGCTTTGTTGAAGAACCCCATCAGCCACTGGGGAACAGGCCCTTCTTCGCGATGCAGGCACGCAAGGATGAGGTCACGCTTCTCCGCGGGCAAGTCCGGTCGCCTCCTAGCCGAGTTTCGCATATCGGCGGCGGAGAGGCCCTACCGCTCGGGCGCGGGAGAAGCTTTCGGCGCGGCCGTTGATTTCACCCTCCCGGGTGCGGTATTTCTGGAAGTAGAGACCAGCCTTCAGGCGCGGTAGCCAAGTGGTAAGGCAGAGGTCTGCAAAACCTTTATTCGGCGGTTCGATTCCGCCCCGCGCCTCCAACGATTCTGCCCTTTGAACCCATCGGGGGGCGCGGCAGCGCTTGTCAAGCTGCGTTCGAATTCAACTCTTCACGAATGATCCGACGCAGCGTTTCTTCGAACCGTGGCGCTTTGCCGTCAAGGTATTCTCGTAACGCGGCGTTGATGAGCGTCTGGTATCCGGTCCCACCGCCCGATGCCTCCGCCAGTTGAAGAAACCGGTCCACAATGTCTTGGTCAAGCCGGATGGTAATGCGGACCTTGCCTTCGGGCTCAGGCTCGGGCTGAACAACCCGGCCTCGCTTGCCTTTGCTGAAATCGTATCGGTCCTTCATCGTTCTGCCTCGTACTGCTCACGCTCATGGGCTTCGGCAGGCCGCGCTGAGATGATGCGAATGTTCTCGCCTCGCCACGTGTACGCAACAACGAGCAATCGGCCCACCGCCCCGATGCCAAGAGTGACGAATCGCCGCTCACCGGGATCGGATTCATCATCCGTGATCGTGATGGCATAGGGATCATCGAAAACCGGGATTGCTTCGGGCATGCGGACGCCGTGCTTGCGGAAGTTGAGCCCGGCTTTGCTCGAATCATCCCATTCGAAAGCCACAATTCAAGTGTACGTACCGAGTGTGCATACGTCAATCGTGCACGCCGCCGGACCACTTGCCGCGCGATCTCCTCCAAAATGCGCAGCAAAGGACCAATTGAAAGCGGCGGCGGCGCTTGTTCGTTGGCTCAGAACGAATACGTGCAGGGCTGCGGGACTGCGGGGCCTATGGTGGACGCCGCAACAAGCCCGCCGGCCTCCCTCCTCCGAGATACTGGTAGACATGCCTTCTGACTGGACCATGCCGAATCTCGAGTTCCTGCTGCCGTACGGCGTCCGGTTCGGGCGCGTAGTGCTGTTGCTCGCGCTGGCGTTCGGCCTCAGCCGGTTCATTTCGCGGCTGCTGTTTCATGCCCGGTCCCAGGTGCTGCGGTTCGTCGAGGATCACTCCGCCGGCCGCGCGCTGGAACTGCAAAAGCGCGCCGCCACGGTCGGCGAAAGCATGCGCAAGGCCATCGCGGTCCTGATATGGGCCGTCGCCATCGCCATGGCGTTGCGCGAGGTCGGCTTCGATATCGGCCCGTTGATCGCCGGCGCGGGGATCGTCGGCATCGCGGTGGGGTTCGGCGCGCAGAGCCTGGTACGCGACGTGATCAGCGGGGCGTTCATGCTGGTGGAGAACCAGATTCGCGTGAACGACGTCGTGCTGATCAATGGGACGGGCGGCCTGGTGGAGGAAATCAACCTGCGGACCACGGTGCTTCGGAGCCAGGACGGGGCGGTGCACGTTTTCCCCAATGGCGCCATCCAGACCTTGTCCAACCTGACGAGGGAGTTTTCCTATTACGTGTTCGATCTCGGCGTCTCCTACAAGGAAGACACCGACCATGTGGTCCGCGTGATTCGCGAAGTGGCCGAGCAGATGCGCCAGGAACCACAGTGGTCGGCGGCGATTGTGGAACCGCTGGACGTTCTCGGGCTGGACAAGTTCGCCGATTCGGCGGTGGTTATCAAGGCCCGCATCAAGACGCGCCCGATCCAGCAATGGTCGGTCGGACGCGAACTCAACCGCCGGTTCAAGAAAGCCTTCGACCAGGAGGGGATCGAGATTCCCTTCCCGCAGCGCACGCTGAGTTTCGCTTCAAACCAGGACGCAGCCGTCGTCGGAGGGCTCTCGCGCGAGGAACTGAAGCGGCTGATTCGGGAGGTCCTGGCCGAATCCTCTTCCGCGGCCGGCGAGTCTCCCACTAACGACCACAGCGCGGCGAACGCGGGCTGAGACTCCGGAATGGAGAACCGGCGTCCATTCGTTCCACTACTTCGTTCCATTACTGGGGGCCGCGCGCGGCGGACCCCCGTCACGCTATAATTTCGCCGAAGGTTCTGTCCGGCATCGCCACTTGGGCTCAGTCTTTTGAATGCACGCTCGTGGTGTCGCTGTGCCTCGTCTCCTGCGGCGGCGAGCAAAAGGCGGCGCCCCCGGCGTCCCGGCCAACGCCCGCCGCAGCCGTCTCCGAAGCCGGCGCCGGGATGTCCGACTTCGCCCGGGACGGTACGCCGGACTTCCTGCGGCTGGACGACCAGGCGGACCGGGCGGCCTTTGTCGCCTGGTTCACCTTCCTTGCCGAAGCTCAATATTTTCAGCCGCCGGAGGCCGCGCAGAAGGAGATCGTCGACTGCGCCGCGCTGATCCGCTTCGCGTACCGGGAGGCGCTGCGGGAACACACCGGCGAGTGGGCCGCCGGTCTCCGGCTAGCCGGCGTTCCGGCCACGCCCGCGGTGGCCAAGTACCGGTATCCGTTCACGCCGCTTGGCGGCGCGCTGTTTCGCGTCCGGCCCGGCGCGTTCCGTCCGGCCGACTTGTCCGACGGCGCGTTCGCCCAGTTCGCCGACGCCCAATCGCTCAAGCGCTGGAACACGCATTTCGTGGGCCGCGACCTCGATCGCGCCCAGCCGGGCGACCTGCTGTTCTTCGAACAACTGAACCAGCAGCTCCCCTTTCACGCCATGATCTATCTCGGTCCGAGCCGCGTGGAAG
Source organism: Bryobacteraceae bacterium (assembly GCA_026129905.1). Classification (GTDB taxonomy): domain Bacteria; phylum Acidobacteriota; class Terriglobia; order Bryobacterales; family Bryobacteraceae; genus JAHCHE01. The sequence goes on along the minus strand of JAHCHE010000017.1, from coordinate 171,944 downwards.
GGGGGCCGGAGAACTGGATCGTCTATCACACCGGACCCGACGGCGACGAGCCCGGCGAAATCCGGCGCCCTTCGGTGACGGAACTACGCCATCATCCCCAGCCGAGGTGGAGACCGCTTTTAGGAAATGGTAATTTCCTTGGCGTTTATCGGTGGAATATTCTGAGAGATATGTCGTAAATCCATGCGAATTCACTCCGCGCCGCTCGCCGCTCTCGCGCTGGCCCTGAGCCTGCCCTCCGTCGCCCAGGAAGACGAAGGCCGCGCGTATTTCTCCCTCAGCAGCAACCGGTCGTACCGGCCGGGGGACAAGCCGTCGGTCCAGCTTTGGGCCGAGGGCGTCGCGCAGCTCCAGTTCCGGGCGTACAAGGTGCGCGACCCGATCGAGTTCTTCCGCCAGTTGGACGATCCGCATCGTTTCGGCGGGCAGGCGCCCAGAAAGGCGCGCGAACTGACCCCGCTCGAGCGGTTCCGCGCCTGGAAGCTCGGCCTGAAGTACGAACTCCGGGACTTTGTCCGCGGCCAATATACCGGCGACTCGAGGGCCACCATCCGCGACTGGATGGCGGCGCGGGAGCAGAAGCCGGTCGCGCCCCAGGCGGCTCCGGCGAGCAAGTACGCGGCCGTGCCGCTGTTGAACCCGCAGCAGGTGGTGGCGGTGTGGGAACAAAACGTCGGGAGCGGCAGACGGTGGCAAGCGCAGAGCATACCGGTGGACGTGCGCGAGCGCGGCCTGTACCTGGTCGAGGCTACTTCCGGCTCGTTGAACGCGTACGCCATTGCGTCGGTGACGGATCTCGCTCTGATCGCCAAAGGCGCGCCCGGCATCATCCTCGCGCGTCTGCTCGATCGCAAGACGGGCGCGCCGGTTGCGGACTGCCCGGTAGTTCTCCAGATCGACCAGAAAGAGCGGGCTCGCGTGGCCACCGACGCCTCCGGACTGGCGCGGTTCACGATCGACGATGTAAAGCCGGAGAACGTGTTGCTGATGGCGAGGCGGGACGACGACTTCGCCGTGGCCACCGTTTACTCCTGGTTTCTCTCGACCAACCCGGACCGAAACACGGTCGGCTACGTGTACACGGACCGGCCGGTGTACCGGCCCGGTCACGAGGTGCATCTGCGAGCCATCCTGCGGGCGCAAGGAGAAACCTTCTATAACCTGCCCGCCCACAAGGAAGTGCAGGCGCAGGTGCAGGCGCCCGACGGCCGGGTGGCGTTCAGCAAGACGCTGCCCGTCTCGCCGTTCGGCACGGTGAACGCGGATTTCACCATCGCGGCCGACGCCGCGCTCGGCTACTACGGCATCGAAATCCACGCCGGCGAGTCCAGCGCGTACGGCGGCTTCAACGTCGAGGAGTACCGCAAGCCGGAGTTCGCCGTGGCGGTTCGTCCTTCGAAGCGCCGGCTGGCGCAAGGCGAGCCGATCGAGGCGGAGATCGAAGCCCGCTATTTCTATGGCGAGCCTGTCGCGAACGGCAAGGTCACCTACCTCGTTTACAAATCGCGCTACTGGAGCTATGGCTCCGACGACGAAGACGCGAGCCCGGAGGAGGAGGAGGCGGATTACGGCGCCGAACAGGTTCTCCAGGAGAATGCGGAACTGAACGCGGGCGGAAAGGTCACCGTGCGGATCCCGAACGAGCCGGACGAGCATGACCTTCAATACTGGATCGAGGCGCGCGTTTCGGACGCTAGCAATCGCGAGGTCTCCGGAACGGGTGGCGTTGTGGCCACTGTAGGACCGTTCCGGATCGACATTCAGGGCGACAAGTACATCTACCAGGCCGGCGACAAAGCGCGGTTCCGCATTGAAACGCGGGACTACGAAGGGCAGCCCGTCCCCGATATCGCGTTCAAGGTGGTACTGCGCGAGTATCGCTACCAGGGCGAGCCAGGCGCGGTCCTCCACACCGCGGAGGGCCGGACGGACCAGACCGGCAACGCCTCGATTGAAGCGACGATACCCGACCGCGGCTCGCTGATCGCGGAGGTTTCGGCCGCTATCGAAGGGGGACGCCGCATTCGCGACGCGGCGTACATGTGGGTCTCCAGTTACGGCGGCTGGTACTCGTCGAGCAATCAGCGGCTGACGCTGGTTCCGGACAAGAGATCGTACAAGCCGGGCGAGGTAGCGAAGGTGCTCATCGTGACCGGCGCGCCCGAGGCGAACCTCTGGGTGACCGCGGAAGGGCGCGGGATCCGGGACAGCCGGTTCATCGAGGCCAAGACGCCGACGGTGACGGTGGAGATCCCGGTCCAGGCCGAGTACGCGCCCAATTTCTTCGTGACCGCCACCTTCGTGCGGGACGACCAGATTTACCAGGGAGGGAAGAGCCTCAAGGTCCCGCCGGTCGACCGGCAGCTTCAAGTGGAACTCACGTCTTCCAAGGACGAATACAAGCCGGGTGAGACCGGCAGCTATTCCCTTTTGGCGCGGGACTCCAGCGGACAGCCGGTGTCGGCGGAATTCAGCCTCGGGGTGGTGGACGAGGCCATCTATTCGGTCCGCAAAGAGAACATGCCGGAGATTCTGCCGTTCTTCTACGGCCAGACGTACAACCGGGTGGCGTTCACCTCCTCGTTAAGCTACAACTTTTATGGCGAAGCCGGACGGCGGCGCATGCAACTGGCGCAAGCGGGCAAGCGGAAAGCTCGCGCGCAGCTCAAGCCGGGCGATCTGGTGCAGCCGCAGGTCCGCAAGGCGTTCCCCGACACGATTCTCTGGCTGGCGGATGTCCGAACGGACGCCGGTGGCCGCGCGACCGCCCGGGTGACGTACCCGGACGCGCTCACTACGTGGCGGGCCACCGCGCGCGGCGTGACAAAGGACACCAAGGTGGGCGTGGCGAAGGATCACACGATAGTCCGCAAGAACCTCATCCTTCGCCTCGCCGTGCCGCGCTTCTTCACCGAAGGCGACGAGGTGACGCTCTCCGCCCTGGTCCACAACTACCTGAAGGTGGACAAGCAGGTGCGGATTTCGCTGGAAGCAAAGGGGCTGGAAGTTTTGGAAGGGACTACCACCGATGTTGCGATCGCCAGCCGGGCCGGCGCGAAGGTGGATTACCGCGTGCGTGCGCTTCCCGGAGAGGAAGAAGTGGTTCTGTTGGGGAAAGCGCTCACGGACGAGGAGTCCGACGCACTCGAGTTGAGGATCCCGGTGATTCCATACGGCGTCAAGCTCTCCCAATCGCACACGGGAGCACTGACCGAGCCGGCGCAGCAGGCGCAGGCGGAACTGTCGTTCCCGCCGGAAACCATCGCCCATTCCACGAAGATCGAGATCTCCGTCACGCCCTCGGTGGCAGGGACGATTCTCGGGGCGCTGGACTTCCTCACCTCGTTCCCGTACGGCTGCACCGAGCAGACGATGTCGAGTTTCCTGCCGAATGTGATTGTCGCGCAGGCGGCCAAGGATCTGAACCTGAAGACTGGCATCGACCAGGCGGCGCTCGCAAGGAAGGTACGGGCCGGACTTACGCGGCTGTACTCTTTCCAACATGAAGATGGCGGCTGGGGTTGGTGGCAGTCCGACGACAGCGACGTGTTCATGACGGCCTATGTCGTCACCGGTTTGAAGCAGGCCGAGGATGCGGGATACGCCGTGCAGCCCGGCGTGCGGGAGCGGAGCGTCGACTGGCTGCGAGGGCAGACATCGGGGCGTCCCAACGAGCGGACGGACCTTCAAGCGTATGTCGCATACGCGCTCTCGGTCAACGGCGCGCCGGATGGCGCTCTGCTGGACAGGTTGTGGAATCAACGGGCGGCGCTGACTTCTTACGGCCTGGCGCTGCTCGGATTGGCCCTCAACGCGGCGTCAGACGAGCGGGCGGTAGAAGCGGCGGCACAACTGGAAGCGGCGGTAAAGAAGGACCAGGGCGGCGCCTACTGGGAGGCCGCGCGCGACAGTCTCCTCGACATCGAGGAGCCGGCTTCTCACGAAGCCACCGCGTACGCGCTGAAGTTGCTCAGCGCGGTGCGGCCGGAGAGTGCGCTGCGGGAGAGCGCAGCCATGTGGCTGGTGCTTAACCGCGACCGCGGGTCCTACTGGTCCTCAACCAAGCAGACCGCCTTTGTCATCTACGGCCTCATCGACTATCTTAAAGCCAGCCAGGAGTTGAGCCCGAACTTCGGCGTCACCGTGAAGGTGAACGGGAAGGAAGCGCTGAACCGTCGGTTCGCGCCGGCCGATGCTCTGCTGGCCACGCCGGTCGCTGTGCAGCTCGACGCGGCGCAACTTGAGAGCGGCGTCAACCGTATCGAGATCGCGAAGAACGGCGAAGGCCGCCTGTACTGGTCCGCGCGCTCGGATTACTACACCAGCCGCGACTCATTCTCGCAAGCCGGGGATAAGGCGCTCGCCGTCAAGCGCGAATACTTCAAGCTGGCGCCACAAACGACGGGGGACAAGATCGTCCACCGCCTCGACCCGTTGAGCGGACCGCTGGCGCCAGGGGATGTGGTCGCGGTACGGCTGACTGTGGATAGCGGATCCTGGCGCTATCTGCTGATCGAGGATCCGATCCCCGCCGGCACGGAGTTGATCGCCCGCGACGATCTGTACGATCTGACCGAGAAGCCCGATTGGTGGACCTTCTGGTCGGCGCGACGCGAGTTTCACGACGACCGGGCCGCGTTCTTCCAAAACTACCCGCCGTACGATTCCGCGCCGTACGTGTACCTGTTGAAGGTGGTGAATCCGGGGCAGTACCGCGTCAGTCCGGCGCGCGTCTCGCCGATGTACCAGCCCGAGTTCATTGCCACGTCGGAAAGCAAATCCGTGGAGGTGCGCTGATGTTGACGACGCTTCGCAACGCGCTGGCGGCCGTGCTTCGGAGGCCGATCCTGATCGCGGTTCTGCTGGCGGGCAACGCCGCGGCGCTCCTGTTGTTCTACGCCTGGCTTTCCATTCCAGAACGGTCGGCGCTTGCGCTGACCGGGTCGGCGCTCATCCTCCTTGGCCTTGCGTTCGGCATCGTGTGGCTATACGGAGCAACCCTCGCGGCGTTCCAGCAGCCGGGGGCTTCGTACGCGATGGTGGCGCTGCGCAGGCTGCCGCGCTTTCTGCCGTGGGCGGTGCTGCTGGGCGCGGTCGCCTATGGGACTGCGTGGCTCGCTTCGAAGTCGCGCGTGCCCCTCTGGCTGGCCGGACCGCTGGTTGCCTTGCTCCTGCTCCCGCTGGCGAGTGAGGCGGCCGGCGGCCTTTTGCCCGCCGGAAGCGCCCGCCGCGTGCTCAGCCGGAGCGGCTATTGGATCGCCGGCGCCGTCGCGATCGTGATGGGCGTCGTTGCTCCCAAACTCCTGCTGACGTGGATTCCCGAGGTCACGGGGCTGACGGCGCAAAGCGCAAGCATTGTCGTCCGGTTCACGATCGCCGCGGCGCTGGCGGCGCTGGCCTGGCTAACGCTGGCCGCTATCATCGGTCACGCCGGGCGGGAGTCCCGCGCCTAGCCAGCGCAGAACAGTATCGCGGCCGTGGCGGGACACCAGCGACGCCACGCGCGATCGCCATTGGCGGTACGCGTTGGAGGCGGCGCTTCCGCCGGGTTCGGCGAGGTACAGCGTCAACCCTTCCCTGAACCACTCCGGCAATGATGGATGCGCACGCGATTCCAGCACGACGTGCAGCATCTCGTGCAGGACGGTGGATTCCAGCGTTCCGAGCGACCGGAGCGCCGGCGAGGGCTGCAGACGAATGGTGGAACCCACGGTGGAACCCGCGACTTGCCCTGGTTCACCCGTGGCATCGCGGAAGGCGGCGACAGTTGGATAGACGCGTAATCTCGGGCGGCCGGCATAGCGGAATCCGGCGCGCCGTTCGGCTTCCGCGAGCATTCGATCGGCAATGGCCACCAGTTCCCGTTCCTCGGCTTCGCGCGTGCTGAAGACATCCACGCGCTCGCCGCCAAGCAGACGCCAGCGGAAACCGCGGGCGTTGATGCCGATCACCGTGCCCGGATAGTAGAAAGAAAGAATCTGCGCGTAGTTCTGCCCATCCTCGCCCCGCTGCTCGGCGCCGGCCTGGCAGAGGCCGACGCCGTGGCCGCTGCCGTAGCCCTGAAACAAGAACTTGTCGCTCCGGGAGAACACCTCGTAGGACGCGCTTTTCAGCAAATGCCAGCCGAGGGCGCGGCCAACCGCGATGTGCAACGCGTCCGCCGTCAGGTCCTGCCCGTCGATGCGCAGGCGCCGCACGCGGCCGGAATGGGTCCGGCTGCGAACCTCCACCGATCCCACGGGCCAATCGAGCGACAAAGCCTGTTGCAGATCCCGCGCGGAGATCGAGGCGCTCCACTCGTCGCGGCCGCGCGCGATGCAGTAGGTGTCGGACTGGACCCGCAGGTATGGGGCGGCCATGTCGGGCCAGAGTTCGCTCGCGGCCTCGGTCCGTCCGCCGCAGTGGCGGTGGTAGAAGGCCGCCACGAGCGCCCCTTGATACCAGAGCAACTCGCCTTCGGTCTCCTCGGCGGCTCTTGTAACCCGCGCATTAACGGCGTCCAGCCGCAGATCCTGGCAGCGCGTTGTTTCGCAGAAGTCGAAGCCTTCCGCTTTGTGCCGGCCCCGGAAGCGGAGGGCGTAGGTGCGCGCCACCACGGCGGCCGCCTTCAGCGCCTCCTCGGAACGGAAGATGTTCACTTCGCCGGCGAGTACTCCCGCGACGTACTCTTCGAGCGGCATTTTCAGCGTGCGGTTCTGCACACGGACCGTTATCTCCGTCTGCGCCGCCAGCGCCGCGCCGAAGGCGAGCCATACGAAGGCGAGCCTCATGTGAACGCTTCGAATACAGCGCCCGCGATGGGGGCGGCGTCCAAGCCACCCTGACCTCTTTCGAGAAAAACCACCACCACGATCTCGGGCGAGGCGGGTGGAGAGAAGCCGGCGAACCATCCGTGCGTCCACGCTCCGTTGCGGCTGGTTGCGGTTCCGGTCTTGCCGGCGATCCGCCGTTTGCCGCGCCGGGCCAACTGGCCTGTGCCGTACTCGACCGCGCCGAGAAGCCCTTCGCGGATCGACGGCGCCTCCTCGGACCACCGCGACAACTGCCGGTACGCCGCGGCCAACGCCAACGGCGTCGTTTCGATGCCGCTTTCCCCCAGCGCCTGGAGCTGTAGTTGATCGCCGCTCTGGGCCAACCGGACGATGCCGGGCGCGGCGCCGAGTCCGGCTCGCTCGAAGGCGCGGACGAGGCGCGAGGGTTGGAGCAGCCGCGCCATCGTGGCGAAAAAGAAATTGCAGGAGAAAGCCAGCGCCGTCACGGGGTCCAAAGGAACGCTGTCGCGCGGGTGCGCACAGGGAAGGCGGCGTCCAGCGACCCGCAGCGGGCTTTCACAGACGAGCGTGGTTTTCGGGGTAACCACGTTCGCTTCCAGAAGGGCCGCCAGCGTGAACGGCTTCACCGTGGAGCCCGGCCTTGCAGTGCGCGTGGCGGCGCGCCGCTCGTCGTGACAGAGCAACGTCCGGCCGGAGCGGCCGTCGAGCGCCACCACCGCGCCTTGCCGGCCCGCCATGGCTCTTTCGACCGTCTCCTGGAGTTTCACTTACTTCAGGTAGCCGAGGCCACGCAGCCGCCGCAGGGTCGCCGGGTCCAGCTTTGGGGCGTCGGAGCCGGCCCTCGACCCGGCCGCGCTCAGCTCCACCAGCATCTGTTCCATTTCTTCCTGAAGCGGCGCCTCGGTTCCGTAAAGGTCGCGGGCCTCGCGGGGGTCGCCGGCGAGATTGTACAACTCGCGGCGGCCCTTTCGCGATTCGATCAGTTTCCACGGACCGAGAAAAACGGCGCGCTCGGGCAGGCGAAAGCGCCGGTGGAAACCCATTACGAGCCCGGGCGCGTACGATTCGGCCAGCACCGGGACCGCGCCAGATTCGCGTTGAAGACTGCGACCCTGGATGCCATCCGGCGGGGCGATGCCAAGCGCGTCCAGCACAGTGGGCAGGATGTCCACGCCGCTGGCGGGGCCTTCCACGACGCGGGCGCCGTCCTGGCCGGGATAACGGATGATGAGTGGAACGCCCACCTGGTCCTGGTAGACGGAACTGCCATGCTCGAGCAGGTTCTTGTCGCCGAACGCTTCGCCGTGATCCGAGGTGACGACGATCAAGGTCCGATCATAGAGGCCGAGCTGTTTCAGGCGCGCGAACAGGCCGCCGAGTTCGTGGTCGAGGTAGGCAATGGCGCCGTCGTACTGCGAGGTCAGATGCTCACGTTCCTCCTCCGCGATGCTCCGTTTGTCGGACATGATTTCCGTCAGCAGCGACTCGTACGCGGCGGCGCCGAACCTCGGGTTCCTGCCCCTGAATTTCGCATTGAACGGCGGAGGCGACAGGTAGGGCCGGTGCGCATCCATGTAGTTAACGAACAGAAAAAACGGCGTCTCGGACGCAACGTCCAGCAATCGGAAAACCCGGCGGTTGATTTCGGCGGCATCACGCGTCCAGCGCATGAGTTTCGAGTACGGCAGAAGGTGGAAACCGAGGGCCCCCACCGCTCCGCGGAGCCAGTATCGTGGAGGGCCCTCCAGGTACAGCGCCGGACCCGTGGAGTCGTAGAAATCGAACCCCTGATGGAGATTGTGGCGCCGGCCAAGATAGCCGTTGTTGGCGACCACGGCGGCTGTCCGGTATCCATTCTCCTTTAGGGTTTCGGCGAGGGTTGTGAAGCGGTCGTCGAGCGGCCAGCCGGCCGGGACCTCGCGGCTGCAAAATGCGCCGTGCCTGGCCGCATACATTCCGGTGAAGATCGAGGCATGGCCGGTCAAGGTCATGTCGCCCGCCGAAACGGCGTCGCGGTAGAGCGTCGCGTCCGCGGCGAACTCGTTCAGGTTGGGGCTGGTGTCCCTCGCGTAGCCGTATACAGACAGGTGGTCCGCGCGAACCGTGTCCAGCGTTAACAGGAGCACGTTCGGTCCGTCGGCCTCCGACGGAGCGGAACGGAACGCTCCAATCGGAGGGGACGGATCGATCGCCGCTCCGGCTCCCAGCAGCAGGACGAAGGCCGCCGCGGCTGCGGCCTCCTTCAGCCTCGGACTCCACGCCTCGATTCGCCGCCGGAAAGCGACCGCGCCGGTCAGCGCCAGCGCCAGCGCCGCGACAGTGATCAGACGTCCAGCATGGTGTGAGGCAAGCCATGTGGTTCCCACCAGGACGATGCCGAGCGTCCACGGACGCGCAAACGCGATTACCCACGCGAGGGGGCGGACAAGATAGCCCACGATAAGCGTGGTCGTTAGCAGGACCGGCATCGCCAGCGCCGCCGCGCGCATCGCCGGCGCCTGGAACGCCAGCGCCATGTTGATGCCGAATGCCCACGCTAAGGTCGATGCGGCCACAGCCCGGTACAACTCGCTGGGATCCGCGCGCCGCAAGGCCGCGCTGACCGAGAGCGCTCCCCGGATGCCGAACGCGGCGAGGGCGGTTACAGCGGCGCCGACGGCGGCGTAGAGGCCGACGATCAGAATCGAGAAGCCGACGTGAAACCGTTCGTGCGGGCGTTCAGGCGCGACAATCCATGGCCACACGGCGAGGAAGAACAGTTCGACAACGCCGTAGGCGGCCCAAAACTGCGCCCCTCGGAGTGCCGGCATCTAAATGACGACCTTGAACCTGCTTTTGAACACCAGCGCCGTGGCGAGCGAGAAAATACAGAACCACACCAGCCAGTGCGTTTCGATCCCGAACATTCGGACGGAAGCCGAAGGGTACTCCAACTCGATCCATTCGATTCCCCCGGCGCCAAGCGGCCTTTCACCCGGATACAGAAGCAGCGCCGGGATCGAGTGGACCCGGCGGCTGGATACGAACCGTCTGCCATCGCCGGCGGCGATGGACTTGGTGGCCGAGACCCCGTTCGCCACCACGCGAAGATCGCCGCGGAATTCCGCCGCAGGCCGGATTCGCCAACTTGCCTGGCGTTCGCCGACGGCGCGGACGGCGGGGGTCTCGATGACAATCGCCGGCGGGGCTTCCAATTTCGGCGGAGCGGCGTTAACGCGGGCCGCGTCCTCCATTTGGACGGTCACGATCGCCGGTTCGCCGATCTTCAGCGGCGCCTTGCCGTAATAGCCGTCCAGGATCAACAGTAGCGCGATCATCGGGACGGTGGCTGCCAGCGCCGGCTTCAACATCAGCGCGAAATACCGCAGGTTTTGAACCATCAGGTTCTTCTGCGCGCGAAGAATGACGCCGGGGTCGTCGGCGTAGAGGCGCATCTCGAGTAAGTGCGCCTGTAACTTCTTCTTGGTTCTTTTAATCTTGACCGGATTCGAGGTCTTACTGAACAGCCATAACAGCGCCACGCCGCTTACGCCGCTCACGATCACCAGGCTAAGCCACTGGGGAATCATGTTACTACTCGAGATATCCCAGTCCTTTAAGCTTGCTTACAATCTCCTCGTCCGATTGGGCGTCTTCGAGCTTGGCCAACTCTTTTTCGAGGACGTGTTCCACAAACTCCTGCGGCCCAGAGTAACCGGCCGCGTCGGAGCAGCGTTTCACTCTCTCGTAGAGTTCCTTACTGAGCTTGATTGGTTTGGAAATGGTTCCTCCTTACGCCGGCGCGCCGGAAAAGGTGAAAATCGGTTTGCCTTCCATGTGCGCGGGCTTCTCAATTCCAAATAGCGCCAGAGTGGTCGGGGCCATGTCTTCCAGGCCCGGATCCTCGGCGTCGATCTTACGATTGGAGAACAACACGCCGGGCACGAGAACGGGATCCATGCTATGATCCCCGCTCCAGGCCTTGGCATTGTCCTCGAACACGCTGGTTGTTATCTTACCCTGGGCGGCGTCCCACGACACGCGGTAGCCGTTGCTGAAACCTACAATAAAGTCGGGCGCTTCGCCCAGATACGGCCCGCGATACAGGCGGTTCGTGGCGTAAACGCGCTGGATTGCCACCTCGCCGCTCTCCGGATCCACTAACCCGCTGAGTTTCTGAATCAACTCCGCTTTGAGCGCCTCGGCTTCCTCGCCCGGCTTAACGACGCCTTCGGCCTCGCGGCCCTTGATGTTGAGATAGAGGCCGGCCAAGCCGAGGGTGTAAGCCCTCGTGCGGGACCAGTCCACGCCCTTGAAGTAGGGACCCGCAGTCCGCGCGCCGTCCTTCAGCGCCAGGTAGCCGTTCTCGACCAGCCAGGTGTTCAGATTGACGCCGCGGCGGAACGATCCGAAGCCGTGGTCGGACAGCACGAACAAGACGGTGTCCTTATCGACATACTTCAGAGCGCGGCCGACCATGGCGTCCATGCGCGCGTACATTTCCTGGATGGTCTCCTGGTGCTTGCCCTGCGCGCGGTTCTCCAGGTAGCGGTAGAACATGTGCTGGATGCGGTCGCTCGAATCGAAGACGCACGCGGCCACGCCGTGCCGCAGGCGGTCGAGCGCGCTGAAGAACATCGCCTCGCGTTCCTGGTGGATCGCATACGCCTGCTCGAGGAATGCGTCGTCGTCGATGGCGCCTTCGTTCAGCGCCCACGTGTCCTCGGCCATTCCTACGGTCGCGAAGGTTCCGAGCAGCTTGGCCAGATAGGCGGAGTAGTACGCCGGATGCGAAATAGGCAGCGCGGGTTTTTCCGGATCGATGTTGATGGGCGTGGCGTAGAGATTGACGTCGGGCTCGATTTGCGTCAGCAGAAAACGGCAGATACCGTGCGCCTTCACGCCGATGCCCGCGCTGAATTTCACGTTCACCCACGGCGTGTACTCGCCCAACCGCAGCGGCAGCGTTTCATCCTGGATCTCGAGTTCGCCACCGTCGCGCGAACCGTTCAGCTTGACGGCGAACGGGATCTTCAAGACGCCCGCGCCCGGAATCAGCGGGTGGTCGGGTCCCTCCAGGACGCCGGCGATCGACTTGCCGTTTCGATGGAGGGGATAGCGGCTGCCCTGCTCATAGCTCACCTGTTCCTGGCGCGTCGAGAAGAACGAGAAACTCCCCTGCGTGCCGCGCAGATCGGGCGTCGACATTGCCGACAGCAACCGCCCGTTGAACTTCTCCGGAGGGAAAGTGATCGGCACGCGCAGGATCGTAGAATCCACCTGGTGCTCGCCGAGAATCTTCCAGAAGGGCATGCTCTTGCGGCGCATGTCGACGCTCGAGCGGCTCAGCGGGATGGCGTACTTGCCGATCTTCCAGACGCGCAGCGGCTTGTTGACGCGCGAGGACGACAGTTCGGGAAGGTAATTCTTCAGGTTGCGATTCAGGAAGTCGAAAATATTGTGCTTGGCCGGGTTGACGCCGGTCGCGAAGGTGGACCAGGCCACGGGCGAAAGAGACGGGAAGGTGGTGCGCAATCTTCGGTACGAACCTTGTTCGCGCAAGCGGGAGAGATTCGGGAGTCTACCTTCGGCCATGAACCGCTCGGCCAGGCCGGGATCGAAGCCGTCGAGGCCGAGGAAGATTACCTTCTTCACGCGGGCGTTCTTCAGGCTCCTGCCGCGGCGGAACGATTTGACGGCCATGCGAATGGGCCAGGTCAGCAGCGTACCGACGCTCACCAATAAGGCCCAAAGCAGCGTCAGAAACGATCCGAGGAAGGCGAACCCGGCGCCGGGTCCGATGTAGGCCAGTTGCAGCTCGCCGGCGCCGCGCGGCTCGATCAGGACCGCGAGAGCCAGCAGCAACACCGCCCACCAGGGGCAGACTTTCGTTTTCCCGCTCACCGGAGTTTCCCCTCCACAAACGGCACTTCCAGAACCTTGTCGTGCAGAATCGGGCCGTGGCCGAAGTAGCCTTCCTCGCCGAACAGTTCGCCGTGGTCGGAGGTAATGGTGATGTACGTGTTCTTCGGAACCAGGTCGAATAACTCCTCCACAACGGTGTCCAGGTATTTCACGGCTTCGACCTGGCGGCCACGGAGCGCCTTCAGTTTCTTCTGGTCGAAAAACTTCTCTTTCTGCTGGACGAGCTTGCCCCCGACAACGTGGTCGTCCAGGTGCTTGAAGACGCCGTGGACGCCGCTGATGCGGGGCCATTCGTCCTTCGGCTCATCCGGCAGCGCGTAAGGATAGTGCGTCTCGCCGACGTTCAGCAGGTAAAAGCTCGGCTGGTCCTTGGTGAACGTCATGCGCTTCACCATGGCGCGCATGTCGTTGTGCTTGTCCATCAGCGTGTAGTCGTCGAAACCCTGGTTCAACACGGTCTTGGGATTCAACACCGGCAGCGAGACCATGGCGTGCGTCCGGTAGCCCATCTTCTCCTTGAGAAAGTGCGGCAGATAGAGGCGCGGCACAAGGGACTTGAACTCGATGCCATCGGCGCCCAGGCGTTCGTTGAACTTGAAAAACTCCTTGGTGTAATACTCCGAGGCATAGACGTGCTTGGGGCTCCGGTGCGGCATCAAGCCGATCAGGAAGTTGTAGTGCGAGGGCGCCGTCCAGGTGGCGTAGGACCACCTCTTCTCGACTTTGCCGAGCTTCGCGATCGTCTTAGGGTTGGCGCGGCGGAATGAATCATAGCGGCAGCTATCGAAGATCACCAAGACGAAATTATTGGCCACACTCCTCCTCAGGACCCCTTGACCACACGGTTACGTTCACTATTCTAAACCGCGTGGCGGCGGATTGTCTCCTCGTTCAGCGCGATGCCGAAACCCGGCCGCTCCGGGACGCCGAGCCAGCCCCGGTCGAGGGTTTCCGGAGGTTCCACGAGGTCCGCTCGCCAGGGGACTTCTCCAAAGGCATACTCCAGAATCTGAAAATTCGGCAGCGTCGCGCAGACGTGCGCGGCGGCCATGTTGCCCACGGGACTGGCCGGCCCGTGCGGCGAGGCTGGCAGCCCCGCCCCTTCCGCCATCGCGGCGATTTTCTTCATCTCCAGCAACCCGCCGCAGTACTTGATGTCGGGCATGACAATGTCCACCGCGCCGGCTTTGATGTACTCGTAAAAACCTTTCGTTCCGAACAGCGATTCGCCGCCCGCGGTCGGCATGGGCGCTGCCTTGTTGATGGCCGCCAGTTCCGGCAGCCCGCGGCAGACCTCCTCCAGCCAGTAGAGGTTCAGCGTCGCGAGACGTTGCGCGAGTTCGAGCCCCCGCGGCAGGTCCATGCGACTATGGACATCGATCAGCAGGTCCTTCTCCGGGCCGATCGCTTCGCGAACCGCCCGAGTACGTTCGACGCCGAGTTCCGTGAACTCCGACAGGAGCTTCGGGTCGGCATCCAGGCGCGGCATGTCGTCAAACGGCGCGAGCTTGACTGCATCGAAGCCGGCGCTCACCGCTTGCCTCGCCATCGCCGCAAAGCCGGCGGGGCTGCGTTCCTCCGTTGAGCGGTTGATGTTCGCGTAGTTGCGAATCCGCGGATGCAGCATGCCGCCGAAGAGCTTGTAAACCGGCAGGCCGAGCGCTTTTCCTTGCAGGTCCCACAGGCACTGCTCGATACCGCCCAGAGCGACGGCGGCGGGCCGCTTGCTTCGTTCTACCTCGGGCAACGCCGTCCGGCGCAGCCATTCGACGTCAAAGATACCGCGGCCTTTCATCGCCTCGGCGAACCCGCGGCCCAGCGACATCGCCAGTTCGTCGTCTCCGCCGTGCGAGGCGTCGCCGATGCCGGTGAGGCCGGAACTGGCGGTCAGGCGAAACAGCACCCATTCGCCGCGGCGGTTTACCCTGACCCGAAACGTCTCGAGGCCGCCGACAACGGGGCGCGGGGCCTGCGCCGCTGATGTCCATGGCAACAGCAGTCCGGACGCGGCGCCCGTGAGCCAACTTCTGCGATCCATGACGTTACCAGTTGGTGATGGAGCCGTCCGAGCGGCGGAACAGCGGAATGGGCTGCAATTTCTCGGTGATCTCCGCCACCAGTTGCGTCTGAGAGGCGTCGAAGGTCACGCCCAGTCCGGGGCGGCGGTTCGGCCACATCTTCCCGCTCTTGAAATCGTAGACTTCGGGCAGGTACCGGATTTTCTGGGTTCCGTCGCCGGTCATCTCCATGAGCGCCGGGCCGGGGAAGACGCCGCAGGCGTGCACCAGCGCCGCCTCGGCCAGCGGGCCGGTGAAGTGCGGGATCATTCCCACGTAGTGGGTTTCGCACATAGCCGCGATCTTCAGCATTTCGGTGAGGCCGCCGCAATTGGGGATGGTAACGCGCGAGTAATCGATCAGCCGCTGCTCTACCAGTTCGTTGAACTCCCAGCGGTCGGCAAAATGTTCGCCGACGGCGATCGGCACTTTCACTTGAGGCCGCACCTGGCGGTAGACGCCGGGGTTCTCGGAGCGGACCAGATCCTCGACGAAGATGGGCTCCAGCGGTTCGATGAGAGTGCTCAGCCGGATGGCGTCCGGCAGATCGAGGCGCGTGTGGTAGTCGATCGCCCAGTCGCCGCCCGGTCCGACGCCCTCGCGAATTTCCTGGCAGCGGCGGTGCGTTTCGCGCACCATCTGGATGGCCACGAACGGCTGGTCCTTACCGGGATCGGCCACCGACGTGCGAAACGCGCGGAACCCCGCCTCGATGCACGCGCGCGCGGTCTCTTTCAGGCTCCCTTTTCGGGGAAACCCGGTAGAGTAACATTCGATGTGATCGCGGCTCAGCCCACCGATCAGATCGTACACCGGCACGCCGAGCGCCTTCCCTTTGATGTCCCAAAGGGCAAGGTCGAGCGCCCCCTGCGCGTGAATCTTCTCGCGTCCGGGCGGATAAAAATAGCCGCGGTACATCAGTTGCCACAAATGTTCGATGCGCGTCGGGTCCTCGCCGATGAGAAGGGCGGCGCATTGTTCGATGGTGTCCTTGGTTCCGCCTTCGCCGATGCCCGTGATGCCCTGGTCCGTCTCAACCGTGACGATATGGAAACTCTGGTTGAAAATCGGGCGGGTGATCGGCGAGTGGTAGAAGCGGATGCGCGTGATTTTCATCTTCGAAAGCGCGGCATTCGCTTTCTGGAGCAGCCCCCCGCTTCCGATCAACGCTGTTTGCAGCCATGTTCTCCGGGTCATGTCTCGCTATCTTACATGAGGCGGCGAAAAGCCGGGAACAGAGGCGAGGCTATCCGTTCAACAGGCTCATCATGGCCGCCGGATAGCGGGGACCGGCCGCGAATCCCTTGGGCGCAACCTCCTCGATGCGCGCCAGTTCGTCGGGACTCAGCGTAATGCCGGCCGCGGCCGCGTTCTCCTCCAGGCGCGAGCGCCGCTTGGAACCCGGAATGGGGACGACGTCCTCGCCTCGCGACAGCACCCACGCCAACGCGAGTTGCGCCGGCGCGCAGCCCTTCTGGGCCGCAAGTTGTTCAAGGCGGCGAACGATCTCCAGGTTCGCGGCGAAATTCTCGCCCTGAAAGCGAGGCGAGAAGCGGCGGTAGTCGTCTTCCGCCAGGTCTTCGAACCGCTTGATCTGTCCGGTGAGGAATCCACGCCCAAGCGGGCTGTAGGCCACCAATCCGACGCCGAGTTCGCGCAGCGCGGGCAGCGCTTCGTCCTCCGGTTCCCTGCTCCAGAGAGAATATTCGCTTTGGAGCGCCGCAAGCGGGTGCACGGCGCAGGCGCGCCGGATAGTGGCCGGGGAAGCCTCCGACAATCCGAGGTAGCGGACCTTACCTTCGCGGACGAGGCCGGCCATGGCGCCGACCGTCTCCTCGATCGGTACTTGTGGATCGACTCGGTGCTGGTAGTAGAGGTCGATCGTCTCGATGCCCAGCCGCTTCAGGCTGCCCTCGCAGGCCGAGCGCACGTAGTCCGGCCGGCCGTTCACGCCTCGGAACGCAGGGTCACCGGTCCGGACAATGCCGAACTTGGTCGCCACGACAAAGCGATCGCGCATGCCTCGAATCGCGCGGCCTACCAGTTCCTCGTTCTTGTACGGCCCGTACATGTCGGCCGTGTCCAGGAAATTGATCCCGAGTTCCAGCGCGCGGTGAATGGTGGCGATGGACTCCGCTTCATCGGCGGCGCCATAGAACTCCGACATCCCCATGCACCCCAGTCCGATCGCGGAAACCTTCAGGCCGCTGCGGCCAAGTTCGCGTTGTTTCAAAGCTCCTCCTCCTCTCCGTAGTATGACGCGCCTGTTCCGCATGGAATAAAGCCACCGCGGGCCGCGATTATCCGGTCGAGGTGCTACGAAAGGGATTACTTCCGCTGATCGCGGCCGCGATTGGGGCGGCGCATGCCGCGCCATCGTCGTTCACGCTGCTGGACCATGCCGGCCGGGCGCCGTCGCCGCGCGTCGACGGTGCGATCGTCTACGAGGACCAGGACCGGCGTCTCTACCTTTTCGGCGGACGGGACACCGCGCCGCGCAACGATCTCTGGGCCTACTCAATCGATGAGCGGCGGTGGACCGAGATCGAAACCTCGTCTCGTCCGCCCGCGCGGTTCGGCCACACGCTCGTCCTCGATGCGGTCCGCCGCCGGCTGATCGTGTTCGGCGGACAGGCGGGAGGATTCTTCAGCGACGTTTGGGCCTTCGACATCTCGCGCGGAGACTGGCAGCGGCTCAGTCCCGATGAAGCGGGTCCAAGCCGGCGCTACGGGCACTCGGCGATCTATGACGCAGCGCGGGACCGCATGGTGATCTCCCACGGATTCACGGACGCGGGCCGGTTCGACGACACCTGGGCCTTCGCCTTCTCGTCGAACCGCTGGACCGACATCTCGCCGGAGGCCGGAAGGCCGCTGCGGCGATGCCTTCATCATGCGGTCTACCACCGCGCCGGCGACGAGATGATCCTTTACGGCGGTTGCGCCAGCGGCTTCGGCTCCTGCCCACTCGGTGATTTGTGGTCGTTCAATCTGCAAAGCAATCGCTGGACGCAGGCCAGCGGCTCCGCGCCGCCGCCGCGGCAATGGTACGGCGCGGCGTTTGACGAGCAGCGCGGCCGGTTTGTTGTCGTGGGAGGTTCGGGGCCCGGCCTCCTGGGCGACACCTGGGAATTCGACCCGATTTCGAGAACCTGGGGCGAGGCGGCGCTCGACGGCCCCGCGCCGTCGCCAAGAGAACGATTACAGGGAACGCACGCAGCCGCTCTCGCGGGAACGGTCTTCTTCGGCGGGCGGACCGCCGAAGGTTTGTCGAACGAGTTATGGCTTCTGGCGCCGCCGGTGGGGCGGCCGCTAATTGCCGCCGGCGGGGTTGTGAATGCCTTCAGCGCCGACGGGCAGGCGGTGGCGCCGGGCGAGATTGTCACCGTCTTCGGAAGCGGGCTGGGACCGGCCGAACGGACCGCCACGTCGTTTGACTCAAGAACGGGACGCTTGCCCGAAACCGCGGGCGGCGTCTCGGCGACCTGGAATGGCGTCCCGGCGCCGCTCTACTTCGTCAGCGCCGGACAAATCAACATGCAGGCGCCGTACGAATTGGGGGGCGCGCAGCAAGCGGAACTCGTCATTACGTACCGGGGCGCCGCCAGCGATGCGGTTAGCGTGGCGGTTCGTCCGTCGCATCCTGGTCTCTTCCCGTACGCGTTTCACGGGAACGGCTCGCGAAATGAACCCGCGAACCCCGCCGCTGCCGGCAGCGTCGTTATCCTGTTCGCGACCGGGCAGGGCGCGACGCGCCCGGCCAGCATTACCGGAGCGCATCCGGTGGACGGCGTGTATCCCGAGCCTGCCGCGCCGCTCGAATTGCGAATCGGCGGCGCGCGGGCGCAGGTTCTCTTCGCGGGACAGGCGCCCTTCACCGCCGGTGTTATGCAGATCAACGCCATTGTGCCGGCGGACGCGGAGGGCGACGCCGTCCCGGTGAGCCTGCGCGTCGGGGACGAGGAAAGCGCGCCCGGCGCTACGATCGCTGTACGAGCCCGGCAATAAAGCTTGGCCCGCATCGCCGACTCAGGAGTAGATTGGCGGAGCGCCCGCCGGCCGCGTCTTCCAACGGCGGTGGATCCAGAGCCACTGATCGGGATATTCGCGGATCACCTGTTCGAGCGTCGCTTGCAGACGGCGGGTATCTTCGGCGGCGTCGCCGGTGATCTCGACGGGCGGAGAGAAGCGCAAGACATAGCGCCGCTCTTGTTCGATCCAGAGCGCGAACCCGGGGACCACGGCGGCGCCGCTGTGCGCGGCGATCTTCGCGAAGCCCGTGCCCGCGCAGGCCGGTACGCCGAAGAAGTTCACGAAGACGCCGTCCTCGAGGCTGCTGTTCTGGTCGATGAGGATGCCGACGGCTTCATTGTTGGCCAACGCCCGCAGAATCCCGCGCGCGTAGTCTTTCTTCTGGATGACGCGATTGCCGCAGAGCGTCCGGCGCCGTTCCACCAGCCGGTCGATGAGGGGGTTGTCGAGCGGCCGGCCAACCACGCGGATCGGGGCGGCCATCAGCCCGTGCGCCACCGCGCTTAACTCCCAGTTGCCGAGGTGCGCCGTGGCGAACAGCACTCCCCTGCCCCGCCGCATGCCTTCTTCAAAATGCTCGAAGCCGTCGTAGCGGATCCACTGGCCCACGTTGGTCCGATCGATGCGCGGCAAGCGCGCGAACGCCACCAGCGAGCGGGCGATGGAGCGGAACACGCCGTCCGCGATCCGGGCGCGTTCCGCCTCCGGATTTTCCGGGAATGCCAGTTCGAGGTTGCGAAGCGCGATGCGGCGGAGGCGAGGCATCGCGCGATCAAGCATCCCCACATACAGGCGAGCCAACCCGCGCGCGAGCGGCAGCGGCGTCCATTCGAGAGACGCCAAAATTACGCGGACCCCGAAGTACTCGAGCCAGTTCCGGAGGGACGAGCGGCTGCGCAAGCGGCTATTCTATCCGAGCCGCCATCTACTCGATCCACCCGCCGCCCAGCACCACGTCGCCGTCATAGAAGACCGCCGCCTGGCCGGGCGTAACGGCGCGCTGCGGTTCGTCGAAGCGAACCTCGACGCAGTCAGGAGCGGACGCCGGATAGAGCGTGGCCGGCGCCGCCGCGTGCCGGTGCCGAATGCGCACCCCGGCGCGACACGGCTGCGCCAGTCCGGCGATCGATATCCAATTTACGTCCCTGGCCGTCAGGCCGCCGCGAAGCAACTGGTCGCCGTGGCCGACCACGACGCGCTGCGTGGCGGGTTCCGTCGCGATGACGTAGAGCGGCTCGCTGGCGGCGATGCGGAGACCCTTGCGCTGGCCGACGGTGAACCTGTGGATACCCTCGTGTTCGCCGAGCACGTTCCCCTCGCGGTCCGTAATCTCGCCGCGCGCGGTTTCGGGCGCCATTCCCCGCTCGCGAAAATAAGCGTCGATGAAAGCCGCATAGTCGCCGTTGGGAACGAAGCATATCTCCTGGCTCTCGCCCTTCTCGGCCACAGGCAGCCCAAGCGACCGCGCCGCTTCGCGCACATCGGCCTTCGTGTACTCGCCCAACGGAAAGGCCGTCCGCGCGAGCTGCGCTTGCGTCAGCCCGAACAGGAAGAAGCTCTGGTCCTTGGCGGCGTCCACGCCGCGGAGCAACTGGTAGCGGCCGGTTTCCTCGTCCCGCCGAATGCGCGCGTAGTGCCCCGTGGCGATCCGTCCCGCGCCGACGCCGCGCGCCAGGTCCAGAAACTCGTCGAACTTGATGAAGTTGTTGCACAGCGTGCACGGGACCGGCGTGCGGCCCGCGAGGTATTCGCGGACAAACGGCTTCACCACCTGCTCTTCGAAGCGCTGCTCGAAATTCACCACGTAGTGCGGGATGCCGAGATGCTGCGCCACGGACCGGGCGTCGTAGACGTCGTCGAGCGAACAGCAGCGGCCGGAAATACCGCCCTCGGGAACCAGTTCCGGCAACCGCCGCTGGTTCCAGAGCTGCATCGTGAGACCCACCACCGGCACGCCGCGGCGGCGCAGTAGCCCGGCCACGGCGGAACTGTCCACTCCTCCGGACATAGCGACGGCGACGAGTTCTTCAGGCATGCTCGACCGCCACGGGAGAAAGCTTTCGCAAGTGCGCCGCAGCCTCGACGACCGCTTCGACCAGATCGTCCACCTGGTCCGCCGTGTTTGAGCGGCCGAGGGAAAAGCGAACGCTGGCGCGCGCACGCTCCTTCGACAAGCCAATGGCGGTTAGTACGTGGGAGGGCTCGACCGCGCCGCTGGAGCAGGCCGAACCGGTGGAGACGGCGAATCCGCGCAGGTCGAGCGCGATCAGCAACGCTTCCGCGTTGATCCCGTCGAAATAGATGTTCGTGGTGTTGGCCACGCGCGGAGCGCCTTGGCCGTTGATGCCCGCGCCGGACACTCGGGCCAGGATGCGCCGCTCGAGACGATCCCGCAATGCGCCGAGGCGGACGGCTTCCTCCGCGGCGTTGCGTCGCGCCCATTCGGCTGCTTCGCCGAGCGCGACCGCGCCGGGAACATTGAGCGTGCCGGGGCGCAGTTCCCGCTCCTGCCGGCCGCCGTAGAGGATCGGCGCAACCTGCACGCCGCGGCGCACATACAACGCGCCGGCGCCCTTCGGGGCGTAGAACTTGTGCCCGCTGATGGCGTACAGATCGGCTGGCGGCGGCTCTTCCATCGGGATGCGGCCGGCCGCCTGGACGCCATCGGAGTGGAACATGATGCCCGCTTCGCTCGCGGCCCGGAAGATTTCCTCGACCGGCTGGATGGTTCCAATCTCGTTGTTGACGTGCATTACGGATATCAATGCCGTGCAGGGACGGATGGCGCGGCGCACGTCGTCCGGATCGACCACGCCCGACGCGCTCACGTCAACGTATGTCACCTCGACGCCTTCGCTCTCGAGCTGCGCGCAGGCGCTCAACACCGCCGGATGCTCGATGCGCGTGGTGACCACATGCCTGCGGTCCGCGGCAGAGCGCCGCAGCGTCCCAAGGATCGCGAGGTTGTCGGCCTCCGTGCCGCCGCTGACGAACACGACTTCCTTCGGATCGCAGCGCAGGAGATCGGCGACCTGCCAGCGCGCCGATTCGAGCCGCCGTTTCGCCTCCTGCCCGAAGTAATGGATGCTGGAAGCGTTCCCGTAGACCTCGCACAAGGCGCGCGAGTGGGCGTCCAGGACGTCCGGCGAGACGGGCGTCGTCGCATTGTGATCGAAATAAAAACGGGACACCAGTTAAATAATAGGATAAGGGTCCTGTCAGCTATTCGCCATGCCTCGCCGTCTGATTACTCTCACTACAGACTTCGGCCTTTCCGACCACTTTGCCGGCGCGATGAAAGGCGTGATCCTGGGCATCGCCCCGAACGCGGAGATTGTGGACATCACGCACGAGGTGACGCCGTTCGCGATCCGGGAGGGGGCCTTCGTCATCGCGCAGGCGTACCCCTACTTCCCGCGGGGAACAATCCACGTCGCGGTGGTCGATCCCGGAGTCGGCACGTCCCGGCGGCCGATCCTGGTGGAGGCGGCGGGCCAGTACTTCATCGGTCCGGACAACGGGTTGCTCTCGATGGTCTATTCGCGCGAGAAGCACCGGGCGCGCCACATCGCCGCCGCGAAGTACTTTCTGCCTCAGGTGAGCGGCACGTTCCACGGACGGGACATCTTTGCGCCTGTCGCGGCGCACCTGGCGCGAGGCGTGCGGCCGGCCCAGTTTGGGAAACGCATTGAGGACCATCTCCGGCCCAACTTCGAGAAGCCCGTGAGGACCGGCAAGCGCTACTGGTCCGGCGCGGTGCTAAAAGTGGATCGCTTCGGAAACCTGATCACGAATTTCCGGCTCGACGAGTTTCCGGAATTGCAGAGCCGCCCTTTCGAAATGATCGTCGGCCTGCGGAGCGTCACACGACTGGTAGCAACGTTCGCGGAGAGCCCCGCCGGCGAACTGGCGCTGGTGGCCGGAAGCGCCGGATATCTGGAAGTGGCGCTGAATCGGGGTTCGGCCGCGTCGTTGCTGAAGATCGGCGCAGGATCGCCGTTGGAACTGGCCCTGCTGTGAGTTGTCCTGGTTCAGCCCAAACGGAGCGAGCCACCACGTAGAGCGCCACCATTCGTGCCAGGAGCACAGTCCCTATACTTGGTAGGTGCACGTGATGCTGGCCACAACCTGTACTCCGGACGACCGGAAGACGCTGTGCGCCGCCCGCGCCTTGGCGCGTCGTGGCATCCGCGTCTCGGTGGGAGGCGACCGCTTCTTGGGGCTGGCATTCTGGTCGAGGTCCGTCGCTCGGCGGTTTCGCTATCCCCACCCGGGCCGGGACGCCGCCCGTTTTGCCCGCCATCTCCATCGTCTGCTTGTTGACCATCCACACGATGTACTCCTCCCCACCAACGACTACACCACCGGCGCGCTGGCCGCCCATGCCTCTGCTCTGTCGGGCTTGGCCCGCATGGCGCTGCCCAGCGAGGAGAGCCTCGCCCGGGCCCAGGACAAATACGTCCTGGCTGAGTTGAGCCGGCAGTTGGGCATCGAGAGCCCGTCCACGCGACTCGCCCGCTCCGAAGGCGAAATCCTGACAGCAGCCGGCGAAGTCGGCTACCCTTGCGTTGCGAAGCTCCGCCGGGGCTCCGGCGCCGTCGGGCTGCGCATCGTGCGGGGCCCCGAGCAGTGGCGGCCGATGGACCTCGCAGGACGCGAATCCGATGTAGCGTTCGACTTCCGGCAATATGTGGTCCAGGAGTTCGTCCCCGGCGACACCCATGATGTCTGCGCCATGTTCTGCCACGGCGAGTTGCGCGCCGCCGTGACACAGCGCCGCCTCAGGACGTATCCCGCCGTTGGCGGCGTGGGCGTCGACTGCGTCACCACCGACGAGCCTGCGCTAGTCGAGCGCGCGACAGTGCTCATGCGTGCACTCGAATGGCACGGCCCAGCACAGATCGAGTTCAAGGTCGATCCGGAAGGCGGGCGCGTCTGGCTCATCGAAGTCAACGGCCGTCTCTGGGGCACCCTGGCGCTCGCGGTTTGGGCGGGGGTGGATTTCCCCTGGCTCTGGTACCGGTTGGCGTTGGATGGAGACGTGAGCTGGCATCGCCCCTACCGCTTCGGTGCGCGGTACCGCTGGCCGGTCCCGCTCGGCATCCTCCACGCCGCCCAGACCGACGCAAGGTGGCGCTCGCTCGTGAGCCTGCTGGGCCCGGCGCCCGATACGGGCGGCGACTGGCGCTGGTCGGACCCAGCGCCTCACGCCGCCGAATTCCTCTACGGCCTGAAGAGGCTGTGGCGCCGCCGGCGCTTCGGCCCCCGGCGCACGGATCCCTCCCTAGCCGGTCGTGCTTGATGGGGCCGGACGCCGTCGGTTGCGCCGCCTTGGCGCTGGTTGTGCTCGCCGGCTGCGCTACCCGCCTCAACGTGTCCCTTCTGGCGCCGGCGTTGGCCGTCCCTCTGGCGCTATGGGCTGGTCTCAGCGCCGCCGAGGTGACCGCAGCTTTTCCCTGGCTTCTGTTCGCCCGGTTGGCAGCCGTCACGGCGCTCTTCACCATTGCCCTCACCAACGGAACCCTGGAGCGCTTCGCCTGGCTTGCCCTGCGGGCCATCCGGTTCCGTTCCGCGCTAGCCGGACCGCTGGTCTTCCTCGCCAGCATGGCCCTCGCCAGTTCCGGTTCGGGCAACTTCGCCGCGACTGCTATGCTCGCTCCCGTCGCCATGGCCGTTGCGCCGCGCCTCGGCCTGAGCGCCTTTCTCATGTCCGTCATGGTCGCCTACGGCGCAACCGCCGGCGCGTTCTCGCCCATCGCCCCTACCGGGCTGGTCGCGAGGGCGCTCCTGGTTCGCGGGGACGTTCCGCACAACGCTTGGACGCTCTACTTCAGCTCCCTGATTGCCCATCTGCTGGTCGCTTCCGCGGTCTATGTGGCGATGCGGGGGTGGAGGAGCCGCCCCGGCGTCGCGGCGGTCTCTGATTCCCCGCCCGCGGACCTGATTTGGACAACTGTGCACCATCGCACGGCGGCTGTCCTGGCCGCCTTCCTCCTGGTCACGCTCCTCGCCCGGTTGCCCCTTGAGTGGATGGCGACCGGCGCTGCCATGTCCCTGCTCTTCCTGCGCGCCGTGAAAGGCGCGGACTGGATCCCCAGGATGCCCTGGCGTCTCATAGGCCTGGTTTGCGGTGTGAGCATGCTCGCCGAAGTGGTTCGGCAGGCGGGCGGCATGGCCCTGTTTGGTCGCCTGTTCGCCGCCATCCCCGATCCGCAGTGGCTTCCCGGGGGAATCGCCTTCGTGTCCGGCCTTGTTTCGGTGACAGCCAGTTCTATTGGAGTGGTCCTGCCGGCCTTCCTTCCGGCTGTCACGGACATCGTCCGGGCGGCGGGCGGCGGCGATGTGACTGCCATCGCATACTCGATTAACGTCAGCGCTCATCTTGTTGACATCTCCCCCTTGTCCCCTGTCGGCGCTGTTTGCGTCGCGTACGTCCCGACCGCAGACGGCCGCCAACGCCTCTTTCGCAGACTCATCCGGATGGGTCTCGCCATGTGCTTCATCGGCGCGGCTTTGTGCCAACTCCTGTTCGGTTCCCCTCTCGGCGCCTGGCTCCACCTCACGCGGTGAGACGCCAGCTCGAGCCCGCCGCAAGCTCATTCACTAGAAATGACCCTGCGCGCTTGATGCTATTCTGAAGGTTTAGCCCTCCGTCCTGGAAGAAACTCTGCCTTGAAAGTCGGATTCGTCAGTCTAGGATGCCCCAAGAACCTCGTCGATACCGAGGTAATGATGGGCCATCTCGCCGCCCGCGGCCATTCGCTCACGAACCAGCCGGGGGAAGCGGACGTCATCGTCGTCAACACGTGCAGTTTCATCGATCCGGCCAAACAGGAGTCGGTGGACACCATTCTGGAGATGGCGGAGTTCAAGAAAACCGGCCGGGCGGCAAAACTGGTGGTCGCCGGATGCCTGGTGGAGCGGTACCAGGACGAGATCCGCCGGAACCTGCCTGAAGTAGACGCCGTGGTGGGGACCAACGAAATCGAGCGGATCGTGGAGGCGTGCGAAGGCGGCGAAGTAATCCGGAACCCATTCGAGCCATATCTCTATCACGACGCCACCCCG
Organism: Bryobacteraceae bacterium; assembly: GCA_026129905.1. Lineage (GTDB taxonomy): Bacteria > Acidobacteriota > Terriglobia > Bryobacterales > Bryobacteraceae > JAHCHE01. The sequence goes on along the minus strand of JAHCHE010000017.1, from coordinate 146,110 downwards.
CGCGTGCTGGCCACGCCGAAGCATTTCGCTTACATCAAAATCGCCGAGGGTTGCGACCACCCGTGCAGTTTCTGCGTCATTCCCCAGTTTCGCGGCGCATTCCGGAGCCGGCGCTTCGAATCCATTGTGCTGGAGGCGGGGCGGCTCTTCCGGCAGGGTATTCGCGAAGTCAACCTCATCGGGCAAGACACCACCAGCTTCGGGGAGGATCTCGGCATCAAGGACGGACTGCCGGCGCTCCTTGCGCGGCTGGCCGAGATCGAGACGCCGGAACCTAAATGGATACGTTTCCTCTACGCGTATCCGAACCGCGTCACTACGCGGCTGCTGGAGACGATCGCCGCGCATGACGCGCTCGTCAAGTACATCGACATGCCGCTCCAGCACGCCAGCGCTTCGGTGCTCAAGCGGATGAAACGAGGCGGCTCGGGCGACATTTTCCTGAAATTGCTGGAGCGTATCAGAGCGACAATTCCTGGGGTTGCGATTCGCACCAGCATGATTCTCGGATTTCCAGGAGAAACAAAGGAAGATTTCGAGGAATTGTGCCAGTTTGTCGAAGCCGCGCGGTTCGACCGGCTGGGCGTGTTTTCGTATTCCGACGAGGAGACCAGCGGGAGCTATCGCCTGGACGGAAAGGTGGACGGCAGGACCGTCTACAACCGCAAGCGCCGCCTGATGGCGATACAACGCCGCATCTCGAAACGGCGCAACCGGGCGCTCATCGGTAGGGAACTCCAAGCGTTGGTGGAGGGCCCCTCGCCGGAAACGGACCTGCTCTGGCAGGCGCGGCTGGCCACGCAGGCCCCCGACATCGATGGGGTCTGCTACGTCAACGACGACGGCGGCGCTCCGCTTCGAGCCGGCGAATTTCGGCGGTTGCGGATTACCGAGGCGCATGACTACGACCTGGTGGGCGCTGCGGTCGACGCGCCACCCGCCAGGCCGGCCGCGAGGCCGGACCTTCTGCGGGTCCTTTCCGCCTGACCTCGATGAAGTGTCCGATCTGCCGCAAAAACGTCAAGCTCGACGACCCGTACATGCCGTTTTGCAGCGAGCGCTGCAAGCTGATCGACCTGGGAAACTGGGCTTCGGAGAAATACGTGATCTCGACGCCGCTGGCGCCGGAGGCGGAAACAGGCCCTGGCGACGGCGGCGAGCCGGACGGGGAACAGGAGCGAAGCGCCTGAAAACGACCGTAGCGCGGCTGATAGGGACGTGGTTCGGGTGCGGATACTCGCCGGTCGCTCCGGGTACGGCCGGATCGCTCGGGGCATTGGCAATCGCGCTCGCGCTGCATATTTTGGCCGGCTGGGGCCCGTTCCATTTCGGCATTCTTGCGCTTTGTTTGGCGGGTCCCGCCGTCGCCGCCTCGCACGCGGTGGCGATCAGCAGTGGAAAAGACGATCCGAGTATAGTAGTGGTAGACGAGGTGATCGGCCAGTGGATCGCGCTCGCGGGAGTCAGCCACTACAGTTGGAAAACGTGGCTGGGGGCGTTCGTGCTATTCCGCCTGTTTGACATCTGGAAGCCCGCGCCAGTCCGTCAATTGGAGAACCTTCGCGGCGGGGTCGGCATTGTGGCCGACGACGTGATGGCGGGAATCTACGCGGCCCTCGCGCTGCATATCGCGGGGCGATTCAACCTGTATTGAGATGGCTATCAAACGACGTTCTGACGCAAAGCCCGAAATCATAGAGGTCCGCCCCCAGGCAGCGATACCGGGCGGCGAATTTCAGATCCGCGGCCGGGGGTTCGCCAAAGCCAAACGTCCTTCCGTCAAGCTCGGGGCCGAGTCGGCGCCGGTGATCATCGGCTCGGATACGTTCGTCACGGCGCGGGTTCCCGAGGGCGCAATGGTGGGCGAGATGACGGTCGGCAACGGGGATGCGGTCAGTGAAACGTACGCCTGCGACGTCGGCCTGCAGATCGCCGATTCCGTGCACCCGGTGGCGAACCCGGCGGTGGATACGTACGGGAACATCTTCACCACGTTCAGCGGGTCCCGCGGACAAAAAACGCCGGTCGCCGTATTCAAGGTGGACCTGAACTACAACGTCGGTCCGTTTATCTCCGACCTGATGAACGCCACCGGACTGGCTTTCGATCAGTATGGCGTCCTCCACATCTCCAGCCGCCATGACGGCATTGTCTATCAGGCTTCGTCAAAGGGAAGTCTGTCGGTGTACGTCGAGGGAATGGGCGTGGCGACAGGAATCGCCTTCGACCACCACGAAAACCTTTACGTGGGCGACCGCAGCGGCACCATCTTCAAGATCAACCGGGAGCGCCAGATTTTCGTCTTCACCACGCTGGAGCCGTCGATCGCCGCGTATCACCTGTCGTTCGGTCCCGACGGCTACCTCTACGTGACCGGCCCGACCACGTCGAGCTTCGATTGCGTTTACCGGGTTTCGCCAGCCGGCGAGGTGGAAGTTTTCTATCGCGGCTTGGGACGGCCGCAGGGACTAGCGTTCGACGCGGCCGGCAATCTCTATGTCGCCGGCTCGATCACCGGGAGAAAGGGCGTGGTCCGAATCACGCCGAATCGCGAGGCAGAACTCTTCCTCTCCGGTCCCGGCGTCGTCGGCATTGCCTTCACCCCCTCGCGATCGATGGTCGTCGCTACCAATAACACCCTCTATCGCGTCGACGTCGATATTGCAGGCAAGCCTCTGCCTTAGTACATGCTTTCGCCAATACGGTCGCCTATTCGTGGACTGGCGAATACCGCTCCCTCGCGGCCGCGGCTCCCTCGAGAGCCGCGAGCGTCATGGAGCGAACGGGGGAACGCAACTTCTTCATGAACGCGGAAATCATCGCGATCGGTTCCGAACTGCTGACGCCCAAGCGAGTCGATACGAACTCGCTGTTTCTTACCGATGAGCTGAACACGTTCGGTGTGGAAGTGGTGATGAAAGCCGCGGTCGGCGACGACCGCGAGCGGCTCGCCGCGGTTGTGAAAGCGGCGGTCGAGCGATCGGAGATCGTGATTCTCACCGGCGGCCTCGGCCCCACCGAAGACGATGTCACTCGGGACGCGGTGGCGCAGGCGCTGGGACGCGCGCTCGTCTACCGCGAGGACCTGTGCGACGCGATCGAAGCGCGGTTTCGCCGCATGGGACGCAAGATGGCGGAAATCAACAAACGCCAAGCGTTCATTATCGAGGGCGCCGAGGCGATGCCGAACGATCGGGGCACGGCGCCGGGTTTGTGGATCGCTGTCGAGGCGAACCGCGTGGTGGCGCTGCTTCCGGGACCTCCGGAGGAGTTACAGTCGATGTTCGCGCGGGAGTGCCGGCCGCGCCTGGCCCAGCTTGTTCCGCCGCTGGTGATCCGCAGGCTGCAATACCGCGTTGCGGGCATGCCGGAATCCGACGTCGATCAATTGATCGCGCCGGTTTATAAGGAATATCAAAATCCGGCCACTACCATCCTGGCCGCCCCGGGCGACATCCAGATCCATCTGCGCGCCCGGTGTGAAACCGACGCCGAAGCGGTGGCGCTGCTCGCGCTGGTGGGCGCTCGCATTGAAGCGCTGCTCGGCGACCGGATCTATTCGCGGGGCGGCGAGACGCTCGAGGAGGTGGTGGGGCAGCTTCTGCGCAACGGGATGGCGACGCTGTCGGTAGCCGAGAGCTGCACCGGCGGAATGCTGGCGGAGCGCATCACTTCCGTGCCGGGCAGCTCCGACTATTTTGTCGGCGGTTTTCTCGTCTACAACGACGCGATGAAGATCGACCTGCTAAGGGTGGATCCGTCGGTCCTCGAGCGATACACCTCGGTCAGCGAACTGGCGGCTATTGCTATGGCCGAGGGCGCGCGCGACCGCACCGGGTCTACCTTCGCGCTTTCGGTGACGGGAATCGCCGGACCCGGCGGCGGAACCGATGAAAATCCCGCGGGCACGGTCTGGATCGGCGTCGCGGATCAACGCGGAGCACAAGCGAAGCGGTACCGTTTTCTCGGAGACCGGACCCGCGTGCGCCGGCTGTCCGTGCAAACGGCGCTGGACACGCTCCGCTGTCGGTTGCTCGCTCCCGCGGGCGCGGGAATCCAGCGAGCGCGGCCCAACCGATGATTTCGCCTCCGAAAAGCTTGCGCGCCGGATTCACGTGTTTTGGCTCACGCTGGCCACGAATTGTGGTATAGTGCAGCAAGAAGACAAGATTTGATCGATCCCGCCAATCCGTGGTGAGACTTGCTCAGAGCGTCGTTCGCTTGGTCGTCCAGCCGGAGTTAGGTGCCCTTCAAATCGGAAAAGGAAGTTAGCATGAAGAATATCTTTGTTGGAAACCTCAGTTATGGGGCAACCGAGGACAATATCCGCTCGCTCTTTGAGCAGTACGGAACCGTCGAACGCGTGAGCATTATCACGGACCGCGACACCGGACAGCCACGCGGCTTTGGGTTCGTCGAAATGACGAACGACGCGGAGGCCGACCGCGCCATCTCCGCCTTGAACGGAACCGCGCTGGCCGGCCGCGACCTCAACGTGAACGAAGCGCGTCCGAAGGCCGACCGCAATTCCGGCGGCCGCTCCGGCGGCGGTTACGGCCGCAAACGCTGGTAGACCTCGCACGTTTCGACGCCCCGGGGGCGATACCCGGGGCGATTCCAAACTATGAGCTGGGCCGCTGCTATCTCTCTATCACTGTTCCACATCGGCGCGGTCGCCGCGCTGTTCATGTTCGATTGGCTGAACTTCGCCGTTGCCCTGTTCCTGTACTGGCTCAGTACCGGCCTTGGCATCTCGATGGGATACCACCGCCTGCTAACGCACGGATCGTACGACGCGCCGCGGGCGTTGGAGTACTTTCTGGCGTTCTGCGGCGCGCTGGCGATGCAGGGGGGACCGATCTCCTGGGCGGCAACCCACCGGATTCATCACCGGAACTCGGACAAACCCGGCGATCCGCACTCGCCCAGAGATGGCGGATGGTGGGCCCACATCGGCTGGATTCTCTTAGGGGAAGCCAATCACAACGACACGCGTAAGATGGCGAAGCATGCCCCCGATCTGGCAAAGAGCCGTTACTACTCCTGGCTGAACACCTACCACTGGGCGCCCATCGCCGCTCTCACCATATTGTTGTTCGCTATCGGGGGCCTCCCGCTGGTATTGTGGGGCGTCTGCCTGCGCACCGTGGTGAGCCTCCACGCCACGTGCCTGGTCAACTCGGCGACGCACATGTGGGGCTCCCGCCGGTTTGCCACGCGGGACGATTCCCGCAACAACTGGCTGGTGGCCTTGATCACGTTCGGGGAGGGCTGGCACAACAATCATCACGCCCACCCGACCTCGGCGCGGCACGGCCTGGCGTGGTACGAGTTCGATCTGTCATGGATTCAGATCCGAATCCTCAAGCTGCTCGGCGTGGTGCGTTCGGCTCGCGTGGCCCGGCTCGACGGTCCGGTTTCCGCCCGGAAGGCTGCCTGACCAGGCGCGCGCGAGACCTGAACGGAGCCGCTCACTGAGCCGCCCCTGCGCCCCGCTTCGTTCAGGGCATCATGTCGAACAGCAACAGTTCGGCATCGTCGGCGGCGACAATTTCAATCCGCGCTTCGTCCTTGATGGCGGCGCCATCGCCCGCCGCAAGCTTCGCGCCGTTTAACGTCACCGCTCCGCGCGCCACCTGTAACCAACCCGTGTTGGAGGGCGCGAACTGGTGGGTGAACATCTCGCCGGCTTTCATTCTACCCGCGTACAGCACGACGTCGGCCTGGATGGTGACGGAACCGTCCCGGCCGTCCGGCGAGGCCACGGGACGCAGGCCGCCGCCGTTGGCTACCAGCGCCTTCTGCTCGTAGGTCGGCGTGATCCCGCGGGCGCGGGGACGAATCCAGATTTGCAGCATGTGCGTCGCTTCCGTCTTCGAGGGATTGAACTCGCTGTGGAAGATGCCGGTACCGGCGCTCATCCGCTGCACCTCCCCTGGCCGGATCACGGAGCCGTTGCCCATGCTGTCTTTATGCTCGATGGCGCCTTCCAGAGGATAGGTGACGATCTCCATGTCGCGGTGCGGGTGCGTCGGAAAGCCGGCGCCCGGCGAAATCCAATCTTCGTTCAGCACGCGCAGATGGCCGAACCCCATGTAGCGCGGGTCGTAATATTGATCGAACGAGAAGCTGTGGCGCGTGTCGAGCCAGTCGTACCTTGCGCCGCCGCGTTCGTTGGATGGTCTGAGTTGAATCATTTTCTTACCCCTCTTTCCTTCATTTCCCGATCTTCCGGTATCTCAGGCGTCCCGGCCGCGAATTTCTTCCAGCAGCCGGACCAGTTTCTCAAGTTTTTGCTTCCCGACCATTCCCAGTTGGCGACGCAGGAGGCCGTGAACGGGCGCGTCGAGAGCATTTACCAGTCGAAGCCCCTCCGCCGCAATCCGCGCGGTGATCACGCGGCGATCCCTGGCATCCCGGGTCCGACCTACCCAGGCCCGGGCTTCCATCCGGTCCAGTAAGCGCGTGATGTCGGGATCGCGCGTGATCATACGGGCCGAAATCTCGCCACAGGGGAGCCCCTGGGCGCCGGCGCCCCGCAGAATCCGGAGCACGTTGTACTGCGGCGGCGTAAGACCATACGTCTTGAGGAGCGCGGTCAGGGCCTGCTGATGGTAGTCGGCCGTGCGGAGCAGGGTGACGAAGGCTTCCTCTTCCGGCATCCGGCGCGGCTTGGTTTGGCGGAGGTCGTCGAGGATCCGTTCGCTCACAAAATCATATTAATCGTTATAACGAATATTGTCAAGAGGAAATTTGTTGCAAGTAGAATCTTCGGGCCGGGGCGGTCTGCCGGGGCCGAGGGCGGCGCGCGGACGGCGCTCAACAATTTCGGCCTGGAACGTGATACTGAATTAGTGTTAGCCCCGTCACGCCGGCGCTCCTGCCGAATCACGGCTCCACGATGGGAATCGACGCCACGATGAACGTGCTCACTGTAGAACTGAATACGGCGCAGGTGCTGGCGCTGGCCTGCTTTGGCTCGATGTTGGGCGTTTGGATCAAGCGCCTGCTGCCGGCGCTGGACCGGTTTAACATCCCTGGCGCAATCCTCGGAGGGCTAGTCTACGCCGTGGCCGTGCTCGCGATGCGCGACCGGTGGATCAATTTCGAGATGGACATGGCGCTCCGCGATTTGCTGATGGTGGCCTTCTTCACCACCGTGGGGATGAGCGCGTCACTGCGCCTGCTCGTGCAGGGCGGCAAACAGGTGGTGATCTTCCTGTTCGCGGCGGTTATCGGGCTGATCGCGCAAATGGCGTGGGGCGCGGCGGCGGCAACGGCCATGGGCCTCCCGCCGTTGCTGGGGATCATTCCGGGAGCGGTCTCGCTGACTGGCGGACCGGCAACGGCGCTGGCGTTCGGCGCCGAGTTTGAGAAGGCGGGAGTGACCGGCGCGACGGCGCTGGGGCTTGCGTCGGCGGTGTTTGGCATCGTTTCCAGCGGCCTGCTGGGAGGCTACGTCGGCGGCTTTCTCATCGGCAGGTACAAGTTGCAGTCGGCGCATTCCGGCCGGAACGGCGATCCCGTGGATCGGACCGAAGCCGCCATCTACGGGAACGACGCGGTGGGCCCCGAACCGACGCGCCTCGACGACGAATCGGAGGTCGAGCACAGTCCGATGCTCCAGAACGTGATCGCGCTGGGCCTAGCGATGGGAATCGGCACGCTGGTCAGCTCGGGGCTAACGCGCCTTCAATTCACCCTCCCGGTCTACATCGGCGCGATGATCGTCGCGGGAATTCTGCGGAATCTCGACGATCGCTTCCGCTTCCTTGGAATCTCCCAGGCGCGCATGGATGAACTGGGGAATATCTCGTTGGAGCTCTTCATCGTCATGGCGCTGCTGACCCTGCGTTTGTGGGAACTGATCAACCTTGCGCTTCCGGTCTTCATCATCCTGATGGGACAGATTGTCCTCACCGTGGCGCTGTGCTGGATTGTGATCTTCCGGCTGATGGGCCGCGACCATGAGGCTGCCGTGATGAGCGGAGGTTATTGCGGGTTCATGCTGGGCACCACGGCCAACGCTCTGGCGTGCATGAACGAGATCGTTCGCAAGTCGGGTCCGGCGCCGCGGGCGTTTTTCGTCGTCTCGATTGTCGGCGCCTTCTTGATCGACTTCATTAACGCGTTGCTAATCAATGGCTCCCTCAACCTGCTGCGCCCCTGACGAGCGGTCATAGCGCCAGGGCTCGCTGTCGGCTTCTCCGTCGATTCCGGCGAATGGGCTTATGATGTAGGTTCGCCGCGCCGGAGCTTCGGGGCTGACGCCGCGCGGCGCCTCGGAGGATCGACAATGGCACATCGCACGATCTGGGGAAGCGTACTGTGGCTTGCGGCAATCGGCGCCGCCCAGGAGTTCGATTCCTTTACCGTCTCCACCGAGATGGTCGCCATGCGGGACGGCGTGAAACTGGCCACCGACATCTACCGGCCGGCGCGCTCCGGCCAGGCGGTGGACGAGCGGTTCCCCGTGCTGCTGGTTCGGACGCCGTACAACAAGGCGGGCGTGCGGGGCGACGCGGAGTATCTCGCGCGGCGAGGCTACGTGGTCGCGGCCCAGGATTGCCGCGGCCGGTTCGCGTCCGAGGGGGAGTTCTATGCCTTCCTCAATGAAGGCAAGGACGGCTATGACGCGATCGAATGGGCCGGGGCGCAGCCGTGGTCCAACGGCAAGGTCGGGACGCTGGGCGGGTCGTACCTCGCCTGGGACCAGTACCACGCGGCGATGTACAAGCCGCCGCGTCTGGAGGCGATGTTCGCGGTGGTAGGAGGCGCCAACTTCTACCAGGAGTTCGGCTATCCCGGCGGCGCGCTGAACCTGGGGTGGCCGCTGTGGCTGCTGGGCTCGGCGCGGTCCTCGCAGCAAGCCTCGGCAAATCCGGATGCCGTGGAGAAAATGAACGAAATCGCCAAGCAGCCGGGCGCCTGGCTGCGCGAAGATCCGAAGAAACGCGGGGAGATTTTTCGCGGCTTTCCCGCTCAGCAGCGAATGTACGAGGATCTCTACGCCCACCCAGCCTTCGATCGCTACTGGAAACAGCGCGGCTGGTACACGGCCGGGTACTACCGCGAGATGAAAGATGTTCCAACCGTCTTTTTAACCGGATGGTACGACTATTTCGGGCCCGGCTCGATCCGGACTTTCGCCGCATTATCGGAAAAGCAGAAATCGGCGAAGAAGCTGATCGTAGGCCCGTGGCCACATGGCGTCGGCGGGCGGCAGTGCGGCGATGCATGGTTCGGCGAAGCGGCGGGACTGGAGACCCGGGCATATATCGCCGATTGGTTCGACCACACCTTGAAAGGGAAGCCGCTCGCGTTGATCGGTTCCGAACCGGTCCGGATCTTCCGCATGGGCGGCGGCAGCGGTTCGCGGACCGCGGAAGGCAAGTTGGATCACGGAGGAGAATGGCGCACGGCGGCGGCGTGGCCTCATCCGGCGGCCGGCGGCGTGCGTTACTATTTGCATCCCGGAGGCGGGCTGAGAACGGCGCGTCCGGCGGGCGCGGGCGAGCCTTCCTCCTACGACTACGATCCGATGAATCCGGTCCCCACCATCGGCGGCCGCTACGGCGTGGGCGCCGCGACGCCCGGCTGCGCCCAGGACCAGGTCTGCCGGCCGGACATCCTCGGCTGCGACGGCGCCAAGCCCCTCAACAGCCGGCCGGACGTGTTGTCGTTTCAATCGGAGCCGCTGGACGCGCCGGTGGAAGTGACCGGCTTCGTGCAGGCGAAATACTGGGTGTCGTCGGATGCCCCGGATGCGGATTTCACCGCGAAACTGGTGGACGTTTATCCCGACGGCTATGCGCTGATCGTGGCCGACGGCCAGATTCGCGCGCAGTTCCGGAATAGCTTTGAAAAGCCCCGGCCGATGAAAGCCGGCAAGACGTACGAGGTGACGATCGAGCTCGGACCGACCAGCAATCTGTTCGCGGCGGGACACCGGATCCGTCTCGACGTCTCGAGCAGCAATTTCCCGAACGTCGAGCCGAACCCGAGGAAGGCGCGGAACTCGATCTATCACGACGCGCGGAAGCCGTCCTACGTGGAATTGCCGGTGGTGAAGTAAGCTTCCGTTGGAGCGCTCATCGCGAGCGGACGGACGATATCAGCTCAGCAACAAGGCTTGGGCCGCCATCGCCAACACGGCGCGATCCAATGTCACGAGCCGCATTCCCGCCGCTCGAGCAAACGCAGCCAGGTAGGCATCCGTCCAGATCTTCGGCGCGGGCCGATCCAAAGTCGTCAGCCGTTGCCACTCCTGCTCGAGCGTGAAAGGCTCCGGCGCGAACTGGACCCGCTCATCGGTTCGCATCGCGCGATAGGTGCGCCACGCCTCACGGCAAGACACGACATCCCGGCCCATCGCCGATTCGTTCGTCAGCAGCCGGAGCAACCCCATCTGAGTCACCCGGCAGAAAGCCGCCTTGGCGGGGGCGACGGAGTCGAACCATCTGGCGCACGTTGACGCGTGCACATGCCGCGCGGAGGTTAACGCGAGCCAGACGTTCACGTCAGGCAGAAAGGTCGTCGATCTCGGCATTCGTGAGGCGGAGCGTCCCAGGCTCCACCGAGGCGCGCAGCGGGAATTTCAGGCGGCGCCCACGCGTTGGTTGATTCCTCCGCAATTCCGCCTCTACCGCGGCGCGGATTAGCGTTTTCATCGAAGCTCCCCGCCGCGCCGCGAGGGCTTTCAACTCGCGAAACAGCGGATCGGGCAGATCAATCGTTGTTCGCATAAAAACATATTCGCATACTCCTCCCCGGCGGCGTCCTGGGAAGCTGGAGGCAGCCGCTGGCGGCGCCCAGTGGAGCGTCCGCTCTCCTTTCATCGGTCAAACGGGTCCGGAATCTGGCCTTCCAGGTGCGATATAATGGCACTTATTCAAGAGCCCGCACGGGATGCCCGCCAGAGTGAGCGAGTCGATTGTCTTGCGGACATACCCGTTGCGGGAAGCGGATCTGATCGTTAGTTTTTTCACCCGCGACCAGGGCAAATTGCGAGGCGTCGCGAAGCGGGCGCGGCGGCTCAAGAGCGATTTCGGATCGGGACTCGAACGGCTCTCGCACGTGCGGATGTATTACTTTCAGCGCGAGAACCGGGAGTTGGCGGATCTCGATTCCTGCGAACTGATACATTCCCAGTTCGATCTGGCTGGGAATTTTGCGTCGGGCGTGGCGCTGGATTACCTGGCTGAAGTGTCCGAGCAACTTCTGCCTCCGGCGGAGCCCGGGGAGCGGTTTTTCCGGCTCCTGCTGGCGGTGCTCGAGTACCTGAGAGAGCGCGGCGAACCGGGCGTCTGGCCCGCCGTGACGTACTTCAGCCTCTGGTCGGTACGGTTGTCCGGATTCTTGCCGGATTTGAAGGTGAGCGCGGAAGAGAAGATGATCGCCGCGGAAATGCTGCGAACGCCCTTGGGGCAGTTGTCCGCCCGCTCCTGGGACCGGTCGACCGCCCAGGGGTTGCGCCGCTTTCTCGTGCGCCAGATCGAAGAGCATATCGAACGAAAGCTCCAGACGCCCGCATATGTGGAATCGCTCTAACGTATGGACTCATTTCAGGAAATACTGTTCAAGCTGAAGAAGTATTGGGGCGATCGAGGGGTCGTCCTCCAGGAACCGTACGACGTAGAGGTCGGCGCCGGAACGATGTGCCCGGAAACCTTCCTGCGTGTGCTGGGCCCCAAGCCGTATCGCGTAGCCTACGTCCAGCCCAGCCGCCGGCCCGCCGATGGCCGCTATGGCGAGAACCCCAATCGGCTGTACAAGCACCAGCAGCTTCAGGTGATCCTGAAGCCGTCGCCGGATGACATCGTCGAGCAGTACCTGGCGAGCCTGGAAGCCGTCGGCATCGACCTGCGCAAGCACGACATCAAGTTCGAGGAAGATAACTGGGAGTCGCCGACGCTCGGGGCGTGGGGCATCGGCTGGCAGGTGATGCTCGACGGCCTGGAGATCACCCAGTTCACCTACTTCCAGCAGTGCGGCGGCCTGGACCTGGAGGTCGTGCCTGTCGAGCTGACGTACGGGCTGGAGCGGCTGGCGGCTTTCCTTCAAGGCAAGGAGAGCGTGTACGAAATCGAGTGGGCGCCCGGGGTGAGCTACGCGGACGTCCGGTTGGCCGACGAGGTCCAGTTCTCGGTCTACAACTTCGAGTTGGCCGACGTGGCGGCGCTGTGGAAGCTGTTCGAGCTGTACGAAGCGGAGTGCCGGCGGCTCCTCGACGCCTACCCCGGCTACGCCGACAAGGGCCGCTTCCCCGTCCTGGCCGCCTACGACCTGGTGCTGAAATGCTCGCACCTCTTTAACCTGCTGGACGCCAGAGGCGCCATCAGCGTCACCGAGCGCGTGGCGGTAATCGCGCGCGTGCGCCGGCTCGCCGTCGGCGTGGCGAAGCTTTGGGCGGACCAGTCCTCCCCGGTGGAGGTGGCTGCCTGATGGCCGGCAAACCGTTCCTGCTGGAAATCGGAACCGAAGAGATTCCCGACTGGATGATCCGGCCGGCGCTCGACAACCTGCGGGAGCTGTTCCTGAAGCTGCTCGAAGAGAACAAGCTGGCCGGCGAAGTGACGTCGGTGGACGGAACGCCGCGGCGGCTGATCTTGCGCGCCGCCGGTCTCCCCGCGAGCCAGAAAACGGTGGTGGAACTGGTGACGGGCCCTCCGGTGGCCGCCGGCGAGAACGCCAGCGCAGGTTTCGCTCGGAAGCACGGCGTGGAACCGAAGGACCTGCATACGGTCAGCACGCCGAAGGGCGAATACTTCGCCTACAACCGGCAAGTCCCCGGCCGGGAAACGGCGGACATTCTCTCCGAGGCGTTGCCCGAACTCATCCTTAAGATCTACTTCCCGAAAACCATGTACTGGACGGGCAAGAGCGGCCCGCGGTTCATCCGGCCCGTGCGCTGGATTGTCGCGCTGCTGGCGAACAAGGTAGCGCCCTTCGAACTCGCGGGCGTGGCGTCGGGCAAGGTTTCGAGCGGGCACCGGCGCCTCGGCCGGAAAAAGGTCCCGGTATCTATCCGTAATTACGAGGAACAGCTCGAAAAGAATTTCGTTCTCGCGGCAGCTTCCGCGCGGCGGCGCCGAATCGCGGACGGGATCGAGGCCCTCCTGGCGGATCGGGATCTGCGCGTCAATGCGGACGACGCGCTGCTCGATACGCTGACGTATTTGACCGAATATCCGACGCCGATTCTCGGCAATTTCGACGCCGGGTATCTTGACCTTCCCGAAGAAGTGTTGGTGACCGTCATGCGCCACCATCAGAGGTACTTCTCCGTGGCGGGGCCGGACGGCAAGCTGGCGCCGCACTTCGTCGCCGTGATGAACACGGCGGCCGATCCTGAGGGCCTGGTTCAGGCGGGCAACGAGCGCGTGCTGCGGGCGCGTTTCAACGACGCGCGCTTCTTCTGGCAGTTCGACCAGCACAGGAAACTTGCGGACCGGGCAGCGGACCTGGCGCACGTCACCTATCAGCAGGAGTTAGGGTCGTACCTCGACAAGGCGAACCGGATGGTGGAGATCGTCCGCAGCCTCGGCGGTTCCGAGGAAGCCCAGCGGGCGGCGCTTATCGCAAAGTGCGACCTGACGACCGGGATGGTCGGCGAATTCCCCGAGTTGCAGGGGGTGATCGGGGGCCTCTACGCCCGCGCCCAGGGAGAGCCCGAAGCGGTTGCGCGCGCCGTCTACGAGCATTACAAGCCGCTGAGCATGGAGGACGCGATTCCGGCGACAGCCGAGGGGCGGCTGGTGGCGCTGGCCGACAAGTTGGACGCGCTGCGGGAGTGTTTTCGCATCGGCCTCGTCCCGACAGGATCGAAGGACCCGTTCGCGCTCCGCCGCGCCGCGCAGGGCGCGGTGAAGATCCTGGTGGAGGGACGGCTGGCCTTTTCCGTTTCCGAACTCGCCGCCGGCAAAGCTGCGCTGCGCGAGTTTCTGCTCGACCGCGCGCGCTACTACTTCCGCGAGATCCGCGGCTTTGCCTACGATGAGATCAACGCGGCGCTGGCGTCGGGCGCCGACGATCTCACCGACCTGGAGCGGCGCCTGGAGGCAGTGAAGGCCGTCCGGCCGACGGAGAATTTCGAGCCGATAGCCGCCAGCTTCAAGCGCATCAAGAACATCCTGCGCCAGGCGGAGTTCACCGGCGGCGGCGACGTCGTTGCGGAGCTTCTCGAAGACGGACGTGAGGCGCAACTCCACAACGCGTTTCTCCGGGTTCGCGGGGAGGTGGAATCGCGCCGCGGCGACCGCGACTACCAGGCTGCGCTTGCGGCAATCGCGTCCATGCGGCCGGAAGTGGACGCGTTCTTCGACCACGTGCTGGTGAATGCGCCGGACGAGCGCGTGCGGAGGAACCGCCTGACGCTGCTCGATCGGTTATTGCGGGAGTTTTCATCGATCGCCGATTTTTCGGAGATTGTAACGTCAAAATCATGACAGATTTCAAGAACTTATTGATAAGGAGAGTATTGCACCTATGAGCAAATATGTCTATTCCTTCGGCGGCGGGACGGCCGACGGCGAAGGAACGATGAAGGATATTCTCGGCGGCAAGGGCGCCGGGCTGGCGGAGATGAGCCGGACCGGAGTGCCGGTGCCTCCGGGGTTCACCATTTCCACCGAAGTCTGCAACATCTACTTCGAAAACGACAAGAAAGTGCCCGCGGAGGTGGACGAGGAAGTCGACCGGGCGCTGGCCAAGCTTGAGGAGCAGATGGGGCAGAAGCTGGGCGACCCGGAAAACCTGCTGCTGGTGAGCGTTCGCTCCGGCGCGAAGTTTTCCATGCCCGGCATGATGGACACGATCCTGAATCTCGGACTGAACGATGAGAGCGTCCAGGGACTGGTGCGCAAGAGCGGCAATGAACGCTTCGCCTACGACTGCTACCGCCGCTTTATTCAGATGTTCGGCAACGTCGTAATGGGCATTCCCAAGGATGAATTCGAGCACGTCCTGGAAGCCCGCAAGCAGAAGGTCAGGGCGAAGGTGGACACCGACCTCACCGCCGCCGATCTGAAAACGGTCATCGCGGACTACAAAAAAGTCTACAAAAAGAAAACCGGCTCGGACTTCCCGCAGGATCCCCACAAACAGCTTGAAATGGCCCGCAATGCCGTGTTCCAGTCGTGGTGGAATCCCCGCGCGTCCCACTACCGCAAGATGAACAAGATCGCCGACAACCTGGGCACCGCGGTCAACGTGCAGACCATGGTGTTCGGCAACATGGGCGACGATTCCGCCACCGGCGTCGGCTTTACCCGCAATCCCGCCACCGGCGCGAAGGAATTTTACGGCGAGTACCTGGTGAACGCGCAGGGCGAGGACGTGGTGGCCGGCATTCGCACGCCCCAGCCGATTTCGACGCTCAAGGACCTGATGCCTGAGGCGTACGAGCAGTTGAAGGACATCACGGCCAGGCTCGAGCAGCATTACCGGGACGTGCAGGATTTCGAGTTCACCATCCAGGATCGCAAGCTCTACATGCTCCAGACCCGCAATGGCAAGCGGACGGGTCCGGCGGCGGTGCGCATCGCCGTCGACATGGTGGAGGAAGGGCTGATCTCGAAGGAAGAGGCGATCATGCGCGTGGATCCGCAGCAGCTCGATCAGTTGCTCCACCCCGTGCTCGAAGAGAAGTCGAAGAACAGCCTGAAGAAGATCGCCGCCGGGTTGCCGGCCTCTCCGGGCGCCGCGGTCGGAAAGATCGTCTTCACGGCCGACCACGCCGTCGAGGCCGCCAAGAGCGCCCCTGTCATCCTGGTGCGCAAAGAGACGGTGCCGGACGACATTCACGGCATGGAAGTGGCCAAGGGCATCCTGACCTCCCGCGGCGGCATGACGAGCCACGCGGCGGTAGTGGCGCGCGGCATGGGAACGCCGTGCGTCGCCGGCGCCGAAGCGATCAAGGTGGACGAGCACAAGAGGCTGCTTAGTGTTGACGGGACGGTGCTCAAGGAGGGCGATTGGATCACCCTCGACGGTACGGCAGGCACAGTGTATGCGGGTCAGGCGGCGACTGTGGACGCCGACCCCTCCTCCGGCTTTCTCGCCAAGTTCATGGCCTGGACCGACGAGTTCCGCGGCGACTTCGGCGTGCGAGCGAATGCCGACATCCCGCGCGACGCCCGCGCCGCCCGTAAGTTCGGCGCCGAGGGCATCGGCCTCTGCCGGACCGAGCACATGTTTTTCGGCGAGGGACGCATCGAGCACATGCAGGCCATGATCCTGGCCGGCGACGAGAAGTCGCGCCGCCAGGCTCTGAAGAAGCTCCTGCCGATGCAGCGCAGCGATTTCGCCGGGCTGTTCAAGGAAATGGACGGCTATCCGGTGGTGATCCGCACGCTCGATCCGCCGCTCCATGAATTCGTGCCCAAGCGCGAAGACCTGATGGTGGACATCGCGAAGCTGCCGAACGCCACCACGCAGGAGAAGAAGGCTCTTGCGGAGCGCTACGGCATCGAGGTCCGCAACCTGAAGACCGAACTGCCGAAGCTACTGCACCGGGTCGAGGAGTTGCACGAGTTCAACCCGATGCTCGGCCATCGCGGCTGCCGTCTTGGCATCACCTACCCCGAGATCACCGAGATGCAGGCGCGCGCCATCTTCGAGGCCGTTGTTCAGGTGGCCAAGAAGGGGGTCAAAGTGATCCCCGAAGTGATGATCCCGCTGATCGGCGGCGTCGAGGAGTTCGTCGACCAGAAAGCGATCGTCAAGCGCGTGGCCGGTGAAGTGCTCGAGAAGGCCGGCATGACCGATCAGGAGTACATGATCGGCACGATGATCGAGATCCCGCGCGCGGCGCTGACGGCCGACAAGGTGGCCCAGGAAGCGGAGTTCTTCAGCTTCGGCACCAACGACCTGACGCAGACCGCGATGGGGCTCAGCCGCGACGACTACGTCAAGTTCTCCAAGGACTACGAGGCGCGGAAGATCTTCAAGGCCGACCCGTTCGCCGTGCTCGACCGCGAAGGCGTCGGGCAGTTGGTGGAAATGGGGACCAACCGCGGGCGCTCGACGCGTCCGGACCTGGAAGTCGGAATCTGCGGCGAACATGGCGGCGAGCCGAACTCGGTGGAGTTCTGCTACCAGGTGGGCATGAACTACGTGTCGTGCTCCCCGTACCGTGTTCCGATCGCGCGTCTGGCCGCCGCCCAGGCTGCCGTGTCGGCGAAATCCGCCGGCGCCAAGGCCGAAGCGATGCGCACCGCGTGACCTTTCCCGAGCGGCCGGCGCAACACCCGGCCCGCTCACCCTCGCGCGACCAGTAGCCCGAGCCGCCGCCGGATCCTCTCGCTTGGCAGCTTCTGAGTAACGTCTGCCTTAACGCTTTTTGGGAGAATGGGAGTTCGCCCGAATCACCGTTCAGAGCGATCGCCAAGAGGAGGTGGAATTGTGCCAGGCCGGCTGAAGACGAGAGGGTGTCGTGCGCCGCGCATCGTGGGACTCGCGATCCTGATCGCGCTGCCCGCGGCCCTGCTGGCTCAGAATCCGTTCACGCTCTCGGAAAAAGAGGAACTCGAACTCGGCCGGGCGGCCGCCGGGCAAATCGAGAAGGACATCCTCCTCGTCGAAGATCCGGCGGTGGTCAAGTTCATCGACGATATCGGTCAGGCCCTTGTCCGGAAATCGGGGCGGACGGAGATCGCCTATTCGTTCAAGGTCGTCGATAGCCCGGAGATCAACGCGTTCGCGCTTCCGGGCGGCTTCGTCTACGTCAACCGCGGGTTGATCGAGGCGGCCCAAACGCCGGACGAACTGGCCGGCGTGCTGGCGCACGAAATCGGCCACGTCGTGCACCGCCACGGGGCCGAACAGGCAGGCCGCGCCAACATGGCGCAGACGGGCCTCGGGGTGCTCGGAGGTCTCCTCGGGCGCGGGACAAAAGCCTCCGTCGGCCAGATGGCCGCCCAGATGGTAACGACGGGGGTGTTCATGAAGTTCAGCCGCCAGGCTGAGCGTGATGCGGACCAGGTGGGCGCGCGCATGCTCTACGAAGCGGGTTTTCGGCCGCAGGGCATGGTGAGCTTCTTCGACCGGCTTGCCGAGATGCAAAAGACGGAACCCAACGCAGTCCTGAAGTTCTTCTCATCCCACCCCAGCCCGACCGAGCGCTCCGCCAACATCGCTTCCCTGATCGCCGGGTTCCCGGTTCATCCCCAGCCCGTTACGGACGATGCAACGTTTCGCGATGTGAAGCGGCGGCTGGCTGCCATGCCGCGTCCGGAAGTGGAAGCGGCCAAAGCGGCCGCCGCAATCGCCGCCGCGGCCCTGCCGCCCGCCGAGCCGGCGCCGGAAGTCCGCGCCCGAAACCTGGCGCGCGACCGCGAAATCGCCGCCCGGTTCGCTCCGGTTTTCCACCAGGCTCTGGGTCCCGCCCCTCGCTTCGACTACATTACGAATTTCGATTTCGACGACGACTGGCGAGGCGATAATAACTGGGAAAACGCGGGCAATCGCCGGTTTCCGCTGAAGGCGTACGTCTATTACGCCGTTTTTGAGACGCGCACGCACTTGTACATTCACTACGCCGCGTTCCACCCTCGCGACTACAAAGGCGGCGAGCAGCGCGGCGCGCTGTTGAGCGAGGCGCTTCGCCTCGGCGCCGGAATCGGCGGCCAGTACGATCCCACCGGCCGGTCGAACGAGTTGGTCATGGCGCACGAGAACGATCTCGAAGGCGCTCTTGTCATCGCCGAGAAGAGCGGCGAGAACCCGGCCGCAGCCCGGCTCGCCATTGTCGAGACCCTGGCCCACAACCACTACCTCAAGTACACGCCGCGGGGGAGCCCTCTGGTTGGCGATCCTGTGCAGGTGGACGGCGTGCGGCCTCTCCTGTTTGTGGAGCCCAAAGGGCACGGCATTGAGGCCTGGCGGGACGACGCGTTCCAGCGCAAGCAGGCCGAGAAGGGGTTCATGATCTACAGGTACGCCGGGTCCGCGGGCGATCCGGATTCAGCGGGCGCGGATTCGGTCGGATACGACCTGCTACCGACGTACGAGACGTTCTGGCAGCGCACTCGCGCCGGGAAGAACGATACCTTTGGCCTGGAACACGACTACGCTTTTCTGAGCGTCCGCTTCGCTGAAGGGACGTCGGACGCCGAGCGTCACATCCGGCTCGGGGTCATGGGCTCGGCTTTGAACGGGCTGGTGGGCGGCGCCCACATGTCCCGGCCGCCGTGGGGCTGGTTCGACGGAGAAGATCGGGACCGGCCGCTGGGCGAGTGGTTCCTTCAGCCGGCCGAAACCGCCCGGCGGCGTTGGAACCAGCCGGAATCCTTCTCCACGACGTACACGTACCATCCGTTTCTCGGCCAGTTCCGCTGAGAGCCTGCGGATCACCTTCGGGTAACCGGATCGGCGGAACATTCTCCTCGTGGCGCGTATGCCAGCTTCCGGATTGCGCGTCACGCGGAAGCAATCCGGAAATCTGTAGAAACGTGGGGCGACTTCCGGCTGGTCACCGGCCCGCCGCTCAGTCTCGAGGAATTCCGTACTGAGCGAAACTATGAGGATGCAGATTTGGACGGCTGTTGCGCTCATCCTCTTAGTGGCGGCTCGCAGCGCGCCGGCTCCAGGGCTGGAAGGTATCTGGCGCGGCCGCGTCCATGACCGACGGCAGCAGCCCATTGAGTTCGAACTTCAAATTGGCTCGCCTGGCGCCGAGCCAGTCGGGCGACTCCAGCCGATTGGCCGAGGGTCAGTAACTCCTTTCTTCGTGGACGCAGCTACTCTTTCACCGGAAGGCGCGGCCCGGATTGAGATTCAAACGCTTCGCATCCTCATCGAAGGCAATCTCGCGCGCGACCGCCAGTCGATCAGCGCCACCTGGACCCAATTTGGCAGCGACCGTCAGCCGGTTCAACTGACTCGCGCTCCCTCAGCCACGCCTCCCACCTTCTTCGACCCCATCGTCGAAGTTCGTATCCCTAAGCCGCCTACCGCAGTCCTGACCAATGGCGCCTATCGTCTGTATTACGAGATCGGTGTTTCCAACTACACCGAGGAGCGTATCGAACTGCGGAGCGTCGATATCCAGATTGGGGAGCAGACGGCAACGCTTTCAGGCGATGCACTGGCCCGGCAGACGGTGAGTTACGGAGTTTCGATTCCACCCACTAAGAGCGGGGTCGTGCTGATCGGCCTCACCATGACTACTCCGCCGCCGGACGTACTGCGGCACCGTTTGACATTCAACTCGGCTGGCCGGAGTTCAACGCTGGCGACGCAGGCAGTCCCCGTCACTCGTAACCCTGTACGGATCGGACCGCCCCTACAGGGCGGTGACTGGTGGGCTGGCGCCGGGCCCGATAGCAGTCTCCACCATCGCGCCGCCATTATCCCGATGGATGGCCGGTTCGCGATCGCCCAGCGCTTTGCCTTCGACTTCTCACAGCGCGTACCCGGGTCGGCTGATTTCGAGCGAGGTGACCCGCGTCAGCTTGCGAGCAGCCCAAGCTATGGCGCCGATGTCCTGGCAGTAGCAGATGCGACGGTGACCATGGCCCGCGACGGTTTGCCCGATGCCGCACCCTACGAAATCGCCCCGCCTCATCCGATCACGAAAGAAACCTTGGGAGGCAATGTGGTTGTTCTCGACCTTGGCCAACAGCACTGGGCTGTCTATGCCCATCTGCAATCGGGCTCGCTCCGGGTTAAACAAGGCGAGCGTGTCCGCCGCGGCCAGGTGATCGCGCGCGTTGGCAACTCGGCCTCTTACGCAGCCCACCTCCACTTCCACGTTGTGGATGGACCGGACCCGTTCAGCTCTGAAGGTGTGCCCTTCGTCTTCGACGAGTTCACGCACGAAGGCACGGTACATCGAGATGAGATGCCGTCGGGCGGCTGGACGATTCGCTTCGTGGCACGACCGGTCGAACCGCGGCCCTGAACTCGGGGCGATTACCCGCGATCAGCGGCGCGATGTCGAGTGACTGCGGCGTTGCCTGTCGAGTTGTCGGCCATCCGGACACGACCATGGTTTTGGAGCGTCTCGATTCCTCCGTACAATATGGTGGATTGGCAGGAACACCTGCGCCGTGACCCGTAGATCTGTGGAGGCGAGCTTTGCGCGAAAGGGACCAGGATTCCGGTCACGGTTACACGGTTATCCTCGACAGCCTCGGCGAGGGTTCCACGGCAGAAGCGATCTTGGCAAGCTATCCGGCGCTGAGGCCGGAGCACATTCAGGCGTCGTTGGCCGAGGCGGCGGAATTGGCGCATGAAGAGCGCTTGCTTCCGCTCCGGGCATCGTGAAGTTCAAGATCGACGAGAACATGCCAAGCGAGTTGGCGGTCGACCTGCGCGACTTAGGCCACGAGGCGGACACCGTGTTCGACGAAGGCCAGGGCGACCCGTCCATTCTCGGGGGCGCCGTACGCGGCCGTGCGCCGGCTGAGCAGGTCCTTGGCGATGGCCTCGACTCCGAGCGCCTGCGGCCAGCCAATAGACCACCTGTCCTGGCCGCTGCAATCCCATGAGACAGCCGCGTCAGGCGGCGTTGTTCCCTCTCGGTCCTCCGCGCCCGCACGGAACGGCGGCGGATATAATACGCGGACGATGGCCCTCCGATTCAAGATTGCGACGTTCGCGGTTTTGGGCGCCCTCGCCCTGCCGCCGCTGTGCGCCGCCGCGCCGATCGTCTACGAAGGCGAGAGCGGACCCGGAAAGGGGAAGCACATCGTTCTGATTGCCGGTGACCAGGAATACCGCTCCGAAGAAGCCATCCCGATGCTCGCGCGGATCCTCGCCCGGCGCCACGGCTTCAAATGCACGGCGCTGTTCGCGATCAATCCGAAGAGCGGCGAGGTGGACCCCTCCGTCACGGACAACGTCCCCGGTCTCGACGCGCTTCGCACGGCCGACCTGGTGGTGCTGTTTCTGCGATTCCTCGAGTTACCCGACGAGCAGATGAAGGAGATCGTCGACTACACCAACTCGGGCCGGCCAATCGTCGCGCTCCGCACGTCCACGCATCCGTTCAACTACCAGAAGCGGCCCGGCAGCGCGTACGCGAAGTACCACTGGAAAAGCGCGGACGGGGGTTACGGCCGCCAGGTGCTCGGCGAGACCTGGGTCAGTCACCACGGCATTCACGAGAAGGAAAGCACGCGCGGCGTGGTCGCCCCCGGTATGGAGGACCATCCCATCCTGAAGGGCGTCTCCGAAATCTGGGGCGAATCCGACGTCTACGAGATCACGACGCTGGCCGGCGACAGCGTCCCGCTGGTCCTGGGCCAGGTGTTGCGAGGCATGACGCCCGGCTCGCCGCCGAACACGGAAAAGAAGCTCATGCCGGTCGCCTGGACGAAGTCCTACGCTGGCGCATCGGGCAGGAAATCGCGGATCTTCACTACCACCATGGGTCACGCCAACGATTTCAGGAACGAAGAGTTCCGGCGCATGGTGGTGAACGCGTGCTATTGGGCGATGGGCCTGGAGGGCCGCATCCCGGCCCGCGGCGACGTCGAACCCGACGGCCCCTACAAGCCCAACCCGATCGGCATCGGCAAGCACAAGCAGGGTTTGAAGCTGTCG
This sequence comes from Bryobacteraceae bacterium, assembly GCA_026129905.1. Classification (GTDB taxonomy): domain Bacteria; phylum Acidobacteriota; class Terriglobia; order Bryobacterales; family Bryobacteraceae; genus JAHCHE01. The sequence continues at coordinate 123,562 of JAHCHE010000017.1, read as the reverse complement.
GATTTCCGCAAGTGACCCCGCCGGTCAAACCGGCGCCTCCGGACGGCGTATCCTACTTACGTTGGGCTGTTGAGGAGAAGCACATGAAAAACTCCCGTCGTGAGTTTCTGATGACGTCCGCCGGCATGGCCGCGATGGCCGCTCCCGGTTATGTGGCGGCGAGCGACGTCATCCGGATCGGCGTGGTGGGCTGCGGAGGCCGGGGCGAAGCCGCCGCGATGAACGCGATGAACGCCGGCAAGGACATTCGCCTGGCCGCCATGGGCGATCTGCTGCTGGACCGCGTGCAGGAGAAGCGCACCGCGCTCAAACTGAAGTACCCGGACCAGGTGGCGGTGGACGATTCCCGCTGCTTTCACGGCTTCGACGCCTACAAGCGGGTGATCGAGAGCGCCGACGTCGTCCTGATCGCCAACGCGGCGAAATTCCACCCGCTGCACCTGAAGGCCGCCATCGAGGCGGGCAAGCACGTCTTTGTCGAAAAGCCCCACGCGGTGGATCCGGCGGGTCTCAAGATGGTGCGCGCGGCCTGCGACCTGGCGAAACGGAAGGGGCTGTGCGTGGTCTCCGGCCTCCAGAGCCGCTACCATCCGGGCTACCAGGAAACGATGCAGCGCGTCCACGACGGCGCCATCGGCGAGATTGTCGCCATTCAGGAAACATGGCTCCGCCCGCCCTACGTGCTCTACCCGCGGCGGCCCGGCATGACCGAGATCCAGTATCAGGGCAGCAACCAATATCACTTCAACTGGCTGTCTGGCGACGACGTGCCGCAGACGCTGATCCACAACCTCGACCGCTCGCGGTGGGCCCTGCGCGAGCAGACGCCGCTGAAGGCCTGGGGCATGGGCGGCCGCTCTACGCTGCGCGGCGAAATCTACGGCAACGTCTTCGATCATCACGCGGTGGTATTCGAGTTCCCCCGCGGCGTGCGCGTGTACGCCTTCTGTCGCACCATCGACAACTGCTATAACGAGAATTCCAGCTTCCTTATCGGGACAAAAGGCAGGTGCGACCTGCTGCAATTGCGGATTGAAGGCGAAACCAACTGGCAGCACCCGGGGACCAAATCCAAGGGCAACGCCTACGACTTGGAGCACGTCGCGCTGTTCACCGCGATTCGAGAGGGCAAACCGCTGAACAACGGCGATTACATGGTCCCGAGCACGGCGACGGTAATCATGGGCCAGTTCTCCTGCTATACCGGAAAGCAGATTACCTGGGAACAGCTCATGGCGTCGGACTATTATTTTCCGCCGCGCGCCGAGGATGTGCGGATCGACGCGGAAGCCCCGGTCAAGCCGGATAACGACGGAATTTACCCTGTATTTACGCCCGGAGAGACAACGCTGCTGTAGCCATGAACAAGGTAAAAGTCGGAATTATCGGTTCACAATTTGAAGCGGATATTCACGCCGCTTCCTTTCAGATCGCTCCGGAAGAGGCGGAAGTGGTCGCGGTCGCGTCGCCGACGCCCGGCAACGCGCAGGCGCTGGCCTCCCGCTACGGCATCCCGCGCGTATTCACCAGCTACCAGGAGATGCTGCGCGAGCCCGATATCGAGATGGTCACCATCGCCGCGCCGAATCGACTGCACTGCCGGATGACCGTGGACGCCGCGCGCGCCGGAAAGCACGTGGTTTGCGAGAAGCCGCTGGCGATGACGCTGGAGGAAGCCGAGGAGATGATCGGCGCCTGCCGCAAGCAGGGCGTCTTGCTGCTGTACGCCGAGGAGCTTTTCTTTACGCCCAAATACGTCAAAGCCAAGGAAATGGCGGACCAGGGCGCGTTCGGCAAAGTCTACCTGGTCAAGCAGAGCGAGAAGCACTTCGGCCCGCACAGCTCCTGGTTCTGGGACGTCGAGAAATCCGGCGGCGGCGTGTTCATGGACATGGGCTGCCACGGCATCGCGTTCTGCTACTGGTTTCTCAACCGTCCCGCCATTCAGAGCGTCTACTGCCAGATGGGAACCTACGTTCACGCCGACAAGACGCGCGGCGAGGACAATTCCATCTGCGTGATCGAATTCGACGGCGGCGCCGCCGGGCTGGTGGAAAACAGTTGGGCCCGCCGCGGCGGCATGGACGACCGCGTCGAAGTACACGGCGACGGCGGCCTCACCTACGCCAATCTGCACATGGGAAACGCGCTGCCCACGTACAGCGAGGCCGGCTACGGTTACGCGGTGGAAAAGGCCCCCAGCACCAAAGGCTGGAGCTACCCGGTCTTCGAGGAACTCTGGAACTACGGTTTCCCTCAGGAGATGCGCCACTTCGCGCGCTGCGTCCGCGGAAAGGAGCAGCCGATCGCCACCGGCGAGGACGGCCTGGTGGTGATGGAGGCGCTCTACGCCGGCTACGCTTCGGCCGGCTGCGGCGCGAAGATGGCGCTGCCGTATCGCCCCCGCGGCGTCAAGAAGCCCATCGATTTGTGGCTCGGACAATCGAGCGCGGCTATTTGAACCGATCCCGGAGCGAAATCCAAAAAGCTGAACGCTGAGCGCTGACGGCTGAGAACTTCTGTCACAGCTTCACCCGCCGCAGACGCAGCGCATTCGTAATCACGGACACGGAACTGAACGTCATCGCCGCCGCCGCCAGCATTGGGCTGAGCAGTATGCCGAAAAACGGATAGAGGACGCCCGCCGCAATAGGGATGCCGATCGTGTTGTAGAAGAACGCGAAGAACAGGTTCTGGCGGATGTTCTTCATCACCGCGCGGCTCAGCCTCCGGGCGCGCGCCACGCCCCGCAGGTCGCCTTTCACCAGCGTGACGCCGGCGCTTTCCATCGCCACATCGGTTCCCGTTCCCATCGCGATTCCGACGTCGGCCAACGCCAGCGCCGGAGCGTCGTTGATGCCGTCGCCCGCCATCGCGACCACCCGGCCCTCGCTCTGCAGCCGCTTCACCACGTCGCCCTTCTGCGCGGGCAGCACGCCGGCTTCGAGCTTCCCGATGCCCACCTGCCGGGCCACCGCTTCCGCCGTCGTCCGGTTGTCGCCCGTCACCATGACGATATCCACGCCGTCCTCGCGCAGCGCGGAGACCGCCTCGGGCGTTGTACGGCGAACCGGGTCGGCGACACTCACCAGGCCCGCCGCCTGCTCGTCCACGGCCACGTACATCACCGTTTGCCCTTCCCGTTCCAGCCGCTGGGCCTCGGACTCCAACGGCCCGGGATCGATCTGCAATTCGTCCAACAGCGCCCGGTTGCCGAGCGCCACGCGCCGGCCGTCCACCTCGCCCGTCACGCCCTTGCCGGTGATCGAACGGAAGTCGCCCGCGTCCGGAAGGGGCGCATTCCCCTCGCGCGCCGCCGAAACGATCGCCGCCGCCAGCGGATGCTCGCTCGCCTGCTCCACGCCGGCCGCCAGCCGCAGGATCTCCTCTCGCGCGTGCGCCGGCGCAGCGACGACATCCGTCACCTTCGGTTTGCCTTCGGTGAGCGTGCCCGTCTTGTCCACCAGCAGCGTCTGCACTCGTTCCAGCACTTCCAGCGCCTCCGCGTTCTTCACCAGGACACCCGCGCCGGCGCCGCGGCCCGTTCCCACCATGATCGACATCGGCGTCGCCAACCCTAGCGCGCACGGGCAGGCGATGATCAGCACGGCGATCGCGTTCACCAGGGCGTGCGCCAGCCGCGGCTCCGGCCCCGCCGCCGCCCAGACAACGAACGTCAGCGCCGCCGTCAGCGCCACGGCCGGTACAAAGTAAGCGGATACCTTGTCGACAAGCCGCTGGATAGGGGCGCGGCTGCGCTGCGCCTCACTCACCAGGCGAACAATCTGCGCCAGCAGCGTATCGGATCCGACGCGTTCGGCCTCCATGATCAGGCCGCCCGTCGTGTTCAGCGTTCCCCCAATGACCTTGTCGCCCGGACCCTTCTCCACCGGAATCGACTCGCCGCTCACCATCGATTCGTCCACCGCGCTGCGCCCCTCCGCCACCGCGCCGTCCACGGGGATCTTCTCTCCCGGCCGCACGCGCAGCCGGTCGCCCGGCCGAACCTGCTCGAGCGGAATGTCCTCTTCGGCCACCTCTGTGATGCGCCGCGCGGTCTTCGGCGCCAGACCCAGCAGCTCGCGAATCGCGCCGCTCGTCTTCGCGCGCGCCCGCAGTTCCAGCACCTGCCCCAGCAGCACCAGCGTGGTAATCACGGCCGCCGCCTCAAAGTACACCGGAACGCCGCCATGGTGGCCCTGGAACGACGCCGGCAACACTCCGGGCGCGATGGTCGTCACCAGGCTGAACAGGTAGGCCGCTCCCGTGCCCATGGCAATCAGCGTGAACATGTTCGGCGAACGGTGAACGATGGAAGCCCAGCCGCGCTCAAAGAACGGCTTGCCGCACCACAGGACGACCGGAGTCGCCAGCGCAAGCTGGATCCAATTCATCGCCCGCCCCGCTAGCATCCCTGCCGGCGGGCGTCCGGGGATCATCTCCGACATCGCCAGCGCGAATAGCGGGAATGTGAACGCCAGGCTGATCCAAAACCGGCGGCTCATGTCCTCCAGTTCCGGGTTTGCCTGTTCCTCCAGCGTGAATACCTTCGGTTCCAGCGCCATCCCGCACTTGGGACACGAGCCCGGCCCGATCTGCACCACCTCGGGATGCATCGGGCAGGTGTATTCCCCGCCGGGCATTTCCTCGATCTTCGGTTTCTCGCCGAGGTAGCCTTCAGGGTCCGCCTGGAACTTCTGGACGCAATGCCGGCTGCAGAAGTAGTAGGTGACGCCGTTGTGAACGTGCGTGCCCGCCGGATGTTTCGGATCCACGTCCATCCCGCACACCGGGTCCTTCACGGTCTCCCCGGCCGGCGCGGGCTTTGGAGGCGGCTGGATGATCTGGAATGGATTTGAACCCATTGCTCCTCTCTTTCCAGGCTACGACAGGATTGCCGGCGTCAAAAGCTATAAAATGGACGGCAAGTTCCAGTTTCGGAAAGGAGATTCGCCTTGGCTTCACGCCGTGAATTTCTCGCCGGCGCGGTGGCCGGAACCGCCGCCGGAGCGGCCGCGCCTCGCAGTGGCTCGAACGCCGTCACCCTCCGCACGCACGAATGGTTTGGCGACAAGCTCGAGACCTTCGAGTTCCCCAAGGGCTGGCAGATCACCCGGTACGACATGAAGGGCGTCAATGCGCCGGCCTTGTCCAGCGAGCAGATCCGCGCGGCGATCCATAACCCGGTGGGCGCAACGCGGCTCCAGGAGATCGCGGCGGGAAAGAAGACGGCGGCCATTGCGTTCGACGACCTCACGCGGCCGACGCCAACCTACCTGATCGCGCCGCATGTTGTGGACGAGCTGCGCGCCGCCGGTCTCAAGGACGAGAACATCCTCTTTGTTACCGCCTACGGTTGCCACTACCAGATGAACGGACTCGAGGTGGCCAAGAAGCTCGGCCAGGAAACCGTGGCCCGCCATCCCTGGATCAATCACAACATCTGGGAGAATCACGCGGACCTGGGCGTCTCGAAAGCGGGCAACCATTTGGCGGCCAACGTCTATTACTACAAGGCCGACGTCAAGATCACCATCAGCGGACTGAAGGCGCACGGCACGCCGGGCTACGGCGGCGGCCCCAAGGCGATTTTGCCTGGCATCTCGTCGATGAAGGCCATCCGCTACATGCACCAGGAGATCAAGCGGGCGCGCAAGCCGCGCGCGGACGCCAACGGCGTTCCGATCTTCTATCTCTGGGACAACGAGCAGCGGCAGGACATGATCGAAGCGGCGCGCCGCATCGGCGTCGACTTCACCGTCCAGTGCGTCTACGGGCACGAGCGGCAAGCGGTTCACGTCGTGGCGGGCGACGTCGTCAAAGCCCACCACCAGGCCGCCCGCTACGCGGTGAGCCACCTCGCCACCGAGTACGCGACGAATGCCGACGTCATCGTGGTGAACGCGTATCCCAAGGGCGCGCAGTTGCACGAGCACTTCGGCTGGGGGAATCGAGGCTTGAAGAGCGGCGGCAGCGTCGTCGTCGTCAATCAGAACCCGATGGGCGAGTACGTCTGGCATTACCTGGACGAAGCCGGCTTCAACAAAGGCGGCTCCTACTTCGGCCAGCGGGACACCCGCAAACGGCGCTACCCGGAAGCGAGCCAGGTGCTCCTGTACTCGGAGTACTTACAGGCCCGCGAGCTCGACCATCCCTATTTCCCGCCGGAAGCGGTCGGAATGCGGAGGTGGGACGACGTGATTCAGGCGCTCAAGAAGACGCACAAGGGCGATTCCGTGAGCGTGGCGGTCTATCCCTACGCCGGCATCCAGCACGGAATCGCCACCCTCGATCTGCCCGGCCACGAGCCGGACGCGTCGTAACGTTCAGCTATCGGCCAGTTGCTTCCGCAGGAACTTCACTCCATCGGCGGCGATCGCCTCCGACGAAGGCGCCAGGTCCCGCCAGATGCATGCGGCGGCGGCGATTTCCGGGATGTTCGAGCCGAAGCTCTCGATCACCACCCAGCCGTCGTAGCCCGTTTCCCGCAAGGCCGCTCCCACCTCGCGCCATTCCACGTGGCCGCTGCCCGGGACGCCCCGGTCGTTCTCGCAGGCGTGGACATGCCTCAGATGCCTGCCCAACGCCCGGATGGCGCCGCCGAGGTTCTTCTCTTCGATGTTGCCGTGGAACGTGTCGAACGCAACGCCGATCTTCGGATGCGCCACGTCGTCGCAGAGCCGGGCGCCGTCGGCGGCGGTGTTCAGGAAATACGTCTCGAACCGGTTCAGCGGCTCCAGGGTGAGCGTGACGTCGCTCGCCTCCAGCGCGTCGCCCAGCGACTGTAGGCCTTCCACCGCCCGCTTCCATTCGTCCTCGGTCCGCCGCCGGCCGAACAGTTGCCCAACCGGAGCGCAGAAGGGGCCCATGAAGACCTTGGCGCCGAGTTCGCCCGCCGTCTCGATGCCGCGCCGCAGAAAGTCGCGCGCTTCCCGCCGGACCGAAGCCTCTTCGCTCACCATGCTCATCGACCCGGTCAGCGCCGAGCAGAACGTACACTCGAGGCCGTTCTCGTCGAGCGCCTCGCGGATCGCGGCCGCTGGAAATCCGGCGAAATCGAACCGCGCGATTTCGATGCCGTCAAAGCCCATTTTCTTCACTTGGGGGAGTAGCGACAGGTGACCGGCATCGAAACCCGCGGTCCATATCAAGCTGTTGACGCCGAATTTCACTGGACAAACCTCTGCGCGTCGGGATTTCCCGGCCCGAAGTGCTTCAGCATCACGAGGTTTTCGGCGTTGCTGCGGTTGGTGACTTCCACCCCGGCCCGGGCCGCGTCGAACGTCACAAACAACTCGTCCTTCGTCATTTCGCCGTACCGGATCAGCGCGGGCGTCTCGACTTCCATCACGCCGATCGAGCCCCAGCCTTGCACCACGATCAGCCCGTACGCCGCCGCGTCGGCGATGGTGACGCTGCGGCCCGGGAACACCGTGAGTTCCTTCGCCGAATAGTGCGGCGTCGAGTAGACCACCCACTTTTCCGAGTACCCTTCGTCCCGCATCGCGTTCGGGTCCTTCACCGGAGCGGGATCGAAATACCGGTGCTCGGCGAACTGCGGATCGGTATTGGCGTCCCAGTCCAGCATGTCGAGGATGTAGTCCAGGTTATGATGGTGCTCCTCCGGGACGTCCTTCACCAGCAGGTCCCACGGCACCGCCCGCCCTTCCACCATCGACTGGTACATCGCGAAGACGTCGGAGTTCACCTGCGGTTCATACGTCACCAGCGAGCCCGGCGCGTGCAGAATCCCCGCGTCCACCTGCCAGCCGGAGCCCGGCTTCAGCTTGTAGGCCCGCGAGTGGTAAAGAAGGCCGTTGTCGCCCTCGTTCCACCGCTCGAGGCACCGGCGCACGTCGTCGCGGGTCGTGCCCGGGTTCAGCCCCATGAAGGTGTATGGAAAATTGTTGTCCTTCATGTTGTATTGCGGCGGAAAGTAATAGGCCTCCGGCTTACCTTTCCGGCCGACCCGTTTGGCGAATTCGTCGGTCTGGTGCAGGTGGTGAGGAATTGGTCCCAAATTATCGAAAAACTTGCATAGAAGATTCCAGCCGCCGTGCTCGGCCATGACGCCGGCGCCAAGGAACTTGTCGCCCATGGTCTCGACGGCCTCTTTCAGCAGGACGCGCTTGCCGTTGTGATCGATGTAGTTCAATCCTTCGTCGTCGGCCGTCAGCGGTCCGTTGTCGGCCTTGGTGGTGGAGGCGAACCACCGCTCGTCGATGCCGCCGCGGTGCGCCCCGAGCGCGTACAGATCGCGGGGATCGAGCTTCAGTCTTCCACCGGGCATGAGAAACGATCGCGGAACCCAACAGGGGGCAAGGCGGACGATGCCCTCGCCGGCTGCGAGAGCCTCGTTTAACAGAGCTGCGTTGGACATGCCCTGCATCGTATCATGAGCCGCTTGCCGCGGCTCATCGGCCAACCCGCCGCCGGGTCGGGAGAAAAAGACTGCGGCTGTCCCGCGCCGATGCTGGACCTGAAGCTCGCTCTGGAAGAGATTGCCGCCCGCAGCCGCAGCCGCCCCGCCTCTATAAGGCGTGGAGAATGCCGGCGCAGGCGAGCGCCCACCGGGGCCGGCCTAATCGCCGCCACAATGGCAGCGCCGGCGTTGCTGCTCCAGGCTGTCCGGCCGATCGTCAGGCGGCCCGCCGAGGGATCTACCGCGTCCCCTCAGACCAGATCTCCCCGACGCGGGTTCCGGAGGCGCGGGATGTCTGAATCGCTCCAGCCCGGCGGTTTCCAGTTGGCGGCATACCCGCCGGTGCGCGGCAATCATGAAACGCTTCCGCGAGTTTCTCTAATACGGGCAGAAGCGGCAGAATACCGACCGGAAGCAGCAAGAAGTCAGCTCCTTTTCCTCAGCGCTGTCGGCGAAATAAACCTCCCGATTTCTTCACTTCGGCGGCATTGGCTGAAACGGCGCATTTCGTGTCGAGCAAAACTCTATGAATTATAACGGCATTATAGAAGAACTACTCACAGCTTTCAAAAAACTACTGTCACCGTGAAACAGAGTCCCGCGGAAATTACTCAACGAAACGAATCAAGGGTCCTTTTCACAACTTGTTCGGCAAGACGCCCAATCCGCAATACAAAAGGGGGTAACTATGCCAAAACTCGTCCTTTATCTGGCGACGGCGCTCGGCGCCGGCTTGCTGGTTCAGCATGCGGAAGCGCAGGTCCTCTACGGCTCCGTCGTGGGAACGGTCTTCGATCAATCGGATGCGCTGGTGCCGGGCGCAGGCGTCACTCTCGTCGGCGCAGACACAGGGCTGACGCGCGAAGTATATACCGACGACGCGGGACGTTTCTCATTCGTGAACGTTCTGCCGGGACGGTATCACCTGAGCGTCACGGTGGACGGCTTCCGCTCGTTGACGCGATCCGACATCGTCGTCACCGCCGGTACGGTGCAGCGAGTGGACAGCCGGCTCGAATTGGGACCTGTCACCGAGGTCGTGACCGTAGCGGCGGACGTGGCCATGCTCCAAGCGGACAAGTCCGATGTAACCACGGAGATCACGCCGGTGGCGATGACCAATCTCCCGCTGGCCAACTACCGCAACTTCCAGAGCGTGCTCAACCTGGCGCCTGGGGCGACGCCGGCGAATTTCCAGAACGCGGTGGTGGACACGCCGGCCCGCGCACTGACAACAAACTTCAGCGGCACTCCTCGCAACGCCAATACGGCCCGCGTCGATGGCGCCCAGAACGTCTTCGTCTGGCTGCCGCACCACATGGTCTACGTGCCGCCGGTCGAATCGATCCAGACGGTCAACGTCGCCACCAGTTCGTTCGAGGCCGAACAGGGACTCTCCGGAGGCGCGTCGGTTACGGTTCTCACCAAGTCGGGAACGAACGATCTCCATGGCTCGGCGTTTCACCTGCACGACAACCAACGTCTGCGGACGCGCAATTTCTTCCTGCCGCCGGACCGGGGCAAGCCAAAGTCGATCTTCAACATTTTCGGCGGTACGCTGGGCGGCCCGATTGTGCGCGACAACCTCTTCTTCTTCGGCAGCTACGAGGGCACCCTGGAACGCGCCGGCATATCGCCGTCGCCCTTCTCCGTGCCGACGCCGGATATCCGGCAAGGGGACTTCAGCGCCCAGGCAGTGACTCTCTACGACCCGGCGACCGGCAATCCGGACGGGACCGGGCGCTCTCCCTTCCCCGGCAACGTCATCCCTGCCGACCGCCTCAACCCGTCAGTCTTGGCATCCAGGGACGGGCGCCGCTGCCGAATATTCCCGGAGAGGTGCTGAATAACTTTTTCAATTCCGGAACCGAGCAGCTCAACCGGCACAATTACGACGGTAAAATCGACTGGCTGGCGCGATCCAACCTGACAATTTTCGGCAAGTACAGCCGGATGGACGCTCCGGTGCGATCTCAGTTCGCCCTCGGCGAGGTCGGCGGACCCGGCTTGAGCCGGGCCGGTGTGGGATTCGGCGAGACCCAGGTCAATATCGGCACTACCGGTTTCACCTGGACGCTGTCGCCGACGTTTCTGATCGACGGGACCTTCGCCTATACGCGGTTCGACCAGAGCGTCGTGGGACCCGATCACGGTCAGAACATCGGTTCGGAGGTCTGGGGCATTCCCGGGACCAACGATCCGATCGTGAGCGGCCCGTTCGCCAACCAGGTTGCCGAGCAGTGCCCTACCGAAGCCTGCTATAGCGGCATTCCGCTGATCCAGCACGGCTTCACGGACTGGGGCAACCCGAATGGGTGGCTGCCCCTGTTCCGCGCCGAGCGAGCCTACACCTACACCACGAACATGAGCAAGATCTATCGTTCCCACGAGCTGCGTTGGGGATTCGACCTTGTGCGCTACCACCTGGATCACTGGCAGCCGGAAATCAACTTCGGTCCGCGCGGGCGGCTCCTCTTCGGCGGAGGCGCCACCGCGCTCAACGGCGGCGCGGCGCCGAACTTTCTGAATCAGTACGCCGGCTTCCTGCTAGGAACGCCGACGGAGATGAACAAGGCGGTCCAGTTTTTCGAGATGACCAACCGGGAGTGGCAGTTTGCCTGGTACATTCGCGATCGCTGGCAGGTAACCCGCAACCTGACGGTCAACCTGGGCCTGCGCTACGAGTACTTCCCGCTGATCTCGCGGCGGGACCGCGGGATCGAGCGATGGGACCCGGCGACGAACATGGTTCACCTCGGCGGAATCGGCGGACAGCCCGAGGACGTGGGAATCAGCGTCAGCAACCGGCTGTTCGCGCCGCGCGTGGGCTTTGCCTATCGCCTGAACGAGAATACGGTCGTCCGCAGCGGCTACGGCATCACCTACGATCCTGTGCCGTTCTCCCGTCCGCTGCGCGGCCTCTACCCGGCTGCCATCGGCGCCGACTTTCCTTCGGCGAACCCGTTTGTGCCGGTGAGATCGATCGAGGAGGGTATCCCCGCGATACCACTTCCCGACATCAGCGCGGGTCTGATCGAATTGCCGCCGAGCGTGTCCATGGGGCCTCGGAGCCCCTGGGGCGGCCAACTGAACCGTGGCTACATCCAATCCTGGAACTTCACCTCCGAGCGCAGGCTGCCCGCGCACATGGTGAGTTCAATCGCCTATGTCGGCACGCAGACGGTCAACCAGCTCGCCGATCGCGATATCAACGCGGCCCCGCCCGGCGCCGGCCCGCAAGGACGCCCGCTGTTCGCCGTCTTCGGCCGGGACGTCACCACCAACATGTGGGATGGCTGGCTCAGCGGAAACTATCATTCCATGCAGATCGCTTTGAACCGCCAGTTCCATCGGGGCCTCTTTCTGAAAGGCGCTTACACCTGGTCGAAAACCATCAATATGACGGACGATACGGGTTGGGCGGGAGTGGACCGCAACTGGGAGCCGATGATACCCTGGAACCGCGCCGTGGCGGGGTACGACCGCACGCACATGTTCACGTTGGGGTACGTCTATGAGTTCCCCTTCGGCGGGGGCCGGCCTTTCGCGCAGTCCGGCGTCAGCAGGATTCTGCTGGGGGGCTGGCAGTCCAATGGCATGCTCGGCGTCTACTCGGGGACTCCGTTTACGGTAACGGCCGCCGGAGCGTCCTTGAACGCCCCCGGCAATCTCCAGACGGCGGACCAAGTTGCGCCGGACGTTGAGCGGCCGAAGCATGTGGGGCCGGGTCAGTCATGGTTCGATCCCCTGGCCTTCCGTCCTATCACCGACGTTCGTTTCGGCAATTCCGGACGGAACGCCGTGCGTGGTCCCGGCATGTTCAACTTCGATCTCAGCCTCTTCCGCAACTTCAGTTTGACCGAACGGCTCGGCTTGGAGTTCCGCGCCGAAGCCTTTAACCTCACCAACACGCCGAAGTTCGCGAATCCGAACGCGAACGCCTCCAACATGTCGCTGGGCCAAGACGGCAGCATTGTAAGCTTGGGGAACTTTTCTTCCGTCACCAGCACTCTGCCCAACCTCGCCAATCCGTCGGAGCGGCAGATTCGCTTCGGGCTCCGTTTGAGCTTTTAGCGGTCGCACGATACAGCGGGCGAGCGAAAGACGCTCGCCCGCTGGACTTTGTACACACCTCCCGATTCGCGAGCCGGTTTTCCGAACGGCTTCGCGGGCGGGCATCCTTTCTCGACCCGCGGCATGCCAGTAGGTCGTCCGGTTCCGCCGGCCGGCGAGCAGTCGTCCGGACGACGAGCGTATGCCTCGCCTGCGCCGGCGAGGATAAGCTGCGGGCGGGAACAGCATCGGCCATCGGCGTATGGTAGCACCTCTGCCGATGTTGTCGGAAGATGCCTTCCCGGAGTGCGGATACGGTGATAAACTATACACATGAAGCGCACAAATCTTGTGTTAGATGAGCGCCTCCTCGAAGAGGCCACCAGGGTCTTGTCGGCGCGCACCTACTCCGCGGCGGTCAATACGGCGCTCGAAGAGGTGATCCGTCTTCGAAAGATCCAGAGCCTTCCGCGCTTCTTTCAATCCGGCATCTGGGAGGGAGACCTGTCTGTCATGCGAGAGGACCGGCCGCCCCGCGGGCGCCGCCGCACATGATCCTCGTCGACACGTCGATATGGATTGAACTTCTGTCTGGAAGACCGCGCTATGCGATCCGGGAAGAGGACCTGCTGCGGTTCGCCACGTGCGGTCCGATTGTTCAAGAAGTTCTCCAGGGGCTCCAGCCGGGGCCGCGCACTGACGCATTCCGCGAGGCGTTCCTTGCCATTCCCGTTTTGAACGATCCGATTTCACTCCCTCTGTACATCTTGGCGAGCGAGATCTATCAACAGGGCAGACGGAAGGGTCTCACCATCAGGTCATCCGTCGACTGTCTGATCGCCGCTGTCGCAATCGAGAACCGAGTACCTGTGTGCCACCGGGACCGCGACTTCAGCGCTATCGCTCGATTTACAGCCCTGGACGTGACGCGGCCGGAAGCGTTGTAGCAGGTTGACAGCCGGGGCGTCGTGGGGAGACTGAGCGGGCGGACAATTAGGCCGGCGCGCGCTATGCCAGCAGTTCCCGGATCGGCGCGGCGCCCGGCGCCACCAGCCGGATGCGATTCCCCCCGCCGTCTTCGAGTTCCGTTTGCGGGTCGATGCCGAACGCGCGATAGATGGTAGCCGCGATCTCGGCGGGCGTCACCGGGCGATCCTTCGGATACGCGCCGATCTCATCCGACGCGCCCACCACCACGCCGCGCCGCAGTGGTCCGCCGCCCATCAGAACCGTCCAGCAACCCGTCCAATGGTCCCGCCCGCCGGCATCGTTGAGCCGCGGCGTCCGTCCGAATTCACTCAGCGCGAGCGTCATCGTGTTCTCCAGTAAGCCGCCGGCGCGCAGGTCGTCCAGCAACGAACTGTAAGCGGCGTCGAACATCGGCCCCACCGTGTCGCGGTAGCGGTCAAGTCCGTGGAACGGCTCGTAGCCGTGCGCGTCCCAGGTGACGCGGTCGAAGACGGTGTCGAACATGTTGACGGTTACGAACCGCACCCCCGCCTCGACGAGTTGGCGCGCCAGCAGGCAACTCTGTCCGAACGCGTTCAGGCCGTAGCGGCGCCGGGTGTCCTCCGAAGCCAGGCGCAGGCGCAGTTCGCCGCCGTCGGGCGCTGCCGGCTCATGCCGCTTCCCCAGAAACCCCGCGCCTTGCCCGTGCGGCATGTTCCCGCCCGTGGCGCCGATTGGGCCGGGCAGCAAGACGTGCGCCGGCAAGGTTCCGCGCCCGCCCAGCAGCCGGGACACGACGCAGCCGTAGTGCGGGTGCTCCCGGCCGCCCCGAAACACGCGGCCGGTCTGCATCGCCTGGTACCCTGCATCGTGAACCGCGACGGCATCGTGGTGGACGCCGCGCACCAGAGAGAACTTGTCGGCATGCCGCGCCGTCCGGGGCAAGATCTCCGAAATCTCGATTCCCGGCGCGTTCGTCCGGATCGGCCGGAATGGCCCGCGGATCTCCGCCGGCGCATAAGGTTTCATGTCCCACGTATCCAGGTGCGACGGCCCGCCCACCAGCATCAGCAGAATGCAGTTCACCTCGGCGCCGCGCGCCGGCGTTGCGACGATGTGGTTCGCGGCCCCCAACCCCAGCGCGCCGCCCAGCAGAAATTCACGCCGTCCGATCGGTCCCGTCATGGCGCCAACCAGCTTACAACAACGGGCCGGCGCCGGCGGCTTCAATCCACGCTCGACGTGACGATAGTCCCCCCGGACCCCGGCAAACTCGCGACCTGTTGAAGCTGCCGCAGGCGTTGGCGGAGCGCGCCGGCCAGCGCCTGCGTCTCCTCGGCCGTCGCGCCGGAGGCGATCAGCCCGTCTCGTAGCTGCTTGTCCGTGATCTTCCCGAGATAGCGGTAAATCCAGCGCACGTCGGGAACGCTAATGCCTTTGCGGATATCGCCGTCATGGGTTCCGTCGAAGCCGAAGTCGACATAGCCGTCATTGATGCCGCGGATAAACAGCGGCGTCTGCTCGACGAACTGCTCGGGGTTCCATTTCTCTCGCGTCCAGACGTTTCCCCACCGGCCCATCGAAGCGCCCCAGTCGTCGAAGGAGTAGATGTACCCGGGGGTAGCGGTGTTCGTCGCGTATATCGCGGTGTTGGCGCCGCGGCTCTCGTCCCGCCCGTCTTTGGCATCCCAGTTGGACGTCAGCATCATGATGATCTTCAGTCCAGTGAGCGCGTGACGCCCCTCCTCGCTTCCCGCGAACGGATTGTCGTTCCAGGTCCAGTTGCGGTCTTCGAGCCAGGTCAACTCTCGCGGGATGAGGCGGAAGTTAGCTTCCTGAAAATTACCCTCGCCGTCAACGAATTCCGCAGCCCGGCCGAGGTTCTTCGCGCCAAGGATTCGCCCGCGGCCGACGAAGTGCGACGGCCGCACATAGTACCCCACCGCCCAGGCAATCCGCGGCGCGAAGCTCGCTCCCTTGGCTTCGATCCCCCATTTGGCGATCCACAGGTTACCGCGAGCATCGCGGAGTTTCACCTTGGCGCTGCTGCCGCCCTCCTCCTCCTCGATGAATTCGAACGGCGGTTTCGGAAGGCTCTCCTTGCCGCCGGGACCGTAACGGAAGTCTTTGCAGTTGACGCACCCTGGTTCCTTCCACAGCACGTCCTGCACGGCGGTCGCGTTCCTCTCGCCGGATGAGACGGGACCCACGGAGAGGGACAGTAGCAGTACGGAGCAGGTGGCGACATTCAGGCTGGACAGGCGCATCGCGGTTCCCCCCTACAGTTGACTCGCGGGAAAACCCCGGCATTACAAGGTTTCTGCGGGTGAGCCTCTCATCATTCCTATAGTTAGAATCAGACGAGGAGATATTCTTTATGAGCGCTCTCGCCGGAGAGATCGCCGACGTCTGCCGCCGCTACCTGAGGCTCTACACCGGGGCCATCGCCGACGCGCTCGACAAAGCCGGCCATCGGAACCAGGTTTTGCCTTACTACATCACGCCGTTCACCGCGGCCAACCGGGTCGCGGGTCAGGCTTTCACCGGGCAGGGCTACCCCGCCGCGAGCGCCGCCAACGACGACACCCACATGCGCCTGGCAATGCTCGACAGCATCACCGAGGGAACCGTATCGGTGTGGGCCTGCGGCGGCAGCATCGACTGCGCCCACTGGGGCGAGATCATGTCCACCGCGGCTCGCGAACGGGGCTGCACCGGCGCCGTCGTGGACGGAGGCGTCCGCGACATCGATTTCATCAACGCGATGGGCTATCCCGTCTTCGCCCGTTTCAAGTGCTCCGCCAGTTCCATCGGCCGCTGGGATATCCGTGAATACCAGGTTCCGGTCCGGGTCGGCGGCACGGTCGTTCACCCGGGCGATTTCGTGTTCGGCGACACCGATGGCGTGGTGATCGTGCCGAAAGAACTCACCTTGGAAATCCTGACCGCGGCCGAGGAGACCTTCAACCGCGAACGCGGCATGCGCGAGGAATTGCGCAGCGGAGTGCCCATCAAGGACGCGTACGCCAAGTATGGCGCGTTCTGACGGCGAGCTACGCTGTCGCGCGGAACAGCGGACGCGTAACGCCGATCGCGAACTCGTCCGGATCGTCGACGCCGCCGTCTTGGAGGCCGAACGCAAAGGCGGCGCCTGGGTGGTCTGCCGCCCCGGCTGTACTCCCTGTTGCCTGGGTCCGTTCGGCATCACCCAAGTGGACGCCATCCGCCTCCGGGAGGGCCTGCGGACCCTTGCCGTCGACGTTCCCGATCGCGCCCGCCAGGTACGCCTCCGCGCCGCCGGCTATGTCGCCGCCATTGGTTCCGACTATCCGGGAGACCACGCCACCGGCGTCCTGGACGACGAGGACCGCCTCCCGCCGGAGTTCGACGACGTCCCCTGTCCCGCCCTTGACCCGGCAACCGGCCGCTGCGACCTTTACGACTCGCGTCCTCTCACCTGCCGCCTGTTCGGTCCCGCCATCAGGTCACGAGATGGGGACGTTGCCGCCTGCGAACTGTGCTATGAAGGCGTGCCCCCCGACGAGATCGTCCGCTGCGCCGTCAATGTCGACGCCGAAAGTCTCGAAGCGGCCTTGCTCGACGAACTTGAAGCCAACGGCCTCCGCGGCCTCACCATCGTCGCGTTCGCGCTCACGAACTGAGCGCAGCTACTACTCCAGGCAAACCAGCGTCTTCTCGTTGCGCGCGTACAACCGGCCGTCCGCCAGCGCCGGATAGGCCCGCACCGTGCCGGGCAGCGCCTGGACCTTCACCGCGGGCCGGAATGCCTGAGGCGATGCCGCCGCAATTGCCAGTTCACCGTTCTCCTTCAGCAGGACCAGTTGGTCGCCCGCCAGCGTCACCGTCCCCGCGCCGAAGCCGTCGACGCTCCACAACACCTTTCCGGTCTTCACCTCCACCGCCCGCAAGCTTGGCCGGAACTCCTGGCGGCCGTGATAGCCGTACAGCACGCCGTCACGGTGGACGCTG
Source organism: Bryobacteraceae bacterium (assembly GCA_026129905.1). GTDB lineage: Bacteria > Acidobacteriota > Terriglobia > Bryobacterales > Bryobacteraceae > JAHCHE01. The sequence continues at coordinate 106,149 of JAHCHE010000017.1, read as the reverse complement.
GTGGCATAGTGATTGGACATCGCTTCGTCCGACGCCCAGACCCGGGCCGGCTTCCCCTCGCCCACTTTCAGCAACGCCGCGCCTGTTCCATAGCTCGCCGAAATGAACACCAGGTCGCCAATCACCAGCGGGGCCGCCGCATTCACGGAAGCGTGGCTCCGGGAACGCCACGGGAATTCCCACCGCACCTCCCCTTTTGCCGGATCGACGTCCACCAGGCCGTTCCGCGTAAAGAACAGCGCGTGCCGCATCCCGCCGATGCTAACCGCTACCGGCGCCGCATAACCGGCTTCATCGTTGGTCGCCGACCACCGCGTCTCGCCCGTCTCCGCATCGAACGCCGCCACGCCCGCGCCCTTGGGCCCGCCGACGTTGAGCAGCACGAGCCCGTCCTCCACCAGCGGCGAACTCGCGGCCCCGAAAAACCCCTTCGCCGAGCCGAACTTTCGCCGCGTGTCCACGCTCCAGCGCTTCTTGCCCGACGCCAGGTCCAGGCAGTGGAGCATTCCTTCCGCGCCGAAGGCGTACACCCGCCCGTCCGCGATCGCCGGCGTCCCGCGCGGGCCTTCGTCGAAGCCGAAATCGTCGCGGTACTCGGTCGGGTAGCCGTAGGTCCAGACAGGCCGGCCCGTCCTGGCGTCCAGGCACTCGATTGTCTCTTTGTCTGCCAGGCGATGGAACAGCATCACTTTGCCGCCCACCGCAACGGGGCCGCTGAACCCCTGGCCGACGTCCCTTTTCCACGCCGGCTTGAGACCCGGCAGCTTGCCCGCGTATACGCCGTCTCGGGTTGGCCCGAGGAATTGCGGCCAGTCCTGCGCCGCCGCGCCGGCAGCCAGCAAGAGCATGAGCAAAGGGAACCGAAGCGTCATGGGTAGATCGCGGTCAGCCGCTTGCGATCGTTTTCCGAGATGCCGGAGTGTTTGCGGATATCTTCGCGGGAGCGCAGCCGTTTCCGATAGCGCGCAAAGTACCCGGGGATGTCGCCGCCGTACTGGAAGCTGTACATGATGTCCCGATAATCGGCCGTGTGCGGCAGTCCGAGCGCGTGGCCGGTCTCGTGGACGCAGGTCAGGTACACGATGGCGTCGCGGAGCAGCGCGTCGGACTTCTTGGGCGGCGCGATGGCGGGCATCACGAACACTTCCGCCCCGCGCATGCCGTTCACCCAGATGGGGCGCATCTCCCCGTACAACTGCTCCCGCCCGTCGGCCCAGTAGATGCGAATCTGCGCCGGCCCCGGTTCCGCGGTTCTCTCGAGTTCGAATTTCCCGTCCGCCGCCGCGCGCCAGGCTTCCATTGCCCACTCGGCAAGCTCGACGTCGCCCGCCTCGCACGAGGTCTTCGCGCTCCGGACGCACGGCTCCACCCAGTACCGCAAAACCGCCGCTTCGGCCCCCAGGCAAAGAAGAAAGAAGACCGCCGCCCCCTGCCGCATTCCAGTCTGCGCCTATTTTCCTGCTTTCCCCGCCGCCCTGTCCAGTTCACGATCGCTTGACCCCGATCCGCCGCGTGTGCGAATACAGGAGCGTCCGGCCAACTCGATTCCCCGGGAGGTGGAATGAAAACGAAGAACTTCTCCAAGCCGTTCCGCGTGACCGACGGAAAGAAATTCCGGCTGAAAGACTTCGATCCTCGCGCGGCGCCAGGCCTTTCGAAGGAAGGCGCCGTCGAAGCCCTGAAACAAGGCGTCGCGCGGCTGTCTGAATTGCAGGACAAACTCTTTGCCGACAACCGGTGGGCGGTTCTCTTGATCTTCCAGGCCATGGACGCGGCCGGCAAAGACAGCGCGATCAAGCACGTCATGTCGGGGGTGAATCCGCAAGGTTGCCAGGTGTTCTCGTTCAAAGCCCCCTCCGCCGAGGAACTGGATCACGATTTCCTCTGGCGCACCGCCCGATGTCTTCCCGAGCGAGGCCGCATTGGCATTTTCAACCGCTCCTACTACGAGGAGGTGCTCGTTGTCCGGGTGCACCCCGAGTTCCTGGCGGCGCAGCGGCTCCCCGACGTTCCGGGCGACATCTGGAAGATGCGCTTCGAGGACATCAATGCGCACGAGCGTTATCTCTCCCGCAATGGAACCGTGATTCGGAAGTTCTTTCTGAACGTATCGCGAAACGAGCAAAAGAAGCGCTTCCTGGAGCGCCTGGACAGGCCGGAGAAGAACTGGAAGTTCTCGGCGGGCGACGTCAAGGAGCGGGAGCGATGGGCCGACTACATGTCCGCCTACGAGGACATGATCCGCAACACCGCGACGGCCGAAGCTCCGTGGTACGTGGTTCCCGCCGACCGAAAATGGTTCACCCGGCTGGTGGTGGCCGAAGCGATCATCGAGGCTCTGGAAAGCCTGGACCTCCGCTACCCGGCAGTGGACGCCTCCAAGCGCGAGGAATTGAAGAAGGTCCGCGAGCTGCTGGCCGGCGAAACCGCATCCTAAAATATGTGTGTGCCGAATCCGTCGCCTTGAAGCTTAAACCAGCGGGCGCGGCGTTGGGGGCAGTCCTAGAGATGATGTTGCGGCTGGTGATTGCCGGGTTCCTCTATCTGTCGGCAGGCAGCGCGGAACCTGCCTCCGCCAGGCTGGTCGGGACCATCAAGAAACTCGCCGGCAATCAACTGGAGATCGCAGTGGGAACGAAAGCGGTCAAGGTGTATGCCGACCGCGCGGTTGAAGTCCACAAGGATCGGACCGACCGCACGCTGTCTTCCCTCAAGGTTGGAGACGAAGTCAGCGTCAGTTTCCGGAGGGGCGATTCCGGCAGGCTGGTCGCCATTGCCATCTGGGCCAACCTCGTCACCTTTCGCGCGGTCATCCACAGCGTCACGCCGGCGTGCTTTGACATCCTCACCCATCAAGACGCCGATCCGCAGTCGGCGTACCAGAAAGGGTACAGACGTGTCTTTGTATATCCGCAAACGAAGTTCAGCACCAGCGAACGGGACCTCATCGAAGGACGTGACGTTCACGTAGTCGGCCTGGACGTGGGCGGCGGCAACGTTGATGCTCTCCGGGTAGCGATCTATAACACGGACGTGCCGGTGGAGGGTCGGCAACGGTAGGTTGCGGCGCCGGGGCCGCGCGTCGCCTGACGGCCCGCCCGGCCCGTTTTTTTCTCCCGTACAATGAGACCTTTCCGCTTCTTTGTCGTCTAACAGCCGTTGAGTGGCTCTACAGAGACGATGCCGGCGGCAGTTGCAAGGGCGGCCACCACGGTGGATGATGCGAGTCTGATACGGGCGGCTCAGCGGGGCGATGCCCACGCCTTCGAGAAGCTGGTTCATGCGCACGACGAGGGCGTGCTCCGCCTGGCCATGAACCTGCTACGCTCGCCCGAGGATGCCCGCGACGTCTATCAGGAGGCTTTCCTCCGCGTTTACCGTAACTTACATCACTTCCGCTTCGATTGCAGCTTCCATACCTGGCTCTACCGCATCGTCACCAACCTCTGCCTCGACCAGTTGCGCAAGCGGAAAGTCCGCCGCGAGGAGGCCGCCGTCCTCCCTGGCGACAATGGCCCACGCGACCGCATGGACAGCGTGGTCGAGCAGCGCGCCGACAACGACCCCCAGCGCCGGCTGCTCAGCCAGGAAATCAGCGTCCGTGTCCGCGCCGTCCTCGACGACATGACGCCGCGCGAGCGGATGGTGTTCGAACTTCGCCACTATGAGGGATTGCGCCTGCGCGCCATCGGAGACGTTCTCGGAACCACGGAAGAGGCGGCCAAGAACTGCCTGTTCCGCGCGACGCAGAAACTCAGGGTCGCCCTGGGAGATTTGGCATGAGTTGTGAAACCGTTCGTGACAACCTTTCGCTGTATCTGTACGGCGAGCTGAGCTTTGAGGAAGAGGAGTCCGTCGAGCAGCACCTCGAGAGCTGCCGCGACTGCGCCCGCGCCCTCGAACGCGAGAAACAGATCCATCGCTCGCTCGACATCGCGGCGGTCGCCCCGACCCAGGAACTGCTGGAGGGCTGCCGCCTCGCCCTGCCGCGCGCGATCCTTCACTCCGCCCCCGGCCGTTCCTCCTGGCGCCAGTCCGTGCGCGTCTTCCTGGCCCGGCCTGTCGCTTCCGCCGCCTGGCTGAAGCCCGTCGGAGCGGTGGCGCTGGTGGCGCTGGGCTTCTTCGCGGCCCGCCTCGCCTCGCCCCCCGCCGGCCTGCCCGGCGAGCCGGACAACGTCAGCCGCCGCGTCCGCTTTGTCGAGCCTTCCGATTCGGGCGGCATCCGCTTGGTGGTGGACGAAACCCGGCAGCGCGTCCTCGACGGCGACATCCAGGATGAGGCCATCCGCCACCTGCTGCTGGCCGCGGTGCGGGATCCGGCCGATCCCGGCATCCGCGCCGAATCGCTCGACGTTCTCAAGAGCCATCCCGGCGCCGCGGACCTCCGCGAGGCTCTCCTTTACGTCGTGCAGCACGATCCCAACGCCGGAGTCCGGTTGAAGGCCCTCGAGGCGCTGAAACCGTATGCAGCGGATCCGGAAAGCCGCGAGGCCCTTTCCGGCGTCTTGCTCAACGACGAGAACCCGGGCATCCGCGCGATGACCATCGACTACCTGACGGCGTCCGGCGGCCCCGACGTTGTCGGTGCGCTTCAGGAAGCGATGCGAAAAGAGGAGAACAGCTATGTGCGCTACCGCAGCCAGAAGGCTCTGCGGGAAATGAAGGCCTCGCTGCAAACGTTCTGAAGCGGTCAGCCATCAGCCGTCGGCTTTCAGCCCAGAAATTGAAGCTGAGAGCCGATCGCTGAATGCTGAAAGCTCAAACGCCGTAAGCGCAGGATGTCGCACGATGTTTAACGTATTTCGCCTGACGCCGTTTATGGCCGTAGCTTGCCTGACCTGTCTGGCCCAAACGCCGGAACTGACGCGCGAAGGCGACTATTGGATACGCACCACCAGCGGCGCCATCAGCCCGAAGGCGGCGCGGAAGTTAAAGATCCAGGCCCCCGGCGCCGTCCGCGTCAAAGGTGAACCGAGTCCGGTTATCTCGTATTCCGTGCGCGAACGGGTCCGCGCGCGAACGGCCGAAGAAGCGCAACGCGCTTTTTCCTTGTCCCGCGCCGCCGCCGGCCAGGGGGGCGACTGGGTCCAGCTCACGCTTCCGCCGCCCGGCGCCTCGCTGATACCCGAACTCACCGTCGTCGTGCCCGGCGAGATTGCGCAGATCGTCGTGAACGGACACACCGGAGATATTCACCTGGACGGCTTGGATGCGGACGTCACGGCCGGATCGTTCGCCGGCCGGATCGTCGCCGAAACCCTCGGCGGCGCCCTCGTGGCCTCCACCGGCGGCGGCGAGATCCGGCTCGGCAGCGTCGCCGGCGCGATTCGCTGTATCTCGGGAGGCGGCTCCATCCGCGTCGAGAGGTGCGGCGGAGAAGCCTTTCTCCAGACCGCCGGAGGCGAGATTCAGATCGGCGAAGCCGCGGGCCCTGTAACCGCGGCCACTCGGGGCGGCAACATCTATGTCGGAAGCGCCGGCTCCGCGGTGTCGGCGCGCACCGCGCAGGGCATTATCCAGGTGAAGAGCGCCGGCGGCAAGGTCGTTGCCGAAACCGCCTCCGGCAGCATCGAAATAGGCGGCGCTCCCGACGCCCGCTGCTCCTCCGCCTCGGGCGCGATCCGTCTCACCGGCATCGCCGGCAGTCTGCGCGCTTCGACCGCGGCCGGCGACATCCTGGCCGAAATCCTCGCCGGCCAGAACCTCGCCGCATCTTCGCTCGCCACTTCATTCGGTGACATTACCGTTTTCATCCCGTCCAATGTAGCGATGACCGTGAAGGCGAACAGCGTGCCCGCCGGCGTTTCCGGAACCATCGTGTCCGATTTCCCGGAAATTCGCTTGCGTAAGACGGGGGCAGGCGCCTACGGGCCGCAGGTGGCCGAGGGCTCGTTGAACGGCGGCGGTCCGGTGTTCACCCTGACGGCCACTGGAGGAACGGTGTACCTGCGGCGCCGCTAGCGCCTCGACGCAAACCGCCGCTTCGCCTATGCGTGACGGTCGCGAGAAAGAAACGAGGAGTATTCGGATGATTCGATACGCGATTTTACTGATGGCCGTTTCGGCGGCGGCTTCCGCCCTGACCGGCGCGCAAGGCCCCCCGCAGCCGGGCAAGGATCGGGTGAAGATCGGTAAGCTTCAGATGCAGGGCGCCGGTGAGCGGCCCAAGAGCTTCCTCGGCATCGGAGTCAAAGAGGTTGACGCGGCCGCGGCGAAGGAACGCAAGCTGGCCGAGGAGCGCGGCGTCGAAATCACCCAGGTTTCCGAAGACAGCGCCGCCGCGCGAGCGGGGCTCCAAAAAGGCGACATCATTCTCGAATACAGCGGCCAGCCTGTACAGGGGATCGAGCAGTTCGTCCGCCTCGTCCGCGAAACGCCTCCCGGCCGCAAGCTGATTCTGAAGATCGACCGTGAGGGCCGGACGCAGACGGTGGACGCCGTGATGGGGACCTGCGAAAAATGCGGCTCGGTCTTCGCCTGGGGCGGCGCGCCGGATCTCGACGAGTTGCGAATCGAAATCCCACAGCTTCCCAACCCGAACGTCTGGCGTCTCAACGAGGACTGGTTCCCCGACACGCCGCACGTCTTCACCACCTGGCGCAGCTCCCAGCTCGGCATTGAGGCGGAGGCGCTGGAATCGCAACTTGCCGGTTTCTTTGGCGTCAAGGAAGGCGTGCTTGTCCGGAGCGTGTCGAAGAACTCCGCCGCGGAAAAGGCCGGGCTGCGCGCCGGGGATGTCATCACCAAGGCCGGCGCCTCGTCGGTCGCCAAGCCGCGCGACGTCAGCCGCGCGATGCGCGAGGCCAACAGCGGTTCCATGGCGCTCACCATCGTGCGCGAGAAGCGGGAAATGACCCTCACCGTCACGCTCGAGCGCGGCCCGTCCGGCGACGGCGGCATCCAACGCCTGATCTCGGAAGAAATCACCCGGCTGTAACCGGGCCCGCGGCGCGGACCCGGCGCCGTCCCGAGCCAACTTTCTTCGCGGCCATACGACCGCCTGACGGCTGCCGCTCTCCCGACCCGATGCTACCCTGAGGCTATGGCCGTCCTGCTGGTGGCCCTGTCGCTGTTGGCGGCGCCCGCCGAGCGCGCGGACGATTTCCATTCCGCCGTCCGGGCCGGCGACCTCGCCCGCGTCGAGGCCCTGGTGAACGCCGGCGCGCCAGTCAACTCGCGCAACTCGCTGGGCGGCACTGCGCTCCACGACGCCGCCTGGAGCGGAAACCGGCGGATGGTCGAGTTCCTGCTGGCGCGCGGCGCCGATCCCAATGCGCGGCACTCCGAAGGCGGGTCCACGCCGCTGCATTACGCCGTCATCACCAACCATGCCGAGATTCTGGAAGCGCTGTTGGCCAGAGGCGCCGACTGGAACGCGCGCAGCAGCGCCGGCTCCACCGCCCTACACCTGGCGGCCAACCGCGGCTACCGGGAGATTGTCGAGTTGCTTCTCGCCAAGGGAATGGATGTCGACGTCCGGGACGGCGCCGGCTCGACTCCGCTCGAGGAAGCCTCCTGGAAAGGCCAGACGGCGACGGTGAAACTCCTCCTTGCCCGCGGCGCCAACCCCAACCTGAAGGATGCCGCCGGCGCCGCGCCGCTGCATCACGCCGCCAGCAAAGGTCATCCCGACGTCATCAAGGCGCTGCTGGCCGTCGGCGCCGACGCCAAGGCGAAAGATCGCGACGGAGAAACGCCGCTGGAACTCGCGCTCCGCTTCCGCCACGGCAAGGCGGCCGAAGCCCTGCTGGCCGGCGGCGCGCCATTGGAAGCCGCCGGCGCCCCGGGTGTGCAGGTCATGGAAGAAGCCGTCATGCGCGGGCAGACCGAGATCGTTCGCCTGCTCCTGGACCACGGCGCCAACCCCAACGCCCGCACCTCCGCCGGTTCGACGCTGCTGCACGACGCCGCGCTCAAGGGCCACGCCGATATCGTCGAGCTCCTCATCCTGAAAGGCGCCGATACCGACGCGCGGAACAGTTCCGGCGGAGCGCCGCTTCATGACGCCGCACTCAGCGGCCAGCGCGCCGTGGCCGAGGCGCTGCTCGGGCACGGCGCCAAAATCGACGCCCGTGAACGCGACACCGGCGCCACGCCGCTCCACCACGCCGCCTCCTGGGGACGCGCCGCCGTGGTCGAACTCCTGCTCGAGCGCGGCGCGGACCCCGATGCCAAGAACGCCAAGGGCCTCACGCCCGCCGAAGCAGCCACCGCCAACGGCCAGAGCGACATGGCCGACCTCATTCTCGGCTATCTCGACAAAATCAAGCATCCGGCTAAAGACTGAGGTCGGTCCGCCGATACATCGTAGTGGTGCAACCAGCGACGGTCCACTCCGGCCTGGCGGATACGGCCAACATCCTTAGCGGGCAGTTGCGCGCGCAGCTCGGCCGTCTCGCCCGGCTTCTGAAGCCGCGCGCCGAAGCGCTTGACGCGCGATTTTCCGCGCGGCTGCAGGAACTCCGCTTCGCCCCGCGCGAACGGTCCGCCCTGGCTGCGCTGACTCCCGGCGCCGCCGCCCGCGTGGTCGGCCGCGGAGCAAACCTGCAGACGTTCCTCGAGCAGGTGGAATACAACGGCCGCCGCCTCGCCAAGCTCAACCTCCCGCCCGGCGACGTCGTGCGGGCGCTCGCCGAGTACGATCGCCTGCTGGCCCCTCTGCTGACCGGATTGGCCGGCCAGGTCCAGCGCGACTACCAGTGGGTGCGGGAGCAGTTGCAGTTTCTGGTGACCCTTACCCTCAACCACGCCTACTACCTCGTTCGCGAGAAGGAGGCCCAGGCGTTCTATGAGCTTTTCCGGGTCGAGTTGGACGCGCGGAACCTCGAACAGCTTGCCCGCGGCGCCCTCCAGGCGCTTACGCGCTTCTCGAACGCCGAAGAAGCCCACTTCTTCTTGCTGGACCAACAGCGGTCGGCCTGGGTTCTGAAGGCCACGGTACCCGGTCCCGCCGCCCGATCGACCGCCGAACCGCCGCCGGCCCCCTACGCCGCCGCGCGCAACCGCCAACTTCTCCGGCCGCGGTCGGCGCGGGCAGTCGGACGCTCCGCCGCCTCTGTCCTAGACCCGACCTGGCCGGAGCGCTTCGCTTGGACCTGGTCCGTTCCGCTGGTCTCCGGTCGCCAAGTGGCCGGATTGATGCAGTTCGCTTTCGCCAAGCGCTACGACTGGTTTCCGCGCGAGCAGGAGTTGCTTCAGGCAGCCGCCGAACGTTGCCTGGCAGCCGCCGAGAAAGCCCGTCTCATCGAGGACCTGGCCGCCCGCGAAGAACAGGTCCGCCGCCTCGCCGAACACATGCTCCACATCGAGGAGGTCGAGCGCAGAAGGATCAGCCGTGAACTTCATGACGAGGCGGGCCAGTCCATGCTGTACATCCGCCTCCAGTTGGAAATGCTCGAAAAGGAAATCCCGGCCGAGCATCAGCGCTGGCGCTCGCGCCTGGAAGGCGTCCGCCAGGTCACCGAGAACACGATCCTCGAGACCCGCCGCCTGATCGGCGCGCTCAGCCCCGCCGTACTCGAGCAGCTCGGCCTCGCCCCGGCCGTGCGCCAGCTAGCAAACCGGCTTCGGCAGGCCTACCCCTGCCAAGTCGAGCTTCACCTGTCGCACCTGGAGCGCCTGCCCAAACGAATCGAGACCATCGTCTATCGCCTGGTCCAGGAGTGCTGCAACAATATCCTGAAGCATTCCCGCGCTTCGCATGTAAACATTTCCGTTTCTTCTGCCGATGGAATATTGCGGCTCAGTGTGGAAGATGACGGAGTCGGGTTTTCGGTGACGGAAGCGTTGAACAAGAACGATTCGTTCGGGTTGGCCGGCATGCGCGAGCGCGTCACGCTGCTCGGAGGTCGCTTCTTCGTTCAGAGCAGTCCTGGCGGCCGCGGCCGTATCGCCTCGGGCGCCCGGATCATTGCTGAGTTGCCGATTCCGCGGGAACGCACGGACGCGGAGGCCGAGCCGCCTGAATTCCGAAGGTACGTTCCGTTTTTCGAAGGTCGCCAGCCTCTGCCGGCGGCCTCCTGACGGGAAGTCCTCGACACAAGGACAAGAGTATGGCAAAAACGCGAGTATTGCTGGCTGACGACCACACCCTCTTCCGCACGGGCATCCGGACCCTCATTACGGCCGAGTCCGACATGGAAGTCGTCGCCGAAGCCGGCAACGGAGGAGAAGCGGTCGAGCGCGCCGACGAGACCAGGCCCGACCTCGTGCTTATGGATATCGGCATGCCCGGTCTCTCCAGCTTCGAGGCGACCCGCCAGATCCGCAAAACCCGTCCCGAAACCCGGGTGCTCTTCCTCACCATGTACGACGACGAGGACTATCTCGTCGAGGGCATGGAGGTTGGCGCCAGCGGCTACGTCCTCAAGGACAGCCCCGCCCCCCAGCTTGTCGCCGCCATGCGCGACGTCATGCGCGGCGGCAGCTATCTCAGCCCGCGCATGCTCTCCCAACTCGTGGACGACTTCCGTACGCGCATCAAATCCGCCACCCGTACGCCCCGCTTCGCCACCCTCACTACCCGGGAACGCGAAGTCCTCAAAATGCTCGCCGAGGGCAAGTCCGTGAAAGAAATCGCCTGCGATCTCAACCTGAGCGTGAAAACGGTCGAGGCCCACAAGTTCAACCTCATGCGCAAACTCGACATCCACAACAAGGCCCAGCTCGTTCAATACGCAATCCAGAAGAAGATCATCAAGCTGCCCAACGTCAACTGACCCGGCCAAAACAACGGCGCTTCCGACAGCGCACCGCACACTGCCGGTTCACAACTTCGGCGCATCGTCCGCCCGCTCGGGCGACCGTTCCACCCTTCGCCCCGCAGTGTAAAATCACGGCATGAATCGACGGACCTTCCTCGCCTCCGCGGGCGCCCTCGCCAGTTCGGCCCGCGCCGCTCAGAAGCTGCCCCTGAAGAAGGGCATCCTCCTCGACATGCTCCCCAAGGAGATGAGCTACGCCGACCGCCTTCAGCTCGCGCGGGATGTCGGCTTCGAGGAACTCGAGTGCCCCACCATCCGCAGCGACGCCGAGGCCGAAGAGATTCGTAAAGCCGCCCGCGCCGCCGGCCTCCGCATCCACTCGGTGATGAATACCGACCACTGGCAGTATCCCCTCTCCTCCTCCGACCCCGACGTCGTCGCCCGCAGCGTGGACTGCATGGAAGTCAGCCTGAAGAACGCTCAGTTCTGGGGCGCCGACACCGTCCTCCTCGTCCCCGCCGTCGTCAATGAGCAGACCAGCTACCGCGAGGCCTGGGATCGGTCGGTAAAGGAAATCCGCAAGCTCATCCCGCTGGCGAAGGAGCGCAAGGTTGTCATCGCCGTCGAGGTCGTCTGGAACAAGTTCCTGCTGAGCCCGCTCGAATTTGCTCAGTATGTCGACCAGTTCGAGAGCCCCTGGGTAAAGGCCTACTTCGACGTCGGCAACGTCGCGCTATTCGCGTATCCGCAGGACTGGATCCGCACCCTCGCCGGCCGGATCGTCAAGCTCCACTTCAAGGACTTCCGCTTCCGCGCCGAAAAAGGGACCGGCAAACGAATCGCCGAATTCGTCCCGCTGCGCGAGGGCGACCTCGACTGGAAGCAGATCCACAGCGCCATTCAGAACATCGGCTTTCGCGGCACGGCGACCGTCGAGGTCCGCGGCGGCGACCGCGCCGTGCTCCAGGAGATCAGCCGCCGCGTCGACCTGATCCTTGCCGGAGCCTGATTACATCCCGGCGCCGCCCGCTCCTTCGGCCGCGCGGTAAGCTCCTGTTAGAATGTCGCCAATGCAATCCATTGTCGTCATCGGCTCGGGCAACATCGGCGGCGCGCTCATCGGCGGTATTCTCAGTTCCGGCGTCGCCGACAGCGAGCATCTGACCGCCACCGACTCGTCCGCCGCCCGCGCCGAGGAGATCTCGCGCAAATACGGCATCCGCGCCCTTGTCGGCGGTAACCGCGAAGCCGCCGCTGTCGCCGACGTGGTAATCGTCGCCGTCAAGCCCCCCACCGTGCCCCACGTCCTGGAGGAAATTCGCGATGCGCTCCGCGAAGATCAGATCCTGATCTCGGTGGCCGCCGCCTTCCCCATTGCCCTCATCGAAAAGCTCGTCGGTAAGCGCATGCCCGTCTTCCGCGCCATGCCCAACATCCCCGTCGTCGTCTCCGAAGGCGCTACGGGCCTGGCGTGGAACAACGTCGCCACGGCCGACCATCGCAAATTCGTCGAGAGCGTCTTCCGCGCCGCGGGCGCCGTCTGCGCCGTCGAGGAGGACATGATGCACGCCGTCACCGCGCTGTCCGGCAGCGGGCCGGCGTATATCTATATGATTATTGAGGCGCTCATCGCCGGAGGACTCAAGATGGGACTCTCCCACGAGGTCTCCACGCGCCTGGCCGAGCAGACCGTCCTGGGCGCCGCGAAACTTGTCCGCGAGACCATGCTCCACCCCGCCGTGCTCAAGGACCGCGTCACCACCCCGGGCGGCGTGACCATCGCCGCTATTCACGAACTCGAGCGCCACGGACTCCGGGCCATGCTCATCTCCGCCGTCGAGACGGCCACCAAACGTTCCCGCGAACTGACGCAAACTCTGATGACCCGGTTCGGTTCCGACCTTCATGCATAGTCCCGACAATCCTCTCATTGGCATCCGCTTCCGGATCCCGTTCGATGCCATCCGCGCTGAGCACGTCGGCCCGGCCGTCCGCGCCTTGCTCGCCGAAACCCGAGAACGCCTCGATGCGATCGCCGCCGGCCCCTCGCCGCGCACCTTCGAGAACACGATGGCGCCGTTCGATGAACTGGCCGACCGCCTCGACTACGCCATGCGCATCGTCCGGCACCTCGAGTCCGTCGCCACCTACCCCGAACTGCGCGCCGCCTACAACGAGGTCCAGCCCGAGGTCAGCGCGTTTCGCAGCAGTGTCCCCCTCCACTCCGGCTTGTGGCGGGCTTTGAACGAGTACTCGACCACCGCCGAGGCCAGCGCACTTACGGGCGTTCGCCGCCGTTTCCTGGACCTGACGCTCGCCGAATTCCGCCGCCACGGCGCCGGCCTCGACCCGGCCGGCAAGCAGGAACTCGAACGGATGGATGTCGAACTCGGAACGCTTACCACCCGTTTTTCCCAGCACGTACTCGATGCGACCAACGCCTTCGAGTTGCTGATCCGGCGCCCCGAACAGCTCGCCGGGCTCCCCGACAGCGCCGTCGATGCCGCCCGCGAAAGCGCCCGCGGCAAGGGGCAGGACGGCTGGCGCTTCACCCTCCAGGCGCCCAGCTACGTCGCCGTCATGACGTACCTGGACGACCCCGCCATCCGCGAAGACGTCTACCGCGCCTACAACACCCGCGCCGCCTCCGGCGAGTTCGACAACGCCCCGTTGATGGTCCGCATCCTCGAACTCCGCCGCGCCAAAGCCAACCTGCTCGGCTTTCGCGACTACGCGGACCTGGTCCTGGAAGATCGCATGGCCAAAACGGGCGACCGCGCCCAGGCGTTCCTCGACCGGCTCCGCGAGAAAACGGCGCTCCATTTCGCCCGCGAAACAGCGGAACTAACCGCCTTCCGCCGCGAACTGGAGGGACCCGGCGCGCCGCCGCTCGCCCCTTGGGACGTCGGCTACTATGCGGAAAAACTCCGCCAGGCGCGCTTCGAATTCTCCGACGAAGATCTTCGGCCCTACTTCCCCCTCGACAAGGTCCTCGACGGCTTGTTCGATCTCGTCCGCAGGGTCTTCGGCATCAGCGTGGTGGAGGAAACCGGCGTCCCTGCCTGGGCGCCCGAGACCAGGTATTACCGGATCGTCGATGACGACGGGACGCTGATCGGAGCATTTTACGCCGATTGGTACCCACGCGAGAACAAGCGCGGCGGCGCCTGGATGGATGTCTTCATCACCGGCCTGCCCTCCGAATCGGGTTTTGAGCCGCACCTCGGTTTAATGTGCGGGAACGTCAACCCGCCTGTCGCCGGCAAGCCCGCTCTGCTCACCCACCGCGAGGTCGAAACCGTCTTTCACGAGTTCGGTCACCTGCTCCATCACTGTCTTAGCCGCGTCCCCATCCGCTCGCTCGCCGGCACGCACGTGCCTTGGGACTTCGTCGAACTGCCGTCGCAGATCATGGAGAACTGGTGCTGGGAGCGCGAAGCGCTTGACTTGTTCGCCCGGCATTGGGAAACCGGCGAGTCCGTCCCGGAGGATCTGTTCGCCAAAATGAAACGGGCTCGCACGTTCCGCGCCGCCTCCGCCCAGATGCGCCAGCTCAGCTTCGGCTTCCTCGATCTGGCCCTCCACCGCGACTACGCGGCGGAACGCGATGGAGACCTCCTCGCGTACGCCCGGCGCATCGTGGCCTCCTTCTCCCCCGCTCCTCTCCCGGACGATTACGCCATGATCGCCGCCTTCACCCACTTGTTCGCCGACCCGGTGGGCTACGCGGCCGGCTATTACTCCTACAAGTGGTCCGAGGTACTCGACGCCGATTCCTTTACCCGCTTCCGCCGGGAAGGCATCTTTAACCCCCAAACCGGCCGTGAGTTTCGGTCCTGCATCCTCGAGAAAGGCAACAGCCAGGACCCCGGCGAACTCTATCGTGCCTTTATGGGCAGGGAACCCGATATCGCCCCGCTCCTCGAGCGCCTGGGGTTGGCCTCTCAATTCCCGGAGGGATCCGCCACCAGGTAGGAGGGACGGACCGCCGGGGAAGCCGAATGGTTCCTGTGGTTGTACATCGCCACGCCTCCAAAGACGCCCGCCATCCCGAAATTCGCCATCGCCATGCTCTTCGACGCCTGCGGATTGTTCTGCAACAGCAAAGATTGCGCGGCAATTACTCCCCCAGCGATGCCGCCTTTAATCGCCACCCCTTTGAATCCGAACTGGCCGTTGGAACCGCGCAGCACCGGATTCAGTTCCTGCCGCCCCCACGACGAGTGAGCATCCACCAGCGAGGCGCCCACCAGCGCCGCCACACTTGCCCACCAGAGTTTCCCCCGCCCTTTCTTCTTGATACCGTCCTGGGCCGCCAGGTTCCCCGCCGCCAGCATCCCGCAGAGCACGACCGCCGCCGCCAGTCTCTTCATCATCGCCTTCCCTTTCCTTCCGTACCGGCGCCGTTTCCGGCGCCGGGCCTTAGTCTCCATCACTCTTAAACGGGCTAAGACTTGTCTGGATAATTTGTCTCAAATTTCCTTCTAAATCCAGCCACTTAGAACTGAATCCCGATGTGCGCTTAGAGGGTGACTTAAGACTATCAGGAGAAAAACCTGATGCGAAGTACCCGCGCGGTGCAAGTACTCCTATTACCGATGGGGGATTCGTCCGCCGAAACCGCGCCGGGCCGCCCGGCGCATCCTATTTAAGGCGAAGCTGCCTCTGGTATACTGGACGAAGAAGGGGATTGTACTCCAGAGTTCGGATATGAGCGGTCGAATCAAGCTTGTTCTCGTGGCGTTGTCGTGCTGTGTGGTCCTTTCGCTGATGCTGGGCACGGTGTTCGGCAAAGGCGCCGGACCGGACGACGTATATCGCCATCTTTCGGTGTTTACCGAGGTGCTCTCGCGCATCAAAAGCGAGTACGTGGAAGAGCCCAACATGGAGGGCGTTACGCTAGGCGCGGTAAACGGGTTGCTCGAAGCGATCGACCCGTATGCCAGCTATTTGAACGAGGATCAGTACAAGCAATACGTGCGCGTGAAAGACACGGGCAAGGGCCACGTGGGACTCGTGCTCTCGCGCAAAGTCGGGTACGTCACGGTCGTGGACGCGGTTCCCGGCTCGCCGGCGGCCCGCGCGGGTCTCGAAACCGGCGACATGCTGGAAACCATTGACTCCGTTGCCACGCGCGACATGCCGCTGGCGTACGCGGAAATCCTCCTCCACGGACGTCCCGGCAGCAAGGTGAAGCTGACCGTGCTGCGCGTCCGCCAAAGCGCTGAACCGCAGGCCATCGAACTCACCCGCGAAGAGGTCAAGCCACCCCCGGTGCGCGGCGTCATGGTTCAAGCCGGCATCGGTCAGATTCGCGTCGAGAGCCTCGAAGCGGGCAAATCGAAAGAGATAGCCCGCCAGGTTCAGGCCCTGGTCGGGCAAGGCGCCGAGAAGATCGTCCTCGATCTGCGTCGCTGCGCCTCCGGCGACGCCAACGAAGGCCTGGCGCTGGCGAATCTGTTCCTCGACGAAGGCCTGATCACGTACCTGGAAGGCCAGCGCGTGCCGCGCCAGGAGTTCCGGGCGTCCCGCGACGAAACGGTGAGCCGCCTCCCAATGGTCGTATTGACGAACCGCGGCACGGCGCAGGGCGCCGAGATCGCCGCCGCGGCGCTGCTGGAGAACAAGCGGAGCGAGGTAGTCGGTGAACGCACCTACGGCAATGCGGCGAAACGATCCGCGGTCCCGCTCGACGGCGGCGGCGCCGTCATTCTGTCGGTCGCCAAGTACCATTCGCCCGCGGGCAAAGCGCTGCAGGACCAGGGCGTCACTCCCTCCGTTGCGGCGTTTCCGAAGGAGCCCGTGTCGGAGGACGCCGACGATGACGCGCCCATCAAGCCGCCGGTCGAACTGGCGCCGTCCGACGACGCGATCTTGCAGAAGGGAATTGAAGTATTAACGAAGGGCGCCAGCCAAGTGGCGCGAGATAACCTGGCGGACGCCCCTGCCGGCGAGCGGCC
This sequence comes from Bryobacteraceae bacterium, assembly GCA_026129905.1. Lineage (GTDB taxonomy): Bacteria > Acidobacteriota > Terriglobia > Bryobacterales > Bryobacteraceae > JAHCHE01. Next base: position 89,486 of record JAHCHE010000017.1, on the reverse strand, counting down.
GATGGGGCCCCTGCACATCCCAACCGCCCCCCGGAATTAGCCGGCTTATCCGATAAGGAGCTTGACGAGGTTATGCCTCTCTACGAATATCGATGCGCGTCGTGCGAAGCTGTGATCGAAGCGCTTCAGAAGTTTTCCGATCCTCCCTTGAGCGTCTGTACCAAGTGCGGCGGCAGCCTGGAACGGCTGATCTCTCCTCCGGGCCTGCAATTTAAGGGCACAGGCTGGTATATCACCGATTACGCCCGGGCCGGCGGGACGAACGGCGGCAAGTCCGAGAAACTCGAACCCAAAACCGAGTCCAAGACCGAAAAGAGCGAATCGAAGTCCGAAAAGCCCGCCGCGACTACCGCCAAGAGCGAGAAGAAGTAGGCGCGCCGGCTCGTCCTTCCCTCCAGATCGAGACGGCCGTCGCCGCGCCGGCGACCGACAGTCCCGCAACCGCGTCCACCGCGTAGTGATACCGCCCGTAGATCGTGGCTACGGCGATCAGGATTGCCACCGTCAGCAGCAATCTCCCCACCCATCTCCGTTCAGGCAGCAGACGCATGATCGCAAACGCTACCGAGAATGAACCCGATACGTGCGTGCTGGGAAAAACCGCCGTGTGGATGCCCTGACTGCGCAGCATCGCCTCGTTCAATCGGCGGAACACCGTGTCATACGCGGGGTAGTCCTGTTCGGGAAACACCGTCCACGGAGGCTCGGACGGGAAGAGCGGAAAAACCGTGTAGGCGCTCAGTACGGCAAGCAGAAAATTGAACAGCAGAGATTCGACCCGCTCCCGCCGGTGATAGACGTAGAGCATCGCCAGTGAAAACGGCAGCATCGCATAGACGAGCGTGTAACTGATGTCCAGCGCCGACGGCAGCACAGGTCCGAGACTCTCGATTGCCGTTCTGAGCCCAGCCTGATCCAGCAATAGCCGGTCCACAATCAACCACGCCTCTTCGCGGTGCGTCGTCTGCTGCGGTTGCGCCAACCAGCCGATCTCCCGGTAGGCCAACAGCGCCATCGGCGGCGCGTACCAGTCCCGCATGATCCCCAGCAGCCGCCCCCGGCGGAACGAATCGGCGTACGCCGCCAGCGCTAACCCGCCCAGAACAACCGCGTTCGTCAGCGGCATCAGCCAACGAATCGCCGGATCGACCGGAAGCGCCAACCCCAGGACCGTCGTGTAGCAGAAGAAGACGATCAGAATGTATTCGTAGGAACGAAAAAAAGGGAGGTTGCGGGACCTCCCACAAGGTAATGGGTTGCTGAACGGAATCAGCATAGCCGGTGCGCGTTAAGCCAGCGTGACGGACTCGCTAATTGATCGTTAAACGGCTGCCCTCGCCTGCGCCAGACGTCGCAGCGACTCCGTGTACGGCGGAATCGCCACTCCTCGCTCGGTGATGATGGCCGCCACGTACCGGTGCGGCGTCACGTCGAACGCCGGGTTCTCCACGCCGACCCCGTCGGGCGTAATCGGCACTCCCGCCAGTTGTGTGACCTCTGCCGGGTTCCGCTGCTCAATCGGTATCTGGTCTCCGGAAGCCAGCGACAGGTCCAGCGTTGAGACCGGCGCCGCCACATAAAACGGGACGCCGCTCTCCTTCGCCAGAACCGCCACGCCGTACGTGCCGATTTTGTTAGCCACGTCCCCGTTGGCCGCGATGCGGTCCGCCCCCACAATCACGCAGCCGATCCGCCCCGAGCGAAGGAAGTGCCCCGCCATGTTGTCGGTGATGACGGTAGTCGGGATGCCGTCCTGCTGCAATTCCCAGGCGGTGAGCCGGGCGCCCTGCAGAAAGGGCCGGGTCTCGTCGGCGAAGACGTCGATCTTCTTGCCGATTTCCACCGCGGCCCGGATCACGCCGAGCGCCGTTCCGTAGCCCGCCGTCGCCAGCGCCCCGGCGTTGCAGTGCGTCAGCACCGTCTTCCCATCGGGTACCAGCGTCGCGCCATGACGCCCCATCGCGCGGTTCACCTCGACGTCCTCCCGCTTCATGAGCTGCGCCTCTTCTACCAGCCGTGCGCGAATCTGCTCCAGGGGCCTCTCGCGCACCGATCGATAGACTCGCCGCATCCGGTCGATCGCCCAGAAAAGATTCACCGCCGTGGGACGCGTTCCGGCCAGCGTCGAGCAGATCTCCTCGAACTCCTCGTCCAGCCTTGCGGAATACGCCTGCGCAACTCCCAGGGCCACGCCCATGGCCGCCGCCACTCCGATCGCCGGCGCTCCGCGAATCACCATCGCCCGGATCGCCTCGGCCACCTCCCGGTAGTCGCGGCAGGCGACGTAAATCTCCTGCCGCGGCAGCGCGCGCTGATCGATCATCACCACGCCCGCTTCCGTCCACTGAATCGTCTCCACCATTTATCCCGGAAACTCCTTGCCTTGCGCCAAAAATGCAATGAAAAATGTGAGATTGTAACCGGCGTGCATCACCGCCGCCGCCGCCGTCGACCCCGAAGCCAGCCGGATCCAGCCGAACACCGCGCCCGCCACCGTGATCAGCGCCAGGTGCTGCCACGACCACGCGTACTGCGGCCCGTGAAGCAACGAGAACCCAACGGCCGTGATCGCCACGCCCGCGACGGCGCCAAGCGATTTCACCAGCAGCGGCAGCAGGAAACCCCGAAAGATCAGCTCCTCGCAGAGCGGCCCCAGTGTTATGGCGAAAATGCCGACTAGGATCAACGACACGCGGTCCCGCAGCAGCTCCTTCATCGGCATGTCGACGTCCGGCGTCCGCAGCGCCGCGCCGAGCACCGCCACGCCGATGGCCAGGATCACGCCGATCAGCAGGAACCTCGACGTCCCGCCGGGCGGTCGCGTCCAGGCCAGCGATTTCCAGAATGGACGTCCGTACCGCAGCCGCAGGGCGCCGTACAGGCACAGAAACCACAGACCATAGCCCAGAAACTGAACCGCCAGCGCTATGACGGCCGGCGATTCGGACGCGCCGGGAAAGGCCAGCGCCGCCAGTTTCACCAGGACGGCCGCCGCAATCAGCGCGGGCAACATCAGGCCGATCAGCAACACGAGATCGCCGTAGCCCCAAAACGGATATGGCTCCGGCGCCGGAGGTGAAACCGGCCCTTCCGCGGGAACGTAGTCTCCGTTCATCGCGCTTCCGCGTCCAGCAGGACGGCCGCCAGCAGGGGCACCATGATTTCATGATGCCCTGTGATGGCGATGCCCTGCCCTCCCGCCTGCGCGTGCGGCCGGGAAACGACGTTCACCGTCGGGCGGTAGTGCTGAAGGAAATCCAGGTTCGCGGTGGTGAACTCTCTCAGCGGATGCCCCAGGTTGCGCACCGCCGACACAGCCTTCAGAAATACCTCCGGCAACACCACCGCCGACCCGGCGTTGATATAAACGCCGCCCTCTTGCAGCTCCCCGACCAGAGCGCAGAAGAGCCGGAAGTCGTGGTGCGTGGCGGTCCCGAGCGCGGCCGGGTCCACGGCCGGATGCGTGTGAGGCGTGTCGGTCCCCACCGCAATGTGGACGGTTACGGGAACCGAAGCGCGCCACGCGTTCAGCAGCAGGCTCCCCGCCGCAAATTCGGGCCGCGCCTGCCCGTCAAGGTATCGGCCGAGGGCCTCCCCGGCGCCGATGCCGTCGCGCGCCGCGGCGCGGTACGCCAGGTTCATCTCGCGCCCCGTCTCTTCGGCCGCGCCAAAGCTTCCGTCGGGCAGGACCGCCTCCACGTCTTCGCTGGTCTGTCCCGCGATGGCGATCTCGAAGTCGTGGATGGCGGCGGCGCCGTTCATCGCAAAGGCCGTCGCGTAGCCGTGTCGCATCAGCTCGATGAGCGCCGGCGCCAGCCCGCATTTCACAATGTGCCCGCCAAGACCCCAGATCACCGGCTTCCCGCGCTCGCGCGCCGCGCGCAACGATCGGACCAGCGCGCGCAGCGACTCCGCCGCCAGAATGCGCGGTAGCGAATCGAGCCACGCCCCCGCCGTCATGCCCCGCCGCGGCGCCGTCCCAAAGTGGTCCACCGTCACTTTTCCGCCGCGCGCGGCGATGGGAACGGTTCGCAGACGGCTGAAATCCAGCGGCTCGCGGCCGTACTTGGTCACGTGAGGATCTTCCTTAGAGCCTGCGCTGTGTAACTCTTCTTGTTCTGCATTACCTGCTCGGGCGTCCCGCAGGCCACCACGCGTCCCCCGTTCTCGCCTCCTTCGGGCCCCAGGTCGATAATCCAGTCGGCGGTCTTGATGACGTCCAGGTGGTGCTCGATGATGACCACCGTGTTGCCCAGGTCCACCAGCTTTTGTAGCACGTCGAGCAGCTTGCGTACATCGTCGAAGTGCAGGCCGGTAGTCGGCTCGTCCAGGATGTAGAACGTCCGTCCCGTCTGTCGCTTGCTGAGTTCGCGAGCCAGCTTGATCCGCTGCGCCTCCCCCCCGGAAAGCGTTGTGGCCGACTGCCCGAGATGGATGTATCCGAGACCGACATCGCGCAGCGTCTCGAGTTTCAACCGGACCTGCGGGATGTTTTCCATCACCCCGAGCGCATCCTCAACCGTCGCCTCCAGCAGGTCCGCGATCGAGTAGCCCCGGTACTTCACCGCGAGCGTCTCCAGGTTGTAGCGCCGGCCCCGACACGCGTCGCAGGTCACGAAGACGTCCGGCAGGAAGCTCATCTCGATCCGCTTCACCCCGTCGCCCTGGCATGCCTCGCACCGGCCGCCTTTCACGTTGAAGCTGAAGCGCCCCGGCTTGTAGCCCCGCTCCCGCGCTTCCGGCAGCATCGCGTAAAGCTCCCGCATCGGCGTGAACGCGCCGGTGTAGGTCGCCGGGTTCGAGCGCGGCGTGCGCCCGATCGGCGACTGGTCGATCTCGATCACTTTGTCGATATGCTTCAGTCCGGTCAGCGAATCGTGAGCGCCCGCCTCGGCGCGCGAGCCGTAGATCTCGCGGCTCAGCGCCCGGTAAACGATGTCGTTCACCAGCGTCGATTTACCGCTGCCGGACACTCCCGTCACGACAATGAAGATGCCGAGCGGGAACTGCACGTCGATGTTTCGCAGGTTGTGCTCCCGGGCGCCCCGCACCTCCAGCGCCTTGCCATTCCCGGCGCGCCGCCGCGCCGGCAGCGCGATCTCCAGCTTTCCGCTCAGATATTGACCCGTGAGCGACTCCGGATTCGACGCGATCTCGCGTGGCGAGCCGCTGGCCACCAGCTTGCCGCCCAGCCGCCCGGCGCCGGGACCGAGATCGATCACGTAGTCGGCGCGTTCGATCGTTTCCTCGTCGTGCTCGACAACCAGCACCGTGTTGCCCAGATCCCGCAGACGGGCCAGCGTATCCAGCAGCCGGCGATTGTCGCGCGGGTGCAGCCCGATCGAGGGTTCGTCCAGCACGTACAGAACCCCGCGCAGCCGCGAGCCGATCTGCGTCGCCAGCCGAATGCGCTGCGCTTCGCCGCCCGACAGCGTCGCCGCCGACCGCTCCAGGCTCAGGTACTCCAGGCCCACCGCTTCCAGGAACTCCAGCCGTTGCGCGATCTCTTCCCGGATGCGCCCCGCGATCTGCCGCTCGCGGTCCGTGAGCGTCCAGGAGCGGACCAGCGGAATGAGCCGCGCCACCGGCATCGCCACGAGTTCCGCGATGGTAATGCCCTTCACCTCGACGGCAAGGCTGCCCGGACGAAGCCGCGCGCCTTTGCAGTCCGGACAAAGCGACGGCGACATGTAGTCCACCAGCCACTCGCGATACGACTCGCTAGCCTCCTCGAACGTCTCGTTCAACAGGCTGACAATGCCCGGAAACCCATCCCCGCCCTCCACGAGCAGCTTTCGCTGCTTCTGCGGCAGGCTGTCGAACGCCTTGTCGATGTTGATCCCGAGCCGCCGCGCCGACTCCGTCAGACGGTGCTGCATATACGAAGAGCCGGCGCCGGGACCGAGCCCGCCCTCCAGCAACGGCTTGGACGGATCGGCGATCACTTTCGCCGCGTCGAAGCTCCACGTGTCGCCCAGCCCGTGACAGGACGCGCACGCCCCGTACGGGCTGTTGAAGGAGAACGAGCGCGGCTCAAGCTGCGGCACGCTCGCGCCGCACTCCGGACAGGCAAACTTCTGCGAGTACAGGTTCTCCTCGCCGTTCACCACCGCAACCAGCACGATCCCGTCGGCCAGCTTCGTTGCCGTTTCGATCGAGGCCTCCAGGCGCTTCTCGATGCCCGCCCGGATCAAAAGCCGGTCCACCACCACCTCAATGGTGTGGTTCCGGCGGCGATCCAGCGTAATCTCCTCGTCCAGCCCGCGCAGAATGCCGTCGATGCGCGCGCGCACGAAACCTTCACGGGCGAGTTTCTCCATCTCCTTCTTGTATTCGCCCTTGCGGCCGCGGACGATCGGCGCCAGGATCATCACCCGCTCGGCCTCGCTCAGCGTCATGATGCGATCGACGATCTGCCGCGTGGACTGCGGCGTGATCCGGACGCCGCATTTCGGGCAGTGCGGAATCCCGATCGAGGAATACAGCAGCCGCACGTAATCGTAGATCTCGGTAATCGTGCCCACGGTGGACCGGGGACTGCGAGACGTGGTCTTCTGCTCGATCGAAATCGCCGGGCTGAGGCCGTCGATGGAATCCACCTCGGGGCGCTCCATCTGGTCCAGAAACTGCCTCGCGTATGGCGAGAGCGTCTCCACGTACCGCCGCTGCCCTTCGGCATAGATCGTGTCGAACGCCAGCGTCGATTTGCCGGAGCCGCTGAGCCCGGTGATCACGGTGAGCGTGTTCCGCGGAATCTCGACGTCGATATTTTTGAGGTTGTGCATGCGCGCGCCATGCACAGAAATTCGGTCGAGCATCGGAGTGGGGGTGAACTCCTATTGTCACGCGCCCGGCGGGCCGGGAGCAAACGACCAATCTGACTTAGCCCCGCCGCGGACGGCCGGCGCGGCCTTCAGGTCTCCTGCCCGGCCCTCGTTCTCCCGGCGCGGTAGGCGGCGAAATCGTCGGCGGGCAACGGCGGGGAGTAGTAATACCCCTGCCCTTCCGCGCACCGCGCCAGGCGGAGCAGCGTAGCCTGCCGCTCGGTCTCGACCCCTTCGGCGATGGCGGCCATGCCGAGGCTTTCGGCCATCCGGACGATGTTCTCCACGAGCGGCGGGCAGCGGTCCGCGTCCCCGATCGGCCGAACGAAAGACTGGTCGATCTTCAACCGTTGAAACGGCAGCCGCTGGAGATAGGCCAACGCCGATTGCCCCGTGCCGAAATCGTCTAACGCGAACGCGACCCCGGTGCTCTGCAACGCGCGAAACACGCGCGCGGCCCCCGCCAGGTCCCCGATGAACAGGCTTTCCGTAAGCTCCAGTTCGAGGCATTCCGGCGGGAATCCCGTCGAGGCAAGGGCCTGCTCGACATCGCGGAGGAAGCTCGGATGCGCGAACTGGATCGCCGAGACGTTCACCGCCAGCCGCAAGGGCCCGCCGCCGCGCGCCGCCCATTCCATCCCCTGACGGCACGCCTCGCCGAGCGCCCAGCGGCCGAACTCGATGATGAGGCCCGTCTCCTCCATGATCGGGATAAACGCGCCGGGCGCCACGATGCCCAGCCCCTCGGGGCGCCAGCGCATCAGAACTTCCGCTCCGGCCACCACTCCGGTCGCGAGTTCCACCTGCGGCTGGTAATAGAGGAGCATTTCCTTCCGCTCCAAGGCGAAGTGGAGTTGTTTCTCCATCTCCAGCCGCTCCGGCGGCGTCGCCGCCATGGAAGGATCGAAATGCATCCAACGCGCCTTGCCCCCGCGCTTGGCGTGGTACAGCGCGACGTAGGCCGCTCGCTCCAGCGACGTCACCGTGCTGCCGGCGCCGGAGCAGCCGATTCCAATGCTCGCCGTGACGAACAGTTGGTGTCCACCCACGCGGAACGGCTCGGCCAGCAAGCCGAGGAGACGGTCCGCCACTTCTCCGGCTTCCGCTGCCGACTCGACGTGCGGCAGCAGTATCGTGAATTCGTCTCCGCCGGGTCGCGCCAGCATTGCCCGCCCCTCGAGACCCGATCCCAGGCGCCGCCCCACCTCGGCCAGCAGCCGGTCCCCGATCGAATGGCCAAGCACGTCATTCACCAGCCGGAAGCGGTCGAGATTCACGGACAACAGCGCGGCCCGCCTCCCCGCTTGATTCCGCTCCTGGCTCAGCGTCCACTCCAGTACCCGCTCTTGATAGTTGCGGTTGAATAGTCCGGTAAGCGCATCGTGGTTGGCTTTGAAGACGAGTTCGTCCAGCAGGTTCTTCTGTTCGATGGCCAGCGCGGCGAACCGGCACACCGAGTGAATTCGGGCGGCGTGGATGCCGAATGGCGCAAACGGACCGTCCGCCAGGCTCACGAACAGACCCAACAGCTCGCCAATTCCCGACATCAGGTGGCGGGCCCATCCGCCCTCGAATGGATATCCAAGCCTGTCGTCGGCAAGCCCGTTCCAGGCGAGAACGGCATCGGAAAGGGCCGCCGGATCGACTGCCGCCAGGGCCTCTTCGCCTTCCGCCGTCAGGTTCCCCCGAGCCGCCGGCGCCCATTCATGGCCGTCCAGCAGATAGAACGCCACCTGCCGCTCGGACGCCCTCCGCCCGCAATGGCGGCAAAGCGCTTCCATGACTTCGCCGAGCGGCCGCTGTTGAACGATCATCTCGGTGACGTTATGACTCCAGGACTCGCTGTCGAGCCAGTGATCGAGCCGGCACTGAACGAGAGCTTCCTCCGTTGGGTGTTCTCGAAACGGCATGACAGACTCGGCTATGGGGAAACGCCCGTAAATCGATCCAGTTCCTCGATAACGCTCGCCGGCGCATCCGCGGTCGCTTCGGCGACCAGGTGCGACGGCCACGCGGTGAGGACGGCCATCCGGTGACCCAGCGCTACGCGCCGCACCAGCGGCGCCCGGTTGAGCGCCGCGATCTCCCCTCGCAGCGCCTCCACGTCCTGCGCGCTCCGGTGGAACGCCCCGACAAGGCTTGATGACGACCAGCGGTACGCCCTGGCCGAGGCCGAGATAGCGTGCAGACGCTCCCGAATGAGCTGGAACATCAGTTCATCGGCCGCCTCCGCGCCGTACCGCTGGACGATGGCGTCAAGACGGTCGAACCGGAACGCCGCCAGATAGAGCGATTGGCCGGGCGGCGCCGCGGCGCCGTCGGTAATATCCCGCACTCCCTCCGGCCGGCCCGGCAGTCCTCGGAACGCTTCACCCAGGAACTTACGGGCGTTTTGAACGTCATTCTCGAGCCCCGCCAGCTCCTCGGAAGCAACCTTTCGCTCTCGGACCGCTTCCTCCTGGACGAATCGCGCCGTGTCGAAAACGGCGTTCTTGAGCGCGATGATGTCCTGGAGCATCGAGGCGCCTTGGAGCGAGTCCTGGATTTGCTGCAAACGCGAAACGGAGCGTTCCCGGCCCTGCGCCAGCGCCATCAGCGCCTGGTTCAGCGTGCCCAGGATGTGCTGCATCTCGATAGCGGCCGCGGCGGCCGCCTGTTGCTGCGCGCTCCGGTAGGCGACCAGAACGCGTCGCGTCGCCTGTTCGATCACCGACGCCGACTCCGCGTCCAGGTCCGGCCGCAGCATTGTCTGAATCGCGCCGACCTCCGAACGCAGTTCCTGCCAGCGCTCGCCCTCGAGAACGTTGCTGCCGACGCTTTCCAACAGGCTCGAACAGAGCCCGAAGAGCGCATCCCTCGATTCGGCCTTCCCGCTCGCGGCGCGGATGTCCCCGGCGGCTTGCAGATACTTCATTATCGAGATCATATGGTCGTTCGGAACACCTGCGGCACGGAAATGCCATGGCGGCCGATTCCGCGTACGAGCCCTTTGCGGACTCAATCCTCTATCGGCCGCCGCCCCTCAAATCCGCAGGGTTCGCCCGCTCTAGCCGCGAACAACCCACCCGACTGTTCTATGTATAATGGCTGTGGTGTCCTCGCGCGTCTCCAGACGGCGTCTCCTGGCTGGACTGACGTTCAGCCTCCCGCTTGCCCGCAGGGCCACGGCCCGTTCGCTCTCACGTCTTCGAATCGGCGTCACGGATTGGAATCTCCGCCTTACCGGAAAAATCGAGGCGCTCGCGCTCGCTCGTTCCATCGGCTTTGAGGGCGTTGAGGTCAGCCTTGGACGCGAGCCGGTGGATGGGAGACTTCCGCTCGACAATCCGGCCATCCAGCAAGCCTATCGGGACGAAGCCGCGAAACAGAAGATCGCCCTTGCGGGCACGTGCCTGGACATCCTTCATCGCAACTACCTGAAGAACGACAAGCTCGGCCAGAAGTGGCTCGCCGACGCTATACCCATCACCAAGAAACTGAACGCCGGGGTCATGCTGCTTCCCTTCTTCGGAAAAGGAGCGCTCGAGACCCGGCAGGAAATGGACTACGTTGGCGACGTGCTCCGGGAACTGGCCCCCGAGGCGGAAAAAACAGGCGTTCTCCTCGGCCTGGAAAACACGATTCCGCGGAGGATAACGTCCGTATTATGGAGCGCTCCCGCTCTTCGGCGGTCAAGACGTACTATGACGTCGGGAACTCGACCCGCGCCGGTTTCGACATTGTCAAGGAGATTTCCTGGCTCGGCGCACGTCGGATCTGCCAATTCCATCTGAAGGACGATTCGAAGTACTACATGGGTGAAGGTCCCATCGACTTTCCGGCTGTGATGAACGCGATAGCGGAACTGGATTTCCAAGGCTTCGCGAACCTGGAAACCAGCGCGCCGTCGAAGTCAATCGAGGGCGACATGCGGCGTAACTACCAGTATGTTCGCCGCCTGATCGCGGAAACCCGCTAGCAGGCGCTCTGCCACTCCCTGACAGTGGCACGCGTCGGAGTCTTCTTGTACCCGTTTTCGCAGCTACGGCGCCGTGTGAGGTGATGTCACGGAAGTCAACGATTCCACGGTTTTTCGACTTTTATTCTTGACATTATGGGAACTCCAGTTTATCATTGCCTTTCGGTTCTAGCGCAGATAAATAACACCCACGTCAGGTGTAAGGGGTCCGCATGGTCTTTAATATCGGTGAGAAAGTCGTTTACCCGAATCACGGCGTCTGCACGATAGAGAACATCAGCACCAGGGTCTTCGGCGCCCGCCCGGAACGCTTCTACCTCCTCCGCTTGGCCTCCTCCAGCATGACGGTCCTAGTACCGTTCTCCCACGCTCTCGATGTCGGACTGCGTAAGATCACCCGCAACGGGCAGGTTGAACAGATCCTCCAGTTTCTCGCCGGCGGCGAGTGCCGTGGCTGCCGGGACTGGAAAAACCGTTTCAAGGAAAACTCCGAGAAAATGCGCACCGGTGGCCTGCTGGAAGTCGCGCAAGTACTTAAAGGACTTCTTCTACTTCAGCGGGATAAACCATTGTCTTTTCGCGAGAAAAAGATGCTGAACAAGGCGCGCCACATGCTCATCATGGAGGTGTCCATCTCGCGCGCCCTCCGCGAAGGGCAGGCTATCGAGTTGCTACAGAAAGCGCTGGCGAAGGCCGACCTCGAACTACCTCCTCCTCTGTAGCGCGCCGGAGATTCCGAACCGTATGGCGTTGTGGCCCCCTCGCGCGGGGCAGCGAGTCTTTTTCTGTCCCGGCTAAGGCCTTTACCCGCTGGTAAGGCTGGGCGGCTGTCCCTACCATAGGGCAAGGGAACTTCTGCCGCCATGCGGTGCTTGTATTGTGGAAAGCGGCTCTCGCTTCTCCGGAAAATGTCGAGTAGCGGCTTCTGTTCCCAGGCGCACCAGCAAAGTTACCAGCAGGAGCAGGAAGCCCTCGGGCTGGCCCGCCTGATTGAAGCCAATCAGCGCGCCGCCGCCCCCCGTCCCGAACAGCCGAAGCGCCGGCCGGCCAAGGAGACCGAAGCGCATCCGCCCGCCCCCGCGAAGTTCATCCCGCAGCCGCCCCGCGCGGTTTCCTTCCCGGTTGGGCAGTCGCTGGTTCCGGATCCGCTGATGACGTATGCTCCGATCGCCTACCCCCTCAGCGGACTTGCGCTCGAAGCTTCCCTGCTCGGGTTCGCTGCCTTGCGTATTCCCGATCGCCACGCCCGCGGGAGCCGAACGCTGGACGGTCTCCGGCCGGCGGCATCCGCTCCTCCGCATCTCCTCCTCTCGTCGCCTCCGCTCTGCCTCACCCGTCGCGTCGTTCCTGTCGGTCCGGCCCTGTCGCGCGCCCCATATCGAAGACTGCCGTCCGCGGCGCATTCCAACGCCTCGCTCGCCGCGTTACCGCCCAGCCACTTCCGGCCGGCGCCGCGTGTGACGATGCCCGCCGCCGTAAGGATTCGACCCTCCGGGCTGCCCGCTGGAAAGCATCGGTTAGACAGTACACATGCCAGCTCCGCCACGACATGCGGGGCAGGATCTCATCCTGCGCGGCGGTCGCCAACCGCCGCCTGGCCGATCGCCGATCGGCCCGCGGGTCGCCTTCAGCCAACTTTCCCCACAACCGCGGCTTGGAACCGTTGTTTTCTGACAGTCGCTCAGCATCAGGTTCCGCATGCCGGTCCGGCCGTGCATCGAGGCGCAGCCCCGTCTTCCCGCCGGCCCGACGCCTGGCGCTGCGCAGCCGCCCTCCGGCTGCCCACCCTGCGGCTGATGGCCGAAACACCCTGTGTTCAGGCGCGCCGTCATGTCGCGCCGGCCAAGGCAGGTCCTCTGGCGTCATACCGCCCGGTCACTCCGGCTGTCGGCATTCAGCTTGCCACGCCGCTCGGCCTTGCGCCTAATCTGGCCATGCCATCCGTTGAGGCCCGATTAGCCGAACTGAAGCTTCGCCGCGGAGGGCTGGCGCTGACGGCCCTCCCGGTTTGCGATCCTGCCGCGGCGTTGGCCGCTGCCATCCCGCGATCGCTCCGCGGAGCGGCAGGGATTCTGCCGCCCTCCAATGTATCGTTCCATCCGCCTCGCATAGCCGGTACCGCGGGCTTCCGCCAATTGTTGCCTCACGAAGCGGTTGTGAACCCAGCGCCGCCGTCTCGCCGGCCCAAGCCGGCGCCTGTGGCGGGTCCGTTTGCGTTCACCTTCCCGAGGCCCCCCGTTCCCGGTGGCGCAGCGATACCCGCCGCAACGATCCCAAAGCCTCTTGCCACCGCTTCATTTTCTCCGCTCGAGTCCCTGCATGCCCGGCAAGCTCTCGCGCCGCTTTGCGCCGCCCTGACCTTCGCCCGCTGCGCGCCTGCCTTTTGCCCGCCGCCCAGGTTGACGATAGCGCTGGCCGAACACATCCAAGGCGCACAACCGTCGCACGCCGAAAGCCCTCCGCCCGGCGGCGCTCCAGCCGGCGCCCTGCGGTTTTCCGTCGGACCCGCGCGTTGCTTGACGATCCCGCCATGCGGCCCGTGTCTGCTACCCTGCCTCGCGGCGCGCGGAGCGACGCCTCCGCTTCCCTGGGCTGGATGGGACGACTTCCTTGCGGCGACGCCGCCGCGCCACGCAAGTCCGCGTTACCAACTCGCATTCCCGCGGTCGGCGGTTTCTCCGGAGCCGTTGGAGTTGGAGAGGCCGGCGGCGCCTCTCGCCGGCTTGGCGCCCGCCCCCTACGCCGGAATTACGCCGCGTGATGCTGCCCCTGTCCTCCACGCGACGCTTGAGCCGCTGCCTCTCCTGGCTACGTTGCTCTCCCCGTGCACCGGTCTCCGCGTGGCCGCCCAGACGGCTGCGGCGCCGCCGCCTCAGGCCGCGACAGAACCCGCATGGAGAAAGGCATGGAGTCCGATCGTGGCCGCCGGGCGCGCGTTGCCGCTGTCGCCCCACGCACTCTGGCTGCTCGCCGCCCTCCCGCTGGCCGGCTTCCTGTTTATCGGACCCTCCACGGATCGGGCGCCCCGAGCGGCGCAACTACCATCCGCGGTTACGGCCGCGCCCGGCGAAGCGAGCGGCGCCTGGCAGAAGTTTCAGGCCGGTCTGGCGGATCGCGCCGCCATCACGCTCCGGGACGATTTTCGAGCCGGACTCCGGGATTGGACCGGCAGCGGCGACTGGTCGACCTCCTGGTCGTTCGATCGCGGCGGTCTTGCCCGCCCCGGCAAACTCGCGCTGTACAAGCCCTCGATGTCCATGTCGGATTACAGCTTCGAGTTCTCGGTGCACATCGAACGCGGCGGTTTCGGCTGGGCCTGTCGCGCACAGGACGACCGCAACTACCAGGCGATGAAGTTGCAGGTGGAGGCGGGCGATTCACCCAACGCGGCGCTGGTTCGCTACCGCGTCGAAAACGGCAAGCCCGCCCAACGCACCCGAACCCCGCTCCCGCTGCTGAGCCGGCGCAGCATGCTCGATGTCCGCCTCGACGCGCGCGGCGCCGACCTCTCGCTCTACCTTGACGGGCGTCTTGTGGAACACTGGAGCGACGTCGAAGACGGCCACGGCGGCGTCGGCTTTTTTGCCGATCCCGGCGAACGCGCCCGTCTGGCCTGGGTCACCGTCACGCACCAGTACGACCTGCTCGGACGCCTCTGTGCGCTCCTCGCGCCCGCCCGGCCGGAAAACGCTATCGAAAGCGGCAGACAATGAAACAATCCAAGTCGAAGACGTCCAGGGAGGAGCGCGCCAAACCGCGCCCCCTCGCCCAGTTTGAAGCGCCCGAGGAAGAGCCGCCCGATCCCCAGTTGGTCTACTCCCGCGCCGTGTCGCTTCACATGGAAGGCAAGCTCAAGGAATCGCTCGCCGAATTGGACCGCGCACTCCATGCCGGCGCTTCGGGGCCGGAAGTTCACGCCGCCCGCGGCCGCGTCCAGTTCGAACTCGAACTGTACGAAGAAGCGGCCTCCAGTTACTCCAAGCTGGCCGGGATGCCGGGCGCCCCCTCCGACGCCGCCTTCAACCTCGCCGTGTGCCTGGACCGTCTTGGCCGCTGGCAACAGGCGGCGGCGAGCTTCCGTCAGGCCCTGCGGAACGATTCGAGTTCTGTCGACGCGCACCTCGGCCTTGGCATCAGCCTGCTCCGCTGTGACCAGGCGGCGGAAGCGCTTCCGTCGTTTGAAGCCGTGCTCGCGTCGGAGCCCGAGCGCGAACCGGCTCTGTTGGGCAAGGCGGTCGCGCTGCAACGTACCGCGCATCACGAAGAAGCCTTCGGGTTGTATCGGCGGATCTTGGCCCTCAATCCCGAGTCTGAGGAATCCATGGTGAATCTCATCGGCATCGGCATGGAACGCGGCGACGAAGCGATGATTCGCCAGTATTCCGAGCAGTTGCTGGCCCTGCGTCCGTACTCGCAGGCAGCCATCGAAGGACTCGCCGCCGCCGCCTTCAACGCCGGCGACTACGAGGCGGCAGTGACCTTCTGCGCCAAGATCGTCGAACTCGCGCCGGACGACTACGAACGGTGCTTCAACCTCGGCGTTGCCTGCCAGCGCACGGGACGTTTGGAACAGGCGGCGAAAGCCTATTCCGAGGCCGCGCGGATCCGTCCCGACGCGGCGCAGGCGCTGTTGAATTTGGGCGCCGTTCTGCACCAGCTTGGCGATCGGAGGAAGGCGTCGGACGCTTACGCCAGGGCCCTGAGGATCAATCCCGACCTGCCCTCCGCCGTCTACAACACGGCTCTGCTGCTGGAACAAGAAGGGTCCATCTTCGACGCGGAGCGTCTGTACGAGCAGGTGGCCTCCCAGTATTCCGGGTGGCACGACGCGTGGTTCCGCCTCGGCTATCTTCGTCTCCAGCGGGGCGACTTCCAGGCGGCGGCCCAGGCCTTCGATACCTGCCTTGAGACCAAACCCGAGTGGCCCGAGGCCCTGATCAACCTCGGAATCGCGCACTCCCGCCAGGGAGCGCCGGCCAAGGCCCGCGACGCCTTCGAAAAGGCGCTCGCCCTGGACGCGGAATCGCCTGAGGCCATCCGAGGTCTGACCCTGCTGGCCATCGAGCAGGAGGACTACCCGCGCGCCTTGGAGTTGCAGGGCCGCCTGGTTGACCTCGGCGAGCGCTCGCCCGAATTGTTCTACAACACCGGCGTCCTCCTTCACAAGACCGGTCACATCGAAGACGCCATCCGGCTCTACCGCGAAGCGCTGGCCGAAAACCCCGGTTTCTCCGAGGCCCTGTTGAACCTCGGTCACGCCTTGCACGAGCAGGGCAACCACGACGACGCGCGCATCTTCTGGAAGAAAGCCATCGAGGCCAACCCGCAACTCGGCAACGGCTACTTCGACGCCTAGCCATAGCCAAGCGACGGGAGCGATCAGCGCTCAGCGGCGGGAGCGGTCAGCCCGCCCGTTCGAACTCCACCCTGTACACGCCCCCCGCTTTGACGCTCAGCCGCGCGATCGACGCCCCCTCCGATTGCCAGCGTACCCGCCGGCCACCCTCCTGAATTGTCCGGATGCGGACGCCCGGCGCCAGCCGGATTCGGTGCGCGCCGTCCACCGTCGCCCTCAGCGTCGCCGTGACCGGCTGTCCGCCGCTCCAGGCAACGTCGACCTCCAGACCCCCACGCGCGCGGAGCCCCGTCGCCTTGCCCTCGCCCCACGCCCGCGGCAGCGCGGCAAGCAACGCGATCTCGCCGGCATGGCTTTGTATCAGCATCTCGGCGATCCCCGCCGTCGCGCCGAAGTTACCGTCGATCTGAAACGGCGGATGGTTGTCGAACAGGTTCGGCAGCGTCGATTTTCTCAGCAGCGCGACCAGGTTGTCATGAGCCTGGCCGCCATCTCCGAGCCGGGCCCAGAAACCGATGATCCACGCCCGGCTCCAGCCCGTGTGCCCTCCGCCGTGGGCCAGCCGCCGCTCGATCGTCGCGCGGGCCGCGCCAGCCAGTTCCGGCGTCTTCTGCGTTATCCGGGAGCCTGGAAACAGCGCGAACAACTGCGACATGTGCCTGTGCCCCGGCTCCACCTCCTCGTAGTCTTCCAGCCATTCCTGGATCTGACCGAACCGGCCCACCCGCAGGGGCGCCAGTTTCTCCCGCGCCGCCGCCACCTGCGCCCGGAACCCCCGATCGATCCCGAGCGCCTCGCTGGCCTCCACCACCCGTCCGAACAGCTCCTGCAGAATCTCGGTATCCATCGTCGGCCCCATGCACAGGACGGCCTTCTCACCCGAGGGCAGCCGGTATTCGTTCTCCGGCGACAGCGACGGTCCCGTCACCAGCCGCCCCTTGCCGTCCGGGACGAGGTAGTCGAGAAAGAACTGCGCCGCCTCTTTCATGAGCGGGTAACCCCGCTCGGCGAGAAATCGGCGATCGCGGCCGAAATCGTAGTGCTCCGCCAGGTGAAGCGACAGCCACGCTGCGCCCATCGGCCAGACGCCCCACCGTGCGCCGTCGATCGGAACGGCGTGTCCCCACCCGTCCGTGTTGTGATGCAGGACGAATCCTCCGGCGCCGTAATAAAACCGCGCCACGCGCCGGCCGTCTTCCCGCGCCCTCTCAATCAGATCGAACAGCGGCTCGTGCAGTTCCGGCAGGTTACACGTCTCCGCCGGCCAGTAGTTCATCTCGGTGTTGATGTTGATTGTGTACTTGCTGCCCCAGGCGGGCGTCAGGCTGTCGTTCCACTTCCCTTGCAGGTTGGCCGCCATGCTTCCCGGCCGGCTGCTCGCGATTAGCAGATACCGCCCGTACTGGAAATAGAGCGCCAGCAGATCTTCGTCCGTCGCCCCTTGCTGCACGCGCTCCAGCCGCTCATCGGTGGGCAGAGCGCGCGCCGAAGCATCCGCCGGAAGCTCCAGCCGCACGCGCCGGAACAGGCGCTGGTGATCTGCCACGTGCTCGTTTCGAAGCGCGTCATACGAGCCGGAGGCAGCGCCCAGATCCCGTTCGCAGGCGCCGGCAAGATCCTTCTCCCGGTGATTCGTCGCGGCCCCGATCGTTAGCGTCACGCTGTCGGCCCCGATAACGTCCAGTTGACCTCCGGCGCTTTCCACCCGGCCGCCCGAGACCGCCGCGCGCGCCTCGGCGCGAAAGCGAACCCCGGTCTCGCGCTCTCCGGGCGCCGATTTCGGCAACGCTTGGCCGGTCAGGATCAGCCGCGCGCCCGCCGCTTCCGTCGTCGCATCCGCTTCCCGGCTCATCGTCGCGCGGAACGAAATGCTGCCGGGCCGGTCCGCGGTCAGGCGTATGACAATGCGTTTACCCGGCGCCGACGCGAAGACTTCGCGCGCATACCGGATTCCGCCGGCCGCGTACTGTACGGAGGCGATCCCCGTATCCAGGTCGAGCTCGCGGCGGTAGCTCCCCGGCGCCGGCTCGTGGCCGAATTCGAGCCAAAGATCGCCCAGAGGCTGGTAGACCGGGAGCACCCGAGGAATGCTGATCATCGTTCGATCCGCCATCTCCTGCGCCTCTGCCGGACGCCCCTGCGCGAGCAGTCGCCGGATCTCCGGAACGGCCTTCGGCGCCTCGGGATTGGTCCGGTCCCGCTTCTCGCCCGTCCAGACGGTGTCCTCGTTAAGTTGCAGGCGCTCCCGCCGGGCATCGCCGAACACCATCGCCGCCAGCCGGCCGTTGCCTATCGGCAGCGCCTCTACCCACTCGCGGGCCGGCTGTCGGTACCAGAGCTTCAGCGCGTTGTCCTCGTCGGCGGCGCCGCCTGGGCCCCAGCCTGCCAGCATCGCAAGTACTACCAACCATCGAAGTCGCACCACGCCCTCCCCCGAGAGTGTACTCCAGCGGCGGCGTTCTCTCGCTGTGCGCGGGCGTACAATGGGCCGCGGAGGTTATCCGCAACATGACCAGACGGAAGTGGATGGCCGGCCTCGCCGGCGGACTTCCCCTCTTGGCGCAGGACAAGGGTTGCCCGCTCGCGGTCAAGGACTACCAGCCCCAATCCACGCTCCACGTCCCCGAAACAAACGTGCCCCGCGCATGCTTCCCCGTTATCGACTCCCATGTCCACTTGTCGACCGTGGTTGGCCGGCTCATGCCTTCCTCCGACGTCCCGGAAAAAGAGGGACCCGATGGCCCCAAAGCCTTCTCCACCAGCGACCCCAAGGACGTGCTTGCCCTCATGGAGCGCCGCAACGTCCGGATGATGGTGAACGTCACCGGTGGCTACGGCCCCGCGCTCAACGAAGTCATCGACCGGTGGCACAAGCCGTATCCCGGCCGCTTCCTTGTCTGCGTGGAACCCTGGTGGACCCGCGCGAACGAGCCGGGTTACGCCAAATTTCAGGCCGCCGAAACCGAGAAAGCGGCCCGCGCCGGCGCCCGCGGCCTGAAGATCCTCAAGACCCTCGGCCTTTATCTCCGCGAGAATCTCACCACCGGCCCGTTGGTCAAAGTGGACGACCCGCGATTCGACCCGATGTGGGAAGCCGCCGGCGCCCATCGCCTTCCCGTCCTGATCCACGTCTCGGACCCCGAGTCGTTCTTCGATCCGGTGGACGAGCGCAACGAACGCTACACCGCGCTGCTGCGCCGCCCCGAGTGGTCCTTCCACGGCCGCGACTTTCCCTCCGACGCCGAGTTGCAGGCCGCGCGCGACCGCGTCATGGCGCGCCACCCCCGCACCGAGTTTCTGATTCTGCACTTCGGCAACTCGGCCAACCTCGGCTACATGGCCGAGGTGCTGGACCGTTACCCCAACGCGACGCTGGAATTCGGCGCGCGCCTGGAAGAAATCGGCCGCCAGCCGCGCGTGACGCAGCGCTTCTTCGACCGCTACCAGGACCGCATCCTCTTCGGTACCGACGCCATCATCGACATGCCGGAAAAGGTGGCCGGCGCCGACCGCCTCTACCCGACGTACTTTCGTTTCCTCGAGACCGACGACGACTACATCCCGCTCTCCGGCGTCTACTGGCGCATCTACGGCATCAAGCTGCCGGAAACCATCCTGCGCAAGGTCTATTACCAAAACGCCGAACGCCTGTTCCGCGTTTCGTAGCTCGCTCCACCCAACATCTGACGGTCTTTCCTTTCATCGTGCGCGGTATTGCCTGAGGGGGCGCGGATGGCGGAATTCATCATGCAAATGGTCGACAGCACTCGCCTGCAGGCGGGCACGGCCCGGTACAAGTACCAGGTCGCGGTTCAAAGGAACACTAGCATGGCGGCGGGTGACACGCAGAGCTGGCGGCAGCGGCCGCCGTTCGACCGGCAATACTTCAAGACCGCGGCCGGCTCCTGGCGGCGGCTGAAGCTCTGGGGCCGCGTCGACGGGATCGCGCTCGAAAACGGCAAACATTGCGCGGCGGTTCTCCACAGTTGCAAATCGGGCAAGTGGGACATTTTTCCCTCCGTCGGACAGTGGGGCCTGGGCATTCTTTGGGAATCCCAGGACAAGATCACTCACCCGGCCCATAATGTGCTCTGGTACATCGATCACAAGGAGGAGGAGCCGGTGGATCCGGGGTGCGTCTGGATCGGCGGCGGCGGCAAGTATGGCGGCATGCTACCGGTCTGGGGCCGCGAGGCGATGCACGGTTGGATCTTCAACCTGGCCGATTTCAGCAAGCGCTTCTACGTCCAGGCTGAAGCCAACCGCTGGGGCGTCGGACTCGGCGGCAGCGGCGGCGTCGTATTCCTCGTCGCCACCGGTCCCGATCCGCGGAAATTGCTCGGCGAGGTGAACGGCGCCTTCGACTTCACGCTCTCCCTCGCCAAGAGGTGGGATCAGTACGTCAAGCATCTCGCTGAAGGAGGCAAGTGTGCGAAGTACCTCGAGCTGGGGCAGTTCGCCATTCAGGCTCATAATAAGGCGGGCATACTGACGAACGACCGCTTCGAGAGCGCGGCCAACGCCGCCAAACTCGTCTTCTCGGGCGCCGCCATCGACTGGAAAACCACTAGCCTCACCGCTCTTGACATCGCCGGCGACGGCCTGGAGGCGACCATCTGTTTCACCCAGTCGAAAGTGACCATGGTCGCGCCCTTCTGAGTTCAGGGCTGAACGGCTGTTCCGCGTTTCGTCGTCTCCGCGCAACCTATGGCGCGATAGCGATCGTCACCCCTGGCTGGCTGCGGAACCCGCCCACGATCACCTCGGCGTCGGCGTTCCGTCCCCGCCGCGTATTCGCCGGGATGCGCGCGTTCACCTGAAACACGCCTTCCACAAGGTCGGGCGCCGGGCCGACGTAGACAATTTCCGCCTCTTCCCCGTCGATGAATACCTGCGCTTCCTGCGTCAGCGCGGGCAGCGGCGGCCCTGCGATCCGCCCGTCCACCCCCGGCGGATCCGTCTGGCCCCCGCCCGAGCCGAACATCACGACAATGTCGCCGGGCGCCGCCGGGTTCGACGTCGAGTTGAACGAGCCGTCCTGGTTCAACGCGGCGCCCTGCCCGACGCCGCTGCTGTCGGCGGTCAGCAATCCCGGCGCCGCGGCCAGCACGCGTAGAAAGACCGGCGGTGACCGAACGCCCTGGTACTCGATCTCCATTCGCGTGACGCCGCCCGGCGTCAGCCCGAACGGTACCATCGCGCTGACCTGCCCGTTCACGGCGTACAGCAGCGGCGCCGCCGCGTCGTCGAACAGCACGCGCGTCTGGGCCAGCGTGGTCGCCACTCGGCCCGCTTCGTCCAGGCGCGCGCCGGCGATTTCCGGGGGACCATACCCTGCGCCGTACGCCACGATGGCCTGGCCGGGAGCGACCGCGCCCGTGGAGTAGTCCGCCGCCCCGGCCACGCCGTTGGCGGCGAAGCGCGGTCCAGGCCCCGGGACAACCAGCCGGATAGGTATCTCCGCCGCGGCAGGCGCCGTCGATGGCGCCTGGAGCCGAATGCCTGCTTCATAAGTACCCGGCGCGAGACCGGCCGGGTCCGCGCGAATATTGAGAGTCAGCGGCGTCGTGGACTGCGATTGCGTAACCGTCAGCCATCCCGCCGTCGCCTCCCGCCCCGCGTTCGGGCCGCCGCGCAGCACCGGCGTGACGGTCGTCATGACGGAATCTCCCGCCGTGGCGACAATGATGTTCGTGCTCGGTATCACGCCCGAGCCCTGGAAGCCGGTGAACGCGCCGCTGCTGAAAGCGGAGGAGCGCAGGCTCTGGAACACGTTCGTGGCCACGTCGGCCGACCGGATGCGGGCGGCGCCGTAAATACCGCCATACGCCGCAACAGGATCCGCCGTCGGGCTGAATCGGGGAATGAACGGCGTCGAAGTCGTGAAACTCGGCGGGTATAGGGAACCCGGGGCCACCGCGATACTGGTCAAGATCAGGGCCGGAGCCACAGGATTGGCCGCGCCGGCGTACTTGAGGTAGCCGTTGAAACCGGCGAACTCGCGCACGTTTCCGTCCTGACGCGCGATCTCCACGCACACCGAACCGACCCCGTTCGTAAGAGGAACCTCCACCAGCCCGTTGACGCTGTCGGCGCGCCGCGCCGGATCGAAGCAATTCTCGACGGCCACGGCTATCACGCTGGGCGAGGAACTGGACATGACGCTGTTATTCGACAGGAACACCTGCACTCCGGGTGGAACGCCGCCGAAGCTGATCGCTACCCGCGTGCCGTGGCCCGCCAGCCCGACGCCGCCGGGGAGGCTCGGATTATAGTAAAGCGTCTCGCTCGACGGGCGCGCCTCCAGGCCGCTGTGATCGGCCGGCGCGGGAAATGGGTTCGTGAGGTTTCCCTGCGCCGACGTCCGGGTCTTCCACGCGTCGGCGTAGCCTTCCGCGATCTGAATGACGAAGTTCGGCTGTGGGAGCGGCGTCATGGCGGGCAGCCCCGGGTTGACGTCGATGTTGTTCGCGAAAACCCCGGCGTTCAGGACCTGGGTGTACGGCGCCGCGCCGCTGCCCAGGCGCTGCAGCCCCGGCTGAATGTTAGCCAGGGTCGGTTGCGCATTGACGCCGAGTTCCGGAATGGTGAGATTGGCCTGGACCGAGTTGATTCCCGACTGCGCGAGCAGGCTGGCGTTGGCGCGGACGTTGGTGATGCGCATGATACGAGTAGCAACAGTGCCCGGCGGATCGAACGGAATGCCAAGCCAGGAAATGGAGTTCCGGCCGTCCTGCCTGCCTTGAAAAACGTTCGGAACTCGCTGGCCCATGTTGTCCATCGATGCAGGCATGTCGTAGTTCAGACCGCTACCGCCGACCCCCGTTAGACTGAGCGACTGAAGAACGTCGTGCAGCGCCTGACTGCCGGGATCGGGCTGCCCGATGACAAGAAAGCTGTCGTTATGCCCGTCCGGGTAGATCGGGTTCCCGACGGGCGCATTTCCCCGCAGGAAGACATTCACAGTCGGAACCGGCTGGCCAACCGGCGTCGGGATTCCTCCCGTGCAATTGATCTCGATGCCACCTACGAGTTCCGACAACCCCTCGGCCCGAACGGTCGGCGTCGCGCCGGCACTCGCGGTGCACTGTAGCGCTGGCTGCGCCGCAAGCGGCCCAGCCAGAAAGGTGAAGAGCAATACGCGGCGGATCCCAGTTGCGCGCATCTGTCGCCACCCCCGTCTAAGATGTGTACAATCATTTAACTTCGGGAAACCGCCCGTGTCAATCCCGCCGGCTGCGTACGCTGCGTCCGTCCTTACCGCAGCGCTTCTCCCAGCAGGCGCAGAAAGCCCGCGTATGTGTCGTCCGTGATCGCGAATCCGCCCTCCCCTTCCTGGTCCAGCCCGAGGCGCGCCGCCACCACGCTCCACGAAGGAATCACGAACATGTCGTTGTTGTTGTGGCCCGATGCGGCGAAGGCGTCCCCGGGAACCCCCTCCCATTTCCGCTTCCCGTTCGGCTTGACGCCGTTAGTCCACCAATTGTATCCGTACATCCCCGGTCCGTCGATCCCGCTCTCGGGATGTCCCAACGGCGTGCTCGCCGCCACTTGCGTGCGCGTGGCCTGTTCCACCCATCCCCCGCCGATCAACCGCCGGCCGGCCCATTCTCCCCCGTTCAGGAACAGATGCCCGAAGCGCGCCATCTCCCGCGCCGAAATCGACACGTGCCGGTGTCCGTTTCCCGATCCGCCGTTCACCACAATGCCGTCCACCTCGCCGAAATCTCCCCAATCCCACTGCTGAGGATTCATGCCGATCGGTTCGGCGATGCGCCGCCGGAACAGTTCCTCGATCGGCTCTCCCGCTATGCGCGTCAGCGCGTTCGCGAACTGGTTCATCGCCGAATCCCAGTAGGCGTAGCGCGACCCCGGCGGCCGAAACAGCGGCGGACCCGGCCGGAACGGCGTCCGGCTCGGACCGTGCCGGTAGTTGCCCTGCGGCTCGTCCCCCTCCGCCCGGTATCCGGACGTCATCGTCGTGAAGTGCCGCAGCGTCACGTCCGGGTAGTCGCGCGCCATCGTGGGCAGGACGTCCTTCACCCGCGTATCGAGCGCGCACTTGCCGTCGTCGATCGACAAACCCAGCGCGGTGCTCGTGAACGACTTCGTGCACGACCACACGCCGTGCATCTTGTCGATCTCCGGACCCGCGTGGATCATCCGTCCGTAGCGCACGATTGCCAGTTCCTTCACGCCGTCGCGCGGCGCGCGCCGCTCGAGATACTCCACGGCGGCGGCCAGTTTCTCCCCGCTGACTCCCTGCGACTCCGGCGTCGCCCTCGCCCATTCCTTGCCGGGAAAGGTCATCCGGCGGTCGCCCCCGAAGGCGCCCGGCCGAGCAACCAACATCGCCAACAGCGTGCGTCTTCGCATTCCCTTACCGCGTCGCGCTCCGCTTCCGCTCCGCAATCACATGCTCCATCACGCGCCGGAACGTGTCCGTCCACACCACCTCGCGATGCTTATCGAGCCACCCCAGCAGCTCGCGGTGCGCCTCCCGCGAAATGTCGATGCTGTGGCCGCCTCCCACCCCGTGAAACATGAACACCGCCAGCGCGCCCGTGTCGATCGCTTTCCTTACCAACGCGATCATCCGCTCGCCGCTCACGTCCCGCACCATCCAGCTCGGAACATAGTGAACGTCCACTTTCCACGGGTCCGCGAGTTCCTCGTCCTCGCCCCCTCGCGCGGCGACGAACAGCGGCCGCAGCGGATCGATGAACGACTCCCCGCCCGCCATCCAGTCGCTGCAGTTGTACGCGTACGTCCTCACGCGGCCGCCGTCCAGCGCCGTCAGGGTCGTGTTCATCGCCCGGAGTTCCTCGATCATCTGCCGCACCGTGTACCGCTCCAACTCCCGCTCCGGCTGGAGCCACTCCCGCCGCGCGCCTTTCGCCGACACCCGCAGGCACGGATGAAACACCGCGTGATTGCCGATCTCGTGCCCGCGACGTCCGATCTCTCGCCACTCGTCCATCCGCGCATCCAGCGAGTTCGACGAACCCGGAACGTAGAACGTCCCCCTCAAATTCGCCGCCTCGAGATCGGGCACGGCGTGGTCCAGGTGAATATCGACGCCGTCGTCGTAGGTCAGGCACACCGCCGCCTTGGCGCCGTTGGGCCAGGGAAACGAAGCCCCTTGCGCCGCAACCACCGCGCCAAACGCCGTCAATAGCGCATATCTCCTCATGCCGTTATTCCGCTCCTTCAACCTCAATCGAAAACCACCGTCTTATTCGCGTACGCCAGGATGCGATTCTCCAGCCGCCACTTCACCGCGCGCGACAGCACCACCCGTTCCAGGTCCCGCCCCTTCTGCATCAGGTCCTCGATCTGGTCCCGGTGGGAGACGCGCACTACGTCCTGTTCGATGATCGGCCCGTCGTCCAGGGCAGCGGTGACGTAGTGGCTGGTGGCGCCGATCAGCTTCACCCCGCGCTCGAACGCCGCATGATACGGCCGCGCCCCGCCGAACGCCGGCAGGAACGAGTGGTGTACGTTGATGATCCGCTCCTCGTACGCGGCGACGAACCGCGGCGACAACACCTGCATGTACCGCGCCAACGCCACCAGGTCGACCGGCGCCCGCGCCAGCAGCTCCAGTTGCCGTTCCTCCGCCTCCGCCTTCCGCGACGCTTCAACCGGAACGTGATGGAACTCCACTCCGTAGAACCGCGCCAGGTCCGCCGCGTCCTCATGATTGCTCACGATCAGCGGTATCCGGCACGGCAACTCGCCCGCCCGCTGCCGGAACAGCAGGTCCGCCAGGCAGTGCAGTTGCCGCGAAACGAATATGGCCATCGCCGGCCGCGCCGCCGAGTACTCCAGCCGCCACCGCATCTCGAGCCGGTCCGCGATCGGCTGGAACAGTCGCCGGAACGACGCGTCGTCCAGATCGAACTCCTCCAGCGCCCACTCGATCCGCATGAAGAACAGCTTCAGGTCGTTGTCCTGGTGCTGGTCGGCGTGCAGGATGTTCGCCCCGTGCGTGTACAGAAACGACGAGATGGCCGCCACCAGCCCTTTCCGGTCTGGGCAGTCGATCAGCAGAATCGCGGTGTTCTTCACGCGCTTCCGGCCTGCTCCACGCCCCGAGTGGTCACGCAGTACTTGGCCAGCATGTTCGGCTTCTCCCACGCGGGCATCCGCTCTTCCCGCCGCAAGTACGCGAAAAACTGGCGCGCCACCTGCGCGAAATGCGCCTCGTGCCCCACCCGGTATCGATCCGGTATGGCCACGCGCGACTCCTCGCCGCGATGCTCGACGGCCACGCCCGGCCACCGCGACTGCCACGCCTCTACCCGCCGCTCCAGCGCGCCGGCGACATCGTCCGCCCGCGGAACCACGTACAACTCCGGCGCGTAGCTTTCCTCCGCCCCCTGCCGCACCTCCACCCGCGCCTTCGTCCCGCGATACGACGCGAAGTGCGTGTCGCCGGTCCCCGCCGGAGCTTCGTAGTTCCACGTCGCCTCCAGCCGCACGTGCACGCCGCGGACGGCATACGTCACCTGGTTGTTGCAATAGAACGCCAGGCGGTTGTCGCTCACCTGCGGCGCAAGAGACGGCGGAAACCCACGCTCCCCCGTCACCCGCCGGAACTCTTCTCCGCTCACGAAGGTCGGCCAGCGCTTCGACTCGACGATCTCGACCTCCGTACGGTAGTCCACCGCCTGCTCGGGGAACAGCGTCCATTGAACAAGGTCCACCAGGTGCGTGCCGACGTCGGAGAGCCCCTCGCCCTGCACGGCGATATCGAAAAACCATGGCGGGCGCGTCAGCGGCGTCCCCGCCACCAGCTTGGCGATGTGATGCACGCTGTCCATGCGCACCGCCGGCGCCTCCGGACTGCCCGCCTCCGCCTCGCCGAACACGTCCGCATCGTTCACCAGTTCCCGCTGAAGAATCGACGTGATCTCGTAGCGCTCCGTCATGATGTCGTACGCCACCAGTCCCTTGCGCTCCGCCGACTCCAGCACGTTCGCCAGCCGGTCGAGTTCCTTCGACGAGATGATCCACGGCTTGTCGGCCAGTACGTTCAGCCCGGCCTCCACCGCCGTCTCGATGTACCGCAGCTTCGTCTGATTGCGCCCGGCCAGCACCACCACGTTCCCCGTGCGGTTCGCCGCCATCTCCGCCAGGAAGCCCGGCCCGCAGTGAATGTCCACTTCCCACGCCGTCGGATTGTCCCCGCGAAGGTTGAACTGCGCGATGCGGCTGACGTGGGCGATCAGGTCCGGCCCCAGCGGACCGTAGACCGCCGCCCGCCGCGACACCCGCGGATACATCTCCTTCTGCACCAACGCCGCGTGAAAATGGCCGGGATCGAGGGTGATCAGTCGTATCTCGTTCATGAGCGCGTTCTCCATTGAAGCATGATTTAGCGGCTACAATCGTTCCAGGGTGTTCCCCGCCATGAGAACTCGACTCCCGTTATTGGCCGTGTCTCTGCTCCTGCTGGGCTGCGGCCGCATTGAGCGCCCTCCCGCGGAAGAGAGCAAAATGAAGCAGCGCCTCGCCAAGTACACCGAAGTCAAACTGGAGACCGACCTGAGCCTCCTCACCGAAAAGGAACGGCAGATGATCCCGCTGCTCAAGCGCGCCGCTGAGGTGATGGATGAACTCTTCTGGATCCAGGCCTACGGCGACAAGCTCACGCTCCTGGCCAAAGTGCAGGATCCCGACGCCCGCCGCTTCGTCCAGATCAACTACGGTCCGTGGGACCGTCTGGAAGGCGACGCGCCGTTCATCGACGGCGTCGGACCCAAGCCGCCCGGCGCCAACTTCTACCCCGCCGACATGACCAAGGACGAATTCGAGGCCGCCGTCGCCGCGTCCAAGGACGGCGGAAGAGCTATGAAAAGCCTCTATACCGTCGTCCGCCGCGACGCTGACGGCGCCCTCGCCGCGGAGCCATACCATCAGGCTTACGGCATGCTCCTCAAAGTCGCCGCCGCCGCCCTGCGCGACGCCGCCAAACTCGCCGAGGACGCCGGCCTGCGCCGCTATCTCAACCTTCGCGCCGACGCCCTCCTCACCGACAACTACCAGCCGAGCGACCTCGCCTGGATGGACATGAAGACCAACACGCTCGACATCGTCATTGGGCCGATCGAAACCTACGAGGACAAGCTTTTCGGCTACAAGGCCGCTTACGAAGCCTACGTGCTGGTCAAGGACAAGGAATGGAGCCGCCGCCTGGAGAAGTACGCCGCCATGCTGCCCGCCCTCCAGCGAGGACTCCCCGTCCCCGACGCTTATAAGAAGGAAAGTCCCGGCGCCGACTCCGACCTCAACGCCTACGACGCCATCTATTATGCCGGCGACTGCAACGCCGGCTCCAAGACCATCGCCATCAACCTGCCGAACGACGAAGAAGTGCAGCTCAAGAAGGGTACCCGCCGCCTGCAACTCAAGAACAGCATGCGCGCCAAGTTCGACAAGATCCTGATGCCGGTGGCTGGCGTGGTCATCGCCGAGGACCAGCGCCCGCACGTGAAATTCGACGCCTTCTTCGCCAACACCATGTTTCACGAAGTCGCGCACGGCCTCGGCGTGAAGAAAACAATCGCCGGCAAGGGCACGGTGCGCGAAGCGCTCAAGGATAGGTTCTCTTCGCTCGAGGAAGCCAAGGCCGACATTCTCGGCCTCTATATGGTCACCCGCCTGATCGAACAGGGCGAACTTCCCGGCGCCGTCCTGATGGACAACTACGCCACTTTCCTGGCCGGCATCTTCCGCTCGATCCGCTTCGGCGCCTCCAGCGCCCACGGCAAGGCCAACCTGCTGGAGTTCAACTTTTTCGAAAAGAACGGGGCTTTCACCCGCGATCCGCAAACCGGCGCTCACCGCGTCGAGCTCGACAAAATGAAGGCGGCCGTGAACGACCTTTCCGCCCGCATTATCCAGCTACAGGGCGACGGCGACTACGCCGGCGTCGGCCGACTCTTCGACGACATGGGCCTGATGGGCGCCCAGCTTCAGTCCGACCTCAACCGCCTCGCCCGCGCCTCCATCCCCGTGGACATCGTCCTCGACCAAGGCGCGCCGACGAAGTAGAATAGCCTGGCCCAACTGAGGCGCCGCCCGGTGGCGCATCCGGAAAAGATAGGAGCTGCTCTCATCGATGGCGTCGCCAGCGCGATCAGAACGTTGGCGTCAAGGAGATAGACTTCACGGCTCATCCTCCAACGCCTTCACATCCTCCGAAGTGACGCGCCGGATGCATCGGAACGTCGGAAACTCTTCCGCCGTATCCGGACGGGCACTTGACCGGCCTCCGAGGTCTCCGGTGATGAAGTCACTGACCACGCGTCCGAGGCTGCGCTTCTGTTCCCTGTCGGCCGCCTTCGCGATCTGGTAGGCTTCGTCGGTCAAGTCGAGCGTTACCCGCAAGATAGCATCATACATCGCCGCGGCCCACGTCGTCGCCGTACCGGCCGGACACAACCAATTCAAATATTTTGCCCGCACTCCAACTCGCGGCGCGCCAACCACTTACGGGCAAAGCTCGCTCGTGCGAAACGTCCGTGGCCGCGCCCTGCCCGTTACAATCTTGGTCGGCGGCCAATCCCCGTCCACGGCGATCTTTGCCAACCGAATACCCACAGCGCAAAGGGCCTCCGTCTGCGCCTGGCGTTCATCACTTTTCTACACTTTCAACACGTTTTCACAAATCGACGAAATTCAACAGAATTCTTCGATCTTGCGTCGCGGACGATGCAAGTTACACATTCGTAATAAGTTGCGCCGCGACGCATCCGCCATTCCCGGTGCGTCGCGCGTCGCTCCCCAGACAGGACACATCCGTCCGGTTTCGGCTTGGCTGTGTCATAATAAGGTCCGTAACACCGGAATCGAGGTCCTTATGCACCGAGCCGATCACGCGCACTCCTGTTGCGGCGCCGGATTCAGCCGCCGCGAACTGCTGGCCATCTCCGCCGCGGGCCTGGCCGCCGCGCCCTCCGCCGGCGCCTGGACCGGGCCGGCCGGCGCGGGACGCCACCCCGTTGTTCGCCTGCCGCTCAAGGTTCAGCCGGTCCTGGTCTACGAAACGTACCAGCGCCGCGAGCAGACAAGCTGGCGCCCCTGGGGCGGACTTCTCTCCGATCAGGACATCGAGGCGGAAAAGAACCGCATCGGACGGGAGCTTGAACAGATGAAATCGGCGGCGGATTTTCCGCTTGAAATCCTGCCGCTGGCCACAGCGCGCACCCGCGATGAGGCGGCCGCCATCGCCAAAGGCGAATACGACGCCGGCCTGATGTACGCCGCCAGCGGGCCGCTCGAAGCCTACGAGACGATGAACGTGCCCGGCAAGCGCAACGTGATGTTCGTGCGGCACCGCAGCGGCCCGGTCTACCTCTGGTATGAGATCGCGCATCCGCGCTACCTGCGCAAAACCGTCGACGAGTACGGCGAACCCGGCATGGACTCGCAGGATGTGGTGGTGGATAGCCACGACGACGTGCTCTGGCGCCTGCGCGCCCTCGCCGCCCTGAAAAATACTGTCGGCAAGCGCATGGTCTGCGTCGGCGGGCCCAGCGGCTGGGGCAAAGGCGGCCGCCAGGCGCCTGACATTACCCGCAATCTCTGGAAGTTCGACCTCCAGACCGTCTCCTACGACGATCTCGGCAAGCGCATCGAGGCCGCTCGCGGCGACGAGGCTCTGGTCCGCCGCACGCGCGAGGACGCCGACCGTTACCTCAAGCAGCGCGGCGTGCGCCTGGAGACGGACGTCGAATTCGTCCGCAACGCCTTCCTGCTCACGGAGGTCTTCCACGACCTCATGGCCGAGGCCAAAACCGACGCCATGACGATCAACAACTGCATGAGCACGATCATGCCCATCAGCAAAACCACCGCTTGCATGCCGCTCAGCCTCATCAACGACGACGGTTACATGGCCTTTTGCGAATCGGACTTCGTCGTCATTCCGTCGGGCGTCCTGCTGCGCTACATCTCGGGCAAGCCGGTTTTCTTAAACGACCCCACCTACCCCCACCACGGCGTCGTCACGCTGGCGCACTGCACCGCGCCCCGCAAAATGGACGGCGAGCGCCTCGAGCCCGCGCGGATCCTCACCCACTTCGAATCCGATTTCGGCGCGGCGCCCAAGGTGGAGATGCGAAAAGGCCAGGTGGTGACCAATCTCATCCCCGATTTCGGCTGCAAACGCTGGGTCGGCTTCGAGGGCGAGATCGTCGACAGCCCGTTCATGGCCATCTGCCGCTCCCAGATCGACGTCCGCATCAAGGGAAGCTGCGAGCGCCTCGCCGAAGAAATGCGCGGTTTCCACTGGATGACCTCCTACGGCTCGTACCTGCGCGAAACCGGCTACGCCCTCAAGAAACTGGGCGTCGGCTGGCTGAACGTCAGCGCCTGACGCGCGCCTCCGTCGAAGACCGCGGTTCCGAACTCGGGCTGTTTTACAATAAACAGATTTATGCCGGACACGACTAAGTTCGTCTTAACCGAAAAACAACTGCCCTCCTACTGGGCCAACGTTCTGCCTTCCCTCAAGGAGCCGATGGCGCCGCCCCTGCATCCCGGGACGAAGCAGCCTTTGACGCCCGCCGATCTCGCGCCCATCTTTCCCATGGCCCTGATCGAGCAGGAAATGTCGATGCAGCCGCAAATCGACGTCCCCGGCGAGGTGCTCGACATCTACCGCCTGTGGCGGCCCACGCCCCTGTTTCGCGCGCGCCGCCTGGAACGGGCGCTCGACACCCCGGCGCACATCTATTACAAGTACGAAGGCGTCAGTCCCGCCGGAAGCCACAAGCCGAATACCGCCGTGGCCCAGGCCTACTACAACAAGCAGGCCGGCATCAAGCGCCTGGCCACCGAGACCGGCGCCGGCCAGTGGGGCAGCGCCCTCGCCCTCGCCTGCACCCTGTTCGGCATGGACTGCACCGTCTACATGGTCAAGGTCAGTTACCACCAGAAGCCCTACCGCCGCCTGATGATCACCTCCTGGGGCGCCGAGATCTTCCCCAGCCCCAGCGACAAAACCAATTCCGGCCGCGCCATCCTCGAACAATCGCCGGATTCCCCCGGCAGCCTGGGCATCGCCATCAGCGAGGCCGTCGAAGACGCCGCCACCCACCCCGACACCAACTACTCCCTCGGCAGCGTCCTCAACCACGTCTGCCTGCATCAGACCGTCATCGGTCTCGAATGCAAGGAGCAGATGGCCCTGGCCGGAGAATCCCCGGACGTCGTCATCGGCTGCTTCGGCGGCGGCAGCAACTTCGCCGGCATCGCGCTGCCCTACCTGCTGGACAAGCTCAACGGCTCTCCCGTACGCCTGCTCGCCATCGAGCCCACGGCCTGCCCTACCCTCACCAGGGGCAATTTCGATTACGACTTCGGCGACACCGCGGAACTGACGCCGCTGTTGAAGATGTACACCCTCGGCCACCGCTTCGTCCCGCCGAAGATCCACGCCGGCGGCCTCCGCTATCACGGCGCCGCCCCGCTGTGCAGCCATCTCCTGCACCACGGCTGGATTGAAGCGCGCGCCTACCAGCAGCTAGACGTCTTCGAAGCGGCGATGCAGTTCGCGAAAACGGAAGGCGTCATCCCCGCGCCCGAATCCTCGCACGCCATCAAGGCCGCCGTCGACGAAGCGCTCGCCGCGAAGCAGGAAGGCCGCAAACGCACCATCCTGTTCAACCTCAGCGGCCACGGCCACTTCGACATGTCGTCCTATGAGAATTACCTGGCTGGCAAGCTCGAGAACTTCGGCTTCGAATCCGAACTGAAACAGTAGGAGACGCCCGCGCCCCCTTCCGACCCGTTCCGACCCGTCCCGCAACGCCGTGTCCGCGGCGCACCGTGCTAGACTGCGAGAAGAGATCGCCCCGCAATCCCCGGTCGTCTAATGGTAGGACAGCGGCCTTTGGAGCCGTGAATCGTGGTTCGAATCCATGCCGGGGAGCCAGCGCTCCCGCGCCTATAACTACCAAGATTTCAAGACGCGAGCCACTTCCTCCTTCCACTTCGCGTTACGGGCGTAGCGAACACGCATCACCAGCCGTGGCAGCGCAATGCAACTGGGCATTGCGGGAAGTTGGTAATGAGCGTTGCAAAGGCCGGGAAGTGTGTTCGCGCCGTACTCGCCAGCGCGGTGATCTCGTGTTTTTCAGCGGGTTGCACTGCCGACCGGGAACGGAGTACAGAACCCGCAGGCGCCGACACCACTACCGAAACGGACGTGCTCAGGACGGGGGCCGCGGCGCTTCAAACTGACGCTCCGCTGGAGGGGATGAACGTCTATATTGTCGGATTTCACCCGATGAAAGACGATCCCGGTCACCAGATGGAGGCACATCACTTCTGCCGGCAGGTGAATGAGGATTTCGCGCAGTGTGCGCTTTTCGACGGCAACACGAAAGACGCGAATTTGAATGGGATCGAGTACATCATCTCGGAAAGGCTGTTCGAAACACTGCCGCAGGAGGAGCGCAAATACTGGCATCCGCACAACTATGAAATTCTGTCGGGCCAGCTTATCGCGCCGGGCTTGCCCGACTTGGCGAGCCAAGAACTCATGAAGAACAAGATGAACAGCTATGGCAAGACGTGGCATGTCTGGGGCACGGACAGGGGCGAGAAGCTACCCTTCGGAGAGCCGATGCTCGCCTGGTCGTTCAACCGGGATGGAGAGGCCCGCCCGGATCTGGTCGAGCGGCGCGATCAGGCGATGAGCATCGATTCGAAGGAGATCCGCAGGGAACGTCAGAATCTGGTGAAGCTCGCGCGTCCGCAGGCCGGAGTGGATGCTTTGCAGGGCAAGTTTCCCCGGCCGGGCACGCCGATTCCGGGCGTTGTCGATAAGGGTGCGGCTTCAAGACAATCGTCGGACTAAGTAGGACGGCTTCGGGCCGGTTCAAGTCGACGCCGGCGCCCCTCCGTGGCGGCGGAATGCTACCCTGATATGTTTGACGCCCTTTTGCCCCGATCGCAAGCCCCGTGTGTGCGCCGTTGGCTATCTGAACACTGTTCCGCTGGTTTGGGGCATGCTGCACGGGCAACAGCGCGGCTTGTTCCAGCTTTCGTTCTGCGTACCTTCCGAGTGCGCGGACCGTCTGGAGGACGGCTCGGCCGACATCGGCATCGTGCCGGCGGTTGAACTGCCCCGCCTCGGGCTAGACATGATTCCGGGGTCCGGCATCGCCAGTTTTGGACCGGTTCGCAGCATCCTGCTGGTGAGCAAGCGCCCGCTTCGCGAGGTCCGTACGCTCGCCGGCGATTCCAGTTCGCGGACGTCGGTCGTTCTGGCGCGAATCATCCTCTCTGAGATCCACGGCAGCGCCCCGCGGGTTATGGTGATGCGCCCCGACCTGCCGTCGATGCTGGAGGCCGCGGATGCAGCTTTGGTGATCGGCGATCCGGCGCTCCGGGTAGAACCGGCCTCCCTGCCGCACCAATGCTGGGACCTGGGCGACGAGTGGACCCGAATGACCGGCCTGCCCATGGTCTTCGCGGTCTGGGCCGGCCGGAACCTGCGCAGGCTCACCGAACTCGAGGCCGCCTTCAATGGATCGCGCCGCTTCGGACTGGCTAACCTCGAACAGATCATTCGCGCCGAATCCGAAAGCCGCCGGATTTCTCAACCCCTGGTCCGCGCCTACCTGACGCGCCACGTCCGCAACGGCTTGGGGGAGAATGAGTACAAAGGGCTGGAGCTTTACCTCAAGTATGCGGCGAAATTGAACGCGAGGCCCGTGCCGGTATGATCACTCGAGACCAAGCCATCGACATGTTCCGGAGCGACGACCTCATCGGCATCGGAATCGAGGCCGACGCCGTCCGGCGCCGGCTGCACCCGGAAGGCATCGTCACCTACATCATCGATCGCAACATCAACTACACGAACTTCTGCACCGAGTACTGCTCGTTCTGCGCCTTCTATCGCCCGCTGGGCCATGCCGACGGCTACATCCTCCCCAAAGAAGTCATCCACGAGAAAATCCAGGAGACGATCGATCTCGGCGGCACGGGGATCCTGATGCAAGGCGGGCTCCACCCGGACCTGAAGATCGAGTGGTACGAAGATCTGCTTTCCTCCATCAAGAAGCGTTTCCGCATTCATCTCCACTGCTTCTCCTCGCCGGAGATCGTCAACATCGCCGAGGTGAGCGGGCTGTCGCTGCGGGAGACGATTGCCAGGTTGCGCGATGCGGGACTCGATTCCATTCCCGGCGGCGGCGCCGAGATCCTCGACGACGCGGTGCGCCATCGCATCAGCCGGCTCAAGTGCTCCACCGCGGAATGGTACGACGTGCACCGGACGGCGCACCAGCTCGGCATGCGCACGACCGCGACAATGATGTTCGGCTGCGGGGAGACCGTCGACCAGCGGATGAACCACCTCGAGGGCATTCGCCGGCTCCAGGAAGAGTACGGGGGCTTTACGGCCTTCATTCCCTGGAGCTTCCAGCCTGAGAACACCTCGCTAGGCCGCTTCGTCAAGGAGGAAGCCACCGCCGTCGAGTATCTGACAACGCTCGCCGTTTCGCGCGTGTACCTGGACAACATCCTCAACGTGCAGTCGTCGTGGGTGACGCAGGGACTGAAGACGTGTCAAATCGGCCTGCGGTTTGGAGGAAACGACGTGGGCAGCATCATGATCGAGGAGAACGTGGTCTCCGCGGCGGGGGCCCGCAACAAGGCTAGCGAAGAGGAGCTGCGCCGCATCATCCGCGACGCCGGTTTCATACCCAGGCAGCGCGACACGCTGTATCGAACCTATTTCCTGAACTAGAGAGGTCCGCATGGAACTCAGAGCTGTACGGCTGGAGATTCCCGAGGGAGGGAATATCATCGTCGGCCATTCTCATTTCATCAAAACGGTTGAGGACGTTTACGAAGC
Source organism: Bryobacteraceae bacterium (assembly GCA_026129905.1). Taxonomy (GTDB): domain Bacteria; phylum Acidobacteriota; class Terriglobia; order Bryobacterales; family Bryobacteraceae; genus JAHCHE01. The sequence continues at coordinate 53,469 of JAHCHE010000017.1, read as the reverse complement.
CATTGTCAACACGGCGCCGCGGATGAAGTTCGGCGTGGCGTTCTCCGAAGCATCGCAACACCGTCTGATCCGAAGCGACGGCAACGACGAAGAGCTGAAGGAACTCGCCGTTCGCAACACGCAGGCCATTGCGGCGGGCCACACTTTCGTTGTTACGATGCGGGAAGGATTTCCCATCAACATTCTGGGGCGGATCAAAGACGTTCCGGAAGTATGCAACATCTTCTGCGCGACGGCGAATCCGGTCGAGGTCATCGTCGCCGAGACCGAGCAGGGACGGGCGGTCCTTGGCGCGGTCGACGGAGAGTCGCCGCTTGGCGTCGAGGGAGAGAAGGACATCGAGTTCCGGCACAGCTTCCTGCGAAAAATAGGCTACAAACGATGACGATCGCCAGCGAGTACGATCTCGAGAACCTGCTCTCCGCTCCGTACGAAGAAGACCGCGCCGCGATCCGGTCCCTCGAGGGCGACCTGCTGATCCTCGGAGTCGGAGGTAAGATGGGCCCCAGCCTCGCGCTCCGCGCCGCCCGCGCCGCCCGCGAGACAGGCGCCCGTGCCCGGGTCATAGGCGTATCGCGATTCAGCAGTCCGCAGGCGCGGCGCCAGTTGGAGGATGGCGGCGTCGAGACCATCTCCGCCGACCTGTTGAACGCCGACGAACTCGCGGGGCTGCCGGACGCAAAGAACGTCATCTACATGGCCGCGCGGAAGTTCGGCTCAACCGGCGAGGAATCGCTCACTTGGGCGATGAACGCTGTCCTGCCAGGCCGTGTGGCCGAACGATACCGCGACGCGGCGATCGTCGCCTTCTCCAGCGGCAACATCTACCCGTTCGTTCCCGTGTCCGGCGGCGGCGCCACCGAGGAAACCGCGGTGGGACCCGTGGGCGAGTACGCGCAGTCAGTGCTGGCGCGCGAGCGCATTTTTGAGTACTTTTCCCGGAGCTACGGCACGCGCGTTGTGATGCTGCGCCTCAACTATGCCGTCGAGTTGCGCTATGGCGTTCTGGTCGACATCGGACGCCAAGTCTTCGAACGGCGTCCCATCGATCTCACCATGGGCTACGCGAACGTGATCTGGCAAGGCGACGCCAACTCCGCCTGCCTCCGCTCGTTCGAGTTGTGCCAGTCGCCACCGGCGATTCTCAACCTGACCGGTCCCGAAACGCTCTCCGTGCGCGACGTCGCCCTCGAGTTCGGCCGGCATTTCGGCGTGGAGCCGGAGTTTACGGGGAAGGAAGCGGAGACGGCGCTGCTGAATAACGCGTCGCGGTGCCATGCCCGCTTCGGGAAGCCGCGGGTGACGCCGTCACAGATAATCGACTGGATCGCGGGCTGGATCCGATCCGGCGGCGTCTCGCTCAATAAGCCCACCCACTTCGAAGTACGCGACGGCAAGTTCTGAGCACTACCGTGCGGCAGGCGGCCTCCGGCCGCGTCCCAGCGGGTATCCAGGCTAGATGAGGAACCGATAACCTGGATCCAGTTCCTGGTGGATCAGCAGAATCTCGTGGATGTGATATGGGTGGGTGGGACGGCCGGTGAGCGCGTTCCGCGCAACCTGGAAAACGTGCTCCAAACCGGCGGCCTCGTCGAGATCGGCATCCGCTACCCACCGTCCCGACCGGGCAAAGAACGTTAGCTGGAGATTTCCGTAACTATCGGGGGTCTTGAAGCTTCCGGCTCGGCTGAAGCCCGGCGGCGGCTTGTGCAGCTTCGCCGACGCCGGTTCGAACAGCCGGTCTGGAACGCTATTCTTCGTCTCTTCCCGGAGTTCGTGCGGGACGTTTACGAAGAAACGGTCGCCGCGAATTTCAAGCAGTTCGGCGGGCTCCTCCTGGAAATAGGAGCCGACGGTGCGGCCATTGGAGAGCCGCGTGCGGTCGCCTTTTGCGATCACATTCAGGAAACCCGCGCGGCGGATATTGTCGAGATTGCGATATAATTCCTCGCCCGCCGCACCCTGATGGCCGAGCACGTTCGCGCTGTTAGTAAGCAGCGCGCGCGCTGAAGCAGGGAGCGCGTCGAACTCCGGGAACAGCACGGTCACGACCTTGTCCGGATTCACGGGCATAGGCAGGGTCCGAGCTTCCTTCGGAGCGCCTCCGCTCGTCGACAGGAACCGCCGGACAGGGAGATACGACGGCGCGCCGATCTCGACCAGATAGCGATTGTTGGGCGGGCCGATCAAATCCGAAAGAAGCAACTCGCTGCCTGCATCCACCGCGGCGAATCGCCGGTCGTCCGCAAGCGTCTGATTGCGGGCCGTGATATCGACCCTCTCGCGGATGAACTCTCCGTAAGCGTCCACCAGCCTCAGCAGAAATTTTCCGTCCCGTTGCATGCTGCGCGTCCCCCAGTATGCTACACGGAACCAGCGCGTTGCGGCCAACCGCCATCGGGGCGAGCGATTCCAATGTTCGTAGGAACGCTTCCAATTTCGGGAAACCACCCAGGGAAAAAACCTACCCATAGCGGCCTCGGTAGTAATTGAATTAGTGCGACTACGCTATCGATCCTGACAAATTGCAGCCATCCGTCACCCGTGTCGAAACGAATTGGTGCAGGTCGAATCTACATGGTCGGAGGGGTTAGTTGTGAGTAAAATCAGAACGACACTATTAGTAACCGCGCTGTGCTGTTTTACGGCGCTTGCGCAACAGAATGGGACCATAACCGGTAGAGTGGTAACGGTCACCGGAGAGGGCGTTCCCAACGTGGCCCTCGCCGTGACGCAGATCGAAACCCAGAGAACAACGCAGGCTCTAACGGACAGCGACGGAAGGTTCCGACTGACAGGTCTGCCGCCGGGCCGGTACCGGGTGGAGGCGCAGGCTCCAGGCTACCGTTCGTATGTGCTGGAGGACGTAACCTTAACCACGGTCCGACCCGCGCAGATCGCCATTGCGCTTGAAACCGGGGCGGCCGGCGAGACGGTCCAGGCGACCGCGGCCGGGACGCAGATCGGCGCGGAAAACGGCGAGATCGTCATGGGCCTGGGAGCGCGCCAGATTCGGGAACTTCCCATCCGGGACCGCAATTTCCAGGAACTCATTGGTCTTCTGCCCGGTATTACTCCGCCTGAAACGTCCACGCCGATCCTCTTGGATCCTCAGCGGAATCGAATCTTCAACACGAACGGGCAATCCTACATAGCCAACAGTTGGAACATGGACGGCTTCTATCAGAACGAGCCGACATCGCACACGAGTATCTTCATTTCGCCCGTCGAATCGCTCGATGAAACGAAAGTAGTAACCGGAAGCTATGAACCTTCGTCCCGCTGGTCGGGCGGTTCGATCGTAAACCCGATCACGCGATCCGGCGCGAATGAGTTTCACGGCAGCGCCTACTGGTTCAATAGCATCGACGAATTCCGCAACCGCGACTTCTTTGAAACCGATGCCATCCCGGAAGGCCAGTTCCGCTGGAACCAGTTCGGCGGCAACATCGGCGGCCCGATTGCGCCAGACAGGGTGTTCTTCTTCGGCACGTACGAAGGTTCCTACCTCCACTGGGACAGGCCCCGCTTGGCGACCACGCCGACCGCGGCGATGCGGCAGGGCGATTTCTCGGAGATTCCAAACCTCACCCTGTTCGATCCGGCCACGGGGGGCGCCAGCGGCGCGGGCCGTACCCCGTTCACTAACAACGCGATACCGACGTCCCGCTTGAATCCGATCACCCAGCAACTGCTGCCGTTCTTCCCTGAGGCGAACCAGCCGGGCATCGAGAATAACCTGCTGGCGTACGCCCCGTTGCGCAACGACAATCATCGAACCGGCGGACGGGTTGACGCGCGCATCGGGTCCAACTCCAGCCTGTTCCTCAACTATCGCTACGGAAAGTACTTCGTCTCCGACGCTTCGCCGCTGGGCAACGTTCTCGGCAACGACGCCGAAGGCCGGCTGCGAACTCACAATGCCTATCTGGGCTTTAACCACATCTTCGGTTCTCAGTTAGTAACTGAGGCGCGACTTGGTTATAACCGCTACCGTAACTTCCTGGATCCGGTGAATGCGCAGAACCCGCTGGCGGGGCTTCCGCTCGGCAACCTCGGCGGAGAAAGGCTGCCGACCTTTCAATTCGGAACAATGACGTCGATCGGCGCGCGCGAAGGACTTCCCGCCCGCATGGTCGACAACACTTACCAGGTTGGAAATAACTGGAGTTGGACGACCGGCCGCCACACGGTGGTGTTCGGCGCGGACGTCCATCATTTCCGGGTCGACGGTTACCGCGGCCTGGGACTGATGCCCGGCGGGTTCGGCTTCAGCCCCGGCACGGCGTACACCTTTGGTTTCGGCGCGACCTCATCCCCCGATGCCGCCTTGAATCCGGGATCCGGCGCCTCCGAGTTCGCGAGCTTCCTTCTCGGCATGCCGGCCACGTCGATCACAGCGGTTGAGGCGATGCAGCCCGCCTACCGGAGGACGTTCTATTCGGGGTTCATCGGCGACACCTGGCGCGCCACCAATCGCCTCAGTCTGAACGCCGGCCTGCGCTACGATGTCTTCTCTCCGGTAAGGGCGGCGCACGAGGGCGGCATCGGAAACTACAATCCCGCGGACAACACGCTGCGAATCGGCGGCCTCGGAGGCGTGAACCGGTACGCCGGCGTGCGCTGGGACGCCAACAACGTCGCTCCGCGGTTCGGTATGGCATACCGGCTTGGCAACCGGTCCGCGATCCGGGCAGGTTATGCCATGAGCTACTTCCCAACCACGATCGGGTTCGCGGCCGGCGGTCCGTATCCGGCGGTGGTGAGTTCACAACTGGGTCTCGACGGCGTGTACGCGCCCGGCGGAGCCTTGTTTACGGGACCGCCACCGGAGCTGGGCGATCTGAGCGCCGGGACGATAACGCCCCCGGGGACTCAGCCGCTGGTATTCCTGTCGGAAGCGCCCCGAACGCCGGTTGTGCACAGCTACAACGTGACCTACCAGACGGAACTGCCCGGCGCCTTGACCATGGACGTGGGCTATGTCGGAACGCTGGGCCGGCGCCTTCCGTATTACCGGCAATGGAACGCCGCCATGCCCGGAACGGGGATGGCCGGCATTCCGCTGCTGGAAGAGTTTGGACGTGGCGCAAGCACCATTCACGCCGACACCGGCGCTAACAACAACTACAACGCGCTCCAGGCTTCCGCCAGAAAGCGATTCGCCTTCGGCCTGAGCGGGAGCGCTTCCTACACCTACAGCAGGACCCTGGATGAAGTCAGTGGACAAGACTTCCTGCTGTACAACTTCGACAGGCGGCGCAACTACGGACCGGCCGATTTTGACCGCACGCACGTCTTCGCCGCGTCCCACGTCTGGGACCTGTCCATCCAGAACGCAGGGTGGCTCACCCGGCTGCTGACCGATTGGGAACTCACCGGCACGCTGCAGTGGGTCAGCGGCCTGCCGTTCACGCCTGTCGCCGGTTCGCTGGAATGCTGTCCCGGCAACAATCTCGTCACTGCCGACGTCACGGGCGACGTGAACTTCTCCGGTTCCACGCCGGGGGATATCGGCGCCGGGCTGTACTTCGATACAAACCCCTTTTCGATGCCCGCGCCAGGGACATTCGGCAACGTCGGAAGAAACGCCTTTCGCGGCCCGGGTTTCTTCAATTACAACCTCGGCCTGTTCCGCTCCTTCTCGTTTAGCGAGCAGCGGAGGCTCGAGTTCCGCGGAGAGCTCTACAACGTGACCAATAGCGCCCAGTTCGCCAATCCGGTGGCGAATCTGAACTCGCCGAACTTCGGAAGGATTGTCGCCACCCGGACGAACGCCTGGGGAACGGATAGCTTCGGTTCCGGACGCCAACTGAATCTCGGCGTAAGGCTCATCTTCTGAACAGCGGCGCGACTCAATAAACCGCAGGATTGGACGGCGCGTGGAAGAATCCCCTCCGCGCGCCGTTCACGTTTCCGCGCAGCCTTTGAGCCGCCGGGGCCTCTAAACGAGCCCGGCGCGACCGCAGGTCGGCCCCGCTTTGCGTTGCTTTCGCGATACCCGCCAAGTCGTGGAGCAGCGTGTTTCCGAAGATGTGATACAACTCGTGCGCGACCACCCGCCCCAACGCCCGCCCGTAGACCTGAGCCCGTTGCGCATAGCCGAAAGCGCCGGCGGGTGCCGCCAGCCACTCGCGGACGGCGTCACATAGTATTTCACCGAAGGGCAGAACGCGATTCCCGTCCAGGTTCGTGAGGCCAAGCACATCGCCTCCGGAGTACTTCTCCAGCCGCCGCTCGCTGTCGCAGCGGCCCCGAAACCGCAGGACCGCTAACCGGCTGAATGTTTCCACCCCCTGGGTCTCCGGCAGGGGCTTCCATTCCACCGCGAGGCCGGCTGCGGCGATCACGGTTGCCGCTTCACGTTTCATCTCGGCGAAGGAGATGCCGGAAGGCGGATGATCGAAGTCCAGGAAGACGGTCACAAGGTCCTGAGCCGATATGCAGCCCACGGAGGCGAACGAGGCGGCGATGAGGAGTCGGAACGTCAATTGGATTCCTCACTTGTTGACCTGGGGAGTCTATCACAGGTCGCGCCGGCCCTGCGCGCTTCGCAGGAACGATCGCCGGCGATTCACTCCGGGGCGTACACTTCCGCGACAACAAACGGCTGTATGATCGGGTGGTGCGCACAGGAACTCGAATCATACTCCTGGCTCTTGTTATCGCTTGCGCGGCGGGAGCAGCGGAGCCGCTGCCCAACTTCGTCATCATCTACATCGATGACATGGGGTACGCCGATATCGGGCCGTTCGGCGCGCAGGGCTACTCGACGCCGAGCCTCGACCGGATGGCGCGGGAAGGGCGGGTATTCACGGATTTCTACGTGACGCAGGCGGTCTGCTCGGCCTCGCGGGCGGGTCTGATGACGGGCTGCTACAACGTGCGGGTGGGAATTCTCGGCGCGCTGAACCATCGCGCGGACTACGGTATCCATTCGGACGAGATGACGCTGGCGGAGGTGGTGAAGCAGAAAGGCTATGCAACCGCCTGCTACGGCAAGTGGCACCTGGGCCATCATCCGAAGTTCCTGCCGACCCGTCATGGGTTCGACGAGTATTTCGGCTTGCCTTACTCGAACGACATGTGGCCGTACCATCCCACCGCAGGGAAAGATTACCCGGACCTTGCGCTGATCGAGGGCTTGCGGGTAGTCGACCGCCAGGTGACGCCGAAGGACCAGGAGCAGCTCACGACAAAATACACGGAACGGGCTGTGAAGTTCATCGAGCGAAACCGGAACCGTCCGTTCCTCATCTACCTTCCGCACTCGATGGTACACGTTCCACTTTACGTTTCAAAGAAGTTCCGCGGCCGGACCAGCCGGGGACTGTTCGGCGACGTGGTGGAAGAAGTGGACTGGTCCGTGGGGCGCATTCTGGATACGCTGCGCAAGTACGGCCTGGAGCGCCGCACGTTGGTGATCTTCACCTCCGACAACGGGCCGTGGCTCAGCTATGGCGACCACGCGGGATCCGCCGGGCCGCTGCGCGAAGGGAAGGGTACGATGTTCGACGGCGGCTGTCGCGAGCCGACGGTCATGTGGTGGCCGGGCCGGATCCCTGCCGGGACGACCACCAGCGAGCCTGCGATGACGATTGACATCCTCCCCACGATCGCTGGGCTTGTTGGGGCGAGGCTTCCGGGTCACCCGATTGACGGCAGGGATATCTGGCCGTTGATCTCCGGCGCGTCCGGCGCGAAGAGCCCGCACGAGGCGTACTACTTCTATTGGAACCGCGAATTGCAGGCGGTGAGGATGGGCGACTGGAAGCTCCATTTTCCGCATACGTACCGAACACTGGCGGGGCGGCCCGGGGGATCGGGCGGAAAGCCCGTCCCCTACGATGAGGGTTCGGTGGCGCTGTCACTGTTCAACCTGCGCGAAGACGCCGGAGAGACGCGCAATGTGGCCGCGGCGCACCCGGAGGTTGTGGCGCGCATCGAGCGCCTTGCGGACGGGATGCGGGCGGACTTGGGCGACTCCGCGCGCGGCGTGAAGGGCGCCGGAACGCGCGAACCCGGGCGTCTGACGCCGGAAGATCGTCGGTTCTACTGGGCGCCCGGCCGGCCGGTTGAAGTCGAAGCGCGATAAACGCCGAGTCGCTGTTGTCGAAGCTGAATTGCCCAAGCCCGATCAACGTGTTAGGATGCGTGAAATAGCTTCATTCTCCGATAGGTGGGGGACGCGCCAGGTCTCGCAAAGAATGTAGCGACTGCGCTGGGCGGGAGAGGATTTCTGTGTCCGCGCGGTCGAGCCCTTGACGATTCTGCGTCGAGTAACAGATGCTGGATCTCGAACTCACGGAAGATCAGCGGAGTTTGCAGAACGCGGCGATCGAATTCGCGCGGTCCCGGCTGGAATGTCCGGACATTGCGCGGCGCGACCGGGACGAAGAATTCCATCGCGAGGGCTGGCGGCAGTGCGCCGAGTTCGGGGTCCTCGCGATGCCGGTCCCGGAGACCTATGGCGGGCTGGGTCACGGGCCGGTGGACATGATCGCGGCGATGGAAGGGCTGGGGTATGCGACCCGAGACCAGGGGCTGCTGTTCTCCATCAATGCGCACCTGTGGACCAATTCCATTCCAATACTGGCGTATGGTACGGAAGAGCAAAAGCGGAAGTATCTTCCGCGGCTTTCGACCGGCGAACTGATCGGCGCCAACGCCGCCTCGGAGCCCGAAGCGGGGTCCGACATTTTCTCGATGCGGACGCGGGCCGAGCGGCGAGGGGACTGTTACGTTCTCAATGGGGCCAAGACGTTCGTCTCCAACGCGCCGGTGGCGGGCCTCTTTGTCACCTACGCCACGATTAACCCGTCGCTCGGGGCGTTGGGCGTGACGGCCTTCCTCGTCGAACGGGACACGCCGGGCCTTCATGTCGGCCGCCCGATGGAAAAAATGGGCTTGCGAACGTCGCCAATGGCCGAAGTGGTGTTTGACAATTGCGAGATTCCTCTGGCGCAGCGGCTGGGGCGAGAAGGACGCGGCGTAGCCGTTTTCGAGTCCTCGATGGAATGGGAGCGCGGCTGTATTCTGGCCAACTGCCTGGGAGTCATGCGCCGCCAGTTGGAGGAGTGCATCGGCCACGTCCGCGCTCGAAGGCAGTTCGGCAAGCCGATCGGGAAGTTTCAATCGGTGGCCAACCGCATCGTCGACATGAAGGTCCGTCTGGAGACGTCGCGGCCTATGGTGTACCGGATCGGGCGCCTGAAGGAGAGGAATCTGCCGGCCATGCTGGAGGCCGCCGTGGCAAAGCTGTATGTATCCGACTGCTATGTCAAGTCGTGCCTGGATGCCATTCAGATCCATGGTGGCTATGGGTACATGACGGAGCAGTTGATTGAGTTGGAGCTGCGGAATGCCGTGGGCAGCTCGCTGTACTCCGGCACCACGGAGATCCAGCGGAACATCATCGCGGCCGCGCTGAGGTTGTAGGCATGGCGACGGCGATTACGCGGCTCATCTCGTACGCGCTGCCGGAATCCGCTGCCGCGGCCTCGGACCCGCGCGAGAAACGGGCGACGGCGAATCTCGTCCAGTTCGCGCGGCTGCTGGTTCAACTCGGTCTGCTGTTCGCGGTCATCCGCGTATTTCGAGTCGAAACCCGCAGCTTCCATCTCCTGGCGGCGCTGGCTTTCTCCGGCTTTGCCGTTCATTATTGGCTTCCGTTCCGTTGGAAGGAGCCTTTCTGGATACTGCTGTCGCTGGCGTCGGCGTTTGTCTTTTTCTACACGGAAACGGCGATCCTGCTGATCGGGGTGGGCATCCTGTTCTTTGGCATTGCGCGGAGCGGGCTCCCTTTCCGGGTACGGGCCGGCCTGATCGCGCTGGGCGGTGCGGCGGCGGCATTCGTGAGCCGCTCCGGGCCGCCCGGGTTTCCGGCGGAATTCTGGCCGATGTTCGGATCGTTGTTCATGTTCCGGATGATCGTCTACCTTTACGATATCCGCCACGAGCGGGGGAAGCCCTCTCTCCGCGAATACCTGCGGTACTTTTTCGTTCTGCCGAACTACTACTTCCTGCTGTTCCCGCTGATCGACTATCAGACGATGCGGCGCAGCTTCTACCAGCGCGACATACACGACTCGGCGCAGCAGGGGATCACCTGGATGACGCGGGGAGTGATTCAGTTACTGCTGTACCGCGTCATCGAGCATTGGAATAACTCCCGCGCGCCGGAGAACACCACCAGCTTCGCCGCGCTGGCAACTTGCCTGCTTCTGGCTTACCTTTTGTATCTCCGCGTAAGCGGGACGTTTCACTTCATCATCGGCCTGCTGCATTTATTCGGCTACGATCTGCCCGAAACGCATCGCCGGTACCTACTGGCGAGCAGCCTCACGGACTTCTGGCGCAGGATCAACGTCTACTGGAAGGACTTCATGGTAAAGATCGTCTACTTTCCGATCTATTTCCGGCTTCGGAAACGAGGCGATCTGCAGGCGCAGGTTGTGGCTACGGCGAGCGTGTTTCTGGCGACGTGGGCGCTCCATTCTTACCAGTTCTTCTGGCTACGGGGAGAGGTACTGTTCACGTGGCCGGATGTCCTGTTCTGGGGAATTCTTGGGGCGCTGGTGATTGTCAACCTGATTTGGGAGATCAAGCATCCGAGGCGAAAGGGAGAGCACCAGCCGCGGTGGTTGGGTTATGCGCAGGTGGCAGGCACGTTCTCACTGATCACCGTCTTGTGGTCCTTGTGGCAGGCGCCCACGGTGGAATATTGGATGGATCTACTTACGTGGTGGAAGTGAGCGTTGTGGATTAAGAGGTAAGTCATCGTGAATGAAGTCAAAGAGGATATCCGGAGTTACGTGTTGCAGGAGTTTCTTCCCGGAGAGTCTCCGTCGAATTTGCAGGACGATACGCCGCTCCGGACGAGTGGGATTCTCAGTTCGGTGGCGACGCTGCAACTGATCACGTTTCTGGAGGAGCACTACAAGATCGAAGTCGAGGCGCACGAAACCGGGGTGGAGAACTTCGATAGCGTCGCGGACATCGCCGCATTCGTCGTCCGGAAGAAGGAAGGCCGTTCGTGACGGGTCCCGCCGCGGTTCTGCCGGCGTACCTGGAGCAGAGCGCCGCCCGATTTCCCAAACGGCCCGCGGTGGTGGATCCCGCCGACGGGGCGGTGAGCTATGCCCGGTTGAACGGGATGGCGGACCGGTTCGCCGGGTACCTGGGGTCTCGCGGCATTGGCGCGGGCGACCGCGTCGGGTTGCTCCTGCCGAAGGGGACGGTGAAGGTGGCGGCGCTCTATGGGGCGATGAAGGCGGGCGCTGCGTATGTTCCGCTCGACTGGACCGCCCCGGCGGCGCGGCTGCGCGCCATTCTGACGGATTGCCCGATGCGAACCGTGGTGGTCCATCCGAACTGTCTTGCGGCGCTGGACGACCTAGCGCCGGCGGCGAGGCCGCAAACCGTGGTGGTGACGGGCGAACGAAGCGGCGCCGGCGCGGTCGCCTGGGAGGAAGCGGCGGCGCATCCGCCTCTTGCGGCCGGGGAGCGGACGACGCGGGCGGAAGACCTGGCGTACATTCTATACACGTCGGGATCGACAGGCGTTCCCAAGGGGGTGATGCTGACCCACGAGAACGCCACGAGCTTCGTCGAGTGGGCCGGCGGCGTTTTCCGCCCTACCGAGCAGGACCGATTCAGTAGCCACGCGCCCTTCTACTTCGACCTGTCGGTACTGGACCTGTACCTTGCGTCCCGGCACGGCGCCTGCGTCTACCTCATCGGCGACGACCTAGGAAAGAATCCTCGCGAACTGGCCCGCTTCATCGCCGCCAATCGTCTCACGGTCTGGTACTCGGCGCCGTCGATCCTCGGCCTAATGGCCGAGTTTGGCGAACTGGCGAAGCTGGACTGTTCGGCTCTGCGGCTGGCGTTGTTCGCCGGGGAGGTGTTCCCGGTGAAGCGCCTGCGCGCGCTTACGAAGCTGTGGCCGCACCCGCGGTATTACAACCTGTACGGCCCAACCGAGACGAACGTTTGCACCTTTGCTCCGATTCCGCTGCCCGTTCCGGAAGGCCGAACCGACCCCTATCCGATCGGCGCGGTCTGCGACCATTGCGAAGCGCTGGTGCTCGGCGAAGAGGGCCGGCCGGTCGAGCCCGGACGGGAGGGCCTGCTTCACATCGCCGGTCCGGCGGTTTTCCGCGGATACTGGAACCGCGCGGACGAGAGCCGGGACCGGTTTGTCGAGCGGTATGGCAAGCGCTGGTACAACACGGGGGATGTGGTGGTGGAGCGCGGCCGGGAGGGGTTTGTGTACCTGGGGAGGCGCGATCGCATGGTGAAACGCCGGGGCTACCGGATCGAGTTAGGAGAGATCGAAAGCGTCCTGCACCGGCACCTGTTGGTTCGCGAAGCGGCCGTGGTGGCCCGATCCGAACCCGGCGCCGACGTCCAGATCATCGCTTACGTGGCGACCCGCCCGGAGGCCAGGCCGTCCATGATCGAGATGAAGCTGTTTACGGCGAAACACCTGCCGACGTACATGAGTCCGGACCGGTTTGAATTCGTGGCGGAACTGCCGCGAACGTCTACGGCGAAGGTGGATTACCAGACGCTGCGGCGAGGGGCGGGGGCCGGTTGAGGAAGAGACAATGACGCGGTTCCCGTCGGGGGACGAACGCAGGCGGCAGGCGCTGGCGTGCATTGTGACGCTGCTCGCCGCGCTGGGTCTGGTATGGATCAGCCCTCGCGTCGCGAGCACCGGTTGGGAGTGGACGTGGGAGCTGCAAAAGCTGGTCCGGCATGCGCGGAGCCGGGTGCTGAACTGGCAGGCGGAAGGGACCGGGTACTACGAGCAGTTGTTGGACGCGTCAACCGGAGTCCCCGGTGCACGCGCCGGCGCGTTTCTCGACGCGTTGCGGCGGCGGGAGGAACAGGCGGAACCCGAGATCGTCGACCGCCGGGGCAAGTTCCTCGTCTACGAACTCAAGCCCAACCTGGACGTGCAGCATTCCCGGGAAGGCCCTCTGGTCACGAATGAACACGGAATGGCCGACGGACCGTACGCGCTGAACAAGCCGGCTGGGACGCGCCGAATCGCGCTGTTCGGCGACTCGGTTTCGCGGAGCATGGGCGTCCCGGTGGGGAGGAACTACGAGGCGCTGCTGGAAGAACGCTTGAATGCGGAGCGCGCGGGCGGCCGCTATCAGCGCTTTGAAATCCTGAACTTCTCGACCAGCGGCTACCGCGTCACGCAGTTCGCCGGCGTGGCGTCGGAAAAAGCGCGGCGCTTCGATCCGGACGTGTATATGCTGGCGCTCACGGACCTGGTGTTTCGGGGCTGGTCGGAGCATCTGTGGTCGCTGATCCATCACGGGATCGATCTCGAGTACGAAACGCTGCGCGGCATTGTCCGGCGGTCGGGCGCCGCTGTCGAATTGGGCTACCGGGAAAGCATTCGGCGGTTGCAACCATACCGACTGGAGGTGAACCGGTGGGCGCTGGAGCACGTTCGAGAAACGGCGAGTTCCGGCGCTTCGGTGGTGGTGCTCCTGGTTCCGACGGCGGACGAACGCGACGTGCTGGAGCGGCGCTTCTTCTCTACAAAGAGACTGCTGAAAGAGTTTGATTTTCCCGTCGTCGAACTGCTGGACACGTTCGAGCGAGTTCCGGACCTGGAGGCGTTGCGCCTTGCGTCGTGGGACAACCATCCCAACACGCGCGGGCACATCATCCTTTTCGAGAATCTCTACCGCAAGCTGCGCGCGGATCCGGACGCGTGGCGCAGCGTCGTCGGCGAAGACGCGAACTGATCAAAAGGCGAGGCTCAGCTTTCGCGCACCTCTCCGGTGTCGGGATCCCAGGATGCCCGGCAGTGATTCCGGTAGGAAATGTTGGCGAGGTGGCCGGCGCCGGCGGCGTAGTGTCCTTCGGCGGCGGTTTCCTGGCTGGGCTTGCCGTCGCGCACCGAGATGATGAACAACTCGGTGTGCGAAGGGCCCTCCTCCACCTTGACCTCTTTCGCGGGCGGATCTTTCGCTTCCTTCTTTTTGGACCTGCCGTCGGCGGTGTAACCATGCGAGAGGAAGTATTGCTCGCGAAGCCGCTTCGGGAAATTGAGGGTGCCGTACGCCTGCACGTCCGGCGGCTCGATGTGCGGCTGCACGACCAGCTTGGACCAGCCGACCTCGATGGAACCTTTCGTGCCCAGAATCACGGTCGGCGGCGTGGGATAGCCGCTGGCCAGGTGGACGTACATGTCGGCGACGAAGCCGTCGTACTCATAGAGGGTGTTCATGACGTCAGGCACGTTCCTGCCGTCGAGCCAGCGGTAAAGACCGCCCTGGGAAACGGCCGATTTCGGGGCCTTCACGTCCATGACGAAATGCAGCCAGGTGAGCAGGTGGACAAACAGGTCCGTGGCCACGCCGCCGGAGTAATCCCACCAGCAGCGCCAGCGGAAGAACACTTTGGGGTCAAAGGGCCGCGGCGGAGCGGATCCCAGGAAACGTTCCCAATCGAGGGTCTCGGGGGAGGCGTCCGGCGGGACCGGGTAGACCCAGGCGCCTTCGGCGCTGTTGCGGTGGTTGGCCATGCGGATCATGGTGACCTGGCCCAGTTCGCCGGATTTCACGATCTCGCGCGCCCTGGCCGTGAGGGCGGACGTCTTGCCCTGGCTGCCCACCTGGAGGACCTTGCCGGCGCCCTCGACGGCGCGCATGATCTCGAAACCCTCCTCGATGCTCCAGGTCATCGGCTTCTCGACGTAGACGTGCTTGCCGGCCGCCAGCGCGTCGAGCACGATCTTCTTGTGCCAGTGATCGGGAGTCGCGATGACGACAGCGTCCACTTCTTTGCTGTCGAGCACGTCCTCGTAGCGCCGCGTGGTTTTCGCGACGCCGTTGGTCTGCTCCTTGGCGCGTTCGAGGCAGCCGTCATAGAGATCGGCCACCATCGCCGGGCGAACGGCGGGGATGACCTTGAACTCATCGAGCAATTGCTGGCCGCGAATTCCGGAGCCGATGAAGCCGACCCCGACCTTGTCGTTGGCGGCGGCGGCTTTGAGCGCGAAGCCGGAATCCACCAGCCGGTAGACGACCGCGGCGCCCGCCGAGTTCAGAAAATGTCTCCTGGTATAAGGCATATGTGCGTTACCTGCATTCATTATTGAATATTGCGCGGCGCGGCTCCCGCGCGTCCTCGGGGAACAGCAGGCGCCGGGAAGCCTCAATGCTATCATTGAGCACTATATGATCCGCCTAGGGATGGCGCTGCTGGCTTGCGCCGCGGCCTTTGCGTCGTCGGTTCCGACGCCGGAGGAGCACCTGGGTTTCCGGCCCGGCGACGACTACAAGCTGGCCGATTACGCCGAGATCAGCGGCTATTTCCAGAAACTCGACGCCGGGAGCGACCGCATGCGCCTGGTAGAGTTCGGCCGGAGTTCCCATGGCAAGCCGATGTACGTGGCTTTCATTTCCGACGCCGCGAACCTGGAGCGGCTGGACAGCTACCGCGAGATCAGCCGGCGCATGGCGCTCGGGCTGGGCGGCGAGGAGGAAGCTGAGGCGCTGGCGCGAGAAGGGAAAGCAGTGGTCTGGGTCGATTCGGGGCTCCATGCCAGCGAAGTGGCGCCGGCGCAGCACGCGCCGGTACTGGCTCATACGCTGGTCACCTCCGAATCGGAAGAGGCGCGCAGGATTCGGGAGTCGGTGATCCTGATGCAGGTTCCGGTGATCAATCCGGACGGTCTGGACTGGATCGTGGAATGGTATCGCCGCAACCTCGGCACGCCGCACGAAATCGCTCCGCTGCCTAGGCTGTATCAGAAGTACGCGGGTCACGACAACAATCGCGACTGGTTCATGCTAAATCTGACGGAGACGCGCCACGTCACCCGGCTGCTGTTCCAGGAGTGGTTTCCGCAGATCGTCTATAACCAGCACCAGCAACCGCCGTACCCGGCGCGCATCTTCGTGCCGCCTTATGCCGATCCGCTGAACCCCAACATACCGGCGGCGCTGATGGAGGGAGTGAACCTGATCGGCGCGGCGATGAAGGAGCGATTCGCGCGCGAGAACAAGCCGGGCGTGCTCTCCTATCACGGCTTCGACGGCTGGTGGAACGGCGGTCTGCGCACGGCGCCGGCGTTTCACAACATGCACGGCATCCTCACCGAAACGGCGGCCGGGTTCTACGCCACGCCGCGGCAGGAGGAGCTGAAGGACTTTCCGGCACGCTTCTCCAACGGGCTGCCGACGAGAGAGCCGAGCATCTTCTATCCGAAGCCGTGGACCGGAGGAAAGTGGGGCGTGCGCGAGGCCATCGACTACATGCTCACGGCCGACTTCGCCATCCTGGCGTTCGCCGCCTCTCACTCCGGCGCATTGCTGAAGAAGGCGCACCACCTGGCGCGCGAGTCGATCGAGGACGGCAAGAAGGGCAATCCCTACGCGTACGTCGTGCCGGAGCAACAGTGGGACTCCTACAGCGCCATTGAAATGCTGCGGCGGTTGCAGGCGGCGGGCATCCAGGCGCACCGCGCGAGGGCGCCGTTTACGGCGAATTCGGCCGATTACCCGGCGGGGACGTACGTGCTGTTGGCCGCGCAGCCGTTCCGGCCGTACCTGATCGACCTGATGGAACCGCAGCGGTACCCGGAACTGCGCACCGGCGCCGACGGGCCGACCAAGCGTCCGTACGATGTGGCCGGATGGACGCTGCGGATGAGCATGGGGGTGGACGCGCAGCGCGTCGACGCGCCGTTTGAAGCCGACCTGGAACCGATGGACGAACTGGCGCAGCCGGCCCCGTCACTCGATCATCGGAGCGTTTCTTCATTTCTGGCGACGGTGGACCTACTCGATCGGGGCGTGAAGGTGCGGTGGGCCGCCGATGGCGAGATCCTGGCGGAAGGAAGATCGCCCCGGGAGGCATTCGCGGCCGCGCGATTCGAACTGCGGCGTCCGCGTGTGGCGCTTTACGAGCCGTGGGTCGCCAACATGGACGCCGGGTGGACGCAGTGGGTTCTGGATGAGTTCCGAATTCCGTACGCGCTGCTGCGCGACGAGGAGGTGCGGCAGGGGCGATTCGGCAAGGCCGACGCGATCATTCTGGCGTCGCAGCGGGCGACGTCCATTCTTCACGGCTACCGGCGCGGACAACCCAACACGCGTACGCCGGCGGAAATAGCGAACAAGGCGATCCAGCGGCTCGAGTATACGGGCGGCATCGGGGTGGCGGGGCTCGGACAGCTCGAACGGTTCGTCGCCGGAGGAGGCATGCTCATCGCCTTCGACGCTGCCACGGACCTCGCGGTGGATTTCTTCCCGCTCGGGGTGGATAACGTTTTGCGCGCGGCGTCCTCGAGTCGTTACTACTGCCCGGGGTCGCTGCTGCGGATCAACGTGAATAACGCGAGTCCGCTGGCGTTCGGCATGCCGGTGCAAGTGACGGCCTTTTCCACCGGCGGCCGGGCCTGGGAAATCGAGCTGGCGGAAGCGGAGAACACAGGCGATCAGCGCATCGAATCGGCGGCGCGGTACGCGGGTTCCGACGTTCTGGCCAGCGGCTGGCTCTCGGGCGAGGACGTGGTGAAGAACCGGCACATCCTGCTCGACGCGCGATATGGAAAGGGGCGCGTCGTTCTGTTCGGCTTCCGCCCGCAATTTCGCGGACAGACTTTCGGGACATTTAAGTTCCTGTTGAACGCCATTTACCTGGCGTCTGCCAAAATTCTCAAAGAATGAACCCTGTTTTTCGAATCGGAATCACTTCGGACCTGTACACCGACGCCAAGGGCGGGCCGGAGCGGGAACTGGAGCGGATGCTGGGCGGGCAGCCGGGCATCGAGTACGCGCCAATGCCTCCGCAGCCGGACAATCTGGCGCAACCGGACACGCTCGAGCAGTTCGACGGCATCTTCGCGCTGGGAATCCATATCGGCGCGGCCAGCCTGCGAGGAGTGGAGCGGACGGCGGTGGTTTCCCGCTGGGGCGTCGGATACGATCGCATCGACGTGCCGGCGCTGACTCAAGCGGGCATTGCGCTGACCATCGCTCCCAACGCAGTGCGGCGGCCCGTGGCGGAATCGATACTGGCCTTGATTTTCGCGTTGTCGAAGAACCTGTTTCTACTGGACCGCATCACGCGCGCCGGCTTGTGGCGAACGGGCTTGAGCAGGCTCGGCTACTCGCTCGGCGGCCGGGTGCTCGGGTCGGTCGGTTGCGGCAACATCGGCCGCGAGCTGTTCCGGCTGGCGCGGCCACTCGGGTTCTCGCGAATGATTGCCTGCGATCCGTACGTGCGCCAGGAGGACGTGGCGGCGCTCGGAGTAGAACTGGTAGACATGGACACGGTGTTTCGCGACAGCGACTATGTCGCGGTGAACACCTTCCTGAGCGAGCAGACGCAGCGACTGATCGGAGAGCGGCATTTCCGGCTGATGAAGCCGACCGCGTTCTTCATCAACACCGCGCGAGGACCAATCGTGCAGCACGACGCGCTGGTGAAAGCGCTGAGGGAAAACTGGATTCGCGGAGCGGGCATCGACGTGTTCCCGGCGGAGCCGCCGAGGCCCGACGAGCCGCTGTACGAACTGGAGAACGTGATCCTCGCGCCGCATGCGGTGGCCTGGACCGAAGAGCTGATGATCGAGAACACGACGGAGACCTGCCAGAACCTTTTGACGATCGCCCGGGGCGAACTTCCGGAGGCGATCGTGAACCGCGAGGTGCTGACCAACCCGAAGTTTCAGTCCAAGCTGGCGCGGTACAGGCAGGCTCGGATGGCGGCGGGCGCCGCGCCGGAGGGATAGCGCGTCGGGCGGACGCCGTGGAGGACAGACCAATGAAACCTAACAGACTCAAGCAAGTTCTCGCGGAAGGCCGGATACCGGTCGGCCACATGGTGTGGGAATTCGGAACGCGGGGAATGGCCAAGATTCTGGAGTCCGCCGGCCTGGACTTCGCCATCGTCGATATGGAGCATAGCTGCATCGAGATGGACCGCGTGGCGGACCTGATGGCGTGGTTTAAAGCGACGCCAATGGCCCCGTTCGTCCGCGTGCCGCAAGGCATGTACCATTTCATCGCCCGGGTGATGGACGCCGGCGCGCTTGGAGTCATGGTGGCGAACGTGGAGACGCCGGAGCAGGCGCGTTCGGTGGTCGAGGCGATGAAGTATGCGCCGCTGGGGAAACGGGGCGTCGGCCTGGGGACGTCGCACACGGACTTCGTCGTTCCGGACCCGGTGACGTACTTCGAGGAATCGAACCGGAACACGACGTTCATCTGTCAGATCGAATCGCCGATCGGGGTCGCCAACCTGGACTCGATCGCCGCCACCGAAGGCGTGGACATTCTGTGGGTGGGGCACTTCGACCTGTCGCAGGCGATGGGCATCCCCGGCCAGTTCCACCATTCGCGCTTTCTGGACGCGCTGAAGCGAGTGATCGAGGCGGCGCGCGCGCACGGGCGGTACGCCGGAATTCAACCCGGCAGCCTGGAGCAAGCCGAGGAGTGGCTCGAGACCGGCTTCAACGTCATTTCGTGGAGCGCGGACGCGGCCATTTACCGGAAGGCTCTGGCGTCGGAAGTCGCGGCCCTGCGCGAGCGACTCCCCAAGTAGCGCAACCGGCCACCGGCAACGGCGCGCCCGCGGGCATCCTTACGCCCGGTTCATCCCTCTGAGCGATGGAAGCGACGCCGGCGAAGCGTCCTGATAGCTTATATGGGAGGAACTAATCCATGACTCTTCAGAACAGGCTCAACGAACTGCGGAGCGAATTCGCCAAAGTTGAAAAGATCCTCGCCGACACCCCGGCCATCGATAAGTTCTTCTCCATTCCGGCCGAGGAGTTTGTCGAGCGCCAGCGCAAGACCGCGGAGGCTCTCGCGCAGCGCGGCCTGGCCGCGGGATTCGTCTTCAGCGACGAGCACTACGACGGCGACGTGCCCTACCTGGGCGGAAACACCAACGTCCAGATCGAGCAGGTGGCCGGCGTCATCGGCAAAACCGGTTTCCACATCGTGGCCGGGCTCGAAGGCGGCTATATCGCCGAGCAGCTCGCGCCGCGCGCTAACGCCAAGGTTCACAAAGCCGAGATGCTGAAGCTGGCCGACGAGGAGTACCCGATCAACGCCGAGCGGATCGAGGACATCATCGAAGCGGCTGCCGGCGGCAAGACGCATCAGATCGGGCTGCTTACGCCGCGCCAGGTGATTCCTGCCGCCTTGGTGGAATACCTGGAGGGTCTCTACGGCAAGGAAAACGTCGTCGATTGCCAGGAGCTTTACTACAAGATCAAGTACGAAAAGTCCGACAACGAAATGCGTCTGATTCGCGACGCCAACGTCATCGCGGACGCGATGGTGCGCGCCATGCTGGCGGTGCTGAAGCCGGGCATGCTCGAGACGCAGGTGGCCGCCTGGGGTTACTTTGTCGGTCGGGAACTCGGCGCGGAAGAGATGGGGTGGGACGTCATGGTGGGCGCGAATACCGCCAACCGAACGTTGATCGGGAAGGCCCTGAACCGGCCGATCAACCAGGGCGACTACGTCCACGTCGGCGTCGCGCCGAAACGCGACGGACTGAACTCGTGTCTCCGGCGCTCGTGCATCGCGGTTGCGAATCCCTCGCTGGTCACCGAGGAGCAGCGCTACTGGTTCGAGTTCGTCGAATCGGCCTACCAGGCCGGTTTGAAGGCGCTGAGGGACGTCGCCGCGAGTGGCTCGCCGGCATACTTGCAAGAGCAAGCGCTGGTGGATTTTTTCCGGGACAGGGAGGCCGACGTGTCCAGGCGGCTCGGCCGGCCGGTGCAACTGGAGCGGCTGAAGCCGTACACGGGGACGCATAACGCCGGCTACACCGAGTGCCAGGAGTTCTACGGGGCGATCACGCTCAATTCGTCGGAGCCGCTCGGCCGGCAGATCGTCATCATGCTGGACGTGGCCATCCGCGGCGTCAGCGACTATTGGGACGACGTGGTGATTCCGGGCATGGACTACGTGGTGGTGGAGAACACCTGCGGCAAATTTGGGCCGAATCTGGAGGAGCTTAACAAGGTGCCGCACAACGTGCAGGCGCTGGTGGGCGCGCCGTCGGCCATCGCGGCCGAGTGAGCGCCGGAGGCAGCCGCGTGGAGCGTTATTTCCTCGGCGTGGACGGCGGGCAAAGCAGCACCGTGGCCTACATCGGCGACGAAGCCGGCCGCGTGCTCGCCGCGGGCAAAGGCGGTCCGTGCAACCACGTCGGCGCCGCGGAAGGCCGCGCGCGATTCGTCTCCGCGATCGAAACGTGCGTGGGGGAGGCCTGCCGGAATGCGGGCCTCGATCCCGTCGCCGTGACGTTCGAGGCCGCCTGTCTCGGCTTCAGCGGCGGTCCCGACGACAAGCGCGACCTGCTGCGCCGGATGCTGCGGGCCGGCCGGCTTGTGGTGACGCACGACGCGCTGATCGCGCTAGCCGGCGCGGCGGGAGGCGGTCCGGGCATCATCACCATCGCCGGCACCGGTTCGATCGCCTTCGGCCGAAACGGCGCAGGGAAGACGGCTCGGGCAGGAGGATGGGGTTACATCTTCGGCGACGAAGGGAGCGCGTTCGACCTGGTGCGGCAGGCGCTTCGGGCGGTTCTGCGGTCGGAGGAAGGCTGGGGGCCGCCGACGGCGCTCTCGGCGGCGCTGCTCGACGCTACGGGCGCAACTACGGCCAACGAACTGCTTCACCTTTTCTACACGGACGATTACCCGCGCACGCGGGTCGCCGGACTGGCGGCGCTGGTCAACGAAGCGGCGAGTGCGGGCGATGCGGTGGCGCGCGACATCCTTTTCAACGCGGCGCAGCAACTTGCGACGCTCGCGGCCGCCGCGCGCGCCCAACTTTTCGAGTCTGGAGAGCCCGCGGCTGTATCATACGCCGGCGGCGTGTTTCAAAGCGGGCTGCTGCGGGAGCGCTACCGCTCGCTGGTGGAACTCAGCGACGGCAACCGGTTCACCGATCCCATGTACGGACCCGCCGCGGGCGCGCTGCTGGAAGCCTACCGGGCAGCGGGCCTCGCTCCCCGGCTCGAGGCAGTTCCGGAAGGCTAAGGTCCGAATTCACATGATAAGATCGTCGAAGTACTATGGCTAAATTATCCTTACGCGATCTTGATTTAAAGGGTAAACGCGTGTTCATGCGCGTCGATTTCAATGTTCCGCTGAGCCCCGACGGACAGACCATCACGTCGGACAAACGGATCCGCGCCTCTTTGCCGAGCATCAAGTACGTGCTCGAACAGGGCGCCGGACTGGTGCTCGCCAGCCACCTTGGACGGCCCAAAGGCAAGCGCGTCCCGGAGATGAGTCTCGCGCCGGCCGCCAAACGTCTGGAGGAGCTGTTAGGCAAACCGGTCATGATGGCGCCGGACTGCATCGGCCCGGAGGTGGAGGCGATGAAGCCGGCGCCGGGCGAAGTTCTGATGCTCGAGAACGTCCGCTTCCACCCGCAGGAGGAGAAGAACGATCCCGAGTTCGCGCAGAAACTGGCTGCGCTGGCCGACGTGTTTGTGATCGACGCCTTCGGCTCGGCGCACCGGGCGCACGCGTCCACCGTCGGCGTCACGAAACACTTGCCGCAATCGGCCGCCGGGTTTCTGATGGACAAGGAACTGGAGTTTCTCGGCAAGGCCATTCACAATCCGGAAAGGCCTTGCGTGGCGCTGCTGGGCGGCGCGAAGGTTTCCGACAAGATCGAGATCATTCGCAATTTCCTGAAAGTGGTGGACAAGCTGATGATCGGCGGCGCCATGGCGTATACGTTCGCCCGGGCCAAAAGCGAGCCGACCGGCAAGTCCCTGGTGGAGGAAGACAAGGTCGACCTCGCCCGTGAGCTGCTGCAGGCCGCGGGCGACAAACTGATGCTGCCGGCGGATCACGTCGTCACCGCTGAGATCAAGGAAGGCGCGGACAGCCAGGCAGTCGAAGCGATCCCGGACGGAATGATCGGGGTAGACATTGGTCCCCGAACGATCGAAGCTTACGCCAACGTGCTCGCGGGCGCTAAGACCGTCATCTGGAACGGGCCGATGGGCGTGTTCGAAAAACCGCCCTTCGATAAGGGTACCGTTGCCCTCGCAAAAGCGGTAGCCGATTCCGGGGCCACGTCCGTGGTGGGCGGCGGCGATTCGGAAAAGGCCATCAAAGCCGCAGGGGTAGCGGACAAGATCAGCCACATCTCCACCGGCGGCGGCGCATCGCTCGAATTCCTTTCGGGCATCGAACTGCCGGGCGTGGCGGCGCTCTCGGAGAAGTAAGCCTGCCGCGTCGGGCAATCGCTTACGGACTTGTGATAGATTTCGCGGAATGAAATCGATCGCAAGATTCGCTGCCGTTCTCGCGGCCTGCCTGCCCCTGGGGGCGCAGGTGTTTCAGTTCAGCCGCGACGAAATGATCAAGTACACGCCTAAGAACCCGTTCGAGCGGTTCGAGGATGGCCGCCCCAAGGTTCCCGACTCGCTGCTGGAACGGGCGCGGGCATTATCCGCCGAAGACTGCTGGGGCGTTCTGAGGCGCGCGAATTACAACAACAACTTTGAGGGTGAATTTCGCATCCTACACCCGAACCGGAAAATGGCGGGCCGCGCCCTCACTGCCATGTACATGCCGGACCGGCCGGATCTCAACGAACTGGTGATGTCCGGCATCAAGGCCAAGGGTTTCCCGCGCGGCGGGCACCAGTACGTCATCGACATGCTTCAGCCCGGCGACGTGCTGGTGGTGGACGCGTTCGGCAAGACGCCGGGCTTCGTCGGCGATAATCTCGCGGCGTACATCGGCATCGCCACCAAGACCGGGGGGTTGGTGGTGGAGGGCGGCGTGCGCGATCTCCAGGGCCTCGCGGACCTCGACACGCAAATCTACTACCGGTTCGCGCATCCCGACGCTGTGCGCGGCGCCACGCTCGTCGGTCTGAATGTTCCCGTGCGCATCGGTGGCGTCACCGTAATGCCGGGCGACGTCATCATCGGCGACCGTGAAGGCATCACCGTCGTCCCGCCGGAACTGATCGAGCAATCCGTCAAAGGCGCCCTCGAGATCTTCGTGCACGACGAGTGGACCAAGATAAAGCTGCGGACCGGCAAGTATAAGTCGCACGAAATCTACGGCAGCCCGCTCGATCCCGCACTGATCAAGGAATACGAAGAGTACAAGAAGAAGCGCATGGCGGAACTCGAAAAGCAGTAGGGCCGGCCAGTGCTCTCCAGGAGACGTTTGATGAACGTGTTCTGGTTTATTGACGTGAAGCCGTTCGGCCGGAGGCCGGCTGCCGCACGGCAGTGCCTCAGAACTGCGCCTCGAGCCGGAAACGGAAGGCGCGGCCGTCGTTCAGCGTGTTGGTGATGGCGCCGAAACTGGGCGACACGAGATTGTAGTTGGGCTCGGCGAACTGCGGCGTGTTGAAGAAGTTGATCGATTCGGCGCGGAACGCCAGGGCCCACTCCCTCCGGAGGCGCCAGGTGCGCTCGAGCGCCGCGTTCACGTTGGCGATCCGTCCGCGGCGGAACGTATTGCGGCCGAGGTTGCCGCGGTCGTCGGCCGGTCGGATGAACGAGAAGGCCGATCGGGGAAGCAGGCGCTGGGACGCGTCGGGATTGCCGATGGTGCGGCCGAGCACGGCGGGATCGACAACGTTGACGCGGTCGCTCCCTTGTCCGTCGACGTTGCCGAACCCAGGACCGTCCGACCCGGATTCCACCGAAAACGGCGTGCCGTTCTTCAACAGCAGGACGCCGGTGACAACCCAGACTCCTGCTAGCCTCCGCAGCCACGCGGGAGCGGCGCGCAGCGGCGGCGTTTCGTACGATCCCCGCGCCAGCAAGGCATGCGGCTGATCGAACTGCGATAGCCCTTTGAGGTCTCCATGCACGTTGTCCTCGGACTGGCTGCGCCCCTGGCGGGCATCCACTCCCGACAGCGTGCTCGTGTAGTCGTTTCCGAGGTCAATCGACTTGCTGAACCAGTAGGAAACGTCCAATCCGAGCCCCTTCGCTCGCGGGACCGTCAGCGTCACCCGCGCCGCGTCGAAATATGCGCGCGAGCCGTTGAGCAGCCGGAGCGCTTCGAGCAGATTCGGGTCGGGCCGGCGCTGGTTGATGGTGGCCGTCGTCTGGGGAATGCCCGGAACGATGCGCGCGCGGTTATCGAAGCGCATCTGAAAGAGCTTGTGCGTGCGGCTGCCGATATACGCCGCCTGGATGCGCACGCCGCCGCCCAGTTCCCGCTCCCAGGCGAGATTGTACTGGTGGCTGTACGGCGTCACCATATCGCGCGAGACGTCGAAGATGCCCGCACGAAATCCGGGACCGATGTCGGCGAGCGTCAGGCCGCGCAGCGGATCGCGCAGGTCCGGGGCGCCGGCGATCACGCGGTAGCTGCCCGGGCGGCTCATCCGCACCTGGCTATAGGTGGTGGCGAAGATCTCGCCGTAATGCAGGCCGTAAGAGGCCCGCAAGGTTCCCCAATCGCCGGGCAGCCGAAGCGCCTGGCCCAGGCGCGGCGCCACGTTATTGCAGTCGCACGGAAAAGGGATTTCGTCCAGGCGATTCACCTCGATCGGACGCGTCATCGGCTCGAACCGGATGCCGGCCTGCAGCGTCAGGCGCGGATGGACGCGCCAGGCGTCGCCCGCGTAGAGCAGGAAGTTCCAGACGCGGTAGCCGCGGTGGGTGTTGCCGAGCGATTGCGTGTACGTGCTCGGCGTGCCCAGGAGGAAGTTGGTCAGCGCGTCGCGGCCGAAGTCGTTGCCGAAGGTGATGATGCCGCGTTCGCCGTCCTGCTCGCGACCGTTCACCTGCGAGCGGAGGGCTTCCGCGCCGGCGCTCCAGCGGTGGGCGCCGCGCGTCTGCTCGACGGCGCCCGCGTAGCGGAACCGGTTCTGCGCCCGGAGAATGGGAATCGGCGGAGGCGGGCCGAGCCCCTGAATCACGTTCGCCGCCGATACCGTAGGGCCGACGGCGTTCTCCTCCGGGCGGATCCGCGTCGTCACGCGCTCAAATCCGATCGAGGAGTACGTCACCGTCGCCGGGCTCACCGCGCGCGTCCACGTGATCACTCCCGTGTGGGAATGGGTGTCGGTGTCCGGGTTCTGGCCCGCCACCAGTTGGAAGGCGTCCACCTGCTGCGAAGTGAACTGGTAACGCATCCCGAGCCAGTCGTCGGAGCCCAGCGGCGCGTCCACGCGCGAGCCGGCGGAGTCGGTATTGATGCGCTGCGGCGCGTTCGTATTCAAAGCCCGCGGGTCAATGTCGGTGCGGTTCGGCGCCTCGGCCGGATACGCCGCCAGCCAGCGCGCCACCAGCGCCCGAAGGAACGGGTCGGTGGCCAGCGGGGTCCGCTCGCCGGGCAGCGGTACGAGGACGTTGCCGTTTACAAATCCGCGCAGCTTCTGCTGGCTGCCGTCCAGCGACACGCGAGCGGGCCCGAGCAGCCGCCCGCCCAGACGGAACCCGTAATCGTTTTCGGTGGCCGGCCGCACTTCGCCCGCCTGAAAGTAGGAGCGCGCGCGGAACAGATGGTTGCTGTGCGCCTCCCACAGCGCGCCGTGCAGCGCCATATCGCGCGAGGGTTGCGCGTGGATGGGAGCGCTCGGGGGACGCCCGTACTCCGCGCCGAAATAGCTCCGCTCCGGGTCGAACCGTTCAACCGGCGTCGCGGTTACGCCCAGCCGCGCATTGAGTTCCCGCATCGCGTTGCGGTCGATGAGGTTGAACTGCACGTTCTCGTTGCGGCGGCTTTCGCCGGAGGCGGCGTCGGTCTGTCCAAGCAGGTTGAGTTCCAGCCGCTGTTCCGCGGCCGCTTCGCTTCGCTGTTCCGGCGCGCCGGACTCCACGCGCGTTTCCTCCGGCGTCGCCGTAAGAGAGGTTTGTTCCGCCGCGCGCTGCTGTCCCAGGCACGGCGCCAGCGCGCACGCAACAAGGGCAACGCGCCACGAACGCCGGATCATGGCGAGAGTGTAACATCCACCGCCCGGCGTCCGCCGTTAGGCCGCGCGCGGCGCGCCGCGAACCGTCGCCAGAATAATCAACAGCCCGACCGGGTACAAGACGCCGCAGACGACAAATACGGGCGCGAAGGAATACGCCTCGACAACGCGGCCCACCAGCAGGCTTGACAGGAATCCGCCGAGGCCGCCGAATGTGCCGGTGATCCCAACTACCGTCCCGACGCTCGACGGGAAGCGGTCGCCGATCAGCGTCATGTAGTTTGTCATCCAGAACCCGTGGGCGAACATCAGGGCCGACATCAGCAGCAGCGCCCAAACCATGTCGGGCGCGGCGAGCGCCGCGACGGAAGCGGGCGTGAGAAAGGCGGCCGCGGCCATGACGGTTTTGCGCGCGCGGCTGGCGCTCCAGCCTCGCCGCACCAGCGCGTCGGAAGCCGCCCCGCCCACCGGCGACGAAAGGCCCAGCATCAGGAACGGAATCCAGGCCAGGCGCCCGATCTCTTCCAACGACGCGCCCCGCTCGCGGTGAAGGTACTGCGGAATCCAGAACATGTAGAAATAGAAAACGGGGTCGAGCAGAAAACGCGTCGCCGTGAAGCCCCACACGTCGCGGCGGCTCAACAGGGTACGCCAGCCGAGCGGCGCCCGGCGCACCGATCCGGAACCGCCGGCCGGGTCCGAGAGAATGTGCCGCCGCTCCGCCTCCGTTGTGAACCGCGACTGCGACGGAAGGCGGTAGAAGAAGAACCATAGCGCCGCCCACACGGCGCCGAGGAGACCCGTGGCCAGAAACGCGCCGCGCCACCCGACCTCGCCCGCGATCCAGACGATGACCGGCGGAGCGGCCACCGCGCCGATAGCCGAACCTCCCGTCGTCGCGATCCCCATCGCGAGGGCGCGCTCCCGCGCGGGAAACCATTCCATCACGCCGCGCGCCGCGCCCGGGAAACAACCGCCCTCGCCCGCGCCGAGCAGAAAACGAACCGCGGTCAACTGGGTGCTGCTGCGCACTGCCGCGTGAAGCAGGCTAGCCGCCGTCCACACGATGACCGTAAGCCCGAGGCCCAGCCGCGTCCCGAGGTAATCCACCAGCCGCCCGCCCAGCGTAAACATCACGCTGTACCCCAGCGTGAACGCCGACACCGCGTGGGAGTATTCGATGTTGGACATCGACAGGTCGTCCAGAATTCGCGGGGCCAGCACCGAGAGCACCTGCCGGTCGAAAAAGCTGAGCGCCGAAGCCAGGAACAGCAGCCCGGCGATGAACCAGCGGAAGACGCCGGTGCGCATCGGCTACTCGGATTCCCTGGCCACGACGGCAGTCTCGATGTCGAGGATCGAGCCGATCCGCTCGATGGCGCTCGCGTGGCGCCCGACGCCGAGGGCGAAATGGTGCGTCGGCCCCTCGGCCACCCAACACTTCAGGAACGTCCGTACGTCAGGCCGAAAAAAGCCGCGCGTGTTCGTGTTCCCGGTCGGCGGGATGGGCCCCCGGACGCTGCGGCCTTCAGCGACCACAAACTTGAACCGTCCCTGCCCGGTGAGCCCGATGCTGAGCATCGTGATGGGCCCTTCCCGGATCTTGAACTCGACGCTTGCGCCGGAACCCGGCTTGCCGTGGTATTTCGTCAGGCTGCGCAGCAGCGGCTTGCCGTCGGCGATGTTCAGGTGATGCGGCCCGTCGTGGCCCACCAGGACGAAGCCTTCGTTGAAGTCGATGGGGTGGAACTCCGCGAAGCTGCCCCCGATGTCCAGACGGTCCTCGATCAGCATCGCGATGCAGGTCTTCAGATCGGATTCGCCGCACATCGGAAACCCAGCCGCCGTCAGCAGCGAGTTGCCTACGATGAGATTGCTCACCACGCGCCGCAGCTCGCTCTCGGGTTCGGCCTCGTAGTAGTAAGCCAGGCCGTCGAGCTCCTTTTCTTCGACGAAACGCTCCAGCGCCACGGCTACGCGGGCGGCCATCTCGAGGTCCTCGGCCGTCAGCTTGCGCGTGATCGGATCGGATTTCGGGTCCGGCGTATCGAACAACTCCAGGATGCGGGTCTTCATCGTTTTCGCGTCGTCGCCGGTGACCTTCCGGAAGTGACGCAACAGGTCGTCCGCTTCGGTCTGGACGATGTGGCAGCCGAACGCCGACGTCAGCGCCGTGTGATCGGTCTGCATGTCGAGCATGTTCTCGAGGACGTGCCCGAAATGGCCGATGCGGGCGCGCTTCAGGTCGTGCAGGACGCAGGCGATGCGGCTCCATTCGGCGATCTCCGCGTCCGCCTCCGGGTCGCATTCGAGCGTGCCCAGGATCACCGGCGGCGGCTTGCGGCCCATCCGGATCGCCACGCCCGTGAACTCCGGCACGGAACAGAAATCGTCGTTGCACAACTGCATGTAGGTGGAGGCGCGCGCGTAATCCATCGCCTTCATCGGCTGCAAGGCCACGAGGACGATCGGCGCGTTCAGGTCGCGGACAATGGCGCCGAAGGTCGCCGACGTCGCGTAGGTCACCATGTCGCAGAAGACCAGATCCAGGTTCGCCGCCTGGAGGCGGTCGCGAAGCTCGTAGGCGGAGCGGGCGTCGTCCACCAGTCCGAAGCTCACAACTTCGACGCCGCACGCCCGGACCTTGGCTTCGAAGACGGCCAGCTTCCGGTGCATCTCGTCGCGCAAGCCTTCGAACTGGGGCCAATACGCGTGGTGGCCGACGCCGAACACGCCCACCCGGGCGTTGAGCGGCTTTCGGCGCGGAATGCGAAGTGAATTGCTCAATGGATTTTCTCCCGCCTGATCACGCTGCAAATCCCTCTTATTGAATAGCTATGGATACGTCCGCCGCAAGAGTCCCGATGGCCGCCGCCGTCCTCGGAGCCGCGGGTCTGCTGTGGTGGAACCGAAGCTGGGATACGAGGCCAGTTGGGTGACGCCGAAGGATGTCAGCGTGGTGCTGGCGGGTTGGGAGATCACGGCGGAAGGGCCGTGGACTACAGTGTGATATCGTCTCTGTTCCGATTACTGCTGATAGGGATAAATGAGGCATGGAAGAGCAACAGCAAGCTTTTGTGCTTAGAATCGCGCCAAGCGAGGTAGATCGAGTTGACCTCAATCCAGCCGGTAGAGAAGGATCCCGTAGCCGACGCCTGCTTCATCCGCCGTACGCGCGCTTTGAAAAGCCATCAGCCGGCCGTCGGTTGAGACGACCGGGTTCGACGCTTTTCCGCCTTCATAGTCGTTGAAGTGCGTCAACCGTACGAAATCTTTCCCCGTGCCGTCCAGCCGGAGTCTCCAGATGTCGATGTTGCGCGAGCCCCGATCGCCGCCCAGCGTGTCCACCTGCCGGTCCGACTCCACCAGCGTGAATTCGCCGCCGGGGAAAATGCCCTCCACCTCGTTGTACTTGCCCGGCGCCTGCGACATGTTTTCGGCTTTGCCGGTTTCGAGGTCGAGCGCCATGACCGAAGCCAGGTCTTTCGGCTCGTAGCAGGTGAAGGTCATCTTCCGGTCGTTATCGAAGAAGTCCTGCGCTTCGATGCGGCAGCCCGCGGTTTTGCTTTCGTAGACCATCTTCTTGTTGGCGAGCCTCGGCGTGGAGCCGGACAGATCCACCTCCGCCACGAACAACTGCGACTGGTCCGGCGCCAGGCTCGGGTCCTGCGAACGGAAGACCGAGAAGCCGATCTTCATGCTTTGCTTGGATACGGCCGCGCCCTCGCTCATCTTTTGTCCGAGCCGGACCGGCTTCGAGCCCGCCTTCCTGCTGAGGAACCACAGCTCGTTGTCGTCGCGCCGGCTGGCGCGGATGTCCTTGAAGGATTCCGGGCCGATGAGGATGTAGTCGCCGGAGACCAGGTGCATCACGCGCAGGAACGCGGCGCCGGGCACGTTGCAGGTGAGGCACCGGATGATCTTCGTCCGGATGTCCACCGTGAACGCATCGCCGAAACTTTTGTTCATGAAGGCGATGTGGCGGTTGTCGGGCGAAAAATCCGCGCGCTCGCCGAAATGCGTGAGTAGTTCGACGTTCTTCGGCAGGTGGTCCAGGGGGTTGCCCGTTTTCCGCTGCGCCGCCGCGCCGGCGGTTAGCAGCGTCAAGCAAAGTAGAAATCGAAGCATGGTGGAACCTCGGCGCAGTCGCGGGGACGAGTTTATCATGCGGCGGAGACGTCAGCGCGCCCGGCAGAAGTGTCCCGCGAGCTTAATCGCGCGCCGCGGTCAAGGAATTTGGCGGAGGAAGAGGGATTCGAACCCCCGGTAGCCTTTCGACTACTGCGGTTTTCAAGACCGCCGCCTTCGACCGCTCGGCCATTCCTCCGCTTTCAAGGTAGCGGACCGAAAGCGGCGCCCGCAACATAACCGCGTCCGGCTTTGGGAGAATATCCCGAGGAGTTTCCATGTCACGTCACATTGCCGCAGTCCTCATCTTCGCTTGTCTCGCCGTGGCCGCCGAGAAGCGGGTTATCGTGCCGCCGGCTGGTCCCAAGCCGGTGGGTCCCTACAGCCCCGGCATTCTCGCCGGCGACTACTTGTACGTCTCGGGTCAGGGGGCACGAACGCCGGACGGTAAGGAACTCGGCTCGTTCGGACAGCAGACGAAGCAGTGCCTGGAAAACGTGAAGGCCATCGTCGAGGCGGCCGGCCTGACGATGCAGCACATCGTCTACGCGCATCTCTACCTCGACAATATGAGCAACCTTGGCGTCGTGGAGCCGGTCTGGACGGCGTACTTCGCCAAGGATCCGCCGGCCCGAGCGGTAGTCGGCGTTAAGCGGATGCCCACCAACACGCCCATCGAGATCACCGTCGTCGCCGTTACCGACCTCGCGAAGAAAAAGGTCGTCGAACTGCCTGGCGCCAAGGGCCGGGCAGTGTTGACGGGCGACCGCCTGTACCTGGGCGCCGTGACCGGCGCGGACGCAAGCGGCAAGCCGCCAGCCGATCCCCAGGCCGAAGCGCGCAATGCGCTCGAGCGTGCGGGCGAGGTCGTCAAGGCGGCCGGCCTGAGCCTGGCGCACATGGTTTTCATCAATCCATACCTCACCGACGGCATGCCGATGGACGTGATGAACAAGGCATACGCGGGGCAGTTCGAGTTCGGCAATACGCCCGCCCGCGCGACGATCCGCGTCGCGTCTTTGCCTGACGGCGCCAACTTCGCGCTGACCGGCGTGGGGGTCCGCGACTTGAGCCAGCGCCGCGCCGTCCGGCCGAAGAATATGGCGCCGAGCGCGACCGCGAGCCCGTGCGTCTTCGCGGGCGATACGTTCTACTGCTCCGCCAAGTCCGCCTTCATTCCGGGACCCAACTCCGGCATTTATGCGTCCGAAGTCGACGGGCAAGTGCGGCAAACGATGCGGAACCTGCTCGACGGGCTGGAGGAGGCCGGCCTGGACTTCTCGCACGTGGTTGCCAGCAACGTTTACGTGGACAACCTGGACGAGTTCGCGAAAATGAACGCGGTGTACGGGTCGTACTTCACCGGCGCGCCGCCGACGCGGACGACGGTGCAGCCGCTGCCGCCGGTGGAGCGGAAGGCCGACGACAAGGGCCGCTGGCCGAAGCTGGAGGAGATCTCGATCATCGCCGTGAAATGACGCCTGCTATACTGATGGCAAGCGGCGCTATCGTCTAAGGGTTAGGACGGAGCCCTCTCAAGGCTCAAATACGGGTTCGAATCCCGTTAGCGCTACCAGTCTTTCAGACACTTGCAGACCATCGGCGACCGCGCGCTTGCCGAACTAATCACCGACCCGGACCTCCTTGCCGAGCAGGAGGCTCTCAATGGGCTCAGGCAATTCGACGCCGTTGTGGAGATGGTCGAGTACTTCCTGCACCCAGACCGCGAGTTCCGATTTCCTCCATCGCAACTGCTTCATCTACATCGGATAGCTCTGGAAGGGATCAGTTCCTATGCGGGAAACTGGCGACCCGCCGATATCGAAATCGGCGGGCAGCCGCCACCGCCCCGTTGGGGCGCATCAGGTTCCCGAAATGGTCGAGGACCTCTGCGACTACATCAACGAGAACTGGGGCCGCCGTAACGCTCTACATCTGTGTGCGTACGTGATGTGGCGGCTCAACTGGATTCACCCGTTCACGGACGGCGATGGTCGGACGGCCTGCGCCGCTTCATACTTGGTCGTCGGACCCGTGGATCGCGTGCGAGACCTCCTTGCTGGTCTTTCGCCGCCACGACCTCGTCTTCCGCACCTGGGATTTTGTCCCTCCGGTCGCGGATGACTCTCGTCCCGCTGAAGATGCCCACTTGTCCGTTGCCAGATTAGGCCACACCTTGTAGATTGGACGCATGGCCCTCAAAAGGATGGACAACGTGGGAATCGTCGTCGATGACCTCGCAGCGACGATTGATTTCTTTCGCGAGCTCGGCCTCGAGCTCGAAGGGCGGGCCATGATCGAAGGAGAGTGGGCCGGACGTGTCACCGGACTGGGCAATCAGCGCGTAGAGATTGCCATGATGCGTACGCCGGACGGCCACGGCAGGCTCGAACTCTCGCGCTTTCTCGCGCCGGCTGCCGTCGCGGATCACCGCAACGCCCCGGTGAACGCTCTAGGCTACCTCCGCGTCATGTTCGCCGTTGACGACATCGACGAAACGCTTGAGAGGCTCCGCAAGTGCGGCGCGCAACTCGTAGGCGAGGTAGTCCAGTATAAAGACGCGTATCGGCTCTGCTACATCCGCGGGCCTGAAGGACTTCTCATCGGACTTGCGCAAGAACTCGCTGAGCGCAAGTACGAAGACAAATGAAACGATGAGCGACCAATGTCAGCGAGCGCATTCGCTTTTTGAAGATGCTGGACGCCCTGATCCTGGAGCCTTACGAAACTTACCGCGACCTGTACGCACGTCTGTCGCGGCGGAGGCTCGCACAAATCGCGTTAGGATTCCGGCGAAGACGATAACCGGCTTTGCTCGCGATGGAGGTTTTACGGGACCCAGCCGGGCAAGGCGGCCGCCTGCCGGATCCATGTCGCCAACTGCGCCTCGTCGAGCTGGTCGTCCCGGTGGATGTCGAGGTAGCGCACTTCCTTGTGCTTGGACTCGCCGGGGGGGACAGGACGCAGCGACGCGCCGCGGAAGAAAGCCAGCTTGACGTAGTTCCTGAAGCAATGGAAGCTGAGGAACCGGCCCTGGCCCTCGACTCCGTAGAAGGGCGAGTTCCATTTGACCGCCTTGCGCACGCCGGGGACGGTGCGCACGATCAGCGCGTCGAGGAGGCGCCCGACGTCGCTTTTCCAGCCCGGCATGGCCGCGAGGTAGGCCTGCACGGGGGCGTCGCCTTCAGCCTTCGCGATCTGCGGGTTGCCGCCTGCGAGGAGGGTCATTTTCGTAGCGACCCGCTTGGCGGGGGCCTTCTTCGCGATCTTCGCCGATTTCGTGGACGTCTTGCCGGCCATTGTGTTTACTCCAACTACGAGACTTACGGTATTCACCATTATTCCAATTGATTCCTGCTTCCGGGGCGGAAGGACGAGGCTTCCATTTTCCGAGGCGCATGTTGCGCCGAGCACGACTAATATAGGTGCGAGAATTGGAGCTGACATGAAAAGGCCCGTCCCGGTAGAATCCGCCTCTGCATTGATCGACGAAAGGATCAAGGAACTTGGGGACTGGCGCGGCCAGACGCTTGCGAAAGTGCGCAGAATCATACGCGAGGCAGACGCCGAGATCGTCGAAGAATGGAAGTGGATGGGGACTCCCGTCTGGTCGCACGGCGGCATCGTCTGCACCGGAGAGACGTACAAGAACGTCGTCAAGATGACATTTCTCAAGGGAGCTGCGTTGAAGGACCCCGCCGGTCTATTCAACTCCAGCCTGGAGGGGAATACCAGGCGCGCCATCGACCTCCATGAGGGCGACGAGGTCGACGAAGCGGCATTGAAGGATCTCATCCGCGCAGCCGTGGCGCTCAATCTCGAGAGCAAAGCAAAGCCTAAGCCCCGGCGAGCGGGCCGCGAGCGGATCGGCTAGCTTCGGCGCGGGTTCCGGCCAGTTGCGCTATACTGCCTCGGCAATGGACGTACAAATTTCTCGCCGTGCTTTGGCGCAGTCCGCTATCGGACTCACCGTCCCGCGGGCGGTCCTCGCCCAGCCCAAAGTCGCGCGTCTGCCCGGCGCCCACGTGCGCATTGCGCTCAACTCGTACTCCTTCGATCGGCCGCTGCGCGATGGCTCGTTGACGCTCTCCGATGTGGTCCACTACTGCGCCCGGCATGGCATCGAGGCGCTGGACGCCACGGGTTATTACTTCCCGGGCTACCCCCAGGCGCCCCCCGGCGACTACATCCGCAACCTGAAGCGCGAAGCGCTCGTCAACGGCGTCACGGTCTTCGGCACCGGCGTACGGAACGACTTCTCGGTTCCCGACGCCGCGGCGCGCAAGCGGGACGTCCAACTCGTGAAGGCATGGATCGAGGTTGCGGCCACCCTCGGCGCGTCCGTCATCCGCGTCTTCAGCGGGCGAGGCGTGCCCGCCGGCTATAGCTTCGACCAGGTGTTGGATTGGATGGTCCCGGATCTCCGGGAATGCGTCGCGTACGGTCAGAGCCACGGCGTTGTTGTCGGTCTGCAAAACCACAACGACTTCCTCAAAACGGCGGCCGAGACGGTCCGCCTGGTCAACGCCGTCAACTCGGAGTGGTTCGGCATCGTCCTCGATGTCGGCAGTCTCCGACAGGGCGACCCGTACGCCGAAATCGAGCAACTCGTCCCCTACGCCGTCTCCTGGCAGTTGAAGGAGAACGTCGGCTATGGCGACAAAGAGACGCCGACCGACCTGGGCAGGTTGAAGGCGATCATCGACAGGGCCGGCTATCGCGGTTTCCTGCCGATCGAAACGCTCGGGCCGGGCGATCCGGCGGTGAAGGTCGCGAAGTTCCTCGCCGAAGTCCGTTCTGTTTTCGCCGGCTAACGCCGGCGGTCCGGCCGTGCGGGCCAGTGCGGGCTTGAACCGCTTGCCCTGGCCGCGACGTGCGCGAGAAAATGCGGGCGTAAGCATGATCAGGACGAAGTCGGTGCATTCGTCGATCGAGCCGAAGACCGATGGCCTACGTTTGCTCGTAGCGCGCTTCCGCGGGCGCGGTCTGCCAAAAGACCGCTACGACGTGTGGATGCCGAATCTCGGACCGAGCGAGGAGTTGCTGCGAGCTGCGCAGGAAGGCGCTATCACGTGGGCGGAGTTCAAGCGGCGATATCGGGCTGAACTGTTTGAAAGCGGACCGATCGACGACCGCAACCGGACAATCAGGAACCGCGGCCAGAAGTTCACGCTGCGGCTGCTGACGGAACTCGGCAAACGGGGGACGGTGACCTTGATGTGCCACTGTCCGGAGGACGCGTCCCAGTGCCATCGGCACGTTCTTGCCAGCGTTCTGCGGCAGGGAGAGTAGGTGGAAGCGCTGCTCAGACGGGAGAGCGGTCCCGGCAAGCGGAAGCTACGCTGCGGACCGGGCTCCGCTTGATCGAGCCGAAGGGTCAGTCGGCAGACTGGTTCTCGGCAATCAGCGAGCGTAGAGGCCGCCGGCTCTTGCGCGAGCCGCGGTCGTGGGCCACCGCGTCCTGAACCAGGAAGGCTCGTTTACGTCCGTTGTCCACTACTTGCCCGTCGAAACGGCGCTTACCGTTGATCTCGAGCTGTAGAGGCCGATCGAGGGGGTAATCGAAGGTCAGGACATCCCCTTCCTTGAGGCTGAGCATGTCTTCCACGCGCAGCCTGCTGCCCGCCAAACGCGCGTCGAGGTGGAACTGCGCCCCTTGCAGCAGTTTGACCAGCCGCTCATGCACTTCTTCCGACGAGCCGGGCTTGCGAAGCGACAACTGCTGCTCGAATTTCTGGCGCAGCATCTTCACCAGGATCGACGGAATGCCGAGGTTCATCATGCCGGCGTTCTCGCCGATCTTCGCCTCCATGCTTACGGCCACAACCGCTTCGTTCGGCGCCAGGATCTGGAGCAACTGCGGTTCCGTTTCGTGTCCCTCGACGTTGAATGCGATGGTGGCCACGCCCTTCCACGCCTCACGCAAGTCGTGAAGGATGATGCGGCAGATGCTGTCCAGGATCGATTGCTCGATCTCGGTAATCTCACGGTTTACCGCCACCGCCGATTTGCCCGTTCCGCCGAGCACCATCTCCAGGATCGGGAACACCAGCGTCGGGTTCATCTCCAGGATGGCGTAACCATCATAGGGCTTCATTCCCAACGAGATGAGCACCGTCGGCGACGGAAGGCACTGACAAAACTCGACGAACGAAATCTGCTCGACCGAGACCAGGTTCACGGTCACATACGCTCGCAGGTAGGCCGACAGGCTCGACGCAACGCTACGGGCGAAATTCTCGTGCAGCAGGTGGATGGCGCGCAGTTGGTCTTTGGGGATTCGGTCGGGACGGCGGAAGTCGTACGGCAGCGCCTTCTTGGCGGCTTGGCGGCCGGCGCCGCCTTCGCGCAGGTTCTGGAATACGCTGTCGATCTCTTCCTGGCTGAGGTTCCGATCGATCGCCGACATTCGATCACATATCGACCAATCCAATGGGAATCTTTACTGTTTTTTTTGGTCGGGGCTACCGGCGCCCACTGGTAAAATGGTTGCAAGTGGGCAGATTCCTTATTCAAAACTTCGGCTGCCGCGCTACCCAGGCCGATGGCGCCGCGTTGGCCGCGCTGCTTCACCGGCAAGGGCTCTCGCCGGCCGCCGAAGCTCGGAACGCGGACCTCGTGGTGCTGAACACCTGCACCGTCACCGCCGCCGCCGACGAGGATGTCCGGCAGGCTGTGCGCCGCGTTCACCGCGAGAATCCCGAAGCCCGCATTCTGGTCACCGGCTGCTACGCCCAGCGCGCGCCCGACGAGATCGCCTCCCTGCCCGGCGTCACCTGGGTGGTAGGCAACTCGCTGAAGACGCGCATTCCGGAGATCATCGGCGAGCAGGAGCCCCACGCTCCCTATCACGGGCAGATCCACGTCGGAGACATCTTCGCGCCGTACGAGTTTCTCACTGCTCCGGTGGAGGACGCGGCCGGCGACCGCACCCGTCCCAATCTGAAGATCCAGGATGGCTGCGGCAATCGCTGCTCGTTCTGCGTCATCCCATCGGTGCGCGGGCGGAGCCGGAGCGCTCCGGCCGAACAGGTTGTCGGACAGGTCGCCGCTCTGGCCGGACGCTACCGCGAAGTGGTGTTGAGCGGCATCAACCTGGGACGATGGGGGCGCGACGCCGGCGGCATGCGTTTGGCCGGGCTGCTGCGCCGGCTGCTGGACGAGACGCCCGTCGAGCGCCTGCGCCTGAGTTCGATCGAACCGATGGACTACTCCGACGAATTGCTGGAGTTGATGGCGTCGTCGCCACGGATAGCCCCCCATGTCCACGCGCCGCTGCAATCCGCCTCGGACAGCGTGCTCCGCCGAATGCGACGCCGGTATCGCCAGCGTCACTATGCCGACCGGATACTGAAGGCGCGCCGCCTGATGCCCGACGCGGCGATAGGCGCCGACGTGATGGTGGGGTTCCCCGGCGAAACGGACGCCGAGTTCGAAGAGAACCGGCGATTCATCGAGAGCACGCCGTTCACCTACCTGCACGTTTTCACCTACTCGGAAAGGCCGGGAACGCCCGCGGCCGACATGCCCGCGCCGGTTCCGGTCCGGGCGCGAAAGGAGCGCAATCGCGTCCTGCGCGAGCTTGGCGCCGCTAAGAACCTCGAGTTCCGCCGCCGCATGGTCGGCCGCTCGCTTTCCGTCGTAACGCTGGGCCAGGACCGCGTTGCGCTCAGCGGCAACTATCTTAAGGTCGAACTGACCCGCTCCCGGCCTGCGAATCGTCTGCTGAACGTGGCAATCGGCGCCGTCTCGCCCCACGCTCTTCTCGAGCATGACCCCCTCCGCATCGTCTGAGTCCTGAAGAGATCCAATCGCTGCCTTTCCCAAGCCGAATTTCCAAGACAACTCGTGCGACGGGACATCGCATCAACTTGGCATGAGTGAAAATACCGTGACAATTCAGCGGCGACCGACAGAAAACAGCTACGATTGTCGCGAGCCGTCGGCTGTTTTCCCGCCAGTTATCGGAAAAAACTCACCCGCCGCTTGAGATTCGCGGCGCCGCTTCTGTCTCAACGACGGGGAACTTCCGGCATCCGCCTCGTGTCTATCCCGTTGGACGATCCACGGCGCATCCGCTGAAAGCAGCGCCGGACCGGGAAGGCCGGGTCTCCGCCCCGCCACGCCTGTGGCGCCCGAAGGAGGGTTATGTTTCAACAGACGTTTCTCACCCCGCCGAACAAGACGGCCGCCTTCTGTACGGCCGCGGCATCCGGGATCTTTCAGACGCTGCTTGTTGGTCTCGCGATTCTCGTTCCCCTGCTGAAACCCGAAACCTTGCCTCGAGCCCTCATCGTCGCCGGAATCATGAGTCCCTCCCCGCCCCCGCCGCCTCCGCCGGCAGGTCCCTGCTGCGCGGTGAAGATCGTCGACGTGAAGTATGTCCCCCGGCAGTTTGACGGATCGAAACTGGTGGCGCCCCTGAGAATCCCCGCCAAGGCCGCCGTTATCGACGACGCGGGCCTGCCGCCGCTGTCCGGCTTCGCAACCTCGGTTGGCGTTCCCGGGGGAATCGGCGTCCCCTCGGGATCCTGGGATCGGTTCGCCTCCGGTCTCGGAAGCCTCGATCCTCCCGCGCCGCCTCCCCCGCCTCCGCCGCCCGCGGAGCCGCCCCGCCGCCCGCCGGAACGCATCAAGGTCGGCGGTCGGGTTCAGGAGGCGATGATTCTCAGGCGCGTCCTGCCCGTTTATCCGCCGCTTGCCCGACAAGCGCGTGTCGCGGGCGTCGTGCGGCTGCTTGGCATCATCGCCGCCGACGGAGGCGTCCGGGAGTTGCAGGTCCTGGAGGGACACCCGCTGCTGGTCCCAGCCGCGTTGGATGCGGTACGCCAGTGGCGATACCGGCCCACGCTGCTGAATGGCGAGCCGGTCGAGGTGATTGCGCCCATCGAAGTACGATTCACGCTCAGTCAATGAACGCCGAGGGCCATTACCTCGCGCCGCCTCAGATCGCTCGGTCGGCGTGATAGGAACTGCGCACCAGCGGCCCCGCTTCGACATGCCGGAATCCCATCGCCAGGCCGGACCGCCGAAGCCCGTCGAACTCCTCCGGCGGAAGGTAGCGGATCACCGGCAAATGCTTGGGCGATGGTCGCAGGTATTGCCCCAGCGTCAGGATGTCGACGTCGTGGCGGCAGAGGTCGCCCATCACCGCCAGGACCTCCGCCGGCGTTTCCCCGAGCCCGAGCATCAGCCCGCTCTTGGTCGGAATCGAAGGCGCCGCCCGCTTGGAATCGGCCAGCAGGTCGAGCGAGCGCTGGTAGCGCGCGCCGAGCCGAACCTGGCGGTAAAGGCGCGGCACGGTCTCCGTGTTGTGGTTTAGCACGTCGGGCTCCGCCTCCAAGACCATGGCAAGGGCTTCGCGGCTACCCTGAAAGTCCGGGATCAGAACCTCTACCTTACATCCGGGAACAGCCTCGCGAATGGCGCGGATCGTTAGCGCGAACAACTCCGCGCCGCCGTCCTTGCGGTCGTCCCGGTTGACGCTGGTGATGACGGCGTAATTCAGACCCAGTTCGGCCACCGCTTCGGCGACGCGCCGCGGTTCGTCATAGTCCACCGGCAGCGGCGCGCCCTTGCCCACCGCGCAAAAGCCGCAGCGGCGCGTGCACACGTTGCCGAGGATCATGAACGTCGCCGTGCGCCGGTTCCAGCATTCGCCCACATTAGGACAGGCCGCGCTTTCGCAGACCGTGTGAAGCCGCAAGCGGTCCACCAGCGACTTCAGGTCGCGGTAGTTGGATCCGGCAGGGGCCGGCGCACGAAGCCACTCCGGCCGCCGAGGCTTCGGAGGCTCGATGGAAACCAGCACTGCTTCCATTATCGCCCGCGAACCTCTGCGATGCGCCGTTCGAGGATCAGGCCTTGATGAAACCCTTCCAGCTTCAGATCGCGTCCGGCCGCCATCTCGAGCGCCCGGCCCGGGATCAACCCGACGATTTCACTGCCCGCCACTTCCACTCCTTCGCGCGCGGCCTCGTCCACGACCGCTTCGAAAACCACGTGCGGAGGCGTCGTTTCAAAATCGGTCAGGTTCATCGAGACCTGCGCCTGACCGCGCGCCGCCAGGTACACGCCCATCGCCTTAACGTATGGCAGGCCGCCCGAGGATTCCCGAACCCGTTGGGCTATCCGGTGAGCGATTGTCGCATCGCGCGTTGCGAGGTGGATGTTGTAGGCGATCAGGATCTTCCGGGCGCCGGCCGCCGTTGCGCCGGCTGTCGGATGCAACGCCGGCCCGCCGATGTCCGGGCGGCACGCCGGATCGGACGGGGCGCGCTCGCACAGGCCTTCGAATTGAAGTCTCCGCACGTTCGCGAGGTTTCTTCGTTCCGGGCGCCGCGCGGCCACTTCGTACAGATAGACCGGAATGCCGTACAGACGCCAGATCTCTTCGCCGGCTTCAGCCGCCAGACCGGCGCAGCCGGTGAGCGTGATGCCTTCCAGCGGCACGAACGGCAGCACGTCGAGCGCGCCCATCCGCGGATGCGCGCCCCGGTGCCGCCGCATGTCGATCGACTCCGCTGCCGCTCCCGCGCCCCGCACCGCCGCTTCCACCACCGCCTCCGGCGGTCCGGCGAACGTAACCACGGTCCGGTTGTGATCGGCGTCGGAGTGCGTATCCAGCAGCAGCGCGCCCGAGACCGAGGCGATCGCCGCAACAATCCGGCCGATAACCGCCGCATCCCGGCCCTCGGAAAAATTCGGAATGCACTCGATGAGCGGCGCGGTCACGAGTATGCCATGCGGGGAAATAGCACGTCGCCGCGCTTCATGCACATGGCGATCAGGTTCATCCCGAAATGATACGGTATCTCGCGGTAGTCGGACGCATTCAGCATCAGCAGCGTTGCTTCTTTTCCGTACTCCAGCGACCCAAACCGGTGCGCGGAGCGCAGCGCGTGAGCGCCGTTGATCGTGGCCGCCGAGATCGCCTCGGCCGGCGTCATGCGCATCAGGTTGCAGGCCAGCGAAATGACCGCCGCCATACTGCACGTGGGCGATTGGTCGCAACTGAAACCTGACGCCAGCGCCACGGCCGCTCCGGCGTCAATCAGGGCCCGCGCCGGCGGGTAGCGATCCAGGCCCGAGTGGAAGACGGCGCCCGGCAAGAGGGTCGCGACCGTGGGCGCATGGGCCAGCAGATCGATGTCCTCCTCCGTGACGTGCGTCAGGTGACTGACGCTCGCGCCGTTGTTCGCGACCGCCACCCGTACGCCGCCTGTTGACGCGAAACGGTCCGTTGCGACGCCGACATAGAAACCCTTCTGCGCCGCCACCTTCAACAACAGGTCCGCGTCCTCGGGTGGAAGGTTGTCCTGGCCGCAGTCGGCGATGACAAAGCGCGCCAGCCGCCGGTGCATCAGGGTTTCCAGAATGTCGGCCTGTGCCCCGCCCGGTTCGCATTCCCCCGCCGACAGCGGCCATTTCTCCACCCGCAACGCCGGCAGGAGGTCCAGCGGTTTCTCGTTCAGCGCCGCGATCAC
Organism: Bryobacteraceae bacterium; assembly: GCA_026129905.1. GTDB lineage: Bacteria > Acidobacteriota > Terriglobia > Bryobacterales > Bryobacteraceae > JAHCHE01. The sequence continues at coordinate 10,940 of JAHCHE010000017.1, read as the reverse complement.
CCGAAGCGCTTTCATCTCCGACCGCGCCTCCGGATCCGCCGTTGTGGCCGCGCCAATCGCCGTCGCGCCGTTCCGGATGAATTCGCGAAGCGTCTTGCGCGCGTCCAGTTCCAGACGTTGCTTCGACGCCGCGCGCAAAGCCTGAATCGTCCGGTCCCCTCCCGAGCCGGGCCTTGACGGCGAGCCGCCGTCCGACAGGATCCGCGACTCGTACTCGTCGAGCAGCGGCGGTCCGCACACCAGTTGCGCGTAGCTGTCCACAAAGCCGGGCATCACCACCCGGCCGTCGGCAGAAATCTCCTCCGCGTCCCGCGCGGCGGCCAGATTCTCCACCCGCCGGCTCGGCCCAACATCCTGGATTACGCCGTCTGAAATCAGGAGAGCCCCATCCTGAAATAGTCCGAGTTCCCGCATGGCGGAACCGCGACGGGGACCGCTGGGGCCGCGCAAGGTAAGCAACTGCCGCGCGCCTCGCACGAGGATGGGCTTCCTCGCCTCCGACCTGGACATCTGAGGAAACCAGTAAGGAAACTGCGCCTTACGTCCCATTCTACAGGATGCTGTCGAAATGTTCCGAGCGCCCCGCGCGAACCGCCTGGCCGGCCGTGGCATAATGCGTTCATTCGGGGATGCAGGCCAGCGACGTGACGTTGTTGCTGCAGCGGTGGCGCGGGGGCGACCGCGACGCCGAAGGGCGTCTGTTCGAACTCATCCTGCCTGAACTGCGGCGGCTCGCCCGCCGGCAGCTACAGCGCGAGCGCCGCGATCACACGTTGGAACCCACGGAACTCGTGGACCAGATGTATCTCCGCCTGGCGGCCTCGGCCGGCGCGAGGGAAATCGAATATCGTAACCGGGCCCACTTCTTCGCGATTGCCGCCCGAGTCATGCGCCGCATCCTCATCGATTACGCTCGCGGCCGCTCGCCTGCAGTCTTCCTCGATGCCGACGCGCTGGCCGGCTGGGGCGTTGCCCGTGACGCCGGACTGGAGCAGGCCGCGCAATTGGACCTGCTCCTCGATGAGCTGGAAAAACAAGATCCCGCCGGCTGCTCTGTGGTGGAGTTGAAGTTCTTCCTCGGCCTCACCGACGAAGAGACCTCGGAAGCGCTCGGCCAGCCGGTCCGCACCATCCAGCGCCAGTGGCACGATGCCCGGCGCTGGCTGTTTGAACGCCTCTCCGGCGGAGCCCGACCGTCGTGACCATGTCCCCTACCTCCGAGTCGTCAACCGTCGATCTGGAGATGACCGTCTTCGCCCTCGCCCTCGCCGCGCCGGAGAACGAGCGCGAGGCCTTCGTCCGGCAGGCCTGCGGCGACGACGCCGACCTCTGCCGCCGCGTCCTCGAGCGGCTGAAGTGGGAGCAAAAGATGGCCGGGTTCCTCGGGTCGCCGCTCATCTCCCGCGCGCGCCGAAGCCCTTTTCCCGCCCGGACGCCTCCTCGCCGACCGTTTCGAGGTTACCCGCCTCATCGCCGAGGGCGGCATGGCTGTCGTCTGTGAGGCTCGCGATCGAAAGACATCGCAGCGCGTGGCGGTGAAAGTGCCCAAGCTCCCCTTCCGCCGCCGCCTCCTCGCAGAACTCGAAAGCGCCCTCGAAGTCACCCACTTCAACATCTGCCGCGTCCACTCCATTCATTCCGCGCAAACCGAAGCCGGGCCGGTCGACTTTCTCACCATGGAGTACCTCGAAGGCGAAACGCTCGCCCATCGCCTGAGATCCGCCGGCAGGCTCCCTCTCGAAGAAGTCGAACCCATCGCCCAGCAGATCTGCTCAGGACTGGCTGCGGCGCACGATCGCGAAGTGATTCACGGCGATCTGAAGCCGGGCAATGTCATTCTCGCTCGCACGAGAAAAGGCGGTCTTCGGGCCGTCATCACCGCCTTCGGCCTTGCTCGCGCAGCCCCGGCATTCGATTCGGCCGGGACGGCGGTCGAATGGAGCGGCAAAGTATGGCGAATCGCGGCCCTGCTTGCCGCCTTGCTGCTGCTCGCGGCGCTTGTCGGCCGGTGGGCGTTCGAGCCGGCGCTTCCCCCCGTGGTACGCCTGGCGGTTCTGCCTCCGGAGAGCGCATCGGAAACAACCGTTCTCGCGAGCGGCATGGCGCTCGACTGGTCGGCCCGTCTCCGTAGCGCCCGGCCCTCCGAGCGCCGCCTGAATGTCATTCCGCTGTCCAAGGCCGTCCGTTACCACGTCGCGACGCCGCAGGAAGCCTCCTCCGCTCTGGGGGCCACCCACACCGTGCAACTGCTGGCGAGGAATGTCTGAGGCCGCTACGAGATCGGCGCGAGCGTATCGGACCTGGCGCGCCCGGCGCGTAGCCGCGCCTTCCGACTCCTCTACGACAGAAGCGCGTTGGGCGACTGGCAGAGCGCCGGAACCCGGAAGCTTGGGGCCGCGCTGGACCTTACGGTGGAAAACAGCGGCCTTCCCCTGCTCCCGGCTGCCTACGCCGACTACGCCGAAGGACTCTACTATATCGAGCAGGTTCCCAACCCCGAGCGCGCCTCCTCCTCCTTGCGCAAAGCGCTGGACGCCGATCCCCAGGGCCCGTTGCCGATGCTGGCTCTCGCGGGCGCCGAGGTCCTGCGCTTCCGCCACGCGGCCGACCCGGCCGCCTTCGACCGCGCCGCGCTGTGGATGGAGCGGGCTGCTTCAAAAGCGCCAGATTCGGCCTACGTTCACCTGGTTCGCGCGACCTTGCTGGAATCCGCTCAGCGCCTGGAACCGGCGGAGAAGGCTTATCGACGCGTTCTCGCCATCCATCCGCGCAACGGGCCGGCTTTGCGCGGCCTGGCGTTTCTGCTTGCCGATCGGAACCGATCCCAGGAAGCTTTGAAATCGTACGAAGCGGCGGTTCAAGCAGAGCCGGACTACTTCCAGCCGGTCCTGGACCTTGGCGTCTTCTATTACTTCCGCGGGCGTTACGTGGAAGCTGAGCGGGAATTCCGCCGCGTCACGCGCCTGGCGGAGGGCCTCGCGCAGGGACATCATAATCTTGCCGCCGTCCTGACCGATACCGGGAGGTACGAGGAGGCCGAGAGGGAATTTCAGCAAGCGCTCCGACTGGAGCGCACTTCCGACACGTTAGCCGGAATGGGCGCGCTTCTGGCGTATCTGGGCCGGCACCGCGAATCGGCTTACTATTACGAGCAGGCGGTCGCCCTCGGCCCGGAAGACTACCTCATGATCTCGAAGCTTGCGGATGCGTACCGCCGCACGGGCCGCGTCGCGGAAGCGGGGCGAACCTACGGCCAGGCGCTCGATGCGGCCGAACGCCAAGTGGCGCGTAACCAGCGCGATGCCTTTGCCCGCGCCTTCGTCGCATACGCGCAAGCCCGCCTGGGCCGTGACAGCGCCGCTAGCGCCCAAATACAGGGCGCATTGCGGGAAGCGCCGCAAGACGGCAAAATCCTGCGGCGCGCCGTGCTCCTGTACCAGGCGCTCGGCCGCTCGGAAGAGGCATTGAGGCTGCTGGAGCGCGTCCCCGCGGCCGTGCTCGACGAACTGAGCCGCCATCCGGACTTGGCGGACTTTCGCCGCGATTCTCGCTTTGATGCATTGAAGGCCAAGAAAACAAACTCCGACGGAGGTTGAGACTATGGATTACAAATGCACCCTGTTGCCGCCCCCGGGCCCGCAAGCCGTGCCCACGAAATGGGAACCCGACAAGCCGGACGTGTTTCTGGTCAATGATTCGATCACCTTCACCAGCAATACCGGCGACTGGCGCGTCGAATTCGCCGACAGTCCCTTTCAAGCCGGCTCCAGCAAGCTCACGTTGTCGGCCCCCATCCATCAGCCGCGGCGAGGCCCGGCGCGCGAGGGCCACTTCCCCTTCCGGTGTACCCTCGTGGTGGGCGGCAAGACGTTCGACTGGGGTTCCGGCGACGACATTCTCGTCAAGAGGTAACGCGTCAGGCGCGGCGTCCCCGGCGAAGCTCCACGATACGAAGCCTCGTTCGTTGTTCGAGCGCGGAGCCTGAAGCAAGGATCCGCCGGCCACTGGGCTAGAATGGAGCAGGGACGGATTCGTGAGCAAAGCAGGCCCGGACTTCGTCATGGAACGCTACGGTCGTTTGCCTGAGATGGACCGTTCTTTCGATATCGCATATTGGCAGCGTCTTGGGCCGGCGGCGATACTGGAGGCGGCATGGCAGATGGTGGTCGACGCCCATTCGCGTCGTCCCGGCGGCGGCGATGAACTCCGACTTCGAAGAACTGTTGAAGCTTTTCAACGACAACGCCGTTAAGTACCTGGTAGTGGGCGGGCACGCCGTCATGCTCTACACCGAGCCCCGCTACACGAAGGACCTGGACCTCTGGATTGAAGCCGGCGAAGAGAACGCCGGCAGAGTTTTTCGGTCCCTGGTGACCTTTGGGGCGCCATTGGCCGGGCTGCCGCCGACGGAGCAAGCCTGGTTCATCAGCCGCGAAGATCTGGCGCGGAACAAACGCGCCTGCGGCCGGCACATCGACCTGCACGACCTGGAGCTACTCGAGTGACATCGTCGCTCGGGTTTCGGAGCTTCTGAGGCCCGCTCTCGGACGCTCGGCCAGTGATCCTCCGGACCGTCGGCCTTCGATCCGGGGCGGGAACGTTGACCGTACCACCCTTGACATACGGCCGGCTCTCAGCGGAGCAGTTCCCAGGAAATCACGATCTGCGAGAGCGAGGCGCCGGCGGCGCGGACAGCGAGGAAACTCCAGTTATTGTTCTCGCCCGGACGCTGGACGAGTTCAACCGTGCGGGCTCGCTCGGGAGCGTAGCGGTAGGTGGTCTGGGTCCAGGAGTTCTGCGCGTTGGGCGACTCCGTGATGCCGGCGCCGGCGTGTTTTGAATCGTTGGTGAAGACAACCAGTCCGCCGCTGGAAAGCTCGGCCACGTAGGCCGTTACCCGGACCGGCCGTCCGGGCAAACGGCCCGACACCACGCCGGTTGACGCTTGGCGGCCCTGAATCGTCAAGACGCTGCCGTTGGTGAGCACGCCGGTCCAGATGAGCATGCCTACAGCAGGGCCACTGTAGACCGGGCGGGCGGCGCGCGAAGGGCTGGCGTCGCCCGCCGGCGCGGCGGCGGAGGACGGCGCTACGGGACGCTGCTCGAGCAGCACGGGCGGCGGAGCGACCGGTTCCGTGGGCTTCTGCTCCGCGAGATCCGGCTTGGGAGGCTCGGGCGCGGCCGGCGGCGGCGACACAGGCTTGGCCTGCGCCATCTGCTGAAGCGCGGCCACTCGTTCGCCCAGGACGTCGTTCTCGCGAGCCTGAAGCTGAACGGCGACTTCGAGCTGCTCCTTCTCCTGGCGCAAGGCTTCCGCCTTCTTTTCATTTTCGGCATCCGTGGGCGAGCCGTGGCCCGGCAATTTGCCGACGAACCGGGCGGTCTCGACAAGGGGATGGCGGGTGGCGCCGGCGGTGAGACGTACGATGACGCTTTCGGAGCTGCGGCGGTACGTGGTCGAACCCTGAAGAAGGGTCTTGCGCTCGAGAATCGTTTCCGATTTACGGTCACCGTCCCAGATTGTCAAAACCGCTCTCCGGATCGGCTGCAGGCGTTCGGCGGTGGCGTCCCAACGAACTGTAAGTTCCTCCCCGGTTCCCTCCAGTCGCAGGCCCGCATCGGATGGAGGTTCAGAGAGAATCACGCGGCTCCAGTAACTGTAGACGCGGTCGGCGTAGCCGGCCCGAACGGCGAATCGTAGTCCGGCCACGCCGGAGGCGACCAGGGCGAGGGCGAGAAGGACCAGGGCAAGGCGCTTTCCGCTCCTGCCCGCGGCGGAATGCGGCTGTCGGGGTGGTTCATTCAGCCACTGCGGAAGCGACGCCTGGCTCTCCACGCCGCCGGCGGGGGCCGCGGGAGGCGTGATCACGATCGTCGCGTCGTCCACGCCTGCCCCGACGAGCTCGACGGTGAGAGCGGGACGCGTTGGAAGCTCCCCCTTGTCCGGTTTGACGAATACGCCGAGATGGCCGGGCTTGCCGCCGTCGGGCTTGAATAGCAGGGCCACCTGCCAGGGCTCCGGGAAGTGGCGGTTGTGAAGGTGCAGGTCGGCGTCGCTTAGCGCCAACTCGCCGCGCGTATGGGAATGATACCAGCCGACGGGGACCAGGTCCTTGAGTTCGGGATCCTTCCGATACTCGCGCAGCATCAGAGACAGAGCGTCGTGTTCGTCGGCCGAGAGGGCGAAGGAAGGCCCGAAGGCGTAATGGCACGGGATGGGCCGGGCGGCCAGAATGCGGACGCCGCCTTTTTCGCGCCGTCCGAACAGAACGCCGCCGATCTCGACGCCGCCCCGAGGGAACTTCCGATGTCCTTTGCGCGCTTCGGCGGCCAGGTCTTCGATGAGCTGGGTCGAATGCTCAATGCCGCCCGGGTGGGTGGGCAGACTCCACGAGCCGAAGCTCTCCTGTTTCCGCTCTTGCTGCATCGGTATACTTGATATTCTCATTGGAGCACGGATTGACATCGCGTTTGAACATCATCGCCATCGGCGCGCACCCGGACGACTGTGAGTACTACTTCGCCGGGACCGCCGCCAAGCTCGCCAAGGCCGGGCACAACGTGAAATTCCTCACTATTACTAATGGAGAGTCGGGCCACCATATTCTCTCGGGCGCGGAACTTGTGGCCAAACGGAAGGACGAGGCCATTGAGGCGGCGCGCCGCCTCGGGATCGCCGCCACGGAGGTGCTGGGCCATCATGACGGCTTGTTCCTCCCGTCGCTGGAAGCGCGGCAGGAAGTGATCCGGCAAATCCGGCTGTGGCTGGCCGACGTGGTACTGACGCACCGCCCGAACGACTATCATCCGGACCACCGCTACACCAGCCAGCTTGTTCAGGATTCGGCCTACATGGTCCTTGTACCCAACGTCTGTCCGGACACGCCGCCATTGCGGCGTAACCCGATGTACTTCTATTTTCAGGACGATTTCCGCAAGCCGGTTCCGTTCGAGCCCGACGTCGCGGTGGACATCACCGACGCGTGGGACACGAAGATCGATTCGCTGGACGCCCATTTCTCGCAAATGTACGAGTGGTTGCCCTGGGCGGACTGGAACGAAGAGACGCCGCCGGCGGGCTTGGAAGCGCGAAAGGCCTGGCTGTGCGGGAAGATGGATCGCCCGCTGGGCGACGCGGTACGAACTGCGCTGGAGAGGCGCTACGGGCCGGAGAAAGCCAGCCGCGTGAAGCAGGCCGAGGCTTTCGAATTGTGCGAGTACGGCTCGCGGCCCGACCCGGACCTGCTGGACGAGATCTTTCCGCGCTAGCCGAGATGTGCGCTCAGGCGGCGAACAAGACCTCCTGCAAAGGCGCGTCCGCCGGGTAGGCGTCCAGCTCCCGCCGGTACAGGCGGGCCAACTGGCCCGGCGCCCGGCTGGGGCGTTGGCCGAGCATCGCCTGGAGCTGAAGCGCGTTGACCACCGCGCGGCCGCCGATGTCGTTGTTGGTTATGACGTAGACGGAATCGGCGTACCGCCGGATGTGCTCGATTCGGTTTTTCCACTCCTCGAGTTCGGCCATCGAATAGAGATAGTCGTGCCGCGCGCCGCCTGAGCGCGGTTCCTCGAACTTTCGAAACCAATCGCCGTAGTTGCGTCCATGGAGTCTCACGTACCCGGTGGAGGACGTAAGCCACGCCGTCGGGGGCATCGCCGCCGCGTGTTCCGGCTGATCGATGTTGCAGAATCCCAGGCGATAGTCGACCAGCATGCCGAGCGCCTCCTCGCGCATCCAGCTTCCGTGCCGCATTTCGACGGCGAGCGGGAACTCCGAGAAAAGGCGGCGCAGGCGGATAAGGAACCCCCGATTCTCGTCGGTGAAACGGAACGACCACGGAAACTGCATCAACAAACAGCCGAATCTGCCCGCCTCGCGGAGCGGCCGCAGACCGCGGGAGAAGTGTTCCGCTTCTCCGGCGTCGAGCGATCGCTCATGGGTGAAGCCGCGATGGAGCTTCGCCGTGAACGTAAACCGGGTGTTGCCCGCCACGCAGGCCGCCCAGAGCTTTGCAATTTCGGGCCGGATGGCCCCGTAGAACGAGGTGTTGATTTCCACAGCGTCGAAGTACCGCGAGAGGAACTCGAGCGGATGGAAGCCGCGCGGTTTCGGACGGGGATAGACGACGCCTTCCCAGTGCGGATAGCACCAGCCTGCGGGACCGCAACGGAGGACCTTATTGTCGGCCATGGATGAGACTCCTGTTTCGCTTTTTCTTCGCCTACAGTGTAGCGCGATACGAAACAGCCGTCAAGAGAAATGTTTTGAAATCCCGTCACTCGGCGGGCGCGGCGCGAACATCGCGGCGCGGAAGGTTCTCGTGGCAGCCGGCGGGTCTCAGGTCAGCAGGTTGAGAGCGCGGCGGACGTTGACGGCGTTCTCGGCAACCTCATCGCGGTACCGAGGGTACATCCCGACGATGACGGCATCTCCGGCCTTGATGTTGGCGTAGGCGTACCGGAAAGCAGTGGCGACTTCTTCGGGCGAGTTGGCGCGCCGGCCCGCTGCGAGGATCTTGAAGGCGAGGCACGGCTTGCGCGTTTGGCGGATCACCCTGGTCATCCGCTCGGGGTCTTTTTCCAGGAAGAGCTCGCCGAGGGGAGCCTCTCCGAGTTCCTTAACGATTTCGTCGCGCGTTCGGGTGACGCGATAGAAGCAGGTCATGTAAAAGTCGATGTCCCAGTTCTTCTCCTCGACGTATTCCATGACGGCGGGGTTGTGCATCGACAATCCCACCATCACGCCCGAGTCGCGGACCGCTTTCAGGAAGCCGCGCACCTCGTCCATCTTCCCGGCGCGGAATTTCTGGTCGGTCCAACCGCCGTGGTGCACGATGCCGATCGGTTTCAGCGCGGCCGCGACCTTCACTTCGCCGATGTCCGTGCGCATCCTGCCATCGCTCAGAATCACGATGGGCATCTTGCCACCCGCCTCGCGGTAGCGCTTTACGTCGGCCACGCTGCGGTCGCTGTAGTGCAACTGCCATGTATTGATCCCGTTCTGCTCGCATTGCCGCAGTACTCCAAGCACGCGGTCCGGCGTCATCCACTCGCCCATGTGCTGATCGAACAGCCGGTTGAAGTGGGAATAACCGTAGAAAGGATTGGACCCGCAAATCAGCCGGGTGATTTCGTGCTCTCCAAGCCGGATCGCCGGCAGAGCGGGCGCGGACAGAGCGCTCCGGGTCATGACAGCGGTTCCGGCAGCCGCTTGCAAGATGTTCCGACGCGTTGTTTTCATTGCACAGGACCTGTTGCTCTGAATATACTCCGCCGCGGCGGACTCGGCAACTTCCAGCGCCGGCCGCGGGATTCTCGGGTACGTTTAGAGTACCGTCCGCATTCCGTATCGCAGCTTCGGCGCCGGTGGGCGCCAGTCTCCCGTCCCGCGCAAGACTTAACAATGCCGGTGGGGCAGCCTACGAGGCTACCTACGGGGACCCTCGGGGCCGAAACCGGCAACGGAATCGACCTATCGCTGCGCCACCAGAGCGAGCGGGTTCAGGCGGAGGCAAACTCCTTCTACTACCACTTCGGCGGCTCGTCTTCCCCTTCGCCACCGGCCATACCGAAGGCGGGCTGCAAGTCCACGAATCCGCCCAGACCGACAGCCGGTTCGTCGGCTCCGAAGCGACGGCCAGCGTGCTCCTGGTCAACGGCGTCTGGCTGAACGCGGGCGCCGACTACGTCAACGCCGAAGAAAAGGGTTCGGGCACTCCCCTGCCCCGCATCCCTCCGCTGCGCGGCCGCATGGGCCTCGAGTTCAACTACAGGGGGTTCATCGTCCGCCCGGAACTGGTCCTCGTCAACCGCCAGGACCGGACGTAACGGCGGCGCGTCACCGACTTGACCAGACACCGGTTTGGTCACGACCGGACGGCTGGGCTGTGTTGAATTCGACAGCACTGTCCGATTTTGGGAATGGGTTCGAATTGCTATTTTGTATGGCGAAAACCGCGGTCCCGGGGGCTTTGTCTGAAGCTCGCGATTGATCGAAAGCCCGCCGTTTCATGGCGATACGTCCCTTGAGTCGCAAAGGCGATTCGGCACGGACCGCCAGGAAATGTGCGCCGGCCGGGCGTTGCATTTTTCGACACTGTCCGATTTTGGGAATGGGTTCGAATTGTTAATTTTCATGCGCGGAAAGCGGCCGGCGGTCGCGACGCGAGATTCAATTGTCAGAGACCGAGGCGCGGCGGGAACAACACGACCGAGCCGGAGTCATTATAGCCTGGCGGAAATGGGCATTCCCGCTTGTGAAGCGGGCGCACGGCTTGTAAGCTGCTGCGGGTAGGGGAGTAATCCGCCGAGGGAGCGCGGAAAATGCCGTGTGACTGGAGCTTCGGGCACGGATGGGCGCGAAAAAAAACTATCCTTTTGGAAAGAATGGCGTTTTGGACTTATCCTTTTGGATAATTTTGTTTGGGCGGGGGGGACTGGTAACAATCCTGTCGTATTTCAGATAATTGCCCAGACGCCGGTGAGCCCGCGGAACCTGTAGGAACGGCTGATTTGCGTCGTGCCGATGACGGGCAGCGGGACCTACGAGGACCCGCGGCGGCCCATGTTCGCGCCGGCGGAGTCCGACCGGCTCCAGGCGCGGGGCGAACCGCGGGTCCTCGGCTACGCCTATGAAGTGAGCGACGACGGGCAGTTCGCGCTGGTGGAGTTCGTGGCTGCAGAACGGGACGGTATCCGGTACGAGCATCGGGTTGACGGCGACGACGGCGGGCGGGTCGTTGATCCACAAGGATGCCGTGCCGGACCAGGCCAACGAGTACGAGGTGAAGACGACGCTGCGGCTGAAGAACTCCGGCGGCTACTACGTGCAGTACCTGGGGGCGACGCCGGACGCGCGGCTGGGGCCGACGAGCGCGGGGACGTTCGTGGCGGTGGAGATGAATCCGACCATCAGCGGCGGGGCGTGCAGCCTGTCGCTGGCG
>JAHCHE010000016.1 GCA_026129905.1 Bryobacteraceae bacterium | reverse complement strand
CGCCGCTAACCCCATGAAAGTAAATTCTGCCAAACGAACTGCCGATATCGCCTGGCCGATCGAGGAAATGATCACGATTACCCGCACAAACCCCGAGCTTCCGCCCGCCTCCGACCCCAACGGTCTCGATCCGGCGCCCGCGCCCATCCTTATGACCCGCTAAACCCCCTCCAATTCTCTTCTTCTTCCGGTCTCTGCGCTCTCCGTGTCTCCGCGGTGAGCCCATTGAAGCTTGATCTGCCGGCGGCATGGGAGAAGTCCATAGGGCCCGCGACACTCGCCTTGACCGCGATGTTGCCGTCAAAGTGCTGGCGGAGCATCTGGCCCGGAGCCCTGAGGCGCTGTCCCGTGAGTCCAAGGCCGTCGCGGCGCTGTCGCATCCGAACATTCTCGCCATATTCGATCTCGGCGCCGAGCAAGGGATCCCTTTCGCGGTGACGGAACTGCTGGAAGGGGAGACCCTGCGCGACCGGTTCGGGAAGACGGCTCTCCGATGGCGCAAAGCCGTCGAGATTGGCGCGCCATGCTACAATCGACCTTAAGTCAAGGAACTCGCTGCGGATGCTCCTTCCTGTAGTCTTCCTGATTGCGTTCAGCTTCTTATCCTCGGTCGCGCTGGCCGCGCAAAAGGTCCCGCCGGATACCGTTGTCGCCGTGGTGAACGGCCGCAAGATGACCGCCGCCGAACTGGACAAGATTTTGTCCGGCGCCCCTCGCCAACTGGGCGATACGCTGCGTCACAACCCCAAAATGTTCGTCGAGAACTACGCACTGGTTTCGATGCTGCGGGAAATGGCCGAGAAGGAAGACCTCGCGTCCAGGAGTCCGTACCGCGAGCAGCTCGAATGGGCGCGCATGCAGGTGATGATGCAGGCGGCTATCGCCGAGCGCGGTCAGGGTGGGCAGGACAAGGCCGGGTTGGAGAAATGGCTGGAAGAGAATCGCAAGGCGATCTCCGTCAAACTGGAAAACGAGCAGTTGCTATCCGCCGCAACGACCGGCGACGAGACGCAGGTGGTTACCGTCGTTGATGGAGACCAACTCACGGGCGCCGGCCTCAAGAGGTTGCTTGCGGGCGCCCCGCCCAACGTCCGGGCGAATTTCCGCAACAGTCCACAGAAGTTTCTGGAGCAGTACGCGTTGATGGCCCGGTTGGTGAAGGACGCCGAATCGCAAAAGCTCGGTCAGAAGAGCCCCTATCGGGAGCAGTTGGAGTGGGTGGAATCCGAGTTGCTGATGCAGGCCAAGCTCAACAGCTACTCCGATAGCATCAACATCGGGCCAAAGGAAGAGAAGGAATACTACGAAAGTCACCGCGACCATTACACGGAAGCGAAGGTCAAGGTCCTCTACATTTCCTTCGCCGAGGATCCCAGCCAGTTCAACGCGCCTGAGGGGCGCAAGATCCTGAACGAAAAGCAGGCCCGGGATAAGATCGAGGGACTTCGCAAGCAGATTCAGGAGGGCGCGGATTTCGTCAAGCTGGTGAAGGAACACTCCGAGGACGCGACTTCGGCGGCCAAGGACGGCGACCTCGGCGTCGTCCGCCGCAGCGACAAGCTCCCCGAGCACATCCAAAAAGCGATCTTCGCGCTGAAGCCCGGCGAAATCAGCGAGCCGGTGAAGCAACCGAACGGCTTCTATCTCTTCAAGCTCGATCAGATCGGCACGAAAACGGTGGAGGAAGTGCGGCAGGATCTGCTGCGCGACGCCAAGAACGCCAAGTTCCAGGAGTGGTTCGATTCCATACGAAAGTCGGCTACGGTCACCTTCGAGCACGAAGCGTATTTTGCTCCCGCGCCGGCCAAGTGACGCCGATCACCCGCACCGCGCGGCGGGCAGCCGGAAGGAACCAGCGCTCCGTGTGCGCACTGCCGCCAACCTTGACCCTGGGCTCCGGCTGACGGTTGAAACCATCCTCAACCATTCCACCCGTTTCCGGGGCCGGGCCGTGCGCGTCGCGTTTCTCCCGGACCTCCGCACGCGGCGGGGCAACCTGCTGTCCGGAGCCACAACCGGGCAGGAGGTCCACGCCGGGTCCGATCTTCGCCGGCGGCTGATTATCCTGGACGAGGCGCTGACGGCCAGCGTGGCGGAACTTCGCAGAATTCTCCTCCACGAAATCTTTCATTTCGCCTGGCGGCGCCTGTCGACCACGCACCGCCTGACCTACGAGCACCTGATCTCCGCCGAGATAGATCGCGGCGCCCGCGGAGAACTCGGTTGGTCCTCGGAAATGCGGAAGGTCCGGCTCGGCGCGCCGGACCGTCTCGAACGCACGCGCCGCTGGCGGAATTACCTCTGCGAAAGCTTCTGCGATACCGGCTCGTGGGTCCTGTCCGAGATTGAGCGGCACGAAGAGTTCACGCTGGCGCCGCGCTTCCGGCGCGCCCGCAAGAAATGGTTTGAGGATCTGCTCTCCCGGAGGCCACGGATACCCGTATAGTAGAATGCCCGTAGGGGAGCCACGTGTCCGTAAGATTCCTGACCGCCTTTGTCGTCGCCGCCTTGCTGCTTCTGCCAACCGCTTGTACCCGGAACTCCGCTTCCACCGAAGCCGCTTCGGTGAAGCCCGCCCGGGAACGCGAACCGGCGCCCGACTTTTCCCTGAAGGACGCCGACGGCCGCACCGTCAGGCTGTCGGACTACAAAGGCAAAGTCGTCCTGTTGAACTTCTGGGCCACCTGGTGCGGTCCGTGCCGCATCGAAATTCCGTGGTTCCGCGATTTTGAAAGTAATTTCAAGGATCGCGGTTTCGCCGTCATCGGCGTCTCGATGGACGAAGAGGGCTGGGAAGTCGTTAAGCCATACGTTGAGCGAGCCAAGGTGAACTACCGCGTCGTCATCGGCGACGATGAAGTCGCAGGGAACTACGGCGGCGTCTCCTCGCTGCCCACGTCGTTTATCATCGACCGCGACGGCCGGATCGCGTCGGTCCACATCGGCCTCGTCAGCAAGGACAATTACGCCAAGGACATCAACGCCCTGCTGGAATCCGGCGCCTCCCGCGCGGCGCTGGCCTCCGACTAGCCGCTCCGCGCTTGCCGCCCGATGCGACGCCTGCTGATCCGCCCCGGCGCGATCGGCGATTGCGTCACGTCGTTCCCCGCGCTGGAAGCTCTGCGCGCCGCTTACACTGAAGTCTGGGTCGCCGGTCCGAACGTGGCGTTGATCCGCTTCGCCGACGCCGTGCGGTCGATCGCTTCCACCGGCCTCGACATGCTGGAGATCCGGCCCGATGAATGCCGGACTTTGGTCGACGCTCTCCGCGGCTTCGACTCGATCGTGTCGTGGTATGGATCTGGACGTCCCGAGTTCCGCGCCCTCGTCCGCCGGCTCGGACTGCCGTTCCACTTCTTTCCCGCTCTGCCGGAATCCGCCGGCGCCCACGCGGTGGATTACTCCCTGGCCCAGGCGACCGAGTTGACGGCGGCGAAGGCCGATCCCACGCCGCGCATTCGCTGCCCCCGCGAGCCTCGCGACAGCATCGTCATTCATCCGTTCTCCGGCAGCGCCCGCAAGAACTGGCCGCTCGACCGCTTCAAAGAACTCGCCCGCCGACTCGAAGGTCGCCTTCCGGTGGAATGGTGCGCCGGTCCCGACGAGCCGCTTGACGGCGCCCAGCGCTTCGACGACCTTTATAGCCTCGCTTGCTGGTTGGCGGGCGCGCGGCTGTATATCGGAAACGACTCGGGCATTTCGCACCTCGCGGCGGCCGCCGGCGCTCCCGTCGTCGCGATCTTCGGCCCCACCGACCCGGCCGTCTGGGCGCCTCGCGGCGATCAGGTCCGCATCGTTCAGCCGCCCCGTCCCGGCGACCCGATTGCGCACGTCCCGGTCGAGGCGGCGCTCGAAGCCGCGCTCGAACTCACGGCCCGCTGAAAGCCCCTTTCCGGCGCCGTTCTGATAGCATCTGAGAGAGCCATGAACGCACTTTTGCTGAGAGAGTACAACCAGCTCGAGCTGGTGGATCTTCCCAAGCCGCGAATCGGCCCCGACGAGCTTCTGGTGCGCGTGAAAGCGTGCGGCATCTGCGGCAGCGACGTCCACGGACTGGACGGCAGCACCGGCAGGAGAATCCCCCCGTTGGTGATGGGCCACGAGGCCTCCGGCATCGTCGAGGAGACCGGCGCCGCCGTCACCCGCTTTCGCCCCGGCGACCGCGTCACGTTCGATTCCACCGTCTCGTGCGGCGCGTGCTTTTTCTGCGGCCGCGGCGAGATTAACCTGTGCGACAACCGGCAGGTGCTTGGCGTATCCTGCGGCGACTACCGCCGGAACGGCGCGTTCGCCGAATACGTTGCGGTTCCCGAGCGGATTACCTACCAATTGCCGGAAGCCCTCAGCTTCGAGCACGCCGCGATGATCGAAGCGGTCGGCGTCGCGGTTCATGCCGTCAGTCTCACGCCCATCCGGCTCGGCGACACGGGCGTCGTGGTGGGCAGCGGCATGATCGGTTTGCTGGTCATCCAGGCGCTGAAGCTGGCCGGCTGCCTGCGCGTCATCGCCGTTGACATCGACGATGCGAAGCTCGCCAAAGCCGCTCAGCTCGGCGCCGACGAACTCCTGAACTCGACTCTCACGGACGCTCCGGCCCGCATCCGCGAACTGACCGATTCCCGCGGCGCGGACGTCGCCATGGAAGTTGTGGGCGCCACGCAGCCGCTCCAGACGGCCATCCACAGCGTGCGCAAAGGCGGCGCGGTTACTTTGGTCGGCAATATCTCACCCAATGTCGAGCTGCCCCTCCAGCCGGTTGTCACGCGGCAGATCCGGCTGACGGGTTCCTGCGCCTCCTCGGGCGAGTACCCGGTGTGCATCGACCTGCTCGCCCGCGGCGCCATCCGCGTCGACCCGCTCATCAGCGCCATGACGCCGCTCGCCGACGCCGCTTCCTGGTTTCAGCGGCTCTATGGCAAGGAGCCCAACCTGATGAAGGTCATCGTGCAGCCTTCATAGGAGGGGGGAAGCCATGGCATCCACGCTCTTCGATCTCTCCGGCAAGACCGCTATCGTTACCGGGACCAGCCGCGGTTTGGGCCAATACATGGCCCGAGCGCTGGCTCGCGCCGGCGCCGACCTCGTGATCACCAGCCGCACGGCCGCCTCCCTGGCCGATTTCCAGAAGGAAGTCGAGTCGCTCGGCCGCCGCGCCGTCCCCGTTGAACTCGACGTCCGCAACTACGACAGCATCCAGCGCATGGCGGAAGCGGCCTACGCCCCCTACGGTAAGATCGACATCCTGGTGAACAACGCCGGCTGCAACGTTCGTCGCCCCGCCATCGACGTCTCCTGGGACGACTGGAATCTCGTGCTCGAGACCAACCTGCGCGGGACGTTCTTTGTCTCCCAGGCGATTGCCAAAGTCATGATCCCTCGCCGCTACGGCAGGATCGTCAACATCGGCTCGGTGACCAGCGTGTTCGGCTACGCCGGCATCGGGCCTTACTGCGCGAGCCGCGGCGGCGTGAAGCAACTCACGATGAGCCTTGCCGACGACTGGGGGCCGCACGGCATCACCGTGAACTGCCTCGCTCCCGGCTGGTTCAAAACCAAGCAGAACGAAGTGCTGTATCGGAACAAGGAGTGGGTGGAGTACCTGGTGGACCGCATTCCACTCAAGCGCCCCGGCCAACCCTCGGACTTAGACGGCACGGTGGTGTTTCTTGCCTCCGATGCCAGCGAGTACATTACCGGGCAGACCCTCCTGGTGGACGGCGGCATCTCTACCGGCGCGACCAAGGCGACGGTGTCCAAGTGACCCCGGTCGACCGCGGAGACTGAACCTTGGCTCGATTACAATCCATGGTCTTGGTCATGGCGGTGACCGGCGTCCTCGGCGCTGAAGCGCCCTCGCTCCGGGTGGTCGCTGTCTCCGGCGCCGGCTACGAGCGCGGTCTCGAACATGGAAAGCAACTCCGGGAACCGATCCGGCGGCTTGTCGCCGACTGGAAGCAAAGCATCCGCGAGATCTACGGGCAGGAACCCGACGGCTTTCTGACTCGGTTCCTCAAGCGCTTCGACTACCTACCCGCCGTGCGCCAGTGGACGCCGGACCTGCTCGCCGAGGTCCGCGGAATCGCCGCCGGCAGCGGAATGTCGTTCGAGGACATTTTCGCCCTCCAACTGTTCAACGACGAGTTCTGGCTGAACGCCGGCGCGCTCCGAGGCGACCGTTGCAGCGCGCTGGGGATTCGAGGCTCATCCGGAAACTTCGTGGCCCAGAACATGGACCTCCGCGGCATGCTGAACGGCTTTCAGGTTGTGCTCCGGACGCGCGACGCCACCGGATTCGAGACGCTGGCGCTCACGCATGCCGGGCTGATCGGGCTGACCGGCGTCAACCAGGCGGGCGTGGGCGTGGTGGTGAACGCGCTGACGCAACTGCGCTGGGCCGGCGAGGGCCTTCCCGTCGCCTTCGTCATCCGCGGGCTGCTCGAACGGAAATCGCGTGAAGACGCCATCGCCTTTCTGCGCCGCGTCACGCACGCCACGGGGCAGAACTACCTTGTGGGGACGCCGGATTCAGTTGGGTCGTTCGAAGCCAGCGTCGGCGGCGTGGCCGAGTACGTCCCGCGGGCGGGCGTGCCCGTCCTGCTCCACACCAACCACCCGCTGGCCAGCACGGATTTCCGCCCGGAATACGACCGCGCCGCGAAAGAAACCAACAGCGTCGAGCGGCTGAACTCGCTCGCATCCAGGCTTTCGAAGCCGCCCGCCGGAAACGTCGTGGACGCGATCAAGCAGGCGCTCCGCGCCAAGGACTCTCCGGCGCACCCGGTCTGCCGCCGTTTCGAGGGCAGGCAAGGCTCGTTCACCTTCGGTTCCGTGATCTATGAACTCTCGCCGCGCCCAAAAGCTTGGGTCACGCCGGGACCGCCCGACCAGAGCGAATACCGCGAGTTTGAACTTCTCCTGGCGGGTCCTGCCGGCGGCGGAGGCCGTTGACCGTGGCGGCGGGCGGCGCCGTCCGGTTCAGCCCGCGTTCAACTTGCGGGAAACCGGCGGCGCGCGCGGCGGCGATTCTCCTCGGAATCGCTCTCGTCGCGGAAGCTCAGCCGCGCGACGCGTTTGCTCCGGTCTTTGTCGGCCGTCCGCCTTCGGACGCCTACATCGGCCTTACCCGGCTGCCCCGCGGCGAACTCAGGCATTACAACTACGGCGAGTGGGCCGAATCGGAGGCGCCGTCGTACATCGTCAGTTTGGACAACGGCTTCACCTGGCAACGGAAGCAACTACCGGGGGGAACCATCGCCGCCGACCAGCGAAGCCCCATTTCCGGCGAATACATCCGGCTGTTGGAACGGGAGGGCGAAGGCGTGTTCGTCGCGCGATCCCGGGGCGGCATCGACGGCCGGTGGGAGATGCGCAAAGTCTGGGGCCGAAGCGGGGGCATGCTGAAGCCGCCGGTTTTCATTCGGGGTGGAAAGCGCATCCTGGTCGGCTGCCAGTTTCCTCGCGAGGACGGCGGACCGGGGTTGCGCGCCGGGACGTTCTACTCCGACGACGACGGCTTCACCTGGAGTCGTTCGAACCTTGTTGTCGCGCCTCCGCACGCGCCCGGGGGCGTTCACAAGAGCGCCCGCTGGCAGAACGGCGCCTGCGAGCCGGCGATCCTCGAATGGAAAGACGGCCGCGTCTGGATGCTGATGCGGACCTCGCAGGACAACCTGTACGAGTCGATCTCGGCCGACGGCGGCCAGACCTGGGAGGCGCCGCGCCCCTCCCGCTTCTATTCGACGCTCACCATGCCCACGCTTGGGCGCTTGAAGGACGGCCGCGTCCTCCTGCTCTGGAACAACACCACACCGTTGCCGGAAGTGGCCCGGGACGAGTCCCATCTGTTCTTCGTCGGGTCGGGAGTCCTCGACGCCACGTGGGAGGATGTCTTCACCAATCGCGACGCCATTCACGCGGCCATCTCCTCCGACGAAGGCAAAACATGGCGCGGATTTCGCGAACTCTATCTTAACCCCCGGCGCAACGACCGGAACTACGCCGAGACCGGCGGAACCGATCGCAGCGTCCACCAGAGCCAGTTCGTTGAGTTGGATGACGGTTCTGTCCTCGTTTCCCTGGGCCAGCATTCTCTGCACCGCGCGCTGGTCAGGTTCCATCCGGACTGGCTTCTGGAAAAGGCCCGATCCGACAGCTTTGAAAATGGGCTTGAGGCCTGGTCCGTACACATGTATGTCGCGGGCATCCGCGGCCACTGCGCCTTTAACCGAAGGGCGGGCGCGGACCTTGTCGAGCACCCGGACCACCCCGGCAAGAAGGCGCTTCGAGTTCGCCGGCTCCGCTCGCGCCGCCCCCGCGAACCTGCCCTCGTCTCGGAGAATCAGGGCGCGGTCTGGAACTTCCCTGCCGGAACCGCCGGCGCGCTCACCGTTCGCGTCAAGTTTCTCGACGGCGGGCAGGGTGGGCGAATCAGCTTGCTCGATCGCTGGGTGAATCCAACGGATCCGGTCGTCGACCTTTACGCCATGTTTACGGTCCGCATCGGCGGCGATGGCGCCGTCCGGCCCAACGAGAGGATCGAGCCCGGCCGCTGGCATGAACTGACGTTCTCCTGGAACGGCCTTGCCAAAACCGGAGAAGACGCCTGCGCGCTCTCGATCGACGGCGTCCCATCGAAGGTCCGCCTGCCACTGAACCGATCGAGCGTCAATGGCATCGGCTACGTTCACTTCCAATCGACAGCGGAGGACGAGGATACGGCGGGATTCCTGGTGGAGTCCGTCGGCGCCCGCGTGAAATAGAACATGACACGAACGGCAGTCTGCTTTCTACTGCTGGTGGCCGGCGCCGCCCATGGGCTCGCGCAACCGGCCGGGCCGCGGAAACCTTCAATTCGCGTATGCGGGGCGCAACCGGCTTCCCGCCTGGTTGATTGGCGGCTCCAGCCCGCGGAAGCGCTGGCGCAGGTGGACAGGTCTCTGTCCGAACTCGAACGCATTGTGCAGTCGGCCGCGGCCGCGGGTTGTGATGCCCTGGCCCTGCCCGAGGACACGCTGGGCCTGCTGCATTGGGAGATGGGGAACAAGACGGCGATGACGGAAGTTCTGCCCGAGGCGGTCCGCCGCATGATGGACCGGTTGGGCCGGGCCGCCGCCTCGCATGGCATGTACCTGGTCTGCTCCAGCGACCTTACCGAGCCCGACGGCTCATACCGCAACATGGCGTTCTTTCTCGGACGCGATGGCCGCGAGATCGGCCGCTACGTGAAAGTGCATCCCACGATCAGCGAGTCCGATCGCGTCCGCGGCCGGAGTTTTCCCGTCTTCGACACGCCCGACCTCGGCGCCGTGGGACTGCTGATCTGCCACGACATGAAAATGCCCGAAGCGACCCGGGCCCTGGCTTTGGCGGGGGCGGACATTGTCTTTGTCCCTACGCTGGGCGGCGCGGTAATGGGGGGCGATCCCGACGCGGAAAGCGACCTGGATCGCGCGGCCTTCCGCACGCGCGCGGTGGATAACTTCATCTATCTGGTCGTCGCCAAACGCGACGAAGGGGCGATAGTCGTCTCGCCTCAGGGCGCGGTGCTGGCCGAGGGCAAAGGCGCGGATGGGCTGGCCGTCGCCGATATCGATCCGTTCGGCGATCGCGCCGCCGGCGACATATTGGACTTCCAGGCCGACATGCGCGCGCGTCTTTTCCGCGAACGCAACCCAGCTGCTTATGGCGTTCTTACCGAACAAAACCCGCCGGTCCTCGACAAAG
Organism: Bryobacteraceae bacterium; assembly: GCA_026129905.1. Taxonomy (GTDB): domain Bacteria; phylum Acidobacteriota; class Terriglobia; order Bryobacterales; family Bryobacteraceae; genus JAHCHE01. The sequence goes on along the minus strand of JAHCHE010000016.1, from coordinate 191,239 downwards.
TGCCGGAGTCGATCACGGTCGAAGAAGCGGTGCGGATGGCCGAGAAGACGCTTACGACCGGAGACGAACGATTCCAGCAGGCCGAAGCGCTGTTCCGCGCCGGACACACTCGTGACGCCATCCGCGCCTTCGAGCAACTCCGCGACGAGTTCCCCCGCACCTGGATCGAGCGCGCGGCGCGCAAGCGGTTGTCCCAAATTCGCTCGGGCGCGCCGCGTGGCCCTACGGAATGAACCCGATCTGCCTCAGGCTGGCCTGCGGCTCGTCGCCTTCGAAAACGGTCATCGCCGCCGCCTGCTGTCCGTCCTCCAGCGCCACGGCGTAGGGGTGGCGCGTCGATCAGCAATGGTAGACGGCGTGCTCGTTCTCGCCTAGATGTGGAGGGACATCCGCCTGGGCTTCCGGTCGCTTCGCAGGGATGCGAAGCTGTCGGCGTTGATCATTGCCGTCGTGGCCCTCGGAGTGGGCGCAAACACCGCGGTCTTCAGCCTGATCAATGGTACGCTGCTCAAGCCGTTGCCGTTTGAGCGGCCGGACCGCGTCGTCTTTCTCTGGGAAACGGCGCCGTCCCTCGGGCTGGCGCAAAACCACGTCTCGCTGCCCAACTTCGCCGATTGGAAACGGGCGGCCAAGTCGTTCGACGACATGGCCGCCGGCGTGGAGTGGTCCTACAATCTTACCGGCGCGGGCGAACCCCGCAAGCTGAACGGCGTCGCCGTCACCGCGAACCTCTTCTCCGTACTCGGTGCGCGGCCTGCGCATGGAAGGCTCTTTCACCAATCCGAGGAGCCCGGCTCGGAACGCGTCGCCGTTCTCAGCGACAGCCTGTGGCGAATGGCCTTCGGAGGCGACCGGACCCTGGTCGGGCGCCAAATCATGTTGAACGACGCCGGCTTCACCGTCATCGGCATCATGCCGCCCGGCTTTCAGTTCCCGCGCCAGCGCGCCGACCTCTGGGTCCCCGCCGTCTTTCCGGAGTTCCTTAGACGCGCCCGCGGCGCCCATCTGCTGACCGTAATAGCCAGGATTCGCGACGGCGTCACACTCGACGCGTCACAGCGCGAGATGAGCGCGATCGCGCAAAGGTTGGCCGCGCAGTACCCGGGAAGCAATGCCGGCGCTGGCGTCCGCTTGAAGACCGCCGCCGAGGAATTCACCGGAAGCGTCCGGCGGCCGTACTTGCTGCTGACGGCGGCTGCGGTGTTCGTCCTCCTCATCGTCTGCGCCAATGTGTCGAATCTGCTCCTGGTTCGCGCGGCGAATCGGCGGCGGGAGACCGCGGTAAGATTGGCGCTGGGAGCGGGGCGCGGCCGGCTGGCCCGGCAATCGCTTGCCGAAAACCTGCTCGTGTCGGCCGCCGGCGCCGCCCTCGGACTCCTGCTCGCCGTCTGGACCTTCGACGTCCTGTCGCGTCTGGTTCCCTTCGAGTTGACGTACTGGGCTGGCATCGGCCTGGATGTGCGGGTGCTGGTCTTTGCCGCCGCGCTGGCGCTGTTCACCTCGCTAGCCTTCAGCATCGCGCCGGCGCTGGCCGCCCGCGGGCTGCGACCTTACGATGCTCTCCGCGTGGGAGGCGCCGCCGCGGCGTCGGACGCGCGTGGGAGCCTTGTGCGCCGGGCCCTCGTCGTAACGCAGTTCGCGCTAGCCGTCGCCCTGGTGGCCGGTGCCGGGCTCCTGATCCGCACTCTGGTGAATCTGCGGTCGGTAGAGCTCGGATTCCAGACCCGTAACATCCTCGCACTGCGCACGGAACTGCCGCGGCCTCGCTACGGCGAATTGCAGACGCGCGAGACCTTCTACCGCGAAGTCCTCGATCGGCTGCGAAGCCTGCCCGGCGTGGTCGCGGCCGGCTTCAGCAGCTACATTCCCCTGGCAGGATCGGGCGAGTTGCTCAGCTTCACGCCGGAAGGCGCCGCGCCCTCATTCACGGATCAGCCGCACGCCCGGTGCCGCTTTGTGACCGAAGGCTATCTCGAGGCCCTGAACATACCGCTCGAAGCCGGCCGGTACTTCAATCAGGCGGACGGGATCGACAGCGCTCCCGTCGCCATCGTCAACAAAGCCCTGGTGGATCGGTATTGGTCAGGCGGCGGCGCGGTCGGGCGGCGGCTCAAGATCGGCGAACGGAACTCGCAGCACGCCTGGATGACCGTTGCCGGCGTGGTCGGCAATGCGCGACAGCAGCGCTTGGACCTCCCCGCCGCGCCTGAACTGTACGTTCTGCACCGCCAGGGCCGCGCGAGCGTGTACTATACGCCGCAGGATCTCGTCGTCCGAACAACGGGCGACCCGCTGCGCCTGGCGGGGCTCGTCCGTCAGACCGTTCAAGCGGTCGATTCCACTGTGCCGATCGCCGCCGTTCGGACCATCGAAGACGTACTGGACGAGGCCGTCGCCGCGCGCAGGATCCAGACGACGCTGCTCGCCTCCTTCGGCGGACTGGCGCTGTTGCTGGCCGCGCTCGGTGTCTATGGCGTTACCTCCTATTCGGTCGCCCGTCGCACGCGAGAGATCGGCTTGCGCATGGCGCTCGGCGCGTTGCCCTCGGCGGTGCTTCGCTCGGTGTTGCGGCAGGGCATCGGGCTAGCTCTTGTCGGCATCGCCGCCGGCGTCCCGGCCACGCTCCTGATCGCGCGCGCTCTGGACAGCTTTCTGTTCGGCGTAAGCGCCGCCGATCCCCTCACCTTCGCCGGGGTGGCGGCGGCGCTGCTGGTTGCCGCTGCGTTCGCCTCGTACCTTCCGGCCCGGCGGGCGACGCGAATCGATCCCATGGCGGCGCTCCGACAGGAGTAGCTCGCATTTCTGTCCGGTCACGCGCTTGATGGTGGTGAATGAAATCTCTGAAGCGCCAACGAATACCTTACCCGAAAGGACCCGTTTTCCCCCTCTGGCCGCGCCGGTCGCCTGGAGCGACGCGCGTCGAGGATTCCGCCCGAGTTCCAGCCCCACGGTGCGCCGCAAGTTGCTCGGAACCTCTGAATGGCTTCTCATCCACCGACAGGATCAGGGCCTCCCGTGGAGGATTCAGGTGAAGTCCCACCGCATCGGCAGCTTTGGGCCCGAACTCCGGATCGGTGCTGATGCACCAGCTCCGGCGGCGCTGCAAGCAGATATCATGCGCCGCAAGATCCGCCAGACCTGATCTTTTGCTGGCGTCCCCCAGGTGCTCCGCCAACCGACTGCCGTTCCATTGCGAATAGCCCTTCGGCGGCCGCTCGTCCAGCAGCGCCAGCACCCGTTGTTCGGTGGTCTGATCGTACTTGGCGGGCTTGCCGGGCGGCGCGGCATCACCCAATCACGCCATCCGGTGCTTGCCGAACCGTTGCCGCCATTTGGAAACGCGGGCCGTGCGGGTATGGAGCTGACTGGCGATCTGCTGATTGGTCTTTCCCTCGTCGGCGAGCAGAATCATTCCGGCGCACTCCACTAACCGATGCTCGCTCTTACCGCGGCGGCTCCACTCGGTAACGGTCTTTACTTCATCCTCCTTCAGACGAATCACCGCGTTTGCCTGGCGCATGCCGACAGCGCGGTCGAGGCAAGGAGTACCGCCCAAACATCGCCCCCAGCCCATTTTGCTATCGTTTCCTTTTGGAGGTCTCCATGAAGCTCCCGGTTACTCGGCGCGATTTCCTCAAGACGCCGGCTGCCGCCGCGGCCATGGCCGGAGCGCCCGCGCTCCTGCGCTCGCAGTCGCCGAACGACAGGGTCCGCGTAGCGTTCGTCGGCGTCGGCAATCGCGGCGCCTACCTTCTGGACCACATGCTCAAAGTCCCGGGCGTCGACGTCGTGGCGGTGTGCGACATCGTCGGCGAACGGGCGCAGGCTGCTGCCGACGCGGTATCGAAGGCTGGCGGCAAGGCGGCCACGTTCGCTGATTTCCGCAAGATGCTCGACGGGCGGAAGGACATCGACGCCGTCGTCTTGGCCACGCCCGACTCCACCCACAAGGACCTCGACATCGCCATCCTCGAGGTCGGCCGCCACCTGTACGCGGAGAAGCCCCTTGCCCTGACCCCGGAAGACTGCCGCATGGTGGTGAACGCCGCGAAAGCGGCCAAGGGCATCATGCAGGTGGGCTTTCAACTGCGGTTCGATCCGAAGATCAACGCTTCGGAGAAGTTCATCCACTCGGGCGGCATCGGCAAGGTCCTGCTGTGCCACGGCACGCGGCACGGCGGCGACCTGCCCCGCAACATCCCCTGGTATTTCGATCGAACCAAGTGCGGCGACATCATCGTCGATCAGGGCATCCATATCCTCGACCTATTCACCTGGGCCATCGGAACGCACCCTCTCCGCGCGTACGGCTCCGGCGGCACGAACCTCTTCATCGACGATCCGCCGGGCCGGACCGTCATGGACAACTACTTTGTGATCTTCGAGTATGCGGAGGCCCGGGCCAACCTGAGCCATCATTACCTGGATCCTCCCGGCTTCAGTGGGCATCAGGTAAGGGTGTTCGGAAGCGAGGGCGCCATCGATCTCTACCAGGCGTCGTGGCAGCCGCGCGAGAAGAAGCCGCCGGCCATTCGGCTTGAAGTCCCCGACGCGGACAAGGACTCCACCTACATGTCTCTGGCCGCATTCATCGAGAACGTCCGGTTGCAGCGCCGGCCGCCCATCAACGACGTGGAGTCGGCGATGCGCTCCACGCTCGCGCCGATCATGGGTACCCGCTCCATCTACGAAAAGCGCATCGTAACCTGGGAAGAGGTGGCAGGCTAATTTCCTTGCAGGCTGGGACGGCGACATCGAGGGAACAACCCGGGGGCGTTCACGAGCTGACTGCCGGCCAGATCCGGCGGATTGTCCGCGAAGAGCTGGCGCCGCGTTTTCCGGAACTCGCCCAGTGCCGCTCGATGCGGGAGCTGCACGAGCATCCGCTGCACGCTACGCTCGAACCGCTGATCCACAAGGTCCTCGGGAGCACCGAGGTCGGTCACTTCGGGCCATCGAATCCGCCGGAGCGCGATTCTTATCGCGTCCTGGCCTGGAATATCGAGCGGGGCATCGAACTCCGCCGCCAGATCGACGCCTTCCGGAATCACCCTTATCTGAAGACCTGCGACGTCCTGCTGCTGACGGAGTGCGACATCGGAATGGCGCGGTCCGGAAACATGGACGTCCCGCGGGAGCTTGCTCGCGAGCTTGGCTTTCACTACGCCTTCGCGCCGTGCTACATCAACCTCGCCAAGGGTTCCGGCGCCGAGCACGAGGTGGACGGCGAAAACGAGTTGGGCCTCCACGGCAACGCTTTATTGAGCCGCTATCCGATTCGCAACATTCGCGCCATCGGCCTGGAGAACGGCAGGGACAAGATGTCGGGCCGGGAGAAGCGCGTCGGACGGCAGGCGGCCGCCGTGGCCGAGGTCGTGTTTCCGAATCTCACCCTCGCCGCCGCGTGCGTGCACCTGGACGCGAACTCGACGCAGGACCACCGCCGGGGCCAGTTGGAGATGGTCGTCGATGCGCTGCCCGCAACCGGACCGGCGGTGATCGGCGGCGACTGGAATACCACCACCTACAACTCCTCCACCGCGTTTCACGCCATCATGGGTTATGCGCTCCGCGTCCTCATGGGCCCGGACAACGTCATCCGCAACCATTACCTGCATCCGTACCGGAAGTTCGAGCGGGGGCTGTTCGAGATGCTGGAGCGCCGCGGCTTCGACTACCGCAACGCCAACCGCCTCGGCGAGCACACCATCTACTACGAGTTCGATAACGAGCGCACCTTCAAAGCGCTGGCCGAGTGGGTCCCCCTATGGTGTTTCCCTTTCATCCGGTGGGCCCTGCGCAACCATAACGGCCGCTGTCCGCTGAAGATTGACTGGTTCGCCGCCCGCGGCGTGGGCTTCGCCAACCCGGTTGTGGTGCACGACCTGCGCGAAGGCCTCGACCGGCCGCTGTCGGATCACGACGCGATCGGCTTGGACGTGCTCGCCGGAGGGACGCCGCCGTAGGCGCCGGCCACGCGTACGCGCGCAGCCTCGAATGGTAAAATCGTCAGACAGCTCCATTCTCATTGGAAGAAGGTTTTCTAACTCGGCAATGCAAGAACAATTCCTTGATCAGCACCGCAACGGCTTTCATCGCGGATTCACCATCTGGTTTACCGGACTTTCCGGGGCGGGGAAGAGCACGCTTTCCGAAATGCTCCTCAAACGGCTCAAGAACGCCGGCGCGCGCGTCGAACTGCTCGACGGCGACGTCGTGCGAACCAACCTTTCCAAAGGCCTGGGCTTCAGCAAGGAGGACCGGGACATCAACATCCGCCGGATCGGCTTCGTCTGCGACCTGCTGTCCCGCAACGGCGTCATCGCCATTGGCGCCGCCATCTCGCCTTACCGCGAGATCCGCGACGAGATTCGCGCCAAAGTGACGAACTTCGTCGAGGTCTACGTCGAGTGCCCGATTCCGGTACTGGCGGAGCGCGACGTCAAGGGCCTTTACAAGAAGGCGCTCGCCGGCGAGATCAAACAGTTCACCGGCGTTTCCGATCCCTACGAGCCACCCGTGAATCCGGAAGTGATCTGCCACACCGACCGCGAAACCGCGGAGGAAAGCGCCGAAAAAATCTGGGCCAAGCTGAAGGAACTGCGCCTCATCGAGTTCGACTGATTCAAACCGGACGAGCGGCGGCTACGGTAACGGGAGCGCCGTTGCATTCGAGCGACGCGCCCGGGCGCGCATGCGCATCGCGAACGTAGCCCAGCGCGACTACCATGTCCAGCGCGGGTGAGAACGCCGCCGAGGCGATCTCACCTGCCTTGACGCCCTGGACTTGCAGTTCGGCGCCCGGCGCGGGCGGCACGCGCGTTTCGATCCGCAGAGGCATCAGGAGCCGGTGAACCTGGCCGCGCGAGCGGACCCGCTCGACGATCTCCTGTCCCAGGTAGCAGCCTTTGCTGAAGTGAAGAGCGTGGAATAGCTGCGTCTCGTTGGGGATGAACCGCTCGCCGATGTCCTCCCCGTAGCGGGGCCGCCCGTTCTCCAGCCGTACGGTCCGGATGTCGGCATCCGCGGCCGGCGCGGCGCCATGCCGCCGTAGCTGCTCCATCAGAGCCGGCGCGTCCGCGGCGGGCAGGAAGATGCGATAACCGTCGGCGCCGATTGCGCTGATGCGGCTCACCAGCCGGTCCCCCCAGCCGGAGGTCTGGTGGGAGGCTTCCGGCGCCGGCGCGCCAAGAGCGCCAAGCAGCTCGCGCGATTTCGGGCCTTCCAGCCCCACGCACCCCATGCTCCCGGCGAGGTCTTCGAGCGCGACGTCGTCGGCGATGATGTACTTGTCCAGGTGGGCGTACACCTTCTCGCGCGTTTCCGGCTCCGTGTCCAGCAGGATGAACTCAGGCTGCGCGAGCAGGTTGACGTCCGCCAGGACGCGGCCCTGAGCGGTCAGGAACAGAGCGTAGCAGCCCTGTCCCGGAGCGAGCTGCTGGACGTGATTCGTCGTCATCGCATGGAGCAGGCGAACGCGGTCCTCGCCCGTGACGCGAATCCGTCCGCGGCCGCTCAAGTCGAGCACGGCAGCGGTCTCCCGCAGTGCCCGATAGCCTTCGGTCAAGCCAGCGAGATCCATCGCAGGTACGCGGAGATCAGGAATATGGCAAGCGACGAGTAGACGAGCCCGCTCATCCTCCTCGCCCGCTTGGCCTCGTTATTGGTGGGCAGCGTAATCAGCACGGCCGTGGCGAAAACGTGCAACACCAGCAGCATCTTGATCCCGAACCACATGTGATAGCCGCGCGGATACGCCGCCTTGGTGAAGAAGTTGTAGAGCCCGGAGCCGAGCAGCGCGATCACGCAGACGTAAATCCAGTTGCGAAACCGCGGCGAGTAGCTGCACAGATACCGTGCGTAGAGTATGCCTCCGATCAGCACGACGACGGAAGTGACGTGAATCCAGCGCATCAGCAACCCCAAGAACATGTTTCCCGTCGGTTCCATAGTCGTATTCTACAATCGGGCTATGATCCACGAGATTCTGCGCGTCGGCATGCTCGAATGCAACTGCTCGATCTTTGGGGACGAACAGACGCGCGAAGCGATCGTGATCGACCCGGGCGACAACATCGACGACATTCGCGAAATGCTGGCCCGGCATTCGCTCCGCGTGAAGGCCATCGTGATCACGCACGCGCATATCGATCACATCGGCGGCGCGGCCCGACTGAAAGCGCTCACCGGCGCGCCGGTGTACATGAACGCCAACGACAAGGCGCTGCTCGACCATCTCGACGTGCAGGCGAGTTGGCTCGGGATGGACCTGCCGGAGCGGACCGAGGTGGATTCGGACCTGCGCGACGGCGACCGGCTTACCGTCGGCGCAACGGAGCTGAACGTGCTGCACACGCCCGGTCACACGCAAGGGAGCGTCTCGCTCTGGATCCCGGCGGAGAACAAAGTCGTCGCCGGCGACACCCTTTTCCGCGACAGCATCGGCCGAACCGATCTGCCGGGAGGCAACGGGCGGCAGATCCTCCGCTCGATCCGCGAGCGGCTGCTGCCGCTGCCCGAGGATGCCGTGGTGATTCCGGGGCATGGCCCATCGACCACGATCGGCCGCGAGAAAGAGTTCAATTACTTCCTTCGAGGCCTTTGAGTTCGTCGCGTTTCCGCTTCAACTCCTGCATCACGTCGGCGATGAGGTGCTTGGCGTCGGTCATGCCCTTGGCGATGATCTGGATGTCCATGGCCGGACGGCCCGGCTGACGGGCGCTCTGGCAATAGACGCCGTGCTGGCCCACCAGCACCAGCGCGTCGGTGAGCAGGTCGAGAGCCACCGCCAGTTTGCCGCGCTCGGGTCCCATCATGAACTCGTGCCGTTCCAGTTCTTCGCCGTGATCGTCGTAAACTGACATTGCGCCCTCCGATTTTGGATGTTCGCCGCGGCGGACGGATGCGGAAAGGTTCGGGAGGGCGGGAACAAGGAGGAGGATTCGTTCCATGGCGATGGCAAGAAAACCGGCCTCGGCGCTTCTGGCCGCGGCGATCCTGTTGGCGGCAACGTCCGCGCTTGCGGACGATGCGAAAGTCCAGGCGGCCCAGCAGGCGGCCGAGCCGTGGGTGAAGCTGGTGGATGACGCGAAGTACGGCGAAAGCTGGGATGCGGCCTCCTCGCTGTTCAAGAAAGGCGTCGCCCGCGATAAATGGGCCGCAATGGCGAAACCTGTACGCGAGCCATTGGGAAAGGTCATCTCCCGAAAGCTCGCCCATGGCGAATACTCCACCGATGCGCCCGGCGTCCCGGACGGGGAGTACGTCTTTCTGCAATTTCAAACCTCGTTTGAGAAGAAGAAGTCGGCTGTGGAGACCGTGGTCATGGCGCTGGAGCCGGACGGCAAATGGCGCGCCGCCGGGTACTTCATCAAGTAGGGGGTACGGTGCGCCTGTACGAAATACCCCGGACCGACGGCATCGACTCGCTAGTTCTCGCGGAACGGCCCGAGCCTGAGCCCGGTCCTCATCAGGTAGCCGTCCGCATCCGCGCCGTTTCGCTGAACTACCGCGACCTGGTGGTTGTCAAGGGCGGCTACGGGCGCGGCGTGCGGTTGCCGCTGATTCCTTTGTCCGACGGCGCCGGCGAGGTCGTTGCGGTTGGCGAAGGCGTCACGCGGGCGAAGCCCGGCGATCCCGTGGCCGGCATCTTCATGCAGACGTGGCTGAACGGGGAGGTCACGGAGGCGGCGGGGAAGTCGGCTCTCGGCGGCGCCATCGATGGCATGCTGGCGGAGCAGGTGGTCCTTCACGAGGACGGGCTGGTGGTCGTGCCGGAACGGCTGTCGTGGGAGGAGGCGGCGTGTCTGCCCTGCGCCGCGGTGACGGCCTGGAATGCGCTGATGGAGTCGGGCCGCCTCCGTCCGGGCGATACCGTTTTGACGCTCGGTTCCGGCGGCGTGTCGCTGTTCGCGCTCCAGTTCGCGCGGCTGGCGGGAGCGCGCGTGATCGCCACCACCGGCAGCGATGCGAAGGCGGACCGGCTCCGGGCGATGGGCGCCATGGCGGTGATCAACTACAAGGCGACGCCCGATTGGTCGAGGCCGGTGCGGGAGTTGAGCGGCGGCGGCGTGGATCACGTGGTCGAGGTGGGCGGGGCGGGGACGCTCGAACAGTCGCTGCGGGCGGTGCGGCCGGGCGGGACGATCAGCTTCATCGGCGTGGTCGCCGGCGGCGGCAATTTCAACCCGAACCTCATCTTCGCCAAGAGCGTCCGGGTGCAGGGGATCTACGTCGGCTCGCGGGCGATGTTCGAGGCGATGAACCGCGCGATCGTTCAGGCAAACCTGCGGCCGGTGGTGGACCGCGTGTTTCCGTTCGAAGAGGCTCGCGAAGCGTACCGTTACCTGGAGAGCGGCGCGCACTTCGGGAAGGTTTGCATCCGGCTGTAGCGTCAATCCCGGATCGCGCCGTGACGCCGCAGGATGCGGAGGGTCTCCTCGAGAGGTAGCGCCTCCACGGTACGGCCGTTGCCCGTCATGGTAGTGGCGCGGAACAGCGAGTTGTAGACGGCCTCCTCGGTGGCTTCCACGACTGCCCGGAACAGAGGCGCCATGGCGTCGTTGCCGAGCGGCGAGCCCTGGCGCGCGGTGGAGAAGGCAATGGCGTAATCGCCGCTGCCGTTCGAGCCGGTCGAGCCGGTCCGGCCCAACCCCAGCATCGTGCGGGCCGCCAAGCGCTGAAGGTTCCGGTGATCCAAAGGAGCGTCGGTTCCCACGACCATCATGATGCTGCCGTCGGCGCCGGCGCGCGAGGCTCGCAACGCGCGTCCGACCGGAGCGCCGTCGATGCGCAAGTCGCCGCCGAAGTTCGATTGCACGAGCACGCCGACGGTGTAACGGTCCGCTAAGCGGCGCGACGACGTGCCGATGCCTCCCTTGTAGCCGAACGCAATCGTGCCGGTTCCCGCGCCGACGGAGCCTTCCTCGACGGGACCTCCGCGGGCGGCGCGAATCGCGGCGTAGACCTCGTCGCGTCCAACGTGGCGGCCGCGGATGTCGTTCAGGTAGCCGTCGTTGGTTTCGCCCACGAGCGGGTTGATGGACTGGACGTCCTCGTTGCCGGGGAGGGCGAGCATGTAGTCGATGAGCGCGTCGGCCACGCGGAACACGCTGAGCGTCGAAGTCAGCAGGATGGGCGTCTCGATCTCGCCCAACTCGTTGACCTGTGTTGAACCGGCGAGCTTGCCGAAGGCGTTGCCGATGAAGACGGCGCCCGGCGTTTTCTCGCGGAAGAGGTTCCCGGCGTGCGGCAGAATGGCAGTGACTCCGGTCCGGATGTTGTCGCCTCGGATTAGGGTGGCGTGGCCGACCAGGACGCCCGGAACGTCGGTGATGGCGTTCAGGGGCCCGGGAGGCAGTTCTCCAACAATGACGCCGGCGTCGCGGACGCGCGGCCTGGTCTGTTGCGCATTGGCAGCCATGGCGATTACCAGCAGAACGATCGGCAACACGACAGCCAGTATAGCCTTGACCCGGGCAGGTCCACGCTACCGCATCCCGGTTTTCGACCGCTCAGGGGCCAAAAACGGCATCCGGCAGAGAACCACTCGTCAGTACGGCCGAAACATGTTGAAATGATAGAGATTCTGGATGCTGGGCGTCGTCACAATCCGCCGCGGAGCTCTTGCCGCCCACCGTCGCGCGCGCGAACTGTGGATGATCGCCCGAGGGCTGGCCAACAAGGATCACCCGATCCTCGCGCACCTGATTCCGATCCGGCGCTGCAACTTGGCGTGCAAGTACTGCAACGAGTACGACCACGCTTCCAAGCCCGTGCCGATCACCACTATGCTGCGTCGGGTGAACCGGCTGGCGGACCTTGGCACGTCGGTAATCACGATCAGCGGGGGAGAGCCGCTGCTGCATCCGGAACTCGATGCAATCATCGCGCAGATTCGTAGCCGGGGCATGATCGCCGGGTTGATCACCAACGGCTATCTGCTGAACACCGGCCGCGTCCGCCGGCTGAACGAAGCGGGGCTCGACCACATGCAGATCTCCATCGACAACGTCGAGCCGGACGAGGTGTCCAAAAAAAGCCTGAAGACGCTGGACTACCGGCTGCAACTGCTGGCGAAGCACGCGGATTTCCACGTGAACATCAATTCGGTGGTTGGAGGCGGCATTCCGAACCCGGAGGATGCGCTTACCGTAGGCAAGCGGGCCGTCGCGTTGGGATTCACCTCCACGGTGGGCATCATCCACGACGGCGACGGACAGCTTCGGCCGTTGGGAGAGCGCGAGCGGAGCGTCTACCGCGCGATGCGCGCGATGCAGAAGTCCAGCTATTCGCAGATCAATCATTTCCAGGACGCGATCGCCGAGGGCCGCCAGAACGATTGGCGTTGCCGGTCGGGCGCGCGCTATCTCTATGTGTGCGAGGACGGGCTGGTGCATTACTGCTCGCAGCAGAGAGGCTACCCGGGCGTGCGGCTGGAAGAGTACACGATAGAAGACATCCGGCGCGAGTTCCTGACCGAGAAAACCTGCGCCCCGAACTGCACGGTCTCCTGCGTCCACCAGATTTCCTACATCGACGGGTGGCGCGCGCCGCAGACGCTCCGGCCCGATGCTTCGCCCGACGGGCTGGTACAGATCGACTGGCCCAAGTAGCCGGCGGCCCCCCCTCAGAGCCTACCCTCAGAGCCAGCGGAACAGCCGCAGGACGAGCGCCAGCGCGACGGTGAGCGCGGCCATCACGGCGGCAACGAAGATAATCCCATGGGACGTCTGCGCCCATGGGAGATTGTCCAGGTTCATTCCGTAGAAACTCGACACCAGCAGAACCGGGAGCGTGATGGTGCCGAGCATCGTTAGCGCCTTCATGACGTTGTTGGTGCGGTTGGCGACGCTCGACAGATAGATGTCCAGCGTGCCGGTGAGCAGGTCGCGCTGCATCTCGACCATGTCGAGGGAGCGCGCCGTGTGGTCGTACACGTCGCGGAAAAATGGCCAGATGTCGCGCCGGATGAAGGTGTTCTCGATTCGCAACAGGTGATTGGCGACGTCGCGCGTGTTCGCCAAAACCCGCCGCAGCTCGATCAAGGCCCGCTTGGCGGCGAAGATGCGCGCCAGCGCCTGCGGGGTCGGTTTCTCCAGGACCTCGTCTTCCAACTCGTCCAGGACCTCGTTGAAGTGATCGATGGTGGGCAGGTAGGAATCCACAACGGAGTCGGCGATGCGGTAGAGAAGCTGGTCGGCGCGGAGCGTTCCGTAAGACGCGCGGATCTGCTCCAGCATGGCCCGCACCTTGGCGTCGCCACCCTCCTGAACGGTGATAAGAAAGTCCGGGCCGAGCAGAAGATCCAGGTCCGAGGCGTCGATGGACCCGTCCGCCAGCACTTCCACCGGCTTCAGCACGACGAACAGGTAACCGGGATTCTCCTCCACCTTGGCGGACTGGTTGCGATGCCGGCAATCCTCGACGTGAAGGGGATGGATGTTGTACTTCGCGGCGAGCCGGTCCAACTCCGGGTCGTTCGGCTCGCGGATGTCGTGCCACTCCATGCGAACCGTAGTGTAGCGCGGCGGCGGAACCATGGCAGGCGTGGCGACGCAAGCGGGGAGATTCACCCAAATATTGGTCAAGCGGGGAAGTTTTTGAGGCGTCGGGGGTTGTGGAGGCGGACGAGTCGCCAAGTGACAAACGTGAGGCGGCCCGATGCGCTCTGCGACAGCGCGCCACGCCTGGCGCCGCGTCAGCGCGATAGGAGTTGCAGGATTCGGGCGGACAGTTCGTCCACCCCCGCGCGCTCGAGGTTGGCCATCACCGCGACGACGTCACCCCGGTCCACATCCATGAGCAGCATCGTCGAGACGCCCTGCTGGCCGCCGGAATGGCCGATCAACCGGCCTTTGCCGTCGCCGTATAGAGACCACCCCAGCCCGTAACGCGTCTCGCTGCCGTTGCGCAGCCGCTGCGGCGCCAGCATCAATTCCACCGTTTCCGGTTTTAGCAGCTTGCCGGTTTTCACGGCGAGGCCGAACTTCACCAGGTCTTCCGCCGTCCCAACGAGGCCGCCTCCGGGGATCTTATTGCTCGTATCGGCCGGCGCGCAGTTTTCGGTTCTGCCGCCGGGCGCCAGCCGGTAACCGCGGGCACGGTTCGGAATGATGGCGAAGACGTCGTCAGGTTGGATGCGATCCATACCCGCCGGTTCGAATACGCGCGCCCGCAGGAGTTCGAGAAACGGTCGGCCCGCGGCGGCTTCGACGACCGCCCCGGCCAGGAGGTAGCCGTACGTGGAATAGTTGTACGCCGTCCAGGGCTCGGCGACGAGCGGGTCCGCCTGGAAGATCGAAAGCGGCTCGATCAGATCGGTGTAATGCCGCGTGCTGTCGATCTCCGCGGGATGCGCGTAGTGCCGGATGCCCCCCAGGTGACACAGCAGAGCGCGCTCGCTGATCGGCCACGGCTTGGCCGGAAAAGCCGGAAGGTACGTCTGAATGGGAGCGTCGAGATCGAGCGTGCCCTGCTCGGCCAGTTGCAGCGCGGCGACGGCTGTGATCGGCTTGGAGATCGAGGCGAGGCGGTAGACGGTGGAGGCCTTCGACGGTACGCCATTCTCGATGTCCGCAAGTCCGTAGCCCTTTGACCACCGGAGTTGACCGTCCACGGCGACGGAAACCGTTAGTCCCGGGACCTTGCCTGCCGCCATGAACTCGGCGATCGCCGCGTCGATCTCCGCCGCCCTCGAAACCGCGGCGGGCTTCTTTGGCGCCGGCAGAGCGATCGAGGCGACCGCCAGGAAGAGAAGAACCGTGCGCCGCGGGATCGGCATGTCAGCGGATATCGGACCCCGGCAGGGGCGAAACGATCCAGTTGCTGATGTTGGAGACCACCTCGGAGTCGCTGAGGCCCGGCAGCACGCGCATCTTCTGCCATTCCGGGTCCTGCCCGAACGCCTGCCACGCTTTCTCCCGCGCCGCCAGGCTGTCGAACGCCAGCATGTAGGTCAGATTCGGCATGTTCGTGCCGACAATGGTCTCGCCAAAGAACACCGGAAGCATGTTCAGGCGCCGAAATATGCCGATCTCTCCGTCGTCGAACATCTTCATCTTGCGGCGGAGCGTGAACGCGTTATTGCTTTCGTACGTCCGCAGCTCGAAGATGCGATTGGCGGTCCGGCCCTCGGTGGGAGGGACTTCGATGTTTGGCATCGAATCGAACCCGCGCAACAGGCTTCTCTCGGCGCGCTGGTAACCGAGGCCGGGCATGCTGTTGTAGGCTTCCGCCGCTTTTCGGAACTCTCTGTCCGCCATCAGCTTCTGCTCGAGCGCGTCGATCGAGGCGAGGTCCGGATAGGACGAAACGACGAGCATCGACGGAGAGTCCGGGCCGATGGCGTTGGAGAACACGCCGATGGGGCCCGAACCGGCGCGCTTATACGCCGGCAGGAAGGACTGCGTCACGAATTCGCGCGTGCGCTGCATCTGCTGGTCCGGACTGTTCCGAAAGCGAATCCAGGAGAGCGCGACGATCGATTTCTTCGGCGCCTGGGCGGACAGCGGGACGGCTGCGCCGGCTGCCGCGGCGGCAAGGAAATTTCGGCGGTACATAGCGAGAAACTTCACTTTACAACAGCCGGCGGCCGGGTGTTGGGCCGGGCTCAACTGGCGGCGGGTTCCAGCGCGAGTCCGCCGAAGCGCCGTTCGCGCCGGTAGTACTCCGACACAGCGGCTTCCAAGTCCGCCGCGCCGAACTCCGGCCACATGACGGGCGTGAAGTACAGTTCGGCGTAAGCGCATTCCCACAGGAGGAAGTCGCTGAGCCGCTGCTCGCCTCCGGTGCGGATCAGCAGGTCGACTTCCGCCGCCCGCGGGCCGTCGCGGCCGCCGGCAAGCGCCCGGGCGAAGTTCTCACGGTTGATCTCGCCGGCGGCGCGCAGCCGCGTGGCTGCGTCGAGGATCGCATCGCGAGCCGAGTAATCCACCGCGATCCTGACGTGCAGGCGGTCTCCGCCGGCGGTGGCGTTTTCGGCGCTTTCGATGGCGGCGCAGATCGACAGCGAGAGTCGGTCGCGCCGCCCGAGGAAACCGATCCGAACGCCGTTTTCCACGCAACGGGAGGTTTCTTTGTGCAGATAGGTCTGCAGGAGGTTCATCAGCGCGCCGACCTCGGCGGAGGGCCGCTTCCAGTTGTCCGAGGAGAAGGCGTAGAGCGTCAACATGCTAACTCCGAGGGAGGGCGCCGCCTCCACCGTGCGCCGCAGCGCGTCGGCGCCCGCCCGGTGGCCGGCGGTGCGGGGCCAGCCGCGCGCCGCCGCCCAACGCCCGTTTCCATCCATGATGATCGCGGCGTGGAGCGGTTTCGGATTGGAGAAAGTGCTTTTCATTGCAAAGCTCGATTTCAAAAAAACACGCGGGCTACCGCTCCCGCATGGCGTTGACTAACGCTTCCATGTGATCCAGGTACCGCTCGAAGGCGCGGCGTCCGGTCGCGGTGAGCCGGTACTCGGTTTTCGGGACGCGGCCGTCGAACGATTTCTTACAGGTGATATATTGCGCTTCCTCGAGCTTCCGCGTGTGGACGCTCACGTTTCCGTCCGTCGTGCCGAGAAGCTTCTTCAGGTCGTTGAACGTCAGCGTCTCGTTGCCCACGAGGGCGCTTACGATCCCAAGGCGCATGCGCTCGTGGATCAGCCGGTCCAGCTTCGGCAGATCCTTGCCGGTCCACGCGCTCCTTGGGCGGCTGCCCCGGTTGCGCGGCGCCTCGTCATCCAACAGAGCGACTTGCCTAGCCACCGTACCTCCTGGCAATGAGAATTCCGAAAATCATGTGCAGCCCGCCGAAACCGGCCATGAGAAACCAGTTGCCCCAGGACGGCGGGCAGAACAGCGCCAGCGTTCCGGCCGCCATGAAGCAAACGCCCATCACCGGCACCGGCTTGACGGAAAACGCCCCGCCCGCCACCACGCCGGTTCCGTACAGCAGCAGCCAGGTGCCGGGAATCGGGTTCCACTCTCCCGTCCACAGAAGAGCTCCCGTCAATAGCGCCCCGGCCAGCAGCGGAGGAGAAAAACTGAACACGAACTTCCGCGCCGGGGTCGACAGCAGCGGGACGTCGGCGCGCCCGGCCTTGCGCCTCATGGCGAACAGACCGATGCCGAGCGCCACCAGGCCCGTGGCGGTCCAGATGGCGAGAACCTCGCCGAGCGTGTCCCGGCTCGCCGCCAGCAAGCCGGCAACGACGGCGGCGACGCCCATGGCGACCCCGCCCCAGCCGGGAACCGCCGTGAAGGAACCGGCCCGTTCCATCGTTTCGCGGATGTACCGGAGGTGCTCCAGCGCGTGGCTGTGGATGCCGACATGGTTCATGGGCCGGGGTTCGAGCTTGTGCACGACAGCCATGTTGCGATTATACGACCGCGCGCGTCGGACGGCAAGTACTTTGCGACAAAAAGCTATGGGTCTGCCCGTCCCGGCTCGCCAAACGCCAGTTCCCGCTGCTCCTCCCCTTCCCAGGCTTCCGGCCTGTAGTCCGGGATGCGCCTTCCAAGTCCGTAACGGCGCCGGACCGCCTCGATCCGCCGCTCCACCGTCTCCGGATACGCGCCCCTCAGATAGGAACTCCGGGCGAACCGCTCCCGGTACCGGCCCGCCAGACGCGGGTAATGCCGTTCGAGAAATGGAAAGAACACCTGCCGGGCACAGGGCTTCAAGAACACGACATGCCCCCCGAAGTAGAGGGCGCCCGCTCCGGCGGCGGCCCGCGCAAGCTCGTCGAGGCCCGACTCGCCGTCGTTCAGCAGCGGGAGGATCGGGGAGGCCACTACCCCCGCCCGGATCCCGGCTTTCGTCAAGGTCTCCACCGCCTTGATGCGAAGCGCCGGCCGGGTGGCGTACGGCTCAATCAGCCGCGCCAGTTCCTCGTCGAGCGTGGTGATTGTAAGCGCGGCGTGGAGGACATTGGAGGCGGAGATCGTTCTTAGCAAATCGGCGTCCCGCGTCATCAGGTCCGATTTGGTGGTGATGGAAAGCCGCCGGCCGCGCTCCCGGGCGAGCGCCTCGAGCATCCGCCGCGTGACGCCGAAGCGGCGCTCGGCCGGTTGGTACGGGTCGGTAGCGGTCCCGATTGCGATCCAGTGGTTGCGCGGGATGCGCCGCAACTCCTGAGCGAACGCGCGCGGGTCCCATTGCTTGGCGAAGATCCGCGTCTCGAACGACAACCCGTCGCGGAGTTCCATGAACTCGTGCGTGTACCGGGCATAGCAGTACTTGCATCCAAACTCGCAGCCGCGATACGGATTGATGGTCCACTGAAACGGAACGCGCTCGCTGTCGCATTTGGTGATGTAGCGCCGGGTAGGGAGTTCGAGGTAGTCGACGCGGCGCTTGGCTTCCAGCACGGGGCTGCCGGCGGCGGCGCGCGCGATGCCGACAAGCCGGGTCTGCTCCGGAAGCGGAAACAGCGTGTCCACTAGTACAGTTTCGCTTTTTATTCGCCATGCGTCAAGTGGGTGGCAGGTTGCGCCCGGTTGCGCCAAGTTGCCCAACCTTCCGGTGTTACTCTGAAGCAGGCGTCCATGTTCGATTGGTTGCGCAGCAAAGCGCGAGCCTCCGGACGGCCTCCGGTCTCCGGGCCCGCCTCCGAAGAACGCATCCGCGAGAAATACTCAAGCTTTCGCGAGCTTCTGGCGCTCAACACAGAGTGCCTGGAGGTGATCGTCGAGTTGCAGGAAGACCTCCAGTACACGCCCCCCAGGCGACGCCTCGTCGAGGACCGCGTGGGAGCTATTTACGAGAAGGCCCGCGGCATCGTCGCCGCGTTGGAGCGGCTGACCGGGTTCCGCCAGCCGGTTCTGTTTGAGCGCCTCGATGCCCAGCGCAACGAGGTGGAGCGGTACCTGGCGGCGCAACAGGAACTCGTCAGCCCGCGGCTTGCCGTTTGGCTGCACGAAGTGGGGCTGGCCGACGCCGGGGAGGTGGGCGGGAAAGCGGCGGCGCTCGGGGAAGTGAAGAACAAGCTCGGCCTGCCGGTGCCCAACGGCTACGCGCTCACCACCGAGGCCTACCTTCAGTTCTGTGGAATACCGCACTGGCAAGTGATCCGGGACTCCCTGAAAGACCTGGCCGCTACCGATTTTCCTACGGTCGGCGAAACGGCCCGCCGGCTGCAGGAACTGGTGATGTCGACGCGGCTGCCCCGCGCGGTCGAGGTGGCGATCACGGAGCGCGCGCGTGTCCTCGAGGACCACGGCTCCCAACTCGCCGTGCGTTCGAGCGCGGTCGGCGAAGGGCCGGAAGGCGGGCCGCGCACGTACGCCGGACAGTTTCTCAGCCGGATCAACGTGCCGCGGGCGGACGTTGCCAATGCTTACAAAGAGGTCGTCGGGGGGCGCTTTAGCGAACGTGCGATTTCCTACCGGCTGTCCACCGGCGTCATCGAGGTGGAGAGCCCCATGGCCGTGCTGTTCCTGCCGGCGATTCGCGCCAAGGCGTCGGGAATCATGTACACCCGGGACCCGGCCGATTCCAGGAGCCAGAATCTCTGGATCACCGCGACCTACGGACTGGGGCTGGACATCGCCAGTGGCAAGACTCCGGCCGACCTTTTCCTGGTGTCGCGCAAGCGGGGGCACAGGATTGTAGAGTGCACGGTGGCGCCCAAGCGGGAAACGATCGCGCTGCGGCCGGAAGGCGGCCTCGATCGGCGCCCCCTCAATGCCTCGCTCTCGCTCACGCCCAGCCTGGAACCGGAAACGGCGGGGAAACTGGCGGAGTTCGGCGTCCGGATGGAGGAATACTTCAAGACGCCGCAGGACGTCGAGTGGGCGCTCGACGAAAACGATCGGATCTGGATTCTTCAGACACGGCCGCTGGCGCTGGTGGACCGTACCAGGCAGGCGGCGAAGGGCAGAGTGAAAACGACCCCGATCCTTTCCGGCGGACGAACAATCTACCCGGGGCGCGTCTCCGGCGCCGCCTCTCTGGCCGAGCGCGCCGAAGACCTCGCCGACGTCGCCCCTGGTTCCATCCTCTTTCTGCGCCGGGCGTCGCCGGAGATTGTGCGGGTTTTTTCCAAGGTATCGGGCCTCGTCGCCGAATGGGGAAATGTAGCCGGCCACGCGGCGGCCCTGTTGCGGGAGTTCAAGATTCCTTCCGTGTTTCTCATGGAAGGATCGTTCGAGCGGATTCGCCCTGGCGACCCGGTGAGCCTCGACGCCGTCGCCTCGGCCGTCTACGCGGGGACGCTGTGGGCAGCGCGGCGGGTGGATGCGCCGGACGGGGCCGGGCGGAACCTCGAGCCCAGCGATCCGATCAGCCGCAACCTTCTCCGCCTGAACCTGGTGGATCCGTCCGATCAGGACTTCCGGCCGGCCGGGTGCCGGTCCACCCACGACGTGATGCGCTACTGCCACGAGAAGGCCATCGAGGCGATGTTTACGGTCAACGACATCGTGCATGAGCGCGACGGCCGTTCGGCCAGGCGCCTGAAGACCGCTTTGCCGCTTCATCTCCACATCCTCGACCTGGGAGGAGGGCTCCGCCTGACGGACGACAGCGCCGCCGAGGTGGAGCCGTTTCAGATCGCTTCGCTCCCGTTCCAGGCGCTGTGGCGCGGCATCAGCCATCCGGGGGTGTCCTGGCGGCGCGAGATGCCGGCCAGCCTCAGCGATCTCGCTTCCGTGATGGCCACTTCGCTGACGCCGCAGGAGTACGTCTCGCGTCCGCTGGGCCGGCAGAGCTACCTGCTAGCCGCGGACGAATATATGAACCTCAATGCGCGGTTGGCCTTTCATTTCACCTTGGTTGACGCCAGCCTCACCGACACGCCGAGCAAGAATTACATCGCGTTTCGCTTCGCGGGCGGAGGCGCCACGCGCGTCCGCCGTAACCTGCGGGCCTGTTTTGTCGAGGAGTGCCTGAAGCGCCATGGGTTCATGGTGCATCGCCGCGGCGACCTGGTGAACGCGTGGCTGAAGCGCGCGCCGGCCACGCGAACGTACGACCTGCTCGATATCCTGGGCCGGCTGCTGGCCTGCACGAGCCAGCTTGACATGTTCATGACCAGCCCGGAAGTGATGAGGTGGCACGTGCGGCAGTTTCTGGAGGGTAACTATAAGTTCGAGCGGCGGCCGGCCGCGGAAAGCCTGGAGACGAAAACGTCTGCCCGCGCCGATTGAGCGGTCGGGCCGCCTCCCGTTCCTGTGGAGTTCTTCCACGCCGCAGTGTTGCGATTTGCAACGCCCTTCCCGGCCGTCAGGGTATCATCGGGGGATGCGGGTCTGCGCCCGCGATATCAGGAGGTGTTTGAGTGAGCAAACTTGTCCCGCCGCATGGAGGCAAAGGACTGCAGCCGCTTCTATTGCAGGGGGAGGAGAGAGACGGGGAGTTAACCAAAGCGGCGATTCTTCCGAAAGTCCCGCTGACGAGCCGTGAAACCAGCGACCTGATCATGATGGGCATCGGCGCATTCACGCCGCTCGACGGCTTCATGAGCCACGACGACTGGCGCCGTTGTTGCGACGATTACCGGCTGGCGAGCCAAAGCGTGTTCTGGCCGATTCCGATCACGTTATCGGCGGACCGCGCGCTCGCCGATTCGATCGCGCCCGGCGACGAGGTGGCGTTGTGGGACACCGAGACCGAGACCATCGTCGGGACCATGAAAGTGGCCGAGAAGTACTCGATCGACAAGGAACACGAGTGCAAGGAGATCTTCCGCACCACGGACCCGGCGCACCCGGGCGTGCAGAAGGTGATGGCGCAGGGGCCCGTAAACCTGGCCGGGCCGGTGAAGGCGCTTTCGGAATCGTACTACCCGGAAATGTTCGCCAGCATCTACCAGCGGCCGGCCGAAGCGCGTCGGGTCTTCGAGGAGCGCGGCTGGAGCACGGTGGCCGCATTGCAGCTTCGCAACCCGATGCACAATTCCCACGCCTACCTGGCGTGGATCGCCATCGAGGTGTGCGACGGCGTGTACGTGCACCAGCTTGTCGGCAAGCTGAAGCCGGGCGACATCCCGGCCGAGGTCCGTGTGAAAGCCATTGACGCCCTGGTCAATAAGTACTTCCGGAAGGAACGCGTGGTGCAAGGCGGCTATCCGATGGAAATGCGCTACGCCGGCCCGCGCGAGGCGCTGCTGCACGCGGTGTTCCGCCAGAACTACGGCTGCTCGCACCTGATCGTCGGCCGCGATCACGCGGGCGTGGGCGACTACTACGGGCCGTTCGACGCCCAGAAGATCTTCAACGAGATTCCACCGGATGCGCTCGTGCTCCGTCCCCTGGCGATGGACTGGACCTTCTACTGTTACGAGTGCGGCTCGATGGCGTCGATGAAGACCTGCCCGCACGAGAACAAAGCCGTCATCGACGAGAACGGCGCCTACAAGGGCGGCGCCCGCCTGCTGCTCTCCGGCACGCTGCTACGCAAGCTGATGAGCGAAGGCAAGCCGGTGCCCTCGGAATTCTCCCGGCCGGAAGTGATCGCTGTGCTCAAGGAGTACTACGATTCGCTGGAGGAGAAAGTGGAGGTAAAGCTCCACGGCAAGGCGACGGGCGAAGCCGTGAAGCCTTAAGCTGCGGCGAGGTCGCCGGGGTCTCGCGGCGCTTTGAGCCCGCGGCCGCGTTCTGGCTTCGGGCTACGGAACCGTCCGGGCCGCCGGCAGGCAGGGGCGGGTGGTGCCCCGCTTCACCAGAGTGACGGGCACGGTGATCTCGGGAATGCGTTCGCCCGGATTGCGCAGCTTCTCGATGGCCATGCGCGCGAGCTGGCGGCCCACTTCGCTCTTGTCGACGCGGATCGTCGTCAGCGGCGGGACTTTGAACACCGCCTCCTCGTTGTCCCCGTAACCGATGATGCTGACGTCCCGCGGGACTTCCACCCCATGCTTGCGCAGGGCGTCCCACGCGCCGAAGGCGATCTCGTCGTAGGCGGCGAAAATGGCGGTCAGCGGATAGCGCTTCTCCACCAGCAGTTCGGCGCAGGCGTATCCGTTGGCATAGTAGTTGTCGGACAGGCCGATCGTTTGCCCGAGCGGCTCGAGCCCGCTTTCCGTCATCGCCTTCACGTACGCCTCGTATCGCTGCCGGTACCACGGCAGGGCGGTGTCGCCGATGTACCAGATGTGGCGGTGCCCGAGCGTAGTCAGATACCGCGTGGCCTCGTAAGGACCCTGGAAATCGTCCCAACCGGCGCGATCGAACGGCGGCGGATTCGTCTCCGAGACGTGATGATTGGAAAGCACCACGTACGGGACCCCGAGCGCCTCCACCGCCTGGACGAAATTGTCGTAATTCGTGCCGGCGAGCATCAGGCAGTCGGCGATCCCGTGGCTGAGCAGGACGCCCGGGAGCCGCAGGTCCGCAGGCCTGGTGTCGCCCGAGTAATCGTACTTGGTGAACATCACGAAGTAGCCGGCGTTGGCGCAGTACTCTTCGACGCCTTGCAGAATCCCGGAGTGAAACGGATTGACAAGGCTGCGGTTGCTGAGGATGAACGAGATCACCGGCGTCGAGTTCTGAACGAAGACTCGGGCCCTCGCGTTGGGACGGTAGTTGAGTTCGCCGATCGCCTCTTCCACCCGCTTGCGGAGGTCTGGATCCACGTCGGGACGGCGGTTGATGACGCGGGAGACCGTGCCGATGGAGACGCCGGCCCGCCGGGCGACATCCTTGATGGTCGAGGTTGCGCTCTTAGCCACGGTGCTCATGAAACATTACATAGGCACTTTAGGCCAATCCCGTCGCAAATGTCAACACCCCATGTGTGCGACGATTCTTATCCTGCTCCGCGGTTGGCAACCGCCGCCGGCCGATCGCCGATCGGCCTCGCAGGTTGCCCTCGACCTGCCCCCACAACAGCGGTTTGGGAACTGCCATTTTCTGGCAGGCGGCTAGCCGGCGGGGCGCCTCGCGGGCAAACGCCCTGCGGAATTCATTGACAGGATGAGCAAAGCCTGCTATGTTTCCGTTGAGGCCTTGAAACGTTTCATGAGTATCGAGATCGCCTCCGACTCCAACGCCCTTTGCGGCGAGTGCCCCGTCTGGGACCCCCTCTCCCAAACCGTCTACTGGACCGACTGCACCGGACGCAAGGTCTTCCGTCTCGGGCCCGGCGGCGAGGCAGAGGTTCTCAACGAGGATATTGAGATCTTCGGCTTCCGCCGCAACCGTTCCGGCGGATTCGCGATTACAAACACCTCTGGCGTCTGGCTGTGGGATGGCGGAAGCCATCTGGAACAGGTCGCCTCCGAGGCCGAAGGGCAGCGGCTCCAGGTGAACGATTGCGCCGCCGATTCCCGCGGGCGGCTGCTCACCGGCTCCTTCTTCTACGACCCCGGCGCCGCGTACGAACTCGGCAGCCTGATACGGATCGACAACGACGGTAAAGCCGCCATTCTCGACGGCGGCTACCACTTGGTGAACGGCCTTGGGTTCTCGCCGGACGAGCGGACGCTCTATGCGACGGACACGGTCGCGAGGCTCATCTACGCCTACGATTACCACCCGGAGAGCGGTTCGGCGCGCAACAGAAGGGTCTTCACAAAAGTTTCGGGAACCGAAGGAATCCCCGACGGCCTCGCGGTGGACAGCGACGGCTTCGTCTGGTCGGCGCAGTGGTATGGAGGCTGCGTGGTGCGATACGACCCGGACGGCAAGGTCGAGCGCCGCGTGAGCCTCCCCGCGAAACAGATTTCCGCGGTAGCCTTCGGCGGCCCGGACCTGGATGTACTGTACGTCACCTCGGCCGCCAAGTCCGAGCCCATGCCCATCATGCCTCCGGGCTACGACCCCGATGCGGGTTTCTTCGGCGGTCCGCTCTACCGGCTGCGGCCGGGCGTGCGGGGGCAGATCCAGTGGATGTGCGATATCCGTCTATCCCGATAATCGTCATGTTGCCTCGTGAACAAGTCATCGACATCGCCGCGCGGGCGGCGGATCGCCTGCTCGCCTATCCATGGAAGGTGTGGTTCTGGGGCGACTCGATCGGCCTGGAAGGTCTGCTGGACGCTTCGGCGCTGACCGGCAGCCGTGAGTATCAAGGCTATGTCTACGGGCTGCTGAAGGGCTGGACGGCGCGCGAGGCGAGCCGCTCCGCGTTCGACTACACGGCGCCCGGCGTGGCGCTGCTGCGCGTGTTCGAGTTGACCGGCGACGAATCGATGATCGAGGCCGCGCGCCGTCACGCCTCGTACATGTCCGGATTCCGCCGGACAGCCGCCGGGGCGTTCGTGCGTTACGAAAACGCCGCCATCGAGCTGCCGCCCGTCCTGCCGGCCGGACACCCGGACGCCGAGGCCGCCCGGCGCAACCACTCGAAGGTGAGCGACGGCGGACCGTGCGTGTTCGTGGACAGCGTCCATTTCGACGGCCCCTTCTTTGCCAAGCTGTACCAGGTGACCGGAGAGTCGCGCTACCGCGACCTGGCGCTGGCCAACATCCTTCCGCAGATCGAACTGCTGTATGATCGCAACGAACGGCTGTTTCACCATTTCTGGATTGAGCGGACGGCGCGGCGGAACGGCGTCCTGTGGGGACGCGGCAACGGTTGGGCCGTGTTGGGCGTGGCGCAGACCATGGAATACCTCGGAACCGACGATCCCGCCGCCGGAACCCTCGGCGAACTGCTCGGCGCGACGCTGGACCGGCTCGCCGGCCTCCAGGACGAGTGCGGCGCCTGGCGGACCGTGCTTAACGACGCCGATGCCTATATTGAATCGTCGACGGCCGCGTTCTTCATCGATGCGATCTGCCGCGCCGTCCGGCTTGGCGCCGCGCGGTACGAGGCGCACGAGCCGGTTCTGGACCGCGCGCTTCGGTTTCTGATCGAGCATGTCGGCGCCGATGGCGCGCTGCGCGACGTTTCCTACGAAACCTTTCCCAGCACCCGGGTCGAGCACTACCGCCGCATGCCGCGCGGCGCCATGGTTCCGTGGGGCCAGGGGCCGCTGCTTACTGCGCTGCGATCCTACTCCGACCTGCCGCTGGACCCCGTCGCCTCTTTGGGAGTGGCTCATGAAGATCGCCAGAATTGAATGCCTTCCGCTGCGGGCGCCGCAGGCCAACGCGGCCGATTGCGACGGCGCGGTGGATACGGCGGTGATACGCGTCACCGCCGATAACGGGGAGTTCGGCGTCGGTGAGACGGACGCGCCTCCGAACGCCATCGCCGCGCTGCTGGAAACGCCCAGCGCGCACATCTGGAGCATGAGCATCCGCGATCTGCTGCTCGGCGAAAATCCCCTCGAGGTGGAACGGCTGTGGGAGAAGGTCTACGAGGGTACCATCTATCACGGCCGCCGCGGCCTGGGCATCATGCTGTTGTCGGCGATCGACAACGCGCTGCACGACCTGCGCGGCAAGCTGCTGGGCGTTCCGGCGTACCAGTTGCTCGGCGGCGCGGCCCGGGATTCGGTGACGCCGTACGCGACCCTGTTCCCGAGCATGCCGCAGGGCCGGACGTGGAAGGAAATGCGCGAGTGCTCGATCGCGCTGATGAACCAGGCGCTCGAAGCCGGGTTCCGCGCGATGAAAGTGGAGATGCTGTTCTACGACTTGGTGGACGACCGCGAGCTGGTCCGCTTCATTCACGAATGCCGGCTCATCGTCGGCGACGGCCACGAGCTGATGATCGACGTCGGGTATCGCTGGAAGAACGCCAACGACGCGCTGTGGGTCCTCAAACGCGTGGAGGACGCCAGGCTGTTCTTTGTCGAGACGCCTCTGCACACCGACGACCTGGACGGACTGGCGCGGCTCGCCGACGCGACCACGACTCCCGTGGCCGCGGGCGAGTTCCTCCAGACGCGGCACGAGTTCCGGGAACTGATGGACCGCGGCCGCTGCGACGTGATCCAGCCGGACGTCGGGCGCGTGGGAGGGCTCACCGAGGCGATGCGCTGCGCGAGCATGGCGGCCGAGCGCGGCGTCTACGCGATTCCGCACGCCTGGAAGACTGGCCTCACTGTGGCGGCAACCTGGCATTTCGGGGCCGCCGCTCCGGCCTGCCCCTACACCGAGTTCTTCGACCGCCGCCTCTTTCCTTCCTACCTCCGATCGAACCTGGTCGCGGCGGAACCGCCGTTGGCCGCCGGCCGCTGGCCGCTGCCGGACCGCCCCGGCCTCGGCATTGAAATGGACGAAGAGGTAGTGGCGCGAAGCCTGGCCGCGCCGCCGGTTGCGGTCGCGTTGTAGGGCCCCATCAGTCCGTTGCCTCGCCTGGCTTGTAAAAGACGAGTTCGCGGCGGGACAGCCCCGCAATGAACAGCCGGGCCACCTGCCCGGCAAGTTTGTCCGTCTCGCCTTTGCCGACGCCGATCACTTGCGGATACCAGCCGTAGTTCTTCGCGTTGGTCGGGTCGCCGCCTTCCGTGGCGGATGCTACGTCGGCGGGCGTGAGAATCTGAAGGGGCGCGCTCCAGCCGTCCGGATCGGCGAGATCGCTGTTGAATGCGATGTAGGTCCCATCGCCTTTCATTACCGAATCCACCGCGCGGTTGAGCAGGACGACGTAGGTCTCGAGGTAGGTGTTCCAGTGGATGGAGGGTCCCCAGAACAGGTCGGCGTTTCCGCCGTGCCAGTCGACTTTGGCGGGAAGGATCGGCGTCAGGCGTCCGCCCAGGCCGGGTTCGTTCCAGCCGCCGCTATGCCATTTCCTCGCCTTGCCCACCGGGTTGTCGCGATCGGCGTAGGGCATTCGGGCGATGCCGACGCCCTGCTCGGCGAAATCCTTTACGTAGCTGGAAAACAGGAAGTAAAGGTACTCCTTGTTCCGGTCGGCGATCACCGAGAAGTCGCCATGGCCGCCGGCGTCCCAGCGGCTCTTGGTCGCGCAGTCGTCCGAGTCCGGCGGCGCCTCGAAGACGACGCCGAGATGTTCCCAGCTAGCGCCGTTGTCCTTGGACCGAAGCGCGCCGATCTTGGGCGAGGTGGGGAGATGGCTCTTCGGAGCGCAGACGTCGTCGGGCTCGTAGTGGTACCAGCCGTACAGCGTTCCGTCGTCGTCTTTCCAGGTGCTCTCCAGCCAGATGTAGAGGTCCTCCAGTTTGAGACCGCCGATATCGCCGGGCATCCGCGTCGGTACGGTCGGGGTGAGGTGGAGCAGATCGGTGGTTTCGATTCGCCACGGCTGGCCGTAGGAGTTGAACAGGTAGAACGTGTCTCCATCCCAATGCGCCGGGCTGTTGCAGTCGATCGCGTTCTTCTTGTCGAGGCGCGATACGCCGGGAAACCGGATGAGAGGCGCTTCGCGGACGGTTACGGAAGGAGATCCGGGAGCGGATGGCGGGCCGCTCTGGCGGCAGGCGGCCAGCAACGCCACGGCGGCGGCGAGGCTCAAACCGATGAATTGCTTCATGAAACACAGCATGGGCCGCGCCACCATCCCTTGTCAACCCGCCCCCGCCCCAACCAGGCGCGTCAACCGCCCGCGCGCTCGACGCGGACCGTTCCGTCGTTCCGGATCGACCGCACCGTCTCCTGTCCCGGGATGTATACTGCCGCGAGCTCGACCTCGATCGTTCCGCCCGCCTGAATCTCCGGCGCCGTGCCGGCCTTGATGGCGTTCTCGAGCCCGGCGCCCGGGATACTGGTGAACGGCTCGATCGCCATGACGTAGCAGGCGCCGTACCAGGGAAACCCAAACGAGCCGCGCAATTCCTGCCAGAACCACAGGTATGGAAAGACGGCGACAGGCCAGGCGAGTCCGAAGCTGAAATCGTGCTCGCGGCTGGTGACGGCATACCAGCCCTCGGCAAGGTCGCGGATGTAGCCGTACTCGCACCGGCGCTCCGTGATCGGCGGAACGACGCTCAGGTCCACCATGCCTTCTTTTCCCGGGATCCTGGGCCACCATCCCGCCGCCCCGGCGGGGAGGCGGCAGGTCGGAGCAATCTCTGCGTCGTGCGCTTCGAACCGGCATTCGGGAAGTTGGATCCGGCAGTCGCCGCTCAAAAACGGGGCGCCGAAAGCGGGATGGTGGCCCCACATGAACCGCATCGGCTCTTCCCCGGCGTTGGTGAGCGTCTCGAAGATTCGCAGGACCGGGCGGCCCGACTCCACTCTCATTCGGCGGCGCAGGCGGAAGGGGCTCCGGAAGGTGGCCACGGTGAACTCCGCCTCGGCGTAATCGCCGCCCTCGGCGTGCGTAAATTCCCATGGAAGCGTCGAGACCTCGCCGTGGAAGTTGAGGCGGCAGCCCTTGTACACGCAACTGTCGCCGCCGTTGGGAAACATCTCCTGCCAGCCGCCGGCGTAGTGCTCCAGCCAGGCCTCCTCGGAAGTCGCCGCTGTCGGGATTCCTGCGCCGAGCGGTTTCAGGCCCCAGGGCGATTTCCATAGTACGTCCATGGCCTTCGGCTTGTACTCCAGGCGGTAGATCTCGGCGCCCTTGGCGGGCAGGATCGTGGCGGAGAGCCACTCGTTTTCCAGGACGACGGCATGGTATCCCCGTTCGATCGGGCGCTCGTGGACGCGGCAGGCGAAGCGGTTCATAGCTTGCGTTTCAGGATGACCGGGAATCGCGGACGAAGTCAACGCGGCCAGGCGGGAGCGTGTGAAAACGAAAAAAGGGGCTTGACAGGGCGGCGGGAAGGGGCTACGCTAGCAGGCGATGAAACATTTCATGTAAACGGGCTCCGCGCCCGCGGACCCCGCGCGTGGGAGTTGCTTCTGGAGGTGCACCTATGCTGAATCGTTTCTCATCGCCCGCTGCCCTCGGGATGGCGGCGATCCTGGCTTTTGCCCTGCTGCTGGTCCCGGCGGCGTGGCCGCAGCAGTACTACGGGGCGCTCACGGGTACCGTAACGGATCCGACCGGCTCTGTGCTTCGCGGCGTCACGGTGACGCTTACCAACTTGAACAAGAACACCGCAACGTCGGCCCGGACCAACGACGAAGGCATCTATCGCGCGCTGGACCTGACGCCCGACATGTACAAGCTCGAGGTGGAATTCACCGGCTTCAAAAAGTACGTCCGCGAGCCGATCCGGATCGAGAGCAACCGGAACGTCACGCTCGACGTGCAGATGGAGTTGGGCGAAGTCACCCAGACGGTGGAAGTGACCGGCGCGCCGCCGCTGCTGGAAGCGGAACGGTCCCAGACCACGCAGACCTTCGAAGGGTCGCTGGTAATGCAGGCGCCGCTCGATGTCAACGCGCGCTCGGACATGCGAACGATTCTCTCCTACCTGCCGGGCGCCAACTACGGCTTCAGCGGCCGCATGCTCATCAACGGCGCGCGCTCGGCCCAGGTCGCCTTCGACAACGACGGCTTGGCCAACCGCAGCCCGTGGGCGGGCAACATGCAGCAGGAGGCTTCCTACAACGTCGACTCGCTGGCCGGAGTGAAGATGACGCTGGTGAACGCGGGCGCCGAGTCGAGAGCGTCGGCGCAGGTATCGCTGGTCTCCCGCAGCGGCACGAACGCGTTTCACGGAAACGTCTTTCTCGACACCGTGCATTCCATCTTCAACGCCAACGACCATAACGTGCCCGAGGGCGCGGACAAGTCGTTCTACCGGACCAACTACGAGGGCTACACCATCTCCGGCCCGGTCTACATCCCGAAAATTTACGACGGGCGGAACCGGACGTTCTTCATGAGTTCCCTGGCGTTGAACCAGACGCCGGGCGGACCGTCGGGCTACCTCACCACGCCCAGCGCCGCGATGCGATCCGGCGACTTCTCCGATTTCCGCGATCCGTCCGGCGAGCTGATCCCGATCGTCGACCCGACCACGGGCGAGCAGTTTCCGGGCAACCGCATTCCGGCAAGCCGCCTGTTCGCCGGGGCTAAGAACTATCTGGACGCGATCTACCCGCTGCCCGACCAGCCCGGCTACGAACGGAACAAGTACATGGGGGAACTGTGGTACGGCAACATCCGCAGCGCGCGGCTGGACCTCCGGGTGGACCAGGTGGTGACGCCCAAGAACAACTTCTTCGTCCGCTACAACACGCGGTTCGAACCGAGCGATTCCGGCTACCGGGAGTTCGGCGTCGGGTTCAGCGCCTCGCAGTTCACGATTGATTCCGTGGCGGTCACCGATTCGCACATTTTCCGGCCTAACCTTTTGAACGAATTCCGCGCCGGCGTTTCCCGGGTGAAGGTGAAGCAATTCATCGAGAACCCCGCGCGCCGGTACATCGATCTGTTGGGCATCCAAGGCATACCGTCGCTGTTCCTGACTGAGGATCGCCGCTCGATCCCGGACCTGTGGGTGACGGGAATGGAATACATCTATCCCTGGACACAGGACGGCAAGGGCGGGAACCGGCTGTGGGAGTTCTTCGACAACGCCACCCTGATCCACAACCGCCACACGCTGAAGTTCGGGACGAACTTCCGGAAGGACGTCACGGAGGAGCAGTTCTTCGGAGTCCCGGGCGCGTGGACGTTCGACGGGACGTTCAGCGGCTACGGGGTTTCGGATTTCCTCCTCGGGTTGCCGCACACGGCGACGCGCCCGTATCCCCGGGCCCTGCTCGGCAACGACAGGAAATCGGCCTGGTACATGGGCTGGTGGCTCCAGGACGACTTCAAAGTTTCGCCGCGGCTGACAGTGAACCTCGGCTTGCGTTGGGATGTGAACTTCCCCGCCACCGCCGCGGGCGACACCTACTACAACTTCGACCCGCAGAGCGGCGCGCTGGTGCTCCCGTCGCAGCAAGCGATCGACAGTATCGTGCCGGTTTTCCCGAAAACGATACCGATCACTACCGTCCAAGCCGCCGGTTTCCCGGAACGCCTGCGCTCCACCCGCTGGAGGTACTTCGCGCCGCGGATAGGGCTAGCCTGGCGGCCGTGGGACGAGAAGACGGTGATCCGGACGGCGTACGGCATCTACACCAACGAACTGAGCCTCGCCTACCTGCTTTCGCTCACCTACAGCAGCCCGTGGGGCGGCTCGGAAACCTTCACCAACGCGTTTCAGGACAGCCGTCCGCAATGGTCATGGCCGGCGGCCTTCCCGACCAACGTAGTCGGCGATTCGTCGTTCGGCGGAACGTACTCGGCGGGCGGATTCACGCCAGATCTCAAGAATCCGTACACCCAGCAGTGGAACTTCACCATCGAGCGCCAGATCGAGGCCATGCTGGTCCGATTGCAGTACGTGGGCACCAAATCGACCCACCTGCTGTGGCTGCGCGGCCCGGGCCCGTACGGGACCGGGGGCGACTACAACACGCCGCCGCCGAGCACCACTCCGTTCGACCCTAGCCGCCGTCCTTATCCGGAGTACGGCACGATCAACTACCTGGAGAACGGCGGCGACGCCATCTACCACGCGCTCAACGTCGGCGTGGAGCGCCGCCTGTCGAACGGCGTCACCTTCAATTCGCAGTTCACCTGGGCCCGCAACATGACGGACACCTACGACGGGGGAACCGATATTGCCGACCTGCGCTACGACTTCGGCCTCGGCAATACCGTCTGGAACCGGCGCGGCATGCGCGGCAACCAGCCGGAGACGCCGAAGCTCCGGTTCACGACGCTGGCGTGGGGGGAATTGCCCATCGGGCGGGGACGCCTGCTCGGCCGTACGATGCCCCGCGTCCTCGATGCCGTGATCGGCGGCTGGGCGCTGAGCGGCAACCTGAACATCGAGACCGGCTGGTGGTTCTCGCCTTACTACTGGGGCGGAACCGATCCGTCGGGAACCAATTACTACCAGGGCGCGCCGGATATCGTCGGCCAGCTCAATTTCCGCAATACGAACCTCAAGCCGTATGACATGTTCATCAACCCGGCCGCGTTCGTCCTGCCCGCGGACAATATCGGCCGTTTCGGCAACTCCGGCCTGACCTTTCTCCAGGAACCGACCTGGTGGGTGGTCGACATGGGCTTCCACAAGACGATTCCGATCCGCGAACAAATGCGCTTCGAGTTGGCCTGCCGGATGCAGAACGCCTTCAATCACGGCTACTACTGGCACCGCTCGCTGACCTACCAGATGGACGTGAACAACCCGGCCACCTTCGGGCAGTTCCAGGGCTGGGTGAACGGCAGCCGCGTGATTTCGCTGGTAGGACGCTTCGCATGGTAGTGACACAATAGACCCGTGCTTTCGCGACGGAACTTCCTGGCCTCGCCGGGCATCGCGATGCCGGCGAGAGCCTTTTCCGCGGCGGGCCCGGAGGCCATAAGCATCAAAGCCGGTGAAGGAGCGGGTCCGGCGCCGGCGGGGGCGCCGGTGGAGACCAGCGTCCCTTTCGCTCGCGGCGAACGCCGGGACGCCTCTGCACTGGCGGTGTTCACCGCTGCCGGCAAGCCGGTGCTCACCGAGACGCGCGTGGCCATGCGCTGGCCGGACGGCAGCATCCGCTGGCTGGGGGTGACCTTCGAGCCCGAGGCTGGTCCGGGTGAATACCAGTTGCGCGCCGGGAGCGCCCCGCAAGCCGAGGACCTGGTGTCCGAGACGGGCGGCACGCTGACGCTCGACACCGGAGAGAGCGTTTTCCGGTTTTCCAGGGGCTGGCTGGAGAGTCTGGGCGGCGCCGCGGGCTTTGAGCTGACGGTGACGCGGTGGGACGGCGTCCGGTTCCGGGCGTCCGAGGGTAGTCCAAGCGCTACCGTCGAGGAACGCGGGCCGCTGAAAGCCACGATCCGCCTGGACGCCAAGGCTCTGTTCGATGTCATCGTCCGGCTGACCGCCTACCGGGGCCGGCCCGAAGCCCTCCTGTCGATCGCCTGGATCAACGCTACCGGCAACCTTTCCGAGCAGGTTCGGGACATCCGGGCGGCGTTTCCTTTCCGCTTCACGCCGTCACGGTTGGTGTTCGGCTGCGAGCGCGGCGTCTACGACGGGCCGTACCTGGAGGACTGGCCGCTTCACATCCTTCAAGAAGACCACAACCGGTATTGGGCTAGGCATCGCAACCCGGACGGTCGCCTCCAGCGCGTCTCGAGCGGAGGGTGCGACGGAGAGCGCTGTCCCGGATGGCTGTACCTGGACGGGAAAGAACGCCGCCTGGGAATCTGGGTCCCGCGGTTCCACGAAGAGTACCCCAGCGAAATCGCCCTCGAGGCGGGCGAACTGAGCGCCGGACTCTGGCCGGAGCGCGCCGCGCCGCATCTTATGACGAGGCCGCTGCTGCCGGCGAACCCCGACGGCGAGCGGCCCTACGTGAAGACAAAGTACTGGCCCGTGTTGCCGCACCCTTATGTAGCCTTCCTCGATTCGGAGAAGAAATCGCTTGACGCGCGGCAGGGCATGGCGAAGACGCAGGAGATCGTCGTTTGCCCCACGGCCGGGGGCGGCGCGCCTGCTCTGTTCGAGAAGAAGTGGTGGCGCGGTTCGCTGGCTCCGGTGCGCGGGCACGTCGATCCCGCCGCCGTTGGAGCGTCCGCCGCCACGGGTCCGCTGGTCGCGCGCGGCAAGGCGGCTGGCGGCGATTTCGATGCGCTGTTTGACGAGGCCTTCCATTGCCTTACCGCCCAAGCCGTCGAGCTGAAATGCATCGGCAAGTTCGACTACGGCGATTTCCGCTATTTCACCGCGGCCACCGACTACATGTGCCACCCGGGCACGAAGTGGGGCGCAATGGGCGAAATGCCGCGCGAAGGCTACTGGCACAACAACGAGTGCGACACGCTGCTGGGCCTGCTCCTGTACTACCTGCGGACGGCGGAACCGGCGGCGTGGGAGCGCAGCCGGGCGCTCGCCCGGCACCTGCTGGACGTGGATATCCGCCACCATCCTCACTGGGGCATGTACACGCACAGCTACGGCCACTGCTACGTCGAGACCGCGCCGGCGGGCGAACCGGACCACTCATGGCTGCTCGGGCTGCTGGTGTGGGCGGGCGCTGCCGCCGATCCGCTGGCCTGGGACTGGGCGCTGCGCTGCGGCGAGGAACTCACCCGCTTCCGCCGGGATTTCACCCGCTCCGACGCGCGAACGGTGGCGGTTCACCTTCACATGATGTGCCAGTTCTACGGCTACACCGGCGAGAAGAGGTTCCTGGAAGCGGCCTCGGCGCCCGCGCGAGCGTTCCTGGCGCACCAGAACGAGGACGGAAGCTGGCCCGCCTACATGGCTAACATGGAACGATCGAGGGCGCCCGGATTCGTCGACCACGCGGCGCTGGCGCTGGCGGACTATTTCGCCATCACCGGCGAGTCGGCGGTCCGCGCGGCCGTGGACCGGGCGATCGAATGGATGCGTTCGGAGCCCGGTGAACTGGAGCACCCGCTCGTTCTCCACGCGCTGGCGGTTCTCGGAGAGACCACCGGCGAGCGCCGCTACGCGGACCTGGCCCGCCAGATCCTCGGGCATTTTCGCGAGAGGCAAAATCGAACGTCGAATCCCCTGGCTCGCGGTGACATTGCCTGGGCGCAGTGGGGCGTCAACAATCCCGAGGCCGCGCGCGGGACGGGCCGGCCGCCGCAACTGCTGAACCAGGTGAGGCCGCTGGCGGTGAGCGCGCTGCTCGCTTACGGTCAGCGGTCGCTGGCGTCGATCGAGCGGGTCGAGCGATGAAGCCCACGCGCAGAGACCTAGGCCGTCTCGCCGCGGGGATTTTCGCGATGTCCGGCGGCGCCGCGGCGCAGCCCACGCGATGGGAGTTTGGCAACGGCGTTATCCGGCAGGAAGTGGCGCTGGAGCAGGGCCGGTACTTCTGCCGTTCGCTGTTGAACCGCGGGACGAAGCGCGAGTGGCTCCACCCGGCAATCGGCTCCGACGAGTTCCTGTTCGAATTCGCCGGCGCGGACGCCAAACCGGAGACGTTAACAGGACAGGGACCGTGGAAACTGGCGCGCCACGAGGCCGGGGAGAACGAGTTCGCCATCGAGCTCGATCATGCGAGCCATCCGTTGCGGGTCCGCCGCCGTTACTGGTGGAACTCGACCTTGCCCGTCGTCCGGAGCCAGACCACCGTCGTGAATCGAGGAGGCGAGACGCTTTCCATTCGGCGGCTGGACACGTTCCGGCTGCGGATCGGGCCATCGACGGAACCGCTCGAGCTGGCCTGGATGAACAACTACGGCCGCGGCATGAAGCCGAATCCCGGCAACCCCATCCACCGCCGAACGATCGGCGAGAACGTCCGGCACTACGTCCGCACGGGTCCGTACTCGCCGGACTGCGCGTGGTTCTCGCTGGCCATGCCGGGAACGGCGGAGGGTCTCGCCGGCGGCTGGGAGTGGTCGGGACCGATGGCGGTGGCCTTCGGCGACAACAACGATCCGTGCCTCATTCACGGCGGGCTGGACCCGGATGGCATGTCCGAGCCGCTCGCCCCGGGCGGTACGTTTACGGCGCCGGCCGCCTGGTACGGGTTCTATGAAGGCGATCTCGACGACGCGGCGGAACTGAGCCGGCGGCTCATCCGCGAGTGGCTCGCGCCGCCGCTTCCCGCCAACGACTATCCGTGGGTGGGCTATTGCTCCTGGGCTTGTTCGCTCGAGGAGGACAGCCCGTATCACAGGGGTGCCCACCCATGGTTCCCAACCGAGGAAAACCTGCTCTCGCAGGTCGACGCCGCGGCGGAACTCGGCTGCGACCTGTTCCTCTGGGACTACGGCTGGTTCCCCAAAGTCGGCGACTGGTGGTGCGACCCGGCCCGCTTCCCGAACGGGCCTCGAACCGTCACGGACGCCATCAAGCGGCGCGGGATGAAAGTGGGCCTGTGGGTGGGATTCGGCAACGCGGACGAGGACTCGAAGGTGATCCGCGAGCATCCCGATTGGCTGGCCACCTACGGCGGAGCGCCCATTCCGGACAAGTTCTTCACGCGAACCGCGGCGTCCGTGTGGCGCACGCGCACCGTCTGCCTGGCTCACAAGCCGGCGCGCGAATGGGTGAAGACGCAACTCCAGCGGGTCGTAGAGGACTTTCAACTCGACTGGCTCAAGCACGATTTCGACCTCATCACCATCTGTCAGAGCCGCGGCCACACCCACACCCCCGGCGACGGACGCATCGCGGCCTGTGAAGGCTTCTACGAAATCATGGACTTCGTGCGGGCCCGCTTTCCGAGCCTGATCTGCGAAAACTGGATGAACAACAGCGCGACGCCGGACTACGGCGTCGTCCAGCGCCACCACACGCAGCTCATCGGCGATGCCTACGCCCCCTTTCTCCTCCGGCAGATGGTCTGGGGTCACAGCCAGATGTTCCCGCTGGACCGGCAACACCGCTATGTGCAGTTCGAAAAGAGCGAAACGGACTTTAAGACGCAGATTCGCAGCGGCGCCGTCGGCGGCCCGTGGACGATCCTCAGCGACCCGCGCCGGATGACGCCGGAGCAGCGGCGCGTCCTCGCCGCCGAGATCGGCTTCTTCAAGCAGCGCCGGCATCTGCTCGCCGCAGGGCGGCTGTACCGTCTGGCGGGCCGTCCCCACCCGCGCGGCTGGGACGCGTTCGAGCTTCTCGACTCCGGCCGCGGCGAAGGCATTGTCTGGATCTTCCGAGCGGATCATGAAGAAGCTCGCCGCGCCGTGCGGCTGAAAGGCCTCGAGCCGGCCGCGGTCTATCGCGCGCAGTTCCGGGATTCCGGGCGGGAACTCCGCGCGTCCGGACGCGAACTTGCCACGGGCGGTCTCGCCTTGGAATTGCCCGCCAGGAACACGTCGGAGATCGTCACGCTGACGCGGCTCCCGTAACGCGCGGCAAGGCCCCTTAACCGTTCCCCGGTTTGCGCGCGACGACGTTGACCCCGTGTACGCCGTACTTGCGCGCCGTCCTTTCCTTGCTTGTCGCCCGGAAACAATCGAATCTGGCGGTGACGCGCACCTCCTCGAATCCCATCTCCGCCAGCGCGGCGACCAGCCCTGCCTCCGGCAGGGCGCCGGCGATTCAACCGGCCCAGAGATCGATGTTGCGCCGGACGTCGTCGCTGAGCTCCATATCGAGCGCGATATCTCCCAATTGGAGACGTCCTGCCGGCTTGAGCACCCGCAGGATTTCCGCGAATGCGCGCTCTTTTTCCGGTACCAGGTTTAGCACGCCATTCGAGATAACGACGTCGATTTCCGCGTCGCCGGCGGGGATATCCGTCGCGTCCCCCAGGCGCAGATCGACATTCATGAGACCGGCCGAGGCGGCCGACCGCCGGGCGAGTTGAAGCATCGCTTCGGTCATGTCGACGCCGATAGCTTTCCCCCGCGGACCGGCCTTCCGGGCGGCGAGAAGCAGGTCCGTCCCGGCGCCGCAGCCGATGTCGAGAACCGTTTCGCCTTCCCGGATGGGGTGGATGGCGTGCGGGTTGGCGATCCCGGCGAACGACGCCGTCGATTCAGGCGGCAAAAGAGCAAGTTCCGCCGGGTCGTACCCGAGGAACTCGGAAGCGTAGCGTGGTCCGCGGTGGAAGTGAAACTGGCCGTCCGGCGCCGCGGCGACGCGACCATATACCGAGGAGATCTCGCGCCGGACAGCCGCGGTGTCCAGATCGATAGGGCATGCAATCGTCATCCCAGGCCTCCCTCTCGATCCCCCACTATACCTCGCTCCCCGGCGGCGCTAGCCGCGCGGCGGCGGAGTCGACCGGTTTGCAGGACTATTCCGTCCCCTCGAAGGCCGCCATCACACGCGCCGGATCGAAAAGCTCGGCGTTCACCGGCAGCGCGTCGTAGCCGGCGAAATCGGGCTCCGAGGCGAAGCAGTCGCTCAAGTCCGTGGCGGCGGCGTCGAGCAGGTTGAGGGGGGGCAGGTTCAGGGTCCGGAAGATTGTTTTCAGCAATCCGGGGAAGCTCGTGTTGCGGTGCGAGGCGTAGTTCTTGCGCATGTACGGCCCGATCGCCAGCATCACGGTCCGGTGCGAATCCACGTGGTCCACGCCGCCGTGGGCGCTGCTTTCCACGACGAAAATCGCCATGTTCTTCCACCACGGGCTGCGCGAAAGATATTCGACGATCCGCCCCAGGGCCAGGTCGTTGTCGGCGACGTACGACGTGGTGAAGGGATAGCCGTCATTGGGGCGCGCGCGGGCCATGTGGTCGTTCGGCAGGTAGATGCTAACAAAGCGCGGAAGCGGCCGGCCCGGTTTGGCGTACTGTTCGTCGATCTCGCGGATGAACTGCGTGGCTCGGTGTTGGTCCGGAATATTGATGTTAAAGCCGGGATAATCGCGGGAAGTATTCCAGAAAAGCGGCTCCGGCATGGGCATATTCGTCAGAAAGCGCGCGCCGGTGGGGAGGTAAGGCTGGTCCTGCCCCACGCCCGGCAGGTCGAATCCCAGGCCGAAATTCCGGAACTCGACGCCGTGACGCTCCAGGTGATGCCACAGCGCGCCCCGTTCCGGGATCTCCTCCGGGTGGAGCGAGAGGCTTCGCCCGGGGAACAAGAGCCGGCCCGAGGGAGCGAGTCCGAATTGCTTCTGCCCGGCGTGGCCGGCGGAGGCGGAACTCAAGGTCCACGCGTTGGGCGGCGCGCCCGCGAGCCAGCGATGCCCGCCGGCGCTGGTCTCGGCGTCGGCGTAGAAATTGTCGCTGAAACTCCATCGGTCGGCCAGCGCGTGATGGTTCGGGGTCACGTTGATGCCGCGCAGGCTGAAGCGTGGCTGAAAACCGCCGCCGGCCTCCCCCGCGCTGCCGTAGCGCCCGAAGCGCGCCAGCATCGGGGCCGCCTCCACCGGGCCGTTGATCGCCTGATCCACGTCGCCGAAAACTTCGTCGAAGGTGCGGCCTTCCTTCACGATCAGCGCCACGTGGCGAATCTCTGAGGGATACGCGGGCGTGGATGCGCCGCGCAGCGGCGCAAAGCCGTTAAGTTGCATGACGCGTTGGGTGAGGCGCGGCAACTCGGCGCGGCCGGGAACGGGGAATACCGTCAGTGAACCCTGAAAACGCGGTTCCTGAAACCTCTCGCTGAAGCCCACCATGCGGTTGGCGGTGGCGCCGGTGCCGTGGCCCTTGGCGTTAACCACGAAAATGTCGTCGCCCTGGACGCGAATCGCCGCCGGATGCCAGGCCACCGGCGCGTGTCCGAGCGCCTGGAGGCTTCGCGCGTCCACCACGGCGACGGCATTGATGCCTGCCTGGGCCGCCAGGAGCCAACTCGAAGCCTCGTGCCAGGCGAGCG
Organism: Bryobacteraceae bacterium; assembly: GCA_026129905.1. GTDB lineage: Bacteria > Acidobacteriota > Terriglobia > Bryobacterales > Bryobacteraceae > JAHCHE01. The sequence continues at coordinate 151,266 of JAHCHE010000016.1, read as the reverse complement.
AGACCGGCAGCGCGCCCCGCAAGTCTTCCAAGCCCGGGATCCGGATTTCGATCTTTCCGACCGGCTTCAGCGTCGCGGCGTCAAACACCGAAATCGAATCGTTATGCGCGTTGGCGACGAAAACGCGGTCTCCGGCGGCGAGCACGGCCGAAGGACTGCTGCCGCCATGCACGCCTTCTCCCAACGGCGTGCCCGTGCGCACAAAAGCCTCTATCCGCGGCCCGGCCGGGTCTTCCACATTGACCACGGCGACGGAACTAGACTCGTCCGCGTTGGGGTCGCCAAGACCCGGAACCTCGACGGCGCGTCCCGCGTTTTCCACGCGCGCACCGTTGATAGCCGCGGGCGAAGGGAAGCCAAACGCGGGAAACGGGAGGGACGCCACTTCACCCAGCGCCGCGCCGGGCAGCGGCTTGTACGACAGCATGCCGATATTCGTGACATAGACCCGCTTGCCGTCCGGCGCGAGCGCGATACCGAACGGCAGGCGGCCCGTGGCGACCGAGCCGAGCACTCTCCGGCTGCGGCCGTCGAACACCACCACCCGGAAGTTCGCCTGATCCACCACGTACAGCAACTGCCGGCTCGAATCGTACGCCAGGTTCCCGGCGTAGCTGCGGCTGAAGCCGTCCCGGTTCAGCTCATAGAGCTGGGCCTTCCGCGGGCTGTTGACATTCACCCGGCGCACCCGCCCCGAATCGCCCTCCGACACGAATACCTCGTTATCGCCAGCAAACGCGACACCGGTCGATACGGCGCGCCACGTTTCCTGCCGGCCCTCCGGCGTGCCCTCCCGCGGGGCGGCGAAGTTGCGCGGGAGGTAGCGGCCTTCGCTATCGCGCCGAAGAATCGTGATCGAGAATTCGTCCGGACCGCTGTTGACGGTCACGACGCGGTCGCCCGGGCGGTTGACGGCCAGCCCGAGCGGCGTCGCTCCGGTCGGGTACTGCCTCCCGACCGGCTGTAGCATGCGGCCTCCGGGAAGCACGGTGACGGCGCCGGGGCGCGGAACGGTCGGGCGGTCGCCGGCGGGCGCCATGTATTCCGCCGCCAGCATGGCGCCGCATGCCAGCGGGATTAGATAGAAACGCATTGATCTGTCGCTGTTTTTAGCTTGTCACAAAGCTAGCCTGCCCCTCCGGCCGTGGCGGCGCGGCGCAGTCGCTACAATGCGGAAAGGGGGGATTCCGGTGCCGGCTCTGGCTGCGATGGGCGCATCGATTGTATTCGCTTTGCAGGCGTTTGGGCAATCCGACGTGGAAAAGCGCGTGGACGAGCTTCTTGCGCGGATGACGCTGGAAGAAAAGCTTGGCCAAATGTCGCAGTCCACCGCGATGCGCGCGCCGATTTCCGACGAGATTAAGCGGGAAATCCGGCAGGGACGCTGGGGATCGTTTCTGAATGCGGGCAGTCCAGCCGACCGCGCCGAAGCGCAGCGGATCGCCGTCAAGGAGAGCCGTCTGGGCATTCCGCTCATCTTCGGCCGCGACGTCATCCACGGCTACCGCACCATCGTTCCGATTCCGCTCGGACAGGCCGCGAGTTGGAATCCGGATCTCATCGAACGGGCAGCCGCGCTGGCGGCGCGGGAGGCGAGCGCGGAGGGCATTCACTGGACCTTCGCGCCGATGCTCGACATCACGCGCGACCCGCGCTGGGGCCGCGTGGCCGAGACGCTGGGCGAAGATCCGTATCTGACCAGCGTGCTGGGAGCGGCAATGATCCGCGGCTTTCAGGGCGCCTCGCCGGGCGCGCCCGGTTCCGTGGCGGCGTGCGCCAAGCACTACGCCGGCTACGGAGCGGCCGAAGCGGGGCGGGACTACAACTCCACTTTTATTCCCGAGGGCCAGTTGCGCGACGTGTACCTGCCGCCCTTTCACGCCGCGGTGGAAGCGGGCGTGGCCTCCTTCATGACCGCGTTCAACGCGCTGAACGGAGTTCCGGCCAGCGGCAACGAATTCCTCACCCGCCGCATTCTGCGGGTCGAATGGAAATACGACGGCCTTGTGGTGAGCGATTACGAATCCGTGCTCGAGATGGTGAAGCACGGCTACGCGGCGGACCCGGCGGACGCGGCGGCGAAGGCGGTCCGCGCGGGGGTCGACATGGAGATGGTCAGCGCGACCTATTTCGACGAGCTGAAACGGCTCGTTGAGCAAGGCCGCGTGCCCCTGCCGGTGATCGACGACGCGGTGCGCAACGTCCTCCGCCTCAAGTTCCGGCTCGGTTTGTTCGAGGCGCCGATGCGCTCCGCCACGGAGACGGAAATCACGGCGGCCGCGCGCGATCTCGCCCGCGAAGCCGCCGCGGAAAGCGTGGTGCTGCTGAAGAACGACGGCGTTCTTCCGCTCGGCGGCGGCGTCCGCCGGATCGCCGTCATCGGGCCGCTCGCCGACAGCCCGGTGGACCAGATGGGGTCGTGGGTGATGGATGCCAGGCCCGAGGAAGTCGAAACGCCGCTGGCAAGCCTGCGGAAGCGGATGGGCGCGGACGGGGTCCGCTACGCCGCCGCACTGCGAAACAGCCGCGACGCAAGCCGCGAGAACTTCGGCGATGCCGTTGCGGCGGCGCGGGCCAGCGACGTCGTCCTGCTGTTTCTGGGTGAGGAGCAGATCCTTTCCGGCGAGGCCCGCTCACGGGCGTTCCTCAACCTGCCCGGCGCGCAGGAAAACCTGGCGGAAGAGGTAGCTAAAGCGGGCAAGCCGGTGGTGACGGTGATCCTTGCCGGCCGTCCGCTGACCTTTCAATCCGTGACGGAGGAATCGTCGGCCGTTTTGTACGCCTGGCACCCTGGAACAATGGGCGGCCCGGCGCTGGCGGAGATCTTGTTCGGCGAGCGCTCGCCATCCGGAAAATTGCCGATCGCCTTCCCGCGCACCGTAGGACAAATTCCCATCTACTATGCGCACCTGAACACCGGACGCCCCGCGCCTCCCGGCGAGCTTGGCATCCCGATGGGCAATCCCGTCGATCCGCAGGGCTACACCTCCAAGTACCTGGACGTCGAGCTGACTCCCGAGTACCCGTTCGGCTTCGGTCTTTCCTACGCGCGCTTTGAATACTCGAACCTCCGCGTCTCCAGCCCGGCGTTCGCGCGCGGCGGATCGATCGTGGTATCCGCGGAGATCGCCAACGCCGGTTCGCGCGAAGGCTTCGAGGCGGCGCAATTGTACATCCGCGACCGCGTGGCAAGCGTCGCCAGACCGGTCCGCGAGCTGAAAGGATTTCAGCGGGTTCATCTCAAGCCGGGTGAAAAGCGGACGGTGTCGTTCACCCTGTCGGAACGGGACCTCGCCTTCCACAACCAGGCGATGCAACGGGTGGCCGAGCCGGGCGATTTCGACGTCTGGATTGCGCCGGACTCGGCGTCGGGGGTTCACGGGGAATTCACGTTTACGGAGTGAGCGCGAGGGGCAAGCAAGACGGCCGCGAAGCTTACCTGGACGTCGATGTCTCCTTCTTCTTGAAGGCATGAGCGACGCCGCGCGCCGCCCAATAGTAGACGTTGCCGCGGACCACGTAGTGTCTCGTCTCCAGCGCCGTACGCCGGACAATTCGCGCCGGTACGCTCTTCCGCGCCCGCGGAGATGCTTGCGTCTCCCGATCCGGCGCCGGGGGGCAGGGCAGGAGACGAAGCGCCGCGAGCCGCCCGTCCGTGACGATCTCGCCGTCCGGCGCGTGAACGGCGGCCGGTCGTTCGGCAAACCCGGCCGGCGCGGCGCAACCGGCGAGCGTTAGGTCTTCGATCACCGTGGCTCGTTCCCGGTCGATCTCCGGGTCAATTTTGTGCGTGATCGTCCTTGTGCGGCGGTCGAAGATGATGCTGATGTCGTGCGTTGCGGCGGCCAGCCAGAGATTGCCGTCCGGCGCATTCGGCGCGGGCCAGAGGCGCACGTGGTGGCGCTTGGCCAGCGTGTTGAGCGACTTTTGGAACGAAAGCTCCTGAGGCGCTCCTTCGTAGACCAGGGTGGCCAGCGGCAGCGTCGGATACGGCCGCATCGTGGTATAGGCGTGATAGCCCCGCCAGAACGAACTGGGCGTCAGGGGATCGGCCGTGGTCCATCCAGCCGCTCGAAACGCGTTCTCGACCTCTTCCCGCGTCCCAATGACGGCCAGGTGGATCATGTCGCCCACCGGCTTGCCGTTGGTTTTGACGATGCGGAAGGGGAGATCGCGCAAGCGGGCGGCGGCCGCCTCCGCTTCGCAATCGGGGTCGGCGGCCTCGAACCACGGAGCGTCTTCGGGCAGCGCCGTCACGCCGATGTGCAGTTCCGCCCCGGCGGGCAGATCGATCTCCGGCTCCGGCAAGCGAACCAACGCGAAGCGCAAGGCAAGCAGACCCGCCGCGCCGGCCGGGCCCATCGAGAACCGTGACAATACGCTGCCGCTAGCGCCAGTCAGCCCGGCCGCCGAACGCGCCGGGAGGCTCAGACTGGGCTGATACCAGACGCCCCGGACTAAGGCATGCGCGTGGCCGGCGGCGACGACGCCGCGAATACGCCCTTGCGCGGTGACCTCCTCCTTCGCGTTGTCGATGTCCAGCAGGCGCGCGCTCAACGGAAATCGCCGCCCATCGGCCAACTCGTACTCGCGGAAATCCAGTTCCATCCACGCCCGCTCGCGCACCAGCCCCAGGCCCACGGGACGGGCCTTCCGCACCACGCCATGGACCACCGCGCCGGCCGGAATCCAGATGCGATCGCCGGACACAGCAGGCGCGGCGACCGTTGCGCGGAAGGGGGGATCCGGCGGCAGGGCGTCGCTGCGAAGCGGCGTTTCCAGGCGGATGCGCGCCGGCATCTCGGATAAGCTCGACGCCGCCGCGGCCAGCACGGCCGACAACAGCATGATGCCGGTAGTCGTCAGGCCGCGCCGCAACGCCGACGCCACGCCGCTCTGCCCGCGCGGCGCCGCGGAATGGCTGATCCTCTGCGTCCGGCCTCGGCTCACGTCGAATTTGCTCCCCTTGTCGATGGCGACTCCCCTTTAAGCTACGACTACTCCCGCCGGTCATGGCGCCTTGCCGTCGAAGGCCGCACCGTTGGCGCCGCTGTCGTCTTCAGGATACACGGATTACGCGCACCGCTTGGCGCGAAACGCCGGCGGCCCCGGTAACCGCCTCTCCGCGCCGAGCCGCGGACGGTTGCGCTAGAATTGCAGTTCATTCCACCGCCTACAAGGGGAGATCACATGAATCGCTTGCTCGTGCGCAAGCCGATGAGCAAACTGCTTGCGGAAGCCAGTGAGTCCGAAGGCGCGCACACGCTGCACCGCGTACTGGGACCGTGGTCGTTGACCGCGCTGGGCATCGGCGCCATTATCGGCGCCGGCATCTTCGTCCTCACCGGCGAGGCCGCTTACCGTCACGCCGGACCGGCGGTGACGCTGTCGTTCGTGGCGGCCGGACTCGCCTGCGTCTTCGCCGCCCTTTGCTACGCCGAGTTCGCTTCCCTCATCCCGATTGCGGGCAGCGCCTATACGTATGGCTACGCCACCTTGGGGGAACTGTTTGCCTGGATCATCGGTTGGGACCTCGTCCTCGAGTACGCGCTCGCCGCATCCACCGTCTCGGCCGGATGGACCGGCTATTTCGTCTCGCTGCTCAGCAACTTCGGCATCTCGGTTCCCGCTTCGATCTCCACGCCGATGTATGTCATCGACCCGCAGGGACAGTGGGTGAACACGGGCAGCCTCAACCTGGTGGCCGTTTCCATTGTCCTCGTTCTGTCGGTCGTGCTCGCCCTCGGCATCAAGGAGTCCGCAACCACCAACACGGTCATTGTCTTCATCAAGACCGGCATCGTGCTCCTGTTCATCTTCACCGGCGTCTGGTATATCAACACGGACAACTGGACTCCCTACATCCCGCCGAACACGGGCGAGTTCGGCGCCTACGGTTGGAGCGGAATTCTTCGCGGCGCGGCCCTGGTATTCTTCGCTTATATCGGGTTCGACGCGGTCTCGACGGCGGCCCAGGAAACCAAGAACCCCAAGCGCGACCTGCCGATCGGCATTCTGACTTCGCTGGTGGTGTGCACGGCGCTGTACATCGCGGTCTCGGCCATCCTGACGGGACTGGTGAAGTACACCGAACTCGGCGTTCCGCACCCGATTTCCGTCGGCATTCAGGCGACGCCATTTCCGTGGCTTGGCCCGTTCGTGGATCTCGGAGCGGTGATGGGGCTCGCCTCGGTGATGCTGGTGATGCTGCTCGGCCAGTCGCGCATCTTCTACGCAATGTCGCGCGACGGCCTGCTGCCGCCGATCTTTTCCCGCATCCACCCGCGCTTCCGCACGCCGTTCGTCCCGCAATTGGTCATCGGCGCGGTGGTTTCGATTCCGGCCGCCCTGTTCCCGATCACGGCGCTCGGCCACATGGTCAATATCGGGACCCTGCTGGCGTTCGTCATCGTCTGCGCCAGCGTCATCGTCCTCCGCGTACGGCAACCGGACCTGCCGCGGCCCTTCAAGGTGCCCGGCTATCCGGTGGTGCCGGCCCTCGGCGTTCTGTGCTCCTTCGCCTTGATGCTCTTCCTGCCGCTGGAGACGTGGGAGCGGCTGTTCATCTGGCTGGCGCTCGGCATGGCGATCTACTTCCTATGGGGCCGCCGTCACAGCAAGGTCGGAGCGCTCGCCGATGTTACGATGAAAACGCCCGGCGACTGAACATCCCGTCGGGCGCCCGCGCCATCCGCGGGCAACGGAGGTCGTTTCTTGATGCAACGCGCGCTTGCGGCAAGTATGATTTTGCCTATGACGATTGTTTCCGTCGCCGCGCAGGAGGTGGCCCGCTACACGTGCCATCGCGCCGCCGGGCCGATCCGGATCGACGGAAAGCTGGACGAACCGGCGTGGAAGAACGCGCCGCGCTCGACTCCCTTCGTCGATATCGTCACCGGCGAGCCCGCCTGGTTCAAATCCCGGGTCGCGCTGCTGTGGGACGACGAGTATCTGTATTTCGGCTTCGAACTCGAGGAGCCGCGCTTGTGGGCCACCCTGACCGAACGCGATTCCCTCATTTACAACGACAACGACATCGAAGTGTTCATCGGCGGTAAGGACGCCTACTACGAGTTCGAGATGAACGCGCTGAACACCATCTACGAAGTCTTCTGGATCTGGAAGGACGTCTACAAGCCCGGCAGCATCTACTACGGCCCGCCCGAGTTCGACGTCAAAACCCAGAGGACCTCGACGCTTTCCGGCGTCGGCGGCCACATCCACCCGCGCGGCGCGCGCTGGGGGTTCATGGATTGGGATTTCCCCGGCCTGCGGCACGCGGTCCATCTTGACGGCACCCTGAACAAGCACGGCGACGTCGACAAGGGCTGGACGGCCGAACTGGCCTTCCCCTGGAAGGGCATGAAGTGGCTGGCCGACGGCCGTTCGCTCCCTCCCAAGGACGGCGACGTCTGGCGCATCGACTGCTCGCGCTTCCAGCATTTCGGACCCAACGGCGAGCGGGTGAAGCGCGCCGCCGGCTGGACCTGGAACCGGCACGGACACTACGATTCCCACATCCCCGAGACGTTCCCGAAGGTCACGTTCTCCACGACGCCGGCCCGGTAGCCCAGTCCGCGAAGCGCCTCGGCAAGCCGGCGGGCGCAGTGCTACCTTGTAGGCATGCGCTCTATTAAGGTCTCTTTGTATGTTGCGGCCGCGCTCCTTACCGCGCCGGCGACCGCGCAGCAGGGCACTACCCGCGGCTGGTGGCCGCAGGAATGTACGGTACAGCGCGACGCCGCCGCCGGCAAGCTCACCGTCGCGACCCGCTATTACGCCTTCGAACACGACCTGAAGCGGGGCGGCGCCATTGCCCGGATTCAGCTCACGCACGGGCGCGCGTCCAACCTGCTGGTGCGCCCCATCGAATCCACCGTGCAACTGGCCAGCGAACCGGGCCGGCTTGCCAATGAGCGTGAAGCGCCGCGAAAGCTCACCTTCAGCGATCTCAACGATCCGTCGCCCTCGGTGACCGCGCAGCCATCGGGAGCGTTTCCCAAGGTGGTTGTGGAAGCTTCGTTGCGCGATGAAAAAGGCCAGGAGTCGGGCGTGAAGTCCAGGACCACGTACGACTATCGCTGGGGCTACGTCCGGATTCACAAAGAACTGCTGTTCGGCGATAAGCCCATCCGGACCCGCCACGTCCGCGCGCTATCGACGGTTCTCGACCCAAGCCTGTCGGACTACGGCTATCGTCCCGGCATCCGGGAACTCATGGACTCCGACCTGTTCAGTTGGCGGCACGGGCAGATCCGCGAGTGGGGCAAGATCCGCCCCGGAACGCATTTCGATCTGCCGCTGCGGACGCGCCAGCTTCCACGCTACGTCGTGTTCGCCAACCAGGGCATCGAAGGCATCGAGTGGTTCATGTCGGACGACCTCTACCAGTGGGACTACCAGATGACGGGACGGCCGGGCGCCGGGCAGTTCGAGGCCGCGCCGAGCACGAACCCCCTCGGTATCGAACTTTCGATCTATCCAATGATCCTCTCGTCGCGGTACGAGCTGCCCAAGGGCGGCGCCGCCCCGCTGAAAGGGAACTATGCCTTCGATTACTACATCGGCGTGCCCATCCTGGAAGGGCACGCTTACAATCCCTGGCTGAATAAGTCCTACGCCGTGAACCGCGGCCAGTGGGTCTCCGAAGACCAGATCCGCCGCAACGCCGAAGACGGCATCGCGACGATGCACCTCCACAACGACGGCGACCATCATCGCGACGGGATGTTCTGGCGCGACGGCAGCTATCCGCCTTATCCTCCCGGCGAGATGAAGAAAATGGACGGCGTTATCGCCACAATTCAGAAATATGGCATGAAAACCGCGCCGTACTTCTCCCACCACGAGCTGCACCAAAGCACGGAGGAGTTCAAGAAGCACGGCGAGGAATGGGGCCGCGTTGTGGACGACCAGGCGAATCTTCGGCCCAACTTCTACTACGGCGCCCACATGTGCCTGAAGTCCGGCTGGTTCGATTTCATGAAGTTCTCCATCGACCGCGTGCTGAAGAACCACAAGTTCGACGGCGTCTACTACGACTGGAACCTCGCCATGTTCTGCAACAACCCCCGGCACGTTGGCAAGACCTGCAACGGCGTTCATGGCGACAACGGCGAGGTGGCGATCTCCGAGACCGCCCACTGGGATATGGACGAGCTGCTCGGCCTGGTGGAATGGACCCGGCAGCGCGTCGGTCCCGACGGCGTCGTCATTCTGCACAACACGCTGGCGCCGATGTTCGCCACCGAGAACTTCGCCAACTACGTTGTCGGCATGGAATTCAGCTACGGCCGGCTTTCCACCGGCGTGCCGCGGCCGAACGAGCTGCCGCTGGAATGGAACTTCGCCGGCGCCCGGCCCCGCGCTGTTATCGGCTACGGGACCATCGCCCGCGAAGCCCCGCCAAGGCTGCACAAGCTGCACGCCATCACGACGCTGATGACCTCCGTCGCTCCGTGGCCCGCCAGCGACGAAGCCATCGACCTGTACAAAATGCTGAGGCCGCTTGGAAACCTCGAGCAGTACCAGTTTGAGGACTACCGCAACGAAGCGATCCGGGCGGATTCGCGCGACGTGATCTCCGCCGTCTACAGCAAGCCAGGCGAGGCCTACGTCCTGCTCGCCAATGTCTCGGCGGAAACGGCCATGACGCGCTGCCTGATCCGCGGCCAGAAGCTGCGCGATCCTCTGGCCGGGATCCGGCAGGCGGAGATGCTGCGAGATGGAAAGTGGGTGGCGCTCGACTCCGCGCAGTTGGGAAGCGTGGGGCAGGAACTGCACCTCGCCGGCGACAGCGTGACGCTGCTGCGTCTCAAGTAGAGCGCGATGGCCGGCAGATGCCGCGCTTGCTCGAGCGGATGAACCGGACCAGGTGGAGCGTGTGCTCGGTGGGGATTTCCCGCTCGATGCGCGCCACCGCCTCGTCCAGCTTCAGCCCGGACTTGTAGAGCAGCCGGAAGGCGGTCTTCAGCGGCCGGATCGACGCGTCGGCGAAGCCGGCCCGCTTGAGTCCCGTGATGTTCAGGCCCACCGGCGCCACGTTGAATTCCGAGTACAGGAAGTACGGCGGCACATCCGCATTCACGCGGGTGTTGCCGCCGATCATCGCCAGCCGCCCGATCTTCGAGAACTGGTGGATTACCACGCCGCCCGAGATGAACGCCTGGTCCTCGACGTCGACATAGCCCGCAAGCAGCGCGCAGCTCGCAATGACGTTGTTGTTGCCCACGCGGCAGTTGTGCGCGATGTGGCCGGAGCCCATGATGTAGTTGTCGTCGCCGACCTCCGTCGTCGATTCGGGCTCCGTCCCGCGGGAGATCGTGTAGTGCTCGCGGATCCGGTTGCGGTTGCCGATGCGGAGATAGCTGCGCGCCGCAGTGAACGCCTTGTCGAACGGGTCGGTGCCCAACGCCGATCCGGCCGAAATCTCGTTGCCGTCGCCGATCGTCGTCCAGCGCTTCACATAGACGTACGGCTCGAGCAGGCAATCGGCGCCGATCGCGACATCCGATTCGATCACGCAATACTCGCCGATCCGCGTCCGCGGACCGATCGCCGCGTCCGGATGCACCCGCGCGGTTGGCGCCACCTGCGCGGAGGGGTCGATCGCCATAAGTTTGTATCATACAAGCAGCGAAAGGAGACCCCGTGCGCGTACGCGAGCTGGCCGAATATCTGGGGGCGTCATTCGAAGGCGACGGCGAGAGAGGAATCGCCGGCGTCGCCCCCATCGAGGCCGCGGGCCCATCGGAAGTCGCGTTCGTCGCCGGCCGCATGGCCGTCCAACTGGCCTCCCGGTCGGCCGCCGGCTGCCTGCTCGCGCCGCTCGACTTCCCGAATTTCAACCGAACGGTGGTACGGACGCCCGACCCGAGGGCGGCTTTCGCTCGCATCGTGCCGCTGTTCCATCCGCCCGCGACGGCGCGGCCGGGGATTCACCCGTCGGCCGTGATCGGGCCGGGCGCGGTTGTCTCCGAAAGCGCCTCGATCGGACCGTGCGTTGTTGTCGGCGCCGGAACGCGCATCGGCGGCGGAACCTCGGTCGGCCCCGGCTGCTCCATCGGCGCGGACGTGCACATCGGCGACCATTGCGTCATCCACGCCAACGTGACGATCTACGATCGGGTATCCATCGGCCATCGCGCCATCATCCATGCCGGAGCGGTGCTCGGCGCCGACGGCTTCGGCTTCGTGCTGGCCGGCGACCATTACGAGAAGTTCCCCCAGGTCGGCCGCGTCGAGATCGGCGACGATGTCGAAATCGGCGCCAATTCCTGCGTAGACCGCGCCGCTCTCGGCGTCACCTCGATCGGCGACGGGACCAAGCTCGACAACATGGTGCACGTGGCCCACAACTGCCGCATCGGAAAACACGTCGTGGTCGCCGCGCAGACGGGTTTTTCCGGTGGCGTGGTGGTGGAGGACTACGCCGTGATCGGCGGCCAGGTCGGCATTGGCGACAAGGCGCGGATCGAATCCCGGGCCGTGCTCGGTTCCGGCTGCGGCGTACTGACCTCGAAGGTTGTCCGCTCCGGCCAGGTGGTTTGGGGCACTCCTGCGCGGCCGCTCAAGGAGCACCTGGAACTCCTGGCGAATCTCGGACGTCTGCCGCGGGTGCGCGCGGAACTGGATGAATTGAAGGACCGCGTGGCCGCGCTCGAGCGCCGCTGATGCTGATTGTCGTCGGAGGGCAGTGCCGCAAGATCGGCAAGAGTTCCGTCGTCGCCGGTCTGATCCGCGCCCTCCCCTCCGCCCGCTGGACAGCCATCAAGATCAGCCCGCACTTCCACACGCCCGCGCCCGGCGGCGGCTATGTGCTCACCGAAGAGCGCGCCCCCGGAGACACCGACAGCGGCCGCTACCTGGCCGCGGGCGCCGAACGCTCTTTCTGGCTCCAGGTGGATGAAGGCCGGCTCCACGAAGCGCTCCCCGCGATCCAGGCGCTGGTCTATCGGAGCGCGAACACGATCATTGAATCGAACGCCATTGTCGACTACCTCACTCCCGACCTCTTTCTGTTGGTGGTCGATGGTTCCCCCGCCGGCTGGAAAGCCTCCGGCCTGCGGCAACTGGACCGCGCCGACGCGCTGATCCTTATCCAAGCCGGAGCGGCGGCCCCAGAGGCAACGCGGCCGCCCGGGAATAGGCCGGCGTTCCTCATCCGGCCACCCGGCTACTCCTGTGACGGCCTTGTGAGGCTGGTCTCGGACAGACTCAGCGCGAATGACAAGTGATCCAAAAGGCCGTTGAGGCCGGAACCCCAGCTCGGTTCCGGCCTCGGGCGGCGGGGCTACTGCACCGGGGACGCGAAGGAGGCCTCGCCCAGCAGGGTTTCGGCCCAGGCGCACCAGATCTGCACCTTCGCGACATTGGCAATGTACGCCGGCACAACGATCGACCGGTTGATCTTGTCGTCCTTGATCTTCAGCCGCTGCAGAAGGTAGGCGTTGCCGTTGGAATCGACAATCTGCCAGTGCGGCGCGGGCGTATTCGGGACGACGAAATCCGGCGACAGAGTCAGGATGCTCCGGCCGGAGGCGTCCGTCGAGTGCGTCACCGTTCCTCTATTCGCCTTGGGGCCTTGAAACATCGAGCTGTGGTGGCCGTCGTGCTCCGCATAGACGGCGCCGGACAACAACAACGCGGCGACTACTCCGAAGAGCAGGGGCCGGAACACACTGGTCGTGTACATCTTCATGGTTGGTTTCTCCTGGTTCAGTTGGTTTCGGTAATCATCAAGGCGTGGCCGTCGGGGTCACGCACAAGAAACTGTTTGGCGCCGATTCGCGGTTCGGGAAGTTGGACCATTCCGGGCGAGACAAACCGCGCCCGCGCTTTGCGCAGGGCCTGCTCCGCGCGGCCGGCGTCGCGTACCGCGATTCGCGTCTGCCAGTGCAGCAGGTCGTTGGCCCGCGCGTCCGCCGGGTAGGGCCGGCCGTCGCGTGGCGCCAGGTACTCGAGCAACTCGATGCCCGGGCCCGCCGCCGCCCGCAGCGCGGTGATCCGCAGGCGCGCGCCGAATACGTTGTTCAGCCGCTCCTGTTCGATGCCGTGATTCTCGCTCTCGCCGGCCACGCGCATGCCCAGCAGGTCGCGGTAGAAAGCCAGGTCCTTGTCGGTGTCGGACACCACGATAGCGGTATGATCGATGCCGAGGAACAGCCGGTCCGATGGCCGCCGCCACTTCGGGTCGCCCTTGTCCGGCGGGAACGACAGGATCTCCAGAAAATGGCCGTCCGGGTCCCTGAAGTAGAACGCCTGGATGCCCGCCGCGTTCCTGTTCCATTCGGGTAGCCGCTGCGGCCCGGAGGAGGCGTGCCGGACCCTATGCCTGCGCAGCCACTGATAGGCTCGGTCCATGTCGCTGACGATGATCGCGACGTGCTGGAACCACCGGTCGTTGCCGCGCGAGCCGGTGGGGAAAGGCTTCCCCTCCGGCGCCAGGTACTCGGTCAGTTCGATCTGCTCTTCGCCCAGGCGCAGCCGCGCCGTTCTCCCGCGTGCGCCGAAGACCCCCTGGAGACGCTCAAATTCATCCCCCGCGAATTCCGCTTCGGCGACCTTTTCGAATGTGAGAACGCTCGAATAAAAATCAACTGCGCGGTCCAGATCGGAAACCGTCATCCCGACCGAAACGACCGCGTCCGCAAGCGGCGCCGTTAGCTCGGCGTGAGCAGCGCCGAGACACAGCGCGAGAAGGACCAGGAGGGCCGCAGCCCTCCCCCGAAGTTCTCCCCGCATCAGTGCAGCCTCTCCAGCAGGTGATCGCCCACCCGCAGCGCGTTCGCCATGATCGTGAGGCCGGGATTCACGGCCGAACTCGAGACGAAGAAGCCGCCGTCCACGACGTACAGGTTGTCGAGGTCGTGCGTCTTGCAGTTCAGGTCCAGCACTGACGTGCTGGGGTCCGAGCCGAACCGGGCCGTGCCGCACTGGTGAGCCGTCTTCTCGAGCGGAATTTTCTTGCCCAGATAGTAATTGCAGGGCAGCAGGACGTTCTTGCAGCCGATTTCCGACAGCATTTCCTTGACCTTGGCGCCCAGCCGCCGGTGCCCCTCGACATTGTTTTCCTTGTATCGGAGCTGGATCCGCCCGTCGTCGCCGATCGCCACCCGGTTTTCGGGATCGGGAAGGTCCTCGGACGTGAGCCAGAAATCGAGGGCGTGCCGGGCCATTTCCTCGAACGTGAAGTCCGGGCCCGGAATGGGCGCGCCGCTCTTCAGCGTGTCGGCGTCCGATTTATTGACCATCGAAATGTGGCCCAGCGGAAATTCGAAATCGTCCGACTCGAAATAATAATCGTTTACAGCAATTGTTTTCTGGAATTTTGTAGGATTCGGCGTAAACGAAATCGCCAGGAGCACGGAATTGTTATGGCACATGTAGTTGCGGCCAACCATGTCGGAGCTGTTGGCCAGCCCGCCCGGATGCCTGTCGTTGGCGGAACGCAACAGCAGCGCCGCCGAATTGATGGCGCCGCACGACGAGACCACCACGTCCGCCGAGTACTCCTCCCGCTCGCCGTTCCGCTTCACGATCACCTTCTCCACCGCGCGCCCCGAGAGGTTCGTCGCCAGCCGCTCCACATAAGCGTGCGTCAGCATCTCGACGTTCGGGTACTTCAGCGCGGGGTCGACGCACACTACTTGCGCGTCGGACTTGGCGTTGAGAGGGCAGGGGAAGCCGTCGCAGTTGGCGCAGCGGATGCACTTGCTCGCGGGCAGGTTGTCTTCGTCGAGCATCACTCCCACCGGGAGGTGGAACGGACGGCGCCCGATCCGTTCCAGGTCGTCGTGCAACTGCTGGATCCGCGGCTCGTGGCGCAGCGCCGGGTGGGCGTACCCGCCGTCCGCGGGCGGTTCGGTGGGATCTTCGCCCCGGTTGCCGTGCACATGGTACAGGCGCTCCGCCTGCGTGTAGTAGGGCGCCAGGTCCTCGTAGGCGATGGGCCAGGCGGGCGATATCCCGTCGTAGTGGCGCAGTTCGCCGAAGTCCTCCTTGCGCATGCGCAGCAGGGCAGCCCCGTACACCTTCGTGTTGCCGCCCACGTAGTAGTGAATGCCCGGGTGAAAGGGGTTGCCCTCGGCATTCGTCCAGTTCTCGTGCGATTTGTAGCGCTCCTCGAGGAACACCGCCCGGGAACTCCAGTTTTCCTGCTCCCGCCGGAGGTAGCCTCCCCGCTCCAGGATCAGGATGCGCTTGCCGGAAGGCGCCAGCTTGTAGGCCAGCGTCCCGCCGCCGGCGCCCGTTCCGATGATAATCACGTCGTAATGACGGTTTGAGGACATCCGCTTTTCAGCTCCTTCCTGCCTGCATCGCCGGGTAATTACAACGGAAAATGCAGCGTTTGTCGTTGTGGTGGTGAAGTTTCGCGCAGAAGACCGCGCGCGCGCCCCGCCGGAAGCGGTACAGTTCCCCGGCGGCGAGCATCGCGGCGGCGGGCGCGATGAAGTAGACCCAGATTGCCGTCCACGTGGCGCCGGGCAGGGCCGAGCCGAACGTGCGGGCCGGATTCATGCTCATGCCCGAAAGCGGCGCTTCGAACGTGATGTAGAGCGTCAGCAGCGCGCCGCAGATCAGCGGCGTCCGCCTGGCCAGGCGCGGCGTGTTCGTCGAGACCAGCACCGCCGTCATCAGCGCGAACGAAATCAGGAACTCGGCGGCGAAAGCCACGCCCGCGCCGCGCGGCCCCGGGACCGTGACGACATAGTGAATATCCCGGATCGGCCCGCCGATCGCCAGGGCGCAAAACGCCACGCCCGCCACGCCGCCGATGAACTGAAACACGGCGTAGAACAGCGTGTCCCAGGGCCCGATCTTCCCGAGCCGGAAAAAGGCGAGCGTCAGCGCGGGGTTCATCTGCGCGCCGGAGCGTTTGCCCCACGGCGAGTGGATGATCGCGATCAGCGTCAACCCCATAGCCAGTCCGTTCAGAAAGAGGCGAACCGTGGGGCTTGCGATCGCCTGCCGCGCGGGCGACGCGGGATGCTCCAGCAGCGCCGTGAACACGCACGCGGAAACCATGAAGGCGCCCAGCGCGCCGGCTTCCATCAGGTACTCCGGCCAGTGCGCCCGCCATGCTTGCGCCAGTTCGCTCGCAAAAGCGCGCTCCGGCTGTCGAGCCGTCGCCGCCGCTGCCGTTCCGTTTTGCATTCACCCGGAAATACCGGGACGCGGCGCGAATATTCCCGCGGCGGATCGCGCTTCCGGCGGGAATAAACCGCGCGCCGTGAAGGATAACCGGGGCGATGGAACGGCAAAAGTACCTGGTGGAGGCGAACATCGCACTGCTGCGGCAGGCGCTCGAGTTGCTGGGCCGGATCGACGAAGCGGCTTATCGCGCGCCGTCCCACCGTGTCGGCGGGCACCTGCGCCACATATTGGAGTTCTATCAGTGCGCCATCGAGGGCTTCGGGAACGGCGCCATCGATTACGATGCGCGGAAGCGCAACCGCGCCATCGAGACGGACAAATTCGCGGCGGAGGCCGCGATCCGGAGCCTGCTGCGGCAATTGGACGGCCTGGCCGGCGCCCGCGACGAGGTCATCTGGGTCTCGATCGAGGACGCGGGCGACGAGTTGCCCGGCGAGCGGATGGCGTCCAGCGTAAGCCGGGAATTACAGTTCCTCCGCAGCCACACGATCCATCATTTCGCCGTAATGACGCCCGACCTGCGCACGCTCGGGACGCCGCTGGACGAGACGTTCGGCATGGCGCCATCCACCCTGCGATATCTCGCGTCCCGGCGGCGCCCGGAGGTCCAGCTATGTGCACGGTAAGCTGGCTTCACTGCGACGGCGGCTACGAGCTGTTCTGCAATCGCGACGAAAAACGGACCCGCGGTCCCGCCGGCGCGCCGGAACGGCGCGAAAGCGGCGGCGTGCGGTACCTGGCGCCGGTGGACCGCGACTACGGCGGAACGTGGATCGGCGCCAACGAACACGGGCTCACCCTCTGCCTGCTGAATGGCGCGATGGACGACGCCGCGCCGGCGAAACGCGGCGCCCTGAGCCGGGGCCTGTTCCTGCGGAATCTGCTGACCGCGGTCACGGCGCTCGAAGCCGAGGAGCGCTTCTGGGCATCCAATCTCGAACCTTTCGCCCCGTTCACGATCGCCGCGCTGGAACCGGAACAGCCCGCCGCCGTCCTGGAATGGAATGGCGAACGGCGCTCCATTCTGACCTACGCGGAACCCTACATGCCGCTCTCTTCCTCGTCCCTGGACGGAACGGGCGTTCGCGAGGCGCGCCGGGAGGAACTGGCCCGGCGCGTCGAGGCGGCCGGTAAGCTGGACGGCGACGTTCTGGCGGCGTTTCACGCCAGCCACGACGCGGGTCCGGGCGCCTATTCCACCTGCATGCACCGGCCGGAGGCCGAAACCATCAGCTTCAGCCGCGTGCGCGTGACCTGGGGCAGCGTGGATTTCTTCTACGCCCCCGCCGCCCCGTGCAAATCGATTCGCCCGGTCCGGCGGTTTCTCCCGCTTCGCCAGTCATGACGCAACTGGTTCTCATCGCTCTCGCCACGCTCGTCAGCGAAGACCTGGCCTGCATCGCCGCGGGTGTTCTGGTGGCGCAGGGCGGGCTCGGTTTCGCCCCGGCGACGCTGGCGTGCCTCGCGGGAATCTTCGCCGGCGACCTGCTGTTGTTCGCGGCCGGGCGCTTTCTCGGGCGGCCCGCCCTACGATGGCGGTTCATGCGGAAGATGGTCCCGGAAGCGGACCTGGAACGCGCGACGGCGTGGATAGGCAGGCGGGGAATGCTGGTGGCGCTGTTGAGCCGCTTCACGCCGGGCATGCGGCTGCCCGTGTACTTCGCCGCCGGCGCGCTGAAGACGGATGTGCGCCGGTTCTCCGGCTGGCTGCTGCTGGCGGCGGCCGCCTGGACGCCGCTGCTGGTGGGCCTGGCCGTCGTTCTCGGGGAACGAATGTGGGAAGCCTTCGCGCGCACGGGATGGACCACTGCCATCGCGGCGGCGCTCTTCGTCGGGCTGCTCGCCGGACGCGCGGCGCTCTCCCGCGCGCTTCAGCCTCGTGTCCGGCGGCTGCTCTATGGCCGCATGCAGCGCCTCCTGCGCTGGGAATTCTGGCCCGTCTGGGCGGCATACGCGCCCGTCGTGCCGTACCTTGCCTGGCTCGCGGTGCGCCGGCGTTCGGTCACGGTATTTACCGCCGCCAATCCAGGCATCTACTTGGGCGGCCTGAAAGGGGAGTCGAAGTCGCGCATACTCGAGAATCTTCAAGCCAGCGGCCGGGTCCCCCCCTTCGTCTTCTTGCCCGCGTCTCTGAAGGCCGAGGCGAAAGTACAAAGGGCCCTCGAATTCGGCCTGCCGGTTGTACTGAAGCCCGACGTGGGTGAGCGCGGGACCGGCGTCGCGGTGATTCGCTCGGCGCCCGAACTCGATCGTTACTTCGAAACCGCGCGCGGCGACACGATCGCGCAGCAATACGTGGACGGCCTTGAGTTCGGCGTCTTCTATTACCGCTACCCCGGTGAGGAAAAAGGGCGGATTTTCTCGATTACCGAGAAGCAGTTCCCAACGCTTGCCGGCGACGGCCAGAGCACCGTGGAAGAGCTGATCCTGCGGGACGCGCGGGCCGTGTGCCTGGTTGCGGCCTACCGGCGCACGGCAAGCCGGCGTCCCGGCGAGACACCCGCCGCAGGCGAACCGGTGCGGCTGGTCGAAATCGGCTCGCACTGCCGCGGCGCGATCTTCCTGGACGGCGCCCGGCTGAAAACGCCCGCACTCGAAGACGCCGTGGATCGCGTGGCGCGAAGTCACCACGGCTTCTATTTCGGCCGGTTCGACGTGCGCGCTCCGTCGGAAGATGCCTTCCGCAACGGCGAATTCACGGTCCTCGAACTGAACGGCGTCTCCTCGGAAGCCGCCCACATCTACGACCCCGCGGTCGGCATCGGGGAGGCCTACCGGACGCTCTTCCGGCAGTGGAGGATCGCTTTCGAGATCGGAGCGATGAACCGAGGACGAGGCGCGCGGCCGGTTCCGCTCGAGGACCTGTTGCGCGGCCGCGGCGTTTCCCGGGAGACCTTCGCGTGCTAGAGGGTTCCAGGTTCCTGATCGAAAGCCTGGCCGCGGGCATCGAAATCGCCACGGCGGGTCTGATCGCGGTCGCGGTGGTCGAGGCGCTTGGGCGCGCCGTTCCGCTCTTCCTCCGCCGGGGAGCGCGCGACGGCGCGAAGGCCGCCGTTCGTCTCGGATTAGGCCGGTGGCTCGCCCTATCGCTCGAACTGGCGCTGGCGGCCGACATTCTCCGCACCGCCGTGGCGCCGAGCTGGGACGACATCGGCAAACTGGCGGCCATCGCCGCTCTGCGCACGGCGCTGAACTACTTCCTCGAGCGCGAGACAAAAGAAGAAGGGCACGGCGCCGCGGCGTCCTACGCGCTCTCGCCGAACTCCTGACCCGCCCGGCTCACTTCCGCGTCCACAGGTGCAGGTTCCGGTAGGTGTCCCAGCAGATGCTGAGGATCTCGGGTTTGCCGTCGCCGTCCAGGTCGATCGCCCTTGCGCCAAGATGGCTTTCCTTGCCCGTGTCCACGACCCGCTCCACCCAGCTTGCGCCCCGGTTCCTGTTCTCCCAAACGGCCACCTTGCGCGTGCCCCGGTGCTCGCCGGTAACGATGTCGGGCGCGCCGTCGCCGTTCATGTCCGCGACGTCCATGGCGTTGGTAGTGTACTGCGTCACGACCGTGTGGCGCGTCCATGGTTGAGAGAGATCGGACGGCTGCTCGAACCAGAACACGCTCGCGGGTCCCGCATCCGGCCACGACTCTTCGGCTACGGCCACGTCCAGCCGCCCGTCGGCATTGAAGTCCGCCATGGCCACGCGGTCCGCCAACTGGTTGACCGGGCCGATCTCGAGCGCTTTCCAGCCGGGCGAGCCGTCGCCTGGGCTCTTGAACCAGGAAACGCGCTTGCCGTCGGCGCTGGACGCCACGACGTCCACATGGCCGTCGCGGTCGATGTCCCCGGCCGCGACTCCTTCTTCGGAGGTGTCCCTGGCAATCTGAACCTTCGGCCAGTTCCCGCCGGCCGGTTTCGAAGGAATCTCGAAATAGTAGACGCTTCCGCCGGCGGCGAGAACGATCTCGGGCTTGCCTCCCGGCACAAGCTGTCCGAGCGCGTAGCCCTGCCCGTTGACGTGGCCGGTGGCCGGAAGCTCTCCGATCACGCGCGCATCCCATTTGTCGCCGTTCCGGTCCAGCGGCTTCAGCCAGTAAACCTTGGGCAGCGCTTCCCCGATTACGTCGTCGCGGCCGTCGCCGTCAACGTCGAGCATCAGCATGGCGTCCACGTTGAGCGGGAACTCAACCCTCTGCCACGCGCCGGTCAGACCGCGAGCGGGGCTGCGGTAGAAGTAGCGGCCCGATGCGATATCCAGCGCGCCGCGCCTACTGACGTTGCCCGCCGCCAGTCCGAAGTACTTCAGCCACTGCGGCGGATCGAAATCGCCCCACTTGCCCCGCTTGTTGTCCACCAGGACGTATTTCCAACCAGGAGCGATCGCCATCGCCGAGGGGCCGATCAGCTTGTTCATCCAAACCTCGAGCGGCGCGTGCGGTCCGCCCCAGTTGGCCCCCAGGATGTCGATGTCGCCGTCGCCATCGATGTCGCCCAGGCGCAAGTTGTGCGAGCCGGTCCCGGCGATCACCTGCTTCTTCCAGACGCCGCCGCCGCTCTGAACGAACTGGAAGTAGACCGAGACGCGTTTGCGCGCCGACTGGTGCATTTCCGCGGTGACGATGTCGAGGCTTCCGTTGTTGTCCACGTCGGCGGCCTGGAACGTGTGCAGGTACTCGACGTCGCCATCCAGCGCATGTTCCCGCCATGCGCCCGTTTGAATATCAGCCGGCGCCTCGTACCAAACCAGGCGGCCGTGGCTCTCGGCCGGTCCGAGGATCACGTCGAGACGGCCATCGCCGTTCAGATCGGCTGCCGTCACGCCGATCTGTCGCGGCCAGCCCTCGGCGATCGCGCGCTTGCGCCACTCGCCCCCGGGGTTGCCAGGATTCTCCAGCCAGTAGCCGTTCTGGATAATATCGAGCCGGCCGTCTGCATTGAGATCGGCCAGCGCGCTGCCCTCGCCGTCCGGCAGCGCTTCCCGGATCTCCACCTTCGCGAACTGCCCGCCCGGCCGCTGAAGCCAGAGAAACGTCTCTTTCTTCCGGGTGAGAATGTCGAGCCGACCGTCGCCATCCAAATCGCCGACTTCCACGTCGTGCGCCCAGTCGCCTTGATGGCCGACCAGGTGTTTCTTCCAGGGCGCGGTGACCGGATCGCCGCCGGGCCGCGGATTCTCGAACCAGGCGATCTCGCCGCGTTCGCCGTCGGGCGCGACAATGTCCGGATCGCCGTCGCCGTCCATGTTCGCCGTTTGCATATCGGTGGTGAACTCCTGGCGGGCGGGCGCGATCACCGTCTTAGTCCAATCCGGATACCGATACCAGGCGAGTTCCTTCCTGCTACCGGCGATGACGTCCAGCTTGCCGTCGCCGTCGATGTCGGCCAGCCCCTTGCAGTCGCCGCCTCCGAGTTGCGCGTCGACGATCCTATGTTCGAACGGGATCGGCTCCGGCAGCACGCCCGGGGCGGATGCGGGCCCTGCGATGAGAATGGCAGCGGCTAGAATGGGGAGAGCGGCACGCACCTGCTCATGATAGCGCCCGAAAGAAGTGAAGCGTTCCAACCAGCCGATCGTTTGACGGCTCAGAACCGATTTCGCGCCGCCGCATTGTGACGGTACGTTCACAATCGCCCCTGTCGGGTACAATCCAAGTCTTGTGGAATTAACTCTCCTTCTGAAAGCGCTCGTGCTCGGGATTGTCGAAGGTCTGACCGAGTTCCTGCCGATTTCCTCGACGGGCCACCTTATCCTGGTGGGCGACCTGCTGAATTTCAACGACGAAAGAGGCCAGGTCTTCGAGATCGTCATCCAGATGGGAGCGATCCTCGCCGTGATCTGGGAGTACCGCGCGAAGTTCCTGACCGTGGCGGCCCGCTTTTTCTCCGACCCGGAATCCCGCCGCTTTGTGGCCAACCTGGCGATCGCCTTCATGCCGGCGGCGATCTTTGGCGTTGCCTTCGCTAAATACATCAAGTCGCACCTGTTCAAACCGATCCCGGTGGCGGTGGCGCTGATCGTCGGCGGCGTGCTGATCCTTTTGGCGGAGCGGCGCCGGCATCGCGTCCGCATCGAGCGCGCCGACGCGATGCAGTGGACCGACGCGCTGAAGGTGGGCTTGGCGCAATGCTTCGCGCTGTTTCCGGGAACGTCGCGCTCGGCGGCCACCATTATCGGAGGATTGTTCTTCGGCCTTTCGAGGAAGGCCGCGACCGAGTTCTCATTCTTCCTGGCAGTGCCCACCCTGATTGGCGCAGGCGTCTACCAGCTTTACCATGAGCGCGCGAATCTGTCGCTCGCCGACGCGGGAATGTTCAGCGTCGGGTCGGCGGCGGCGTTCGTTTCCGCCTTCCTTTGCGTGCGCTGGCTGCTCCGCTACATTGCCACGCACGATTTCACGGCGTTCGCCTGGTACCGCATCGCATTCGGTCTTATGGTACTGATAACAGGTTACGCCGGCGTCATCAACTGGACGGGCGGCTAGAACGGCGATCGCCGCCGTCGTGATCGCCGTGTCGGGCTCGTCCGCGGCGGGGGAAGGTAGTCGTTGGATTTCACCACAGTGTCCGATTTTGGGATTGGGTTCGAATTGTCATTTTTGTGTATAGAAATCCGCGGTTCGGAAAGCTTCTGGACGAGTATAACCGAATGCCGTTTCAATGCGATAAGGCGTCGAATCCCGACGGCCAACCGACGTTGGGAATGGGTTCGAATTGTTATTTCCGTTGCTTCGGAGTACCGCGCGTGTGGAAACGTAAACGAGATTTGAGTTTTCAAAGACCAAGGCCTGGCAATACGACTCACCGAGCCGCAGCTATTATAGCCTGTGGGCAGTGGGCATCCCCGTTTCTGCCAGCGACGCATGGCTCATAAGCTGCTGAAGAGATGGGGGCAGGCAGCCGAGCGATCGCCGTCGGAAGCGTTGTGACTGGACTTAGGGGCGGTCGGGCACCTTGCCGGCAAGCGGGTGGAGGAGAAGTTCCCGGACCGGCTGGTTGGGAGTAAAGAGACGCGGCGGACGTACTACCCGCACGGGGCGGAGGAGGGGACGGCGACGCCTAAACTTGACTCATTCGAATTACATTTCTATAGGCCATCTCTTCCTCCCGGCCACAAGGGAGTGTGGCGCCGTTTGCTCAGCTTTCCAGGCGCGTTGAATCATCTCATCCGAAAGAATCTTCGCGAGACGCTTTCGACGCTCGATTTCTGGCGCGCTGCGGCCGTGAGCGCCTGGGATCCCGCGCCGCGGGACTGCTGCCGGCCGAGGCCTTCCTCCCGATGACAACTATGGTGACGCTCGCGCTCTCGACGTATTCGCAGACGCTCTTCGGTCTCGATGGCGACGGCGGAATGACGCGGTACCGTCTCCTGCCCGTCCCGGGCTGGCAGATTGTCGCGGCGAAAGATGCGCCCTTCCTCCTGGCGTGCGTAGTGATGACCTTGCCTCTGGCGCCAAGCGCGTGGTGGGGCTACTCGCGAACCAGCGCGTTCACCGTGGAGTTATGTTCGGCGGCGTGCCGGCGAGCGGCGGCGAGCACCTCGTCGTCCACGCTCAGCGTGAGGTTCTTCATGTACACAGTTCATGTGGAACTGTGTTTTCGGATCAATGCGGGCGCGCCCCCTGCCGGGGAATTCACGGCGCTCGATTCAGGACTCCTTCACGCAGACGTCTGGAGTTCCACCGCGCTCACCGACCCGGCCGGAAAACGCCAGCGAAATACGGGACCGCCCTCGAGGACCGATTCACGGGGCTCGAACGCGTCAGGCTGGTCCGCGTTGACATACTGGCGGAAGTCCGGCGGGGCGATCTCGAAGACTCTTCCTCCGGTTACCGTCCTGCCTTCCACCCCGAGAGTGGCTTCCACGGCCGTACGGTACCCGATGTTCGCCACGTGCAGGAAAAACGCGTCGCCGGCGCGGCTCGCGGCCACGTCGAGGGCCGGCGGCGTGGACTTCGCCGCGACGCCTTGCGAACCGTTGCGCCGCTTGAAGAGCCGCATGATCGAGCCGACCGGCATCAGGTAACACTTGCCCTGCAGCATCACGGCGTTTACCGTCCAGCGATTGCCTTCGAAATCGGCAGCGGTGCAGATCTTTACCTTCTCGCCGTGCCGTTGGTAGATGTTCAGCGATCGGGCGTGATAGACGGCGGGCAGCCACTCATACAGGATGGGATTCGAGTTGTGAGGGCTCATGCTGAGGTGTCCCTCGGTAACCGCGATCGAGGCGGGCGAGCGCTCGGCGGCGATCACCTGCTCCAGTTCCGAAACGCGCTTGTCGACGTTGCCGGAAAGCTCGAGCAGCTCGTCCCAGGCCTGCTCGGGATTGCGCTGATATTCCAGACCGCGCAGCGCCGTATCCGAACGGCGCGGCCGCTGGCCCATCAGGTGAATGGCCACGTAATCGAGGTGCTCGCCGGCCTGGCGCAGCAGGTCGCCCGCCCATAGCTCCTGGTCGCGCCGGTCGCCCCATCCGATCAGGCTCAGGGACGGATCGCGCTCCTTCATGGCCCGGGCGAACTCGGTTGTGAGGGCGATCGCCTGCTCCTTGGAGAAGCCGTTGCGGGGATACGACGTCTCGTTGCCAAGTTGCCAGATCTTGAGGTTGTACGGTTCGGGCTGGCCGTGGGCGCGCCGTTCCCGGTTGTCCGGATCGTTGGCGTAGGAAACCCAGTCGGCGGCTTCTCGCGCGTCGCCCCAACGGCTGCCCTCGCGCGTTACGCGGAAGGCCGGAATGCCGTCGCCCTGGAAATTGACGCAGTAGAGCGGTTCGGCCCCGGTTCGCCGGCAGAGGTCGACGAACTCGCGCGTGCCCACCCGGTTCGTTTCCTTGCCGCCCCAGACGTAGTTGCGCATCCAGGGGCGCTTCTCCACGGGGCCGACGCCCTCGCGCCACTTGTAGTACGCCGACAGCAGGCCGCCCCAGCGGATCATGCCGGGCGCGAGGTCCTTCACCACGTCGACAAAGTCCGCTCGCCAGTCGTCGATGTTGTAGTCCCAGGCGGCTTCCACGGAGCTATCGGTGGTTCCAAGCGGCTCCATGAACTGCATGTAAAGGTAGGGCGAGATGTCGAACAAGGGCTTGGGGTCGATTACAATGGCGGCGCCCGAAGCGGCGGCGCGAGCCTGCGCGGCCATCCAGCCGGCGCCGGCGAGGAACGCTCTGCGCTCCAATGGCTACCCTCCGGTGACAGCCCCGCCGGGTCCGGGGACGGCGTGGATGCGCGGGATTCGGTCGGCCAGCGGCGGCAGAGGGGGGAAGCGCTCCGCCGGCTTGTCCTGGTACCAGTAGCAGCAGGAATAGAAGTTGTCGGCGCGGTGGTTGGCGTGGCCGTGCTCCATTGTGTGCTTCATGTAGCGCTCGAAGGTGACCGGATTGTCGCCGTGAAAGCGGTAGCACAGATAGCGGCCGCCGGTGCGTTCCGGAAGCGCGATGAACTGCGCCCCGTACTGCCGGTGAGCGAACGCGCGCGCGCCGTCGCGTCCCCCGAAGTTCCAGCTTCCGAGGAAGTAGTCCTCCGAACCCGTCCCGATGATGAGCGGCTTGGACTCGTCGTCGATAAAGATCATGTCGTCGCCCTCGCCCATCCAGAACTCCTGGTTCTGAAGCACGCCCAGCGTGACGCCCAGCAACTGTCCGCGCCCCCGCGTCTCGGCGTAGACGTAGTTCAGCTTGCCGTCCGGATTGAGGAGTTTGTTGGCGTCGCCGTTGGTCTGCCAGTCGTTGCTGGTGGGCGGGCAAGGCGCCATTTGCCGGTACTGTGCGTGAAAGTAAAGAGCCTCCTCCGGCAGCGACGGAGGCTTCAGGTAGTCGATGTTTGAGTAGTAGGCGCCGACGGGCGTCTTCCCTTCGTTCGTCACCGTCATCCGAGCCGACTTCCGGTACGGCATAGCGAAATAGCAGTTGAGCGACTTGCCGGGCGAGCAGCCCAGATACTCGCTTTCGTAGATGACGTACTCGGCGAGATTCAGCCCGAAGAAATCGCCCACCGGCGTTTCGACGCTGGGCTGCGAGGCGCCGTCCCAATACGCCCGCAGCACCAGTTCCTTCAGGTGGTGCAGGCCCTGGGCCGCGATGGTGAACCAGATGTGCGTAATGATGCCCGGCCCGTTGTCGTTGAACAGCTCTTGCGTTCCGCCGGGGGCGATCTGGAAGCGGTCGGCGTTGCCGCCGGTCCGGTCGTAGCTGGATTGCTTCAGCGATTTGTACTTCTGGGCCCTGGCGTACGCGGGAAGAAACTCGAGATCGGCGCCCGCCTGCGCGCGCTGCGCCTGCGCGGCGACCGGAATGGCCGCGGCGCCGGAAAAGGTCAGTAAGCGCCGGAGAAAGCCGCGCCTTTCGGATCGGATGGCATCGAGCATGCCCGAGATTATATCGAAGTGGGCGGGAGAAGCTGCCCGGTCGCGCGCGGCGTCGGGGCCGCCACACGCCGCGCGCGCCCAAGCAGACCAAGGCTACGAGCCCTTTTCGATCCCCCCTCCAGTGGGACCGAGTCAAGCGCAGAGCCCTACGGAACGGCTGGGAAGTTTGGGAGAAAACTTCCAAACCGTCTCAATTCGATTGTCCGTTTAAGTCGGCCAGCAATCAATCAGGCCTATTCCTAACCGCGGCTAGGGAGTTCCCGAGGGCTTCGCGTCGACCGCGCCGCCGCCGTCGGACTGTTTTGAACTGTCGGAGCGCCGCCAAATTCGGGCCACGAAATCGAAGAAGCCATGGCGGTGTAACTCGCACTTCTCCGTGGGTTCGGAGCCCTGGATGAAGACCTCGTTCGCGCTCTCGGGGCAGTCCGGCGTGGCGAGTTGGCCGGTTTCCGGATCGATCCGGGCCGTGCCGATTCCCTCCACCATGGGGAACGGAGCGGGATTCCTGTAGGCGGGCAGCCGGACCGCACGCTTCATGAAATCGGTCCAGATAGGCAGCGCCGACTTCGCGCCTTCGAGGCCGAGATCGGTGTTATCGTCAAAGCCGACCCAGACGACGCACAGCAGGTTGCTGGTGTAGCCGACAAACCAGCCGTCGTCGTCGGTGCCGGTTTTTCCCGCCGCCGGGGCCGTGAAGCCGCGCGCCCTCGCCTCGTAGGCGGTACCACGGTTGACCACGTCCTCGAGCATGTTGTTCACCAGGAAGGCAACGCGGGGATCGAGGATCGGCGTTGTTTGCGGCTGATGCTCCATCGCGACGTCGCCGGCCGGATCCTGGACGGCGCTAATCAGGTACGGCTTCACCTTGACGCCGCCATTCGCGAATACCGTGTACGCCCCCGCCATTTCGAGCGGCGAAACTTCGTAGGTTCCGAGCGCCAGCGAAGGGGTGGCGCGGACTCGCGAGCCCATCCCGGCTCGGCGCGCCAACGCGGCCACGTTCCGATATCCGACCTGCTCGGACACTTTGACGGTTGCGATGTTAAGGGACTTCCGCAGCGCGCGGCGCAGCGTTACCGCGCCATGGGTCTCCTTGCCGAAGTTCGTCGGGGCGTATTGCTCGTCGCCGAACTCGAAGACCGTCTCTTCGTCATCCACCAGGCTTGCGGGCGTCAGGCCGCCAATGTTCGGATCGAGCGCCGCGGCATAAACGAACGGCTTAAAGGCAGAGCCGGGCTGCCGCTCCGCTAGCGCACGGTTAAGCTGGCTGCGGGCGTAACTGCGGCCCCCCACAAGCGCCTTCACCGCGCCCGTCGTCGGGTCGAGCGCCACCAGCGCCACCTGCGGCGACGGGACTTCCTTGCCCTTCCACCGGCGCTGCTTTTGCAACATCGCTTCGACGGCTTCCATGCCCTTGTTCGAGGCCTCGACGGCGATCTGCTGAAGGTTGGGGTCAAGGGTAGAGTAAACCTTGAAACCACGCGTGAGCATGTCCTTTTCGCTGAACTTGGCCTTCAGTTCGCGGTCCACCAGATCCACAAAGTACGGCGCGTCGGTTGTGTCCACCGAAGGCGGCACAACTTTGATGGGCGCCTGCGCGGCTTCCGCGCGCTGCTGCGGCGTAATGTAGCCGCGGCGCAGCATCGCGTCCAGCACGGCGTTGCGTCGTTGCGCCGCGCGCTCCGGATAGCGGTAAGGGTTAAGAGCGCTGGGCCGCTGAACCATGCCGGCCAGCATCGCCGCCTCGTCCAGGGTGATATCCTTCAGATCCTTTCCGAAGAACCGGTCGGCCGCCTCGCCCATTCCGCAGATGGCGAAGCTGGCCTGCTGTCCGAGGGAAACGTGGTTGACGTAGTACTCGAAGATCTGCTCTTTTGTGAGCCGCTCCTCCAATTCGAGCGAGATCAGAAGTTCTGCGAACTTTCGCCTGTACGTGCGGTCCGGGCTCAGAAAGAACCCGCGAGCGAGCTGCTGCGTCAGCGTCGAAGTGCCGCGGGGTTTCTCCCACGCCGCGACGCCTTCATAAGCGGCTTTCGCCGTACGGACCATGTCTATGCCGCCGTGCTGGAAGAACCGGTGGTCCTCGATGGCAAGAATGGCGTTGCGAAGATGCGCCGGGATCCGGTTGTACTCCACCAGCCGCCGTTTGGCCCGCTCGCGGTCCTGGATGCTGGTCACGAGGCGAGGCTCCAGGCGGTAGAAGTCGATGGCTTTCTTGCCGTTCAACGGAACGATGCGGCGAACGCTGTCTTTCGCGAAATCGATCGCTACGGGCTCGCCGCCGACATAAGAGCCGGCGCCGGGATACACGCGGACAGAGTTTTTGACGACCTGATAGTACGCCCCGGAAGGGGAGGGCTGGCCGGAGTACCCGGCGGCCTGGAGTCGCGCGATCAATTCCTCGGGCGTAATCTTGTATCCGCGCTCAATGAGGTCGGGCGCGGAGTACACCTGGGCTGCCGGCAGCAGCACGCCTTCGTCGAGTTTCGAATCCACGATGCGGGAATACGTCCAGTAGGCGTGCCAGGCAAAGCCGATCGTCACGGCGGAAACGAGGACGAACGTCAGGGTCAGAAAGATCGCGACCGTCTGCCAGGGAGATCGCGAAACGTTCTCCCAGAGGCCCCGCAGACGCTTGCGTCCTCGCCCAATCCATTCGTCAAACTGTTGTTTTGAAGCCATCGATGTTCTCCCAAAGATACGCGGCCATCTGAAGAAACAGCACGGAGGGCGCCATGTGAAAATGGGCATTAAATGCTTGATTCCAGAGGCAAAGAAGCATTCTGGAGCACGTGCGGAATCCGCGCAGTATGTCGGAATCACACCGGTTTACGGTTGAGCTGAAGAGGGGCTATCCGTCGCTTGCCACGCGGAGCCCGGACGGCAGTTGTTCGCCGAAGACGCGGCTGAGGTCCTGCTCGTCGCGAGGCGCTTCGCCTTCGAGGATCGCCGTAAGCCGTGCGGCGTCGGGTCCCTGCTCGAGCTTCTGCCGGACCTGGGCGATGGTAGCGGCCGGAAGATCTCGCGTCGGGTCGCCGGTGCGGCGGGCAATGGCGGCGAGCGCCTCGGCGGATTTCGGCAGCGGCAACAGGGTCTTGACCCAGGAGGACGCGGTCGCGGACGTGAGCACCTGGTTGGCCGGTCCGTAGAATAATTGCCGGGCGCCAATTCTGGAAAGGCACCAGAGTTCGCTGTCGCCGTAGTCCTTCGAGCGGACCCTGGCCATCAACGCCTCCCCTAACTCTGTTTTGGTATGCGCAGGCAGCAATTCCAGCGCCGCGGCCATGCGCCACATCTCACGCAAAAGGCTGGGATTAACGCGAACTCGTTTGCTGCCTCGCGGCAGGAGAACGGAAGAGACCCGGTTGTAGAGGTCTCCCTGCTGATTGCGGTTCAGGCCGCCGGCCACGCGGCCCCAGAAGATCCACCATTCCACTTCGTTCTGCGCACGGCCGGGAAACTGCAGGCCGGCTGCGTGAATGCGGCGGGTCTGCTCGATCCGGAAGTCGTCGCCGGGATAGCCGAAGCCCGGCCGCAGACAGAAACCACATAGGTTCAGCCACCGCGCTTCCCAGGCGGCATTGCGCGTCCGGCCGGGGGCCTGCTCGAGCAGTATATCCGCGAAGCGCCGGATCGCGTCCAGCGGCCAGGAATTGCGGCCAAGTCCCAGGGTCTGCTCCAGCCGGCCGGGCAGGTCCTCGGGGGCGACGGGCGGTTCGGCGTCGCGGCGGAACGAATTTCGCAGGAGCGACGACGCCTCGTCGCGGGCGGCCTCGCTGATGACGGTGGCGGGCCGCTTTCGCGCCTGCGGCTCCGCGGCCGCCTGTTTACGAAGCTCGAATTGAAGCCTCCAGCGATGGTCGCTGACCTTGGACTCACACCAGATTTCCAGCGTTCCGACTTCGGTCAGCTTCACCGACAGCTTCACCGGGACAAGCTGTTCGCCGGTGCGCTTGCCGAAGCGCAGCACCGCGTGAAGGGGCGCATGCACGTGGATGCCGGCGCCGATTTCGCCGGCCGGGAACTCCACCAACCGCCCGCCTTCGTCGCCCAGCCGCGTGAGGGAGCTGTACAGGCGGAACGAGACCGGCCGGTTTGCCAGCAGCCGCAGGTCGTCGCGGTCGAGTTCCAGCGTGGTCCCATTCTCGGTTCCGCGGGGTACCAGGCAGACGGCGGGGATGGTGGCCTGCCCGTCATCGTCGCTGCCGATTCCGATGTAGTACGTCCGGGGCAGCCCGCCTCGCACCAGAACGCCGGCGCCGGTGGTTCGAACGTAGGAGTAGTACGCCGCACCGACGGCGACCGCCAGGTCGAGGTCGCGGCTTTCGAGCACCGCGGGCCGGCGGCCATACCAGTTACCGACGATGTCGGCGACGCGCTCGCGGCAGACCTCCGGATTGAAGAAGCCGCCATTGAAGAGGATCGCGTCGGGACCGCCGGCGCCTTCCGCGCCCGTTCCGGCGAGGAATGCCGCTAAGTGACGCGTGATGGCGGGATCGGAGACATAGGGCAGGCCGAGTTCGCGGAAGAGGCTGCGCTTTTCTTCCTTCGGCCGGTCGGCAAGGCTGCATGCGGGCAGGAATCCGCCGTAGGTGAGTTCGAGGGCCTCTTCCCGCAGCACCTCGGTTTTAAGCGTGCCTCCCACCAGCGACGTCCCGCTTCCGAGCACGCGGATTTCGACGCTGCGGCAGTCGGGGTCCGAGAGGAGCCGCTCCTTTGCCGCCGCGCATTGCCGGCGCAAGGCGCTGCGCTGGCGAACCGAAAGCTGCGCCTTCAGCTTCGATTCCACCAGCCAGGCCAGGGTCAAATCGAGGTTGTCGCCGCCGAGCAGCAGGTGTTTGCCCACCGCGGTGCGGGTGAACTCGACGTCGTCGCCCCGGCGCGAGACGCGGATCAGCGTGAAATCGGTGGTGCCGCCGCCGACGTCGCAGACCAGTACAAGCTGGCCGTCAAACAGCGCCTTCTGAGATTCGACGGGATGCGCCGCGATCCATGCATAGAAGGCGGCCGAGGGCTCCTCCAACAGCGTGAACCGGCCAATTCCCGCCTGCTCCGCCGCCGCGACCGTCAGTTCGCGGGCCTCCTCATCGAAGGAGGCCGGCACGGTGATCACGACGTTCTGCTCGGCCAGCGGCGCGGCTTGCTGCTTGTCCCAGGCCTGCCGAATGTAAGTGAGAAACTCCGCCGACGCCTCCACGGGAGAGACCGTCCGGCCCGAGTCGCGCGCATCCCACGGCAGGATCCTGGCCGTGCGGTCCACGTCGGGATTCGACAGCCAGGACTTGGCGGAACTGACCACCCGCGTCGGAACCAGAGCGCCCTGCTCCCGCGCGTAGACGCCCACGTAGCGTTCGTCGCCGAGGAACAGGAACGACGGCAGAACGCGGCGCGGCTCGACGACGCCTTGTTCCACGTGCTGCGGAATGTCGAGCAGCCGTATCGGGGGAAACTCGGCCTCTTCCGCCTCCTCAGGGTTGACCCACGCGAGGGCGGAATTGGTGGTGCCGAGGTCGATGCCGACGGTCATGACGCGACGCGTTCCCGGACGTTGAACTCGAGCTTCCAGCGCCGGCCGTCTCGGGCGACGCACCAGAGCTGTAACTGGCCGGTCTCGGTGATCACCGTCTCCAGGGTGACCGTGATCAGGTGGCCCGCGTCGCCGTCGGCGGGCAAGGTCACCTCCATCGGCGCGAGTTCCTCGAGTTCGCCGGAAACCTCTTCGAGCAGCGAACCGGGCGGGTCGTCCTTGCGCAGCGCGGAACTGAAGAAGCGGAACTCGGCCGGCTCGCCGACCAGCAGTCCGAACTCCTGCTGCGCGATGGCCGATTGCGTGCCTTCCTCCATCCCAAACTGCGCGACGGTGAGCGCTTTCAGAGGCGCCGGCATGCCAGGTACGGCCGGCATGGCGGTTTCGATCCCCACGTAGTAGGTGCGCGGGATGCCGCCGCGGATGCGGACGCCGCGGCCCTGGCGCGCCAGGCCGTAGTATGCCGCACCGCGCGAGACGGCGTGCATCAGGTCCTCGCCTTCCAGCGCGGCGATCGACTCGAAACCTTCGGCCGCGAGCCAGGAATTCAGCGTCGCGAGCAGCCGTTCCCGCACCAGCCCCGCGCGCAGAACGCCTCCGTTGAACAGGACGTGGGTCGGCGCCACGAGGCCGCTCGTCCCCCGGCGGAGAACGCCGTGCTCGGATGCGGCGGCCTGCTGGCGGAGAAAGCGCGCCATGTGGCGCGTGACGGCGGCGTCGGCGGCATAGGGAAGTCCGACCTCCTGAAGCGCGACGCGGCGCTGCCGCATCGGCATCTCTTCGCTGGAGACTTGCGGGAAGAAGCCGTCGAGCAGGATGCGCTCCATGTCGGCGCGGCGCAGTTTCGCCTTGATGGTTCCACCGACGACGCCGGTTCCTTTGCCGAGAATCGTCACCGGGTGTTCGTCGCCCTTGACGCCTTCCTCCAGGAGCTTCTCCTTGGCGACGCGGCAGTTCTGCCAGAGGGCATGGAGCTGGAATTGGTCGAGCTTCTTTCCTTTCTCGGCCAGTTCCTGCTCGATGAAGCGGGCCAGCGCGAGGTCCATATTGTCGCCGCCCAGCAGGATATGTTCGCCGACGGCGACGCGCTCCAGTTGGAGTTCGCCGTCGCGCTCGGTGACGGCGATGAGGCTGAAGTCGGTGGTGCCGCCGCCGATGTCGACGACGAGAATCAGGTCGCCCACGTGGACGCGCTCGCGCCAGTCGGGATGGCGCTCGATCCACGCGTAGAAGGCGGCCTGCGGCTCTTCAAGGAGAACCACGTTCTTGAGCCCGGCTTCCGCGGCGGCACGCGCGGTGAGTTCACGGGCGACGGCGTCGAAGGAGGCGGGAACCGTGACAAGAAGCTGTTGCTCGTCAAACGGCGCGTCCGGCTGGCTGGAGGTCCAGGCGTTCCGCAGGTGCTCCAGGTAATGTCGAGACGCTTCCACCGGGGAGAGCCGGGGCGTTCCTTCCGGCGGCGCCGTGGGCAGAATCGCCGAGGTCCGGTCCACGCCCGAGTGGCATAGCCAGGACTTGGCGGATGCCACCAGCCGGCGGGGCGCCTCCGCACCGCGGGTCTTCGCCAGGTGTCCGACCACAAACGGCGGATTCGCGTCCCAGGGCAGGGCGAGCGAGCCCTCGGGGAAGTCGGCGGGGCCCTGCAGGTACAGCGACGAGGGCAGCAGCGTCTCGTCGCGAACCTCGCCGGGGTTTACGAGTTGAGGGATCTCGAACTGTAGGACCGGCGGCAGCTCGCGCGGATCGAGCCCTTCGGCTTGCGCGAAGGCCAGGCCGCAGTTGGTGGTGCCGAGATCGATGCCGACGACGTAGCGGAGTTTGGCGCTCATGCGGCGGTTACTCGACTTCCACTTCGGCGGGCGCCAGGATGGTCAGGTCGCGTTTGGCGTCCAGGGGAGGCAGGTCCACCTTGTCGGCGCGCCAGCCTTTGTGGCGCAGCAGGCCGCCCTCGGGAAGCCCCTGCGCCGGGACGTTGCCGAGAAGCTTGACGCGCGCCGGGTCGAAAACAGCCGACGGACCGCTTAGCCGTACGAAACTGCCCTCGACGCCGTCGATCACCGGGGCCAGGCGAACGTACCGGTGGAGGGCCTCGCGGCATTGCTCATGCAATCCACGGACGGCGGCGCCGATCTGGTCGTCCGAGTAGGAGGAGATATCCTCCATCAGGAAGTCGACCAGCCGGGAGTCCCGTTGCAGGATGGCCAGCATTTGCAGCGCGCCGTGGCCGGGCTCGACCGCCGGCTTGGGCGGGGCGGCCGCCGGCGGCGCGGCTTTCCGGTCGAGATTGAGCTTCGTCACGACGTCGCCGGGCAGAGCGCCCTTGAACAACAATGCGAAAAAGCTACGAATTGCCAGGGATAAACGTCCCACTGTACCTCTCCGTCCGGGGCACTGTTAGATTTTTGGATTGGATTGGGTTCGAACCTTCATTCTTGCGCTGCCTTTGACGGCGGCGCCGGGAAAGGAATCAATGCCCTCAGGTTTTCTATTGTAGCGTAGGATGCCAGGACCGTCGGAACGGCCGAAAGGTAAGCTGTTTGAAATGAAGGCCTACCAGAGGAGAGACCTCGGACCTGCAGCGGCCGTGCGCCCGGGGACCGGAGAGCCCGGGGAGAATCCTGCTTGACAATTAATTCCATTCGTAATACTGTCGCAAAATGCGGGCGCGTCCCACGGAGACGGACTTCCAGCGGCAGGCCGAGATCTGCCGCAGCCACGCGCTCTCGTTGACCGTACAGCGGCGCTCCGTGCTGGAGGAGCTGGCGGGCCGGTCCGATCATCCGACGGCCGACGACGTTTTTGAGGCCGTGCGCCGCAGACTCCCGGAGATTTCACGTACGACCGTGTACCGCGTGCTCGAGACGCTGGTCCGGGTCGGCGTTGCGCGCCGGGTTTGCCACCCCGGCTCCGCGGCCCGCTACGAAACGCGAATGCGCCGCCATCACCACCTGGTCTGCCTGCAATGCGAGGCGATGATCGATCTGGACGATCCCTCGCTCGACGGGCTGCCATTGCCGAACCCAAGTTCCGGCTTTCGAATCGAAGATTACTCAATTCAATTCCGGGGAATTTGCCCGGAGTGCATCAAGAGGGGATCTGTGCGGCGGAAAAGCCCGAAGCCGGGCAAAGCCGCCGCCGGAGGAGAGGCATAGCCTCTTCGACAAATCGAGAACGGAGGGATGAGTCGATGACGAAGCGATATTCCGTTGCCATACCCGTCGCGGTATTGTGCCTCGGAGGCATGGCGGCGCTGCAACGCATTGGGGCCCAGCAGCCGGGCCGCGCCGGCGCCTCGCCGGAAACGCCAACCCAGAGTCTCTCGCCGGCCGAAAGGATCGCCCGCGAGGCGCGCGCCGCCGGCATCGAGCTGCGCGGCGAGACAAGCTACGCTCCCGTTTCGGAACCCGATTTCGGCCCGCTGATGCAAAAGATGAGCGCGGCCAAGGCCGGCGTGATGAAGCGGCAAATGGACTTGCTCGAGCAGCGCTACGACATGAGCGACAGACCCGCTTCGGGCGTGGCCATGTCCAAGGGCAAGGCGGTGCAAGGCGGGGTGCGGGTGAAGCTTCCGCAGGGGGTTACGTGGGAACAGTTGGGCGCCATGACCCCCGACGAGATCCGAACAAAGAAACTGTTCCCTCCCGGTTTCCTGCCGCTTCCGCATCCGAATCATCCGGAAGGCGGGATGGTCTTCCCGCAATTTCACATCGATGAAGTGAAGAAACAGACCGGGCGAGACCTGGCCCGCTTCGATCTCGACCTGGACCTGCCCGACCATTTCCTGCCGGAGTTTCCGCCGCCGATGTACCTGACGACGCGGACGGACCTCGGCGATGTATCGCAAGGAAAACTGGTAACCAGCGAGAACTTCTATGAACTGTTCAACGGCATCCTCACGCCGAAACAGATCGAGGGGCTGCGGCTGCTGGTGACCCCATTCCCGCAACAGCAGTTCAATGGCACCGCCGACCGGCGATCCGAAAGGCCGAGTCTTGGCGTCACCTGCTTCGACTGCCATGTCAACGGCCACACCAACGCGGCCACGCACCTGGTGGGAGACATCCGGCCGCAGGCTTTCCGCCACCGAATCGATATCCCGACGCTCCGCGGCGTCAACGTGCAGCGGTTGTTCGGCTCTCAGCGCGCGCTCCGCACGGTGGAAGACTTCACCGAGTTCGAGCAGCGGGCCGCGTACTTCGATGGCGATCCCGTTATCGCCACGAAGAAGGGCATGAATATTCTGGAACGCGGGAGCCAGGTCCACGATATGGCGGAGTTCCAGGAGTTGCTCAACTTCCCCCCCGCTCCGAAACTCACCGTGTTCGGGACGCTGGACGAAAGCCGGGCCACGCCGGAGGAACTGCGGGGGCAGACGCTTTTCTTCGGCAAGGGCAAGTGCGGGGTGTGCCACGTCGCGCCGTACTACACCGACAACAACATGCACGACCTGCAGACGGAGCGGTTCTATTCCGCGCACATGATCAACGGCAGAGTCGCCGCCTCCGACGGGCCGATCAAGACGTTCCCCCTGCGCGGCATCAAAGATTCTCCGCCCTATCTCCATGACGGCCGTCTGCTGACCCTGGAAGATACCGTCGAGTTCTTCAACCTGGTGCTCGGCCTCAAGTTGACTGCCCAGGAAAAGAGCGACATCGTCGCCTTCATGCGGGTGCTATAACGCCCGGTCCGCACGGCGGCGCTTCCATGCGGCGGCGCCGCTTGTCGCGGTTTAGCTAACCGCGCGCAGTTGGGCCACACGGCTTTCGACGTACGTCGCAAGCCGCGGCAGGTCGCCAAGGCGATCGATCTGGAGCCAGTCCGGCTCGACGACGATCCCGAACTCTTTCTCCAGCCCGGTGACGAACTGCAATATCGCCACCGAATCGAAAGCCACCAGGGCGCTGATCCGGTCTTGGAACCGGAGGTCGGTTTCGCTGAGATTGAGGCCCAGCGAGTCGTTGAGGACGCTTCGGATGCGGACGGTGATCTCGGTCGATGCCACGCGTTTTCTCCGTTCAGCGCACCCTCTTAGAAGGGTGGGGCGTGAACCTGACCACGGGATTATATCGTACATTCCAGGCCGAGCTGACGCGCCAGTTGCGGGAGAAGCGGATCATTGTGGCGCCGCGCCAGGGCTGGGTGCGCAGTTCGCCGCATTTTTACGTGAGTCCGGAGGAGATCGACGGGATGCTTGAGGCGCTGCCGTGAGTTTCGCCGGGCTGGCGAGGGACGGGCAGATGATCGAGCACCGCCGTCCACCGCTTGCGCGCGAAATTTCGCCGACGCGCGAGGCGCTGATCGGCGCGATGGCGGGCTCTATCGCGTCTTGAACCACCAGGTAGCCGATGCCTTTTCACCGGTTTTGCTCTTGGCGACGGTGCGCCAATAGTACTTCGTCTTCGCCCGGAGTTTGCCGGGTTTGAAGGCGGTTTTACTTGTGTGTCCCACAATCGTGTGAACTCCGATTGAATTTGAACTGGCGACTGACGCGGTGGCCAGAGGACCGACGCTGTTTGAGGTGCTGACAAAGACATCATAGGAGGTTGCTCCGGCAGCCGCGTTCCACGTCAGGGTGGGGGTCTGGGATACGCTGGCGGCGCCGTTGGCCGGAGAGGGACTCGCCGGCGCGTTCGGGTTGAGCTGGGTCCAGAATATCCAGTCGGGAGAAGCCTCGCCGTAGCCCCAACCTGAGCGAATCGTCGTTACGTGCCAACGCACCACTGACCCGGTGGCAAAGGCCCAGGAATACCGCCAAACCTCAAGATACGGGTTAGGCGTGTCTACCGCTCGAACAAGAGCACGCAGATCCGAAGTCGACTCGATCATCACGACGTGGTAAAGCTCCGCTTTGGTAACGGGAGTCCATGTGAACCTCGGCGTCAGTGAAACATTGGTTGCGCGGTGGGCTGGTGACAAAAGCGTGGGCGCAATCAGCGGCGGTCCAACGTCAGTAGTGAACCTCCACAAGGAAGAACTTGTCTCGCCGCCGCTGTTCTTTGCCACGCACTTCCAGTAGTAAGTCGTGTTCCTGTTCAGGGCCCCGGGCTTGTACGTTCCGCTGGTGGTGTTCGTGACAAAGGGCGGGGGCGAGGTCGCGCCAAAGTAGACGTCATGCGAGGTGGCGCCGCTGCCGCCCGTCCAGGAGAGTGTCGTATCGAGTCGTACGCTTGTCGCGCCGTGGGCGGGCGCAGGGTTCGATGGCGCGCCGGGCCCCGCAACCGTACGGAATGACCACGTAGCCGAGGACGTCTCGCCGGCGCCGTTCTTGGCGACGCACTTCCAGTAATAGGTAGTGTCGGCAGTGAGCGTCCCGGGAGAGTAGTTGGCGGTGGTCGTGTTGGTGATGAACGGCGGCGGGGATACCGTGCCGAAGTAGACATCATGAGAGGTGGCGCCGCTGCCCCCGGTCCAGGTGAGGGTTAGGGTCAGCGATACTCCAGTGGCGTTATTAGCCGGCGACGGGTTCGCCGGAACGCCCGGTAAAGCCATACCGGTACCCCCGAGCGTAACAAGATGCGCGCTGCCGGGCGCATTACTCGTAACGAGCAAAGCGGCATTGCTGCTCCCCGCTGTGAGAGGACGGAAGCGCACGTTAAACGCGCATGTGTCGCCCGCCGCCACGGTCGTCCCGCCGCAGGTATCGGCGACGCTGAATTCGTTGGAGTGCATGCCGGTGAGCGTCACGGAGTGTATGCGCAACGGAGCGGCGCCGCCGTTGAAGAGCGTGATGAGGCGAGGCGCGCTGTCTGCGCCAATCGCCTGATTGCCGAAAATGATCGCCGCGGGGTCAAGGGTGAGAACCGGGATCCCAATCGCCAGCACAGCAAGGCTGTGGGTTATCCCTGCGCCAATCGCCACCGCCCCCGTGAGGTTGCTAACCGGCGCCGGCACGTTGCTGGCCGGCACGTTGCTGCTGGTATAGCTGCCGTTGCCGAGTTGGCCATACTCGTTGGATCCCCAAGCCACTACGGCGCCGTCCTTCATGAGCGCGAGGCTGTGCCACGAGCCGATAGCCAAAGCGACCGCTCCGGGGAGGCTGCTTACCGGCGCAGGCAGCGTGGCGTATCCTTCTCCCCAAGCCCAAGCCGTGCCGTCAGTATCGACCGCCATGCTCTGCCCACCACCTGCCGCGATCGTCACCACCTTCGTCAGGTTGCTCACCTGAACCGGCACGTTGCTTCCCGCTGTCGCGCCGTTGCCAAGCTGGCCATCCGGGTTCCACCCCCAAGCCCATACCGTTCCATCGCTTTTCAGCGCCAAGCTGTGGGAGTCGCCCGCTGCAATCGCCACCACGCCTCCCAAGTTGGTCACCCGGACTGGCAGGTTGGCGTGGGTGTTGCCACCGTTCCCAAGCTGTCCCGATTGGTTGTATCCCCAGGCCCAGACGGCGCCATCACGTTCAAGCGCCAAACTGTGGGCGCCGCCTGCCGCAACCGCTACTGCCTCAGTCAAGTTGTGCACGGCGACGGGCACTGTACTATCGGTGTTGCTTCCGTCGCCAAGTTGTCCAAGCCGGTTCCAGCCCCACGCCCAGACCGTGCCGTCCCCCTCAAGTGCCACACTGTGTCTACCGCCTGCCGCAATCGCCACCGCGCCCGTCAGGTTACTCACTGGCACCGATACATCACTCCGATTCCTCGTCCCGTTGCCGAACTGTCCCTCCGACCCATTTCCCCACGCCCAGACTTTGCCGTCGCTTGTGAGCGCGAGGCTGTGACTTCTAAAGGATTCCCAATCCCAAAGCCCTTCGCTTGCGTCCACGGACACGATGCCGGTGAGGCCGGTTACCGCGACGGGCATATTGCGATACCAGCTTGTGCCATTTCCCAGCGTTCCCCACTCGTTGTAACCCCACGCCCATACCGTGCCATCGCTCTTCACCGCCAAGGTGTGGTTAGTGCCCACTGCAAACGTCGTCACACCGGTCAAGGTATTCACCGCCACTGGCACGTTGCTATCAGCGCTAGTGCCGTTGCCAAGCGCGCCATACCCACCGGATCCCCACGCCATGAGTGTATGGTCGCTCTTCAGCGCAAGAC
Organism: Bryobacteraceae bacterium; assembly: GCA_026129905.1. Classification (GTDB taxonomy): domain Bacteria; phylum Acidobacteriota; class Terriglobia; order Bryobacterales; family Bryobacteraceae; genus JAHCHE01. The sequence goes on along the minus strand of JAHCHE010000016.1, from coordinate 111,196 downwards.
TGTGAACACCCTGCGCGCTGACAGCCGCCACATCGGTCAACCCGCTCACCAGGACCGGCAGGTTGCTATCGTTGTTCGTGCCATTGCCAAGCTGCCCGTAGTAGTTTGTTCCCCACGCCCAGACGGTGTGGTCGCTCTTCAGGGCTAAGCTGTGCCAACTCCCCGCGGCGATTCCCAGCACTCCGGTTAAGCTGGTCACCTGCACCGGCGAATTGCTGCCGTACCCCCACCCCCAAACCGTCTGATCGCTCTTAAGCACCAGAACGTGCGCTCCGGACGTCGCAATCGCAGTCACTTGAGTGAGGCTGGTCACAGGCACGGGAAGGTTACTGCCAACCAGCACCTGTGCGCCGGCCCACGCTCCCCACTCCCAAACGGTACCGTCACTTTTCAGGGCGAGGCTGCGGGCGCCGCCCGCGACAATCGCCACTACCGTTCCGGTCAAGTTGGCCACCGGCACTGGCACATTGCGGTCAACGTTGTCCCCAGTGCCGAGCCGACCAAAGTCGTTTGCGCCCCAAGCCCAGACAACGCCGCCCCAGAGGGCAAGATTGCTCGCTGCCGGACGTGATCGCCTGTACGAACGCGAGGTTGCTTACCATTACCGGCACGTCGCTGGTCACGTAAGTGCCGTTGCCGAGCTGGCCACGGTCGTTCTTACCCCAAGCCCAGACCCTGCCGACGTTCGTCAACGCGAGGCTGTGGCTGGTCCCCCCGGATACGGCTCGTGCGTTAGTGAGGCCGCTAACCTGCACCGGAACGTTGCTGTCAACCGTCCAAGAGCCCTGACCATTGCCAAGCTGCCCGGACTCGTTGTTACCCCAAGCCCTGACGTTTTCCAGCGGCTCGGCAGGTGCGGCGCTGCCAACGGCTGCAAAGAACAACGGTAGCAGCAGCGAAACAATCCGGAAACTTCGGTGGAGATAGCTGGGCCGTTCCAGAACTGCCATGACTCTCCTCCTCTCCGGGGGAAATATTATACCTAAGGTCTAGAGATATCAAGAGCTGTATACCCTTTTAATCGAGGGATTCGCGGAGATAGGGTGCGCAAATAGTGGATATGAGAGTCCAGTATGCTGCTGGGAAGGCAAAAGCCTGTTCGCCCCCCCGGGAGAACGTCTTGCGCGATCGGCGCGCAGGCGGCGAACATCCGGTTGCCAGTCCTTCTTCGAAAACTCTCCGAATTTGTCTCATTGACTACGGGACAGATGGCGGATCGGGCCCGTGAAGTTTCTGGTTTCGCGCGTGAATGCAAGCGTTTCCAGCAGACGGGCAATGCGGTTGATCACCGGATTGCGATCCTGCTGCGCGTGCGCGCGCATGCGGGTCAGGTCGCGCAACGCGCGGATCGGCCGCGGAGGCACGAAACTGCCTCGCAGCAGACCACATACTGCAGAAACTCGGCGATGCGGGCCGCATCGATGCGATCGGTCTTGTGGCCGCGCAGCGCGGGCACCGTCTGCGGATTTACCAGCAGCAGTTCGAAGCGCAGCCGCGCCGCTTCCAACAGGCGTGAATCTGACCACGGGATTATGTCGTAGATCGTTCCGCTGGGCCAAAGATCGCTCACTGTGGAGGTCTGTTCCGGAGGCGCCAAGGCTGCCGGAAGGTCAGTTTGCAAAGTGTCGGTAGATACGCGAGACTACCGATGGAAAGAAACATGGCAACTCGCCTCGCTACCGAACGGATTCTGAGCCTTGCGGCCAGCCAACCGCTGGTCCGTCCGCGTGATGTTGAGGCGCTCGGAATCGCCCGGGAGTTTCTGCTCCGCCTTTACCGGCAGGGGCTCCTCGTGCGTCCCGCTCGGGGCGTCTACGCACTCGCCGATTCGTCCGTGACGGAACATCACAGCCTGGCCATAGCTGCCAAACTTGTCCCCCGAGGAGTCGTCTGCCTCCTCTCGGCTCTTCGGTTCCACGGTCTAACCACCCAGGACCCGCATGAGATTTGGATGGCGATCGACTTCAAGGCGCACAAGCCATCGATCGAATCTCCGGCGCTCCGCGCCGTACGATTCTCCGGCCAGGCTCTCCTCGAAGGAATCGAAACACACTTTATCGAGGGCGTTCCGGTCCGGATTTATTGCCCGGCCAAAACCGTGGCTGACTGTTTCAAGTACCGGAACAAAATCGGAATCGATGTGGCGATCGAAGCCCTGCGCGATACCCTGCGCAAGCGGAAGGCGACCGTGGATGAGATCCATCGATTCGCCAAGGTCTGCCGTGTAGCCAACGTGATTCGGCCATACCTCGAGTCGGCAGTATGAAGAAGCAGATCCGGAATGTCGCCGCCTCACACCGCGCGAAACTCCTCGCGCTGGCGAGAACCCGCGGCGAGGATTTCCAGTTTCTCCTCGGCCGATGGATCATTGAGCGCTTCCTGTACCGTCTGGCGGGATCGAAACACAAGGAATACGAGGGCGTCAGGGTGTGGGTTGCCGCAAGCCTGGACGGCGCACGTGCGACTATGCAGATCGACGTTGGATTCGGCGACGCCGTTGATCCGGCGCCAGCCGAACTGCCGTTTCCAACCCTGCTGCCTCTCGATGCCCCGGTTATCCGCGCATACCCACCGGAGGCCGTAATCGCCGAGAAGCTTCAGGCGATGGTCGCTCTCGGCATGGCGAACAGCCGGATGAAAGACTTCTTTGACATATGGACGTTCGCCATCACGCAGCACTTTGATGCCGCCCGCCTCTCTCAGTCGATTCGCAGAACCTTCGAGCAGAGGCGTACGGGCCTCCCGGCGACTCCGCCAGTCGCCCTGACCGATGAGTTTCTGTTGGACACGGTAAAGAGGACACAGTGGGCCGCGTTCTGCAAACGGCTCGGATTGCACGACACGCCTGCTCTCGATGCCATCGGACCGGTGCTCATCCGATTCCTGATGCCGGTGGTCGAACAGGCCCGCCAACAAGAACGCAATGCGTTGATTTGGGAGCCGTCTGGACCTTGGCGAAAGGCAGAGCGGAAGGCGGTCGAATGAGACGAGGCGGCATTACTCTCCGCTATACTCTCCGCTCCCATCCAGGCCGAAGACGAACAGGGTCTTGCCGGCGCCGGCGGCGACGTGCTGGCGGCCGTCGATGAGGAAAGAGATCGGGTTGGAACGGACCTGCGCGCCTGCCTGAAAATCCCATAGCGGCTTGCCGGTGGCGGCGTCCAGGGCGAAAAAGTTGCCCTCGTTCGAGCCGCTGAAAACCAGACCTCCGGCGGTGGCCAGGACGCCGGCCCAGGGCGGCGAATGCAGCGGGAACTCCCACTTCAGGCGGCCCGTTTCCACTTCCAGCGCGCGGATGGCGCCCCACGATTCGTCGTCCGGCAAGGCGCGCTCGCCGCCGCCCATGAACTGCGTGCCGGGCCTGTAGATCGCCTCGCCTTTGTAGTAAATGCTGCCCCTCTCGCGCGTGGCTACGTAGAACAGGCGCGTCAACGGGCTGTACGCCGGACTGAACCAGACCGTGGACCCGTTCAGGCTCGGCCACACCAGGTTGCCTTCCGGCGTCGGGTCGGTCCCCGGTATGACGATCGGCCGGCCGCGGTCGTCCAAGCCCTTGGCCCAGGTCTGCTTCGCGTAGGGCGTCCCGGAGAGGAATTCGCCGGTCGCGCGGTCCAGCACGTAGTAGAAGGCGTTGCGGTTGGCCACGGCCACCAGCTTTCGCTGCTTCCCGCGGATGGTTCCGTCGAGAAGGACCGGGACGTGCGTGGCGTCCCAATCGTGGGTGTCGTGCGGCGTGAACTGGAAGTGCCAGCGCAGCCGGCCGGTGTCGGCATCCAGCGCCACCAGGCTGCACGTGAATAGGTTGTCGCCCGGCCGCACGTCGCCGTTCCAGTCCGGCCCCGGATTGCCTGTTCCCCAGTAGACGAGGTTCAGCTCGGGGTCGTAGGCGCCGGTGACCCAGGTGGAACCGCCGCCCGTTTTCCAAGCGTCGCCGGTCCAGGTGTCCGAGCCCGGCTCGCCCGGCGCGGGAATGGTCCAGAATCGCCACGCCCGCTTGCCGGTCTTTGCGTCATAGGCGTCGAGGAAGCCGCGGATGCCCGCTTCGGCGCCGCTGACGCCGACGATTATCTTGTTTTTGACGGCCAGCGGAGCGAGTGTCAGTGAATAGCCGAGCTTGTTTTCGGCGACGACGGTCTCCCATCGCTGGATGCCGGAACGCGCGTCGAGCGCTACCAGTTTCGCGTCAAGCGTGCCCACGAAAACCGACTCGTCCAGGACGGCCACGCCCCGGTTGGTCTGAGGGAAACCGAGGGTAAGTACGTCGTCGGAAACCGGGCGCGCCCAACGCCACAAGGGACGCCCTGTCGCCAGGTCGAGCGCCGACACCGCCGCCTGCGGTTCCGTGACATACATGACCCCGTCGGCGACGATGGGCGAGCACTCGAACTCCCCGTCCTGCCGGATCTGGTAGACCCAGCGCGCTTTGAGCCGGGCGACGTTGCCGGGACGGATCTCGTCCAGCTTGGAAAAACGCGAACCGTCGTAGGCGCCCGAGTAGGTGAGCCAGGCCCCCGGTTCCGAGGACGCCTTCAGGATGCGTTCGAAGGGGACTTGCCCCGCGGCCGGCGCGCACAGCCACAGCGCGAGAGCGAGCGGCAATGAGTTCTTCATGGTTCCCCGCGGAGACTTGCCAGGTAAGCGACCAGGTCCTCGATGTCCGCAGGCGGCAGATGCGCGTATGCAGGCATCGTTGTCCGGCCGGGCAGCCTCTTCAGTTCCGCCAGTTCGAGCTTTCGCAGCGAGTGGAATCGGTTGGCGCCGTCGCGGATCTGAATCGTGAACGGGTCTTCGTTGAGCCGGACGCCCTCGATGCGACGGCCGTCGGCAGTGGCGGCGGTCACCAGAAGAAACCGCTCGGGCACGGCCTTATCCGGAGCGATCAGCGACTCCCGCAGATAAGCGGCATTCCGCCGCGCTCCCACGTCCGTTAGTTCGGGGCCGGCGCCGGCGCCCTCGCCCCGCACGATGTGACAGCCGGAGCAGCCGTTGGAGACGTAGAGCCGGCGTCCGCGCGCCGCATCTCCGGGGAGCGATTCCGCTCGCTTCCGGCCGAGCGTGCGAACGTACGCCGCGACGCGCAGGATCTCGCGTTCGCTCATCTGCCAGGTGGCCGGCATTTCCGTTCCGCGGATGCCGCTCCGGATGACGCGCACCAGGGCGCGGTTGTCGGCGGCGCGCCGGAGTTGCGGGTGAGCAAGACTCGCGCCCCGGCCTCCGCTTCCATCCGGCGCGTGACACGCGGCGCAGTGTCCCTCGTAGAGGACCTTGCCGGCCGCCACGTCCTCCGCGCCGAGCCCAGCCAGCGGGTCCTCCGCGGCGGCGTCCTGCGCGCGAATCAAGCCCGGCGCGGCCAGGCCGAGGGCCACCACCGTGATGATCAGCGCCGCCATGCATGCCCCTCTCGGAGAGATGGAATGGGGATAGTATACCGCTGAAGCGGCGGCGGCGCGCTTGCTATCATTGTGGTGTCGGCCCTGGGCAGGGGCGACACCCTGGGCATTTCCATCGCGGGCATGAAGTTTCTGTTCACATTCTGTTTCCCGGCGCTCTTCGCCATTCCGGCGGCGGCCGAGACGTACACCTTCAAAGAAGCGCAGGCGCTTGTGAAGAAACACTGCCTCGCGTGCCACCACGGGAAGTCGGCAGCCGGCGACTTCAACGTCACGAAGTACGCCACGCCGGAGAGTATCGAGCAGCAGCCGCGCGCCTGGAGCAAAATGCTGGCGCGCGTCCGCGATGGCGAGATGCCGCCCAAGGGCGCGCCCGCGCCCGCAATGGAGCAGCGAGAGCAGTTTGTCGGCTGGCTGGACCGCACACTGAAGACGGCCGCCTGCGCTGACGGAATTTCGCCTGCGCCGTTCCCGCTCCGGCGGCTGAACCGGAGCGAATACGCGGCCACCATGCGCGACCTGCTGAACATCCACATCAACGCGGGCGCGGCGCTGCCCGCCGACGGCGCGGGCGGCGAGGGATTCGACAATGCGGCCGAGACGCTGTTCCTTTCGCCCATCCACGCCGAAAAATATCTGGAGGCGGCCAAGCACGCGCTGGAGTACGGAGCGAAAGACCCCCGGGCGCGCGTGAAGTTCATCATCGCCGAGCCGGGTCCCGACGTCACCGCCGAGCAGGCGGCGCGCACGATCCTGGAGGCGTTTCTCCCGCGCGCGTTCCGCCGTCCGGCGAGCGGCGAGGAAGTGGAGCGGTACCTCGCGCTGTTCGGCGCCGCCCAGCGGCGAGGGGACCCGTTCGACGACGCGATCCTCTACGCGTTGTCCGGCGTCCTGGTCTCCCCGCATTTCCTGTTCCGCCTCGAGGCGCCCGGCGCGACGCCGGAGCCGCAGCTAGCCGGCGACTACGAAATGGCTTCGCGCCTCTCGTACTTCCTCTGGGGCAGCATGCCCGACGAGATGCTGTTCGAGCTGGCGGCGCAGGGAAAGCTGCGCGACGCGGCGGTGGTGGACGAACAGGTGGAGCGGATGCTGAAGGACGTCCGCGCCAGGGAGTTCGCGGAGAGCTTCGTCGAGCAGTGGCTCGGCACGCGGGAACTCGGGCGCGACATCAAGCCGGACCCTTCGCTGTTTCCGGATTACTATGACGCCGAGATGCAGGGCGCCATCCGCTACGAACCGATCCTGTTCTTTCAGGAACTGCTGGCGGACAACCTCTCGCTGTTGAACCTGCTCCATTCTTCGTTCACCGTCCTCAACAACAAGCTGGAGAAGCATTACGCTCTCGATCTGCCCGAGCGGATGAGGCAGCAGCCGCGGCGGGCGGAGCTTCCCGAGGGCAGCCCGCGCGGAGGACTGCTGGGCATGGCCGCCGTGCTGGCGGTGTCGTCGTATCCGCACCGCACCAGCCCGGTGCTGCGCGGCAAATGGGTGATGGAGGCGATCCTCGGCACGCCGCCGCCTCCGCCGCCGCCGGACGTGCCCGAGCTGAAGGAAGAGCACGAAGGCGAGACGCCGCGCACGCTGCGCGAGCGGCTCACCGAACACCGCAAGAATCCGGTCTGCGCTTCGTGCCACGACCGGATCGATCCGCTCGGCTTCGCGCTGGAGAACTACAACGTGCTGGGCCAGTGGCGATGGGAGGAAGCGGGCAAGCCGATCGACGCCGCGGGCGAGCTTCCCGGCGGCGTCCGGTTCGACGGGCCGGACCAGTTGAAGACGGCGCTGCTCGACCGCAAGGACGATTTTGTCCGCAACCTGGCGGCGAAGATGCTGGGGTACGCGCTGGGGCGCGGCCTGACGCTCGAGGATTATTGCACGGTGGAACAGATCGCGGAGGCGCTGGCGAAAGACGACTACCGGGCGCAGACGCTGATCCGGGAAGTGGCCAGGAGCGTGCCGTTCCGGTACAAGCCGGGAACGGTCCCAGCGATGGCCGTAGCGGGTTATGATTTAAGAAAGCAGGAGGGCGCGCGTTGATTCATTCGGGATTCCCCATTTCGAGACGAACGATGCTGCGAGGCGCAGGCGCCGCGCTGGCCTTGCCGTGGCTGGAGGCGATGACGCCGGCGAGGGCATCCACCGGCGACGGCCGGCCCCCGGTCCGCATGGCCGCGCTCTACGTGCCCAACGGCGTGCATCCCGACCTGTGGACTCCGGAAGGAACGGGCGGCGACTACAAGCTGTCGCCGACGCTCGAGCCGCTGGCGGATCTGAAGGACGATCTGCTGGTGCTGACGAACCTCTGGAACGAGGGCAGCAAGGGCGGCGAAGGGCACTACGTCAAGATCTCGGGATTCCTGACGTGCACCACGGTCACCAAGACCCTGGGCGTCGACATCAACTGCAACGGCCTGTCGATGGACCAGGTGGCCGCGCAGGCGGCGGGCAAGCGGACGCCGCTGGCGTCGCTGGAACTGGCCATCGCGCCCGTCACCACCGGCGTGGACAAGAACGTCGGCTACACGCGCGTCTACGGCTCGCACATCGCCTGGGCCGGCCCCACCAATCCGCTGGCCCGCGAGATCAACCCGCGCTTCGTTTTCGAGCGCTTGGTTCGGGCATCCGGACCGCAGGGCGACACGGCGAAACAGGATATGTTGCTGCTGGATCGCGTTCAGGACGACGCGCGGCAATTGCGGCAACGGCTTGGCGCCGCCGACCGCCACCGGCTCGACGAGTACCTCTCCGTCGTTCGCTCGCTCGAGGACCGGTTGGAGCGGGCGAGCCGTCCGGAGGAATCGAACTGGAAGCCGCGGGCGGCCATCGACGCCGGCGCCAAACCGGATGGCATTCCCAAGGAGCACGCCGAGCACGTGCGGCTGATGCTGGACATGATCGCGCTCGCGTTCCAGACCGACACCACGCGGATCGGCACGTTCCTGTTCGGCAACGAGGTGACCAACCAGAACTTCTCGTTCCTGCCCGGCGTGGACGGGGGGCATCACTCGATCTCGCATCACCAGAACGACCCGGACAAGCTGCGCGAGTACCACCTGATCAACCGCTGGCACGTCGAGCAGTTCGCGTACCTGCTGCGCAAGCTGCGCGACATGAAAGAGGGCGACAGCACGGTGCTGGACAATTCGATGATTCTGTTCGGCTCGGGCCTGCGCGACGGGAACCGGCACGATCCGCACAACCTGCCGATCCTGCTCGGCGGCCGCGGCGGCGGCCGGATCGCGGCCGGCCAGCATCTTTCGTACTCCGAAGACAGCCACCTGGCGAACCTCTACGTCTCGATGCTCGACGCATTCGGAACGCCCGTGGAGAGCTTCGCCGACAGCACGGGACCGCTCCCCGGCGTACTCGCGTAGCGAGCGCTGCTGCCTCTGCCTGACGCGTGATAGCGAGTCGCGGAAGTCAGTTGCTATCCTTGTTAGTGGGCGCTTCCCGCGTCGTGTCCCACCTTCGGAGGTTCAGCACAAAATGAGAAGGTTCCTTGCACTGAATGCGCTTTTGCTCTTGCCTCTTTCACTCCCGGCGCAAGTACCCTTGAATACCGTCCCTACTCTGGCGCTCGGGCAACCGCCGGAGATCGCGGCAACCGACCTGCGGTCGGGCGGACCGAACTGGGTGGATGGACGCGAACTGAACACCCCTTACGCGGTGGCGGTGGACAGGACATCGGGCGCGCTGTATGTCGCGGACACGGGCAACAACCGCGTGCTCGGGTGGCGCAATCCCGCGGCGGCCGCCAACGGGTCCCAGGCGGACATCGTGATCGGGCAGCGCGACCGGTTTTCCAACGGCGCGATCGGCCCGGGCTCGCTTGTCTCCGGTCTGAACCGGCCCACCGGGCTGGCGGTGGACGCGAACGGGCACCTGTACGTTATCGACGCGGGCAACAACCGGATCGTGCGGTACAAGCGGCCGTTTGAACAGCCGGACGACACCAAGCTGGTGGACCTTGTCATCGGGCAAACCAGTGTTACGGGGGCGGGAGCGGCGACCGCGATCAACCGGATCCGGCCCATCTCCCCCAGCCAGGACATCGGGAACGTGGCGACCGGGTTGGCGTTCGACAGCCAGGGCAATCTGTATTTCACCGACACGGGCAATCACCGCGTGCTGCGGTTTCCCGCCTCGCGGCTGGGCGAATCCGCGCCGCACGGCCCGGACGCGGATCTGATTCTGGGCCAGGCGGAGTTCGATTCCTCGACGCAGCCGAACATCAACAACAACACCCGCCAGGACAAATCGGTGATGCGAGAGCCCAACTGTCTCGCGTTCGATTCGCGGGGCCGGCTGTACGTGGCGGACCGGCTGAACCGGGTGCTGGTATTCGCGCCTCCGGTGGTCCCGCGGCAGTCCGCCACACGCATCATGGGGCGGTACGTCGCCACGCCGGGCTCACCGGCCAAGCCTGCGATCAACGATTTTTCGCTCGGCGTGACGCTGACGGCCACAAGGTGGCTTCCGCCGACCGGCATTTTCACCATCGGCGAGATCGTCTTCGTGGTGGACACGGCGGCGCACCGCATCATGCGCTACTCCTCCTACGACACGTGGGCGCCGGAATCGTCGCTGTATTCACCCTCGGCGACGGCGGTGATCGGACAGGCGAACCTGACGTCCGATTCCCCACAGGTGAATCGCGGGCTGACCGAGCCCGCGGCGAATACGCTGGCGGCGCCTGTGGGAGCGGCATTCCACGGAGGAGCAGTCTACGTCGCGGACGCGGGCAATAACCGCGTGCTGGCCTACCCGGATCTTTCGACGGGCGACCAGACATCCCCGACGTATACGGCCCAGCGAGTGTTGGGCCAGACCAATTTTGAGTTCCGCGCCGTGAACATGCTGGAGGGTCGCGAGTTCGGATTCCAGTTTCCGGGCGTCGAGGCTTCCGGCGGCATGGCGATCGACCGCAATTCGGATCCGCCCCGGCTGTATGTGGCCGATACCTATAACAACCGCGTGCTGTGCTACGCCGACGCGCGCAGAGTGCGGCCGGAAGACAGAGCGGACTACGTGATCGGGCAGGTCGGGCTCCAGCGCTCGATCGTCAACTGGCCCAGCGGATTAACCGACGTCCGGAACACCAGCGGGCTCTATCTCCCCACCGGCGTCGCCGTGGACGCGCAGGGCAACCTGTATGTGGCGGACCGGGGCAATTCCAGAGTGCTGCGGTTCCCCCGGCCGTTCCAGAACCCCAAGAACCTGCCCGAAGCCGACCTGGTGATCGGCCAGTTCGACTTCACCTCGCGGATCATCGACCCGAGCCCTCGTACGATGCGATCGCCGTGGGGGCTGGCGTTCACGCGGGAAGGATGGCTGCTGGTTTCCGACGCCTCGCATCACCGCGTCCTGCTGTTCCAGCCGCCGTTTCTAAATGGTGCGGCGGCGGTGCGGGCATTCGGGCAGCCGAATCTCGGAGTCTCCGATTCCGGCAGCGCCAGCAACCGTCTCAACTCGCCGCGCGACATCGCGATCGACTCGGAGGACCGGCTTTACGTTGCCGATGCGGTAAACCGGCGGGTACAGATTTTCGGCCGGGTAACCACGGCGGGCGACGATCCGACGGCGGTGCTGTCGATCCCCAACCTTCGGGCGCCGACCGGAGTCCTTGTCAATGCGCAGACGGGGGAAATCTGGGTGGCGGAGCAGGACAACAACACGGTGCATTGCCGCCAGAACACGCCGTGCGTGCTGCGGTTTCCCCGGTTCGACACGATTGTGACGCAAGGCGCCAACGCAGACGTGGTGATCCGCGGCACGCGGCCGTTTTCGCTCGCGCAGGACGGCTTCGGCGATTTGTTCGTGGCCGACGTCTTCAACCGGATTCTCATCCACTTCCCGGGTCTGACGGCGACCAACGGGGCCAATTACCTGACGCGCGTGGCGCCCGGAACCATCACGTCGCTGTTCCTGCCGAACATCACCTCGATCGTGACGAGGGTCTTCAATGAGCTTCCCAATCCCATACCGCTGCCAACAACGCTGTCGGACGTGCAGGTGCTCGTGGACCAGCGGCCCGCGCCCATTTACTTTGTCGCTCCAACGCAGGTGAACTTCCTGATACCGAACACAGCGCCAACGTCGGGGGACGTGGAGGTTCTCGTGCTGCGGCCGTCGACGCGGCAGATCCTGGCCGCCGCGCTGGTGCGCATGGACCGGGCGGCGCCGGCGTTTTTCACCAAGACGCAGGACGGCTCCGGACAGATTGCGGCGCTGAACCAGAACAACACCGAGAACTCGGCGGCCAATCCGGCGCGGGCCGGAGAGGTCGTGGCGCTGTTCGGCACCGGGTCGGGATTCGTTCCAAACGCTCCGCCGGACGGGACGCCGCCCTCGGGTCCCACGCCGACCGATGAGCTGCCCAGGGTGATCTTCAACTCGCGTTTCATTGAAGGAGCGGAGAATATCCCTTACAGCGGACTCGCGCCGAGCTTGGTGGGCGTCTGGCAGATCAACGTTAAGGTGCCGGACTTCGCGCCGCCGGGTGAGAACGTCATCATCATGACGATGAAGGACGTTCCCAGCAACGACCCGTCGCGTCCGACCCGTATTCGGGCGACGCTGCACGTCGTGCGGTAAGACGGCCGGTCACTCGCCGAGCCACTGACGGAAGGCCGCCGCGCGCTCCTGGCTGACGATCACTTCGCGTTCGATCGGCGGCCGCAGCGCGAGCGCAAGGCGGCCTTTCGTGTAAGCGGAGCAGCGCGCCACCGCTTCGATCGAGACGAGGAAGGCGCGGCTCACACGGAAGAAGCGGGACGCGTCGAGTTCCCCTTCGATCTCCCCCAGCGGCTTGTCGAGCAGGCTGCGGCGGCCGTCCTTCGTTACCAGGAAGACGAGCTTGTCCTCGGTGAAGCAGTATGCGACCTGCTCGACGGGGATCGAGACCAGGTCGGCGCCCTTCCGGACCAGGAAACGTTCCCGCCGGGCGGGCTTGAGCAGGCGGCTGTAGTCGGCGGTGAAGTGGCCGCGCAGACGGTCGTACTTGTCGAGCGCGGCGGCCATCCGGTCCGCGCGGATAGGCTTCAGCAGGTAATCGATCCCGTTCGCCTCAAACGCCTGGAGTACGTAGTCGTCGTAGGCCGTGGTGAAGATCACCGGGCAGGCGACCTCGACCTGGCGGAAGACCTCGAACGAAGAGCCGTCGCCAAGCTGAATGTCGAGCAGCAACAGGTCCGGCGGCGGGTTGGCTTTCAACCACGCGACCGTGGCCGCGACCGTGCTAAGCGACGCCTCGACGAGCGCCCCGCGCCGGCACTGCCGCAACAGACTGACGAGCAGGTCGCGCGCCGAAGGTTCGTCTTCCGCGATCACAACCCGCATGGCTCACGCGACGGGCTTCATGGGAAGCCGCACCGAGAAGGCGGCGCCGTCGTCGGAGACCTCGATGCCGCGGCCGAAGACCAGCCGGCAGCGCTCGTCCAGGTTCTTCAGCCCGATGCGGGCGGTCTCGCGAACCTGCGCCCGCGGCCGTTTTTCGTTCCCGACCATCAGCGCATCTCCGCGTACCGCGACGGAAACGCGTAACGGCCGCGCTGCCGTGAACTCGTTGTGCTTGACGGCGTTTTCCAGCAGGAGCTGCAGCGAGATGGGCAGAACCAGGCTGCGGTCCCCGCGCCATTCGCCGGCCGGGAGGTCAAGCTCGATGCCCCCCTGGAAACGCAGGCGCAACAACTCGTGATAGCGCCGCAGGAAATCGAGTTCCTCCTCCAGCAGGACCAGGTCCCGGTCCTTGTTGCGGAGAATGTAGCGGCAGACGTCGGCGAGGCTCTCGTTGAACTGGAGCGCCTTCACAGCGTCGCGCTGGATCAGCCAGGACAGCGTGTTAAGGGAATTGAACAGGAAGTGCGGGTCGAGCTGCGCTTTCAGTGCGGCCAGTTCGGCCTGGGCGCGTGCGCGCTCGAGCTTCTCGAAGTTGAGCAGGTCGCTCTCGCGCTGCTGGATCAGGTAGACCGTCTCGTACATGTGGGTGATGAAGACCACGCAGATGACGCAGGCGAGCGTGGCGGTCCGGATGGCGTTCCAGTCGGGACTCAGGCCGGCGACGGCGTACCAGGCCAGCAGCATGCCGATAGTCAGGGGCGCCGTGTAAAAGACGTTGGCGAACAGTAGGAGGCAAACCTTGCGGAGAGGGTGATCGAACCAATCGTAGTGCTTCCGCTGCTGGATCAGGAAGAACCGGTTGCCGTGCCAGATGAGAAACGAGACCAGGATGAACCAGGGATAGCTGAGCCAGTGCGCCGTAGTGGAGACGGGGAAGGGCGCGAGCAGGCCGGTGAGATTGGGAATGGCAATGCCGAAGGCCGGAATGAGCGCCGCGCGGACGCCGAAGTCGTTCAACGGCGCGGCGGCAGGGAGGGGCTTCGGCGGCGCGATATCCGCCTTCGCGCCGCGGATTTCCGTTTTCGGCAAGCTCACCGTTGCCGGCACGCCGCATCCCCTTTACGCTCTTCCATGGAGGCGCCAAGCCTCAATCTGACAACTTTAGCAGAGGGAAACAAGTGGATCTGTCGAAGCTGAACCTGGCCGCGATATTCGTTTCGGCGGCATTGAGTTTCGTTGTGGGCGGGATCTGGTATTCGCCGATGCTGTTCGGACGTTTGTGGCTGCGCGAAACCGGATTGAAGGACGAGGAGTTGAAAAAGCGCAACATGGCGGCGGTATTCGGGACGTCGTTCGTTCTCTCGCTGGTGATCGCGCTGAACCTGGCGGCGTTCCTCGCCGGACCGCCGGACCTGGCGTGGGGCCTCGCGGCGGGCGCGCTGGCGGGCATCGGGTGGGTGGCGACGGCGATGGGGATCACCTACCTGTTCGAGAAGCGATCGATGAAGCTATTCCTGATCAACGCCGGCTATCACGCCGCGACGTTCATGTTGATGGGCGGGATTCTGGGCGTCTGGAAGTAGGGCGCCGTGGGTCACCCCCGGCGGCCTGCGCGCCGCTTGGCCGGGGCCTCGGGCTGCGAACTCGCGGGAGGCTTGCGCTGGCGGCCGTTTTCCTCCGTTTCAAGGGCATTGTTCACCTGTTCCACCAGGGCGCGGAGATCGAAGGGACCGCTGACGACGACGCGAGAGGCGCGCCGGGCCTCGTCGAGCAAATTCCCCGGGTGGGGAAAGCGTGAGAGGAAGAGAGACCGCAGGCCGGGGCGGCGCGCTTCGAGCGTTTCGGCGAGTTCGAGGCCGCTCTTTTTGCCGAGGGCGAGTTCCGTGATCAGGAGGTCGATGGCGTGCTCGCGCTTGCGGGCAACCGCCAGGGCCTGAGAGGCGCCGGCCGCCTCCAGCACTTCGTGATTCTCTTTTTCCAATGCGACGCGGACCAGAGTTCGCAGGATCTTTTCGTCATCCACCAGGAGTATGGTCGCCACAGCAGCCTCCGACAGGCCCATACATCATACCCGACTCTGCCCCGGGCGGGAGCAATGCGCCCGCTTCCCTCCCGGTCAGGACGGGATCAAACCCAGGCCGGGGCGGGAAGGGAGGACCAGTTTGCCCTTTTCGACGCGCACGCCGGAGTAGGGGTCGTTCGAGATGAGGAGATTGCCGTCAAGATCGGCGTAGTCCACCAGGGGTGACAGGTGCGCCGCGGCGGTGATCGAGACAGAGCTCGAGATCATGCAGCCGAGCATGGTCTTCAGCCCCAGCGCCTTGGCCATCTCGATCATGCGGTGGGCCTCAAGCATCCCGCCGCACTTGTCGAGCTTCACGTTGATGCCGTCGTAGGCTTCGGCCAGCTTCGGAATGTCGGATGCCTTGAGGACGGCCTCGTCGGCGATGACCGGGATGTTCACTTTTCCGCGCAGCCAGCGGGTTTCCTCGAACATGGCCGCGGGCAGGGGCTGCTCGATGAACTCGACGCCCTGCGATTCCAGCCAGCGGATCTTCTCGAGCGCCTCCTCCTTCGTCTTCCAGCCCTCGTTGGCGTCGACGCGAAGAGGCTTTCCGGTCTCGCCGCGGACGGCGTCAATGGTCTCCTCGTCGGTATCGAGACCGACCTTGATCTTCAGGATGGGGTAGGGTTCCGCTTCGCGGACCTTCCGGCGGGTGATCTCGGGCGTGTCGATGCCGATGGAGAAGGTGGTGACGGGGGCTTCCGCCGGGTCCAGCCCGAAGTAACGGTAGAGCGGAACGCCGAGCTTCTGTCCCACCCAGTCCATGAGGGCGATGTCGATGGCGGCTTTGGCGGCGTAGTGGCCTGGGATGCGATCGAAAACCTCGCGGAGAAGCCGGGTGAAGCGCCAGGGGTCTGAGGACTCCAGCAACGGCAGGATGCTCTCGATCGCCTTGCGCGCGCCCTGGGCATCCTCGTGGTAGCGGGCAATCGGAGCGCCTTCACCGCGGCCGGTGACGCCGTCGCGGGCGTAGTGGACGTGGATCGTATCCCGGTAGTCGCTGGACGACATGGTGGTGGTCCAGGTCTGACGCAGCTTGAGCTGGACGATCCGGGCTTCGACGGAGGCCTGTTCGGCACCCAGCGGCGCCGCGGCGGCCGCGGCCAGGAACTTCAGGCAGGCTCGGCGGTTCACTGGGAACCCCGCTCGGAGGTCTCGGTCTTCAGGCGGCGACAGGCGACGAGCAACTCGGCCCAATGGGGGTCGTCGAGGCGGCTGATCTGGACGACGGGCTGCAAATGCGTTGTCGCGTGGATGAACTCTCCGTTACCGATGTACATGCCGGTGTGATTGATCTTGTCGGCGGCTTTGCCGAAGAAGAGCAGGTCGCCGGGTTGGAGCCGGTCGCGCTCGACGGGCTCGACGCCGTCCCAGCGAGCCTGCGGTCCGGAGTCCCGGGGCATGACGACGCCGCGGCGGCGGGCGAGCATCTGGGTGAAGCCGGAGCAGTCGTAGCCAAAGCTCGAGGCGCCGCCCCAAAGGTACGGCAGGCCGAGGAAGCGCCGGGCGATGGCGATGGTTTCATCGATGGTCACGGGCTGGGACCGCGTGGCGACGTCGCCGCGCTGGATCCAAACCTCGCGGCCGTCGGGGAGGCGCACCTGGAGCCAGCGGCGGCCGTCGTCCTCCGGTTCCGCCACAACTTCGAGCCGGCTTTCGAAAGGAGCAGCCAGCAACGGGGCGCGCCTGGTGACGTCCGGCTCGCGATAGAGGTTGGCGAAGAGAGTACGAACCTGGACGACCCTGCCGGTATCGGCGTAGGGACCGGATTCGCGCGGCCGGAGGGAGGATAGAGGCGTCCAGCCAAGGTAGTCGTCCGGGGTGCGGATGCGTACCCAGCCGGGCTCCTGCTCGACGGCCTGGACGTTGGTTCCGAGGATCGCCTGAGAGACAAGGTCCGCGTCGAGGGATGGGCGAGAGTACATGCCGGCGACGGGGTCCGAGACGACCCAGCCGGAGAGAGAAGCCCCCATCAGAAGAAACCACAAACCGCCCGCCATGCCGCCCCTGAGTTTCCCCCCTAGATTGCGAAGACGTCCGGTGACTTGCGTTCCGTTACGAAAAGGTCGCCTTTCCATGGCGGCCATCAACGGGATGGCCGCCGCCCGTTTCGTGCGAGCGCGGCTACCCTATGTTTCGACCGTAACTTTGACCGGCTGTTCGATCAACTTGGGATCGGCGCCGCCCGTCAAGATCATCAGGCTGAACCGGCCTGGCTTTGCTTCGCCCGGGATTTTGAACTTGATCGCCGTGGCGCTCTGGTCGAGTATGTCGGTTTTGACGTCGGTCTTGCCGTCCGTGAGGTAGAGCGCCTTGACGCCGGCTGCGTCGAGGTTTTCGCCCTCCACGGTGAGCGTGTCGCCAGCCTTGCCGGCATCCGGACTGACCGCAGTCAAACGGGGGAAGGCCGACTGCGACTGCAATACGGAGGCGGCGGAGGCAATCAGCAAGACCAGCGCCAGCGCGAAAAGAGATCTTCTCATCTGCAAACCACCTTCCAACAAAATGCTAGTCCGAAATTCGCCGGATTGCAAGTTGAGCGAACAGGCTAGCCCGCGCGGGGGATTTGCCGGGCGTTTCGCCGGGGCGAACGGCTTAGACGGGCCTCAGAAAAGGGGGGGAGGTAGGGGAAAGGCCGGCAACGACCCGTCCAGAGTCGCCTGCGTGAAGCTAAAGAGCCTCTCGCAGCCCTGCATCGCACTGATTTCACGAGACTTGATTGCCTGGACGTACTGTCCGTTCACGGCCTCGTGGGCGGACGTGAAAGCGGCCGCCGCGCGGCTGCCCAACCGGGCCGGCATGCAGGACTGGGCCGCCAGGGTCCTGGCGGAGATCAAACCCAAATTGAAGCAATACGCCAACAAGCCCGACATGTGCGGCTACCTGACGGGTTCGGGCGAAGCCAACAACCCACATACCCACGTTCTGGGGGACAGCCGGACGACGGCATGCGTGGCGTTCTTCCGCGCCGTTTTCTACGGCTTCGGCATCGTCACGCAAGCGAAGGTGTACAAGTCGCTGTTCGGGAAATGGCTGGCCTACGCGGGCGGCGCCACGACGTTCAGCGAGCTGAACACGGGCGCCGAGGCGCTGGCGCGCTTCATCGCGATGGCGATCCAGGACCTGGGATTGGCCGGGCTGGAGCGATTCATCACCTTCATACGGACGAAGAACGCCGATGAGGTGAAGGCCACCGGAGGATCCGTGGCGCAAATCGCCGCCAAGGCCGGCATGCGCGAAATGCACCTGAGCCGCTGGAGCGAATGGCGCCGCCGCAATCAGGCGCTCACCGCGCTGCGGACGTCCGAGGAGCATGGCAACCCCATCATCGATGGCTCATCGACTGATCCGGGCAGCGATCTCACGGTGGTGATTCAGACGTAAGGCCGGATGGCTACACTGGAACGGTGAGCACGCGCTTCGTTGCCGTTGCGCTTCTCGTCACCGCGCTATCGGGTCAAGAGCTGTCTTTCGAGACTCTGGCTCGCGAGTACGACTACGACCGGGGAGGGTCACCATCTGTCCACCAGGCCGTGCGCGAGAAGCGAAGCGGCGTAACCGTCTTTGATTACTCCTACGACAGTCCGAAAGGCGGTCGCGCGCCGGCTCTGCTCGTGGTTCCAGACGGGAGAGGCCCGTTTGCCGTCATCCTGTTCAGTCACTGGATGATGCCTGGCTCGCCAAGGAGGAACAAGACCGAGTTCGTGGAGGAGGCAGTGGCGCTGGCCCGCGCGGGCGCCATTTGCCTGCTGCTGGACTCGCCACTGGTTCGGCCCGGCATTACCGAAGATCCGGATCCGCTGAACGGCCAGTCCGCCTATGCGCAAGTCCAAATGGCGACCGACTGGCGCCGCGGACTTGACCTGCTGCTGGCCCGGCGCGACGTGGATGCCAAACGCGTCGCATACGTGGGCCACAGCTTCAGCGCGGCGGTCGGAGCCAAGCTCTCAGCCGTGGAAAAACGCATTGGATCCTTCGTGCTGATGGCCGGCGGCTTCGCCAATCGGGAGTACGTGTTCGACGAGGACAATGCCGCGATGGTCGCGTTGCGCAAGAAGGAGGGCGACGATCGCGTCAACAGGTATTTTGAGAAATATCCCTGGGACGATCCAGTCTATTTCGCGCCGCGCTCCTCACCTTCGATGGTGTTCTTACAGTACGGACGCACGGACGAACCGCTGCCCGAGAGGGTTGCCCGCCGCGACTACGCGCACTTCGGTGAGCCGAAACGGATTGCGTTTTACGATGCCGGTCACGAACTGAACGCCGCTGCTCGCCTCGACCGGGCAAAGTGGCTCGCATCGCGCCTCAGGCTGCGGCGAGTCGATTTCAACGCGCTGTCCGAGATTCCACCGCTGAAGTAACGGGCGTGTGGGGCGGGATCTCATCCTGCGCGGCGGTTGCCAATCGCCGCCCGGCCGATCGGCGATCGGCCCGCAGGTTGCCTTCGGCCAACCTGCCCCACAACCGCGGTCCGCGAGACGTGCTGTGCCCCTCAGAAGTCGATCGAGGCCATGATTTGCGACGGGCGGAGGGAGAAGGCGCGGGCGATGGCGAGCAGGCTGTCCATGCTCGGCAGATGCGCGCCGCGTTCGATGGCCGAGATCTGCGAGACGCTGAGGCCGGTGGCCGCGGCGAGATCCTTGAGGGACCATTCGCGTTCGGCGCGGAGCAGCCGGATGCGGTGGCCGAGGCGCTCGCGGAGGCGGTCCTCGTCGGGGCCTCCAAGCCGGTAGGCTTCGACGGCGTTCTTGAGCGTCTGGCGCAGTTGGGCCAGGGAGAAGGGCTTCGCAAGGTAATCGAAAACCTTCTTCTTGAACGTGGCGCGCATGTTCTCCAGCGACGGATAGCCCGTTACCACGATCACGCAGAGGTTGGGCCAGCGGGCCTGAAGCTGGTCGAGGATCGCTTCGCCCCGAAACTCGCCCATCTTCATGTCCAGGAGGACGATGTCGGGGACGTTCCCGGCGCAAGCTTCAAAAAGGTCGTCCGGATGCGCGAACGTCCGGACCGCGTAGACGCCCTCGTCCTGGAGGCAGTCCTCAATGTAATGGCGAAAGTCCGCATCGTCGTCGAGGACGGCGACCTGGACCGGCGACGGCGGCCGGGCTTCCACGGGCGGCGATTGGGCGCCAGGATTCATCTCTCTCCTTCCGATGCGGAAACCGGCTGGGCGGCGGCAGGAATTCGCACCTCGAGGCAGGCGCCGCCTTCGGGCCGGTTGGCGGCGGTGATGGCGCCGCCGTGCTGATGCGCGATGCCCTCGGCGACGGTGAGCCCGAGGCCTGTTCCGCGGGCGTCCAGGCGAGTGGTGACGAACGCCTCAAAGATGTCGGGCAGCACGTCGGGCGGAATGCCGGGACCGTCGTCTTCCACCGCGACAACGACGAAGTCGACGCCGGCTGTCGCTTCGAGCCGCGAGCGCACGCGGACGCAGCCGTCCGGCTTTACCGCATGCACCGCGTTGCGCAGGAGGTTGACAAATAGCTGGATCAGGCGGTCGGCGTTGCCCAGCATCCGGCCGCGCTCCTCGGCCAGGTTCTCAAAGCGCACGCCGGCGGCCTTCTCGTCGATGGCGACCAGGCTCCAGGCCTCGGCGACCAGCGGGCGGACGGCAACCGGCTCCAGGACATGGCGGCGCACGCGGGCGAAGTCGACCAGGCTCTCACTCATCTTCTGAAGACGCTTGGTGACGCGGAGCATGCGCGCGAGACGCTCCTGCGCGTGCGGATCCTCGATGGTCTCCATCAGCTTTTCGATCGAGCCGTGCAGGACGGCGAGGGGCGTGTTCAACTCGTGGGCGACGCTGGCGCTGAGCATGCCGAGGCTCACCAGGCGGTCCTGGCTGGCGATGTTCTGCTTGGCGGTTTCGAGCAGGCGGTTCTTGTGCCGGAGGTCGGCCGCGATCTGTTCGAGTTCCTGTTCGTGCCGGCGGAGTCTGCGGAGCGTTGCGTTGCGCGAACTCATGATCTGGCCCAGTTCGTCGCTCAGGATGAAGCGCTCGTCGATCAGTTCACGGGGCGTGTCGCCGCGACGCGAGGCTTCGTCGGCGTCCAGCAGCAGGCGCAGCGGACGGTAGATGTAGACCGGCAGGACCACTAGTTCCAGCGTGAGCACGCCGGCGATGTACACCAGGGCCAAGACGGCGAACAGGGCCACTTGCACTTCGCGGTGCGACTGGTGGTCGAGGAACGGGAGGATGGTGAACCAGAGCGCGATCAGCAGCAGAAGAAAGAACAGGTTGTGCAGGATCATAAGCTTGTAGCGGACCTTCAGGCCCGCGAAGCCCCTGCCGATCTTTGCTGCGACCTTCAATCCGACACCCGCATCTAAACCGTAGCTATTCCTGTTTTACAAGATATTTTCTGATGAAGCTGCATTGAGTACTGTAATTGTGTATGATCGTGGATAGCGCACCTGTTCTGGGAGACTAAGGCACAACCGCATGGCCGTCATCTTCTCGCGAAGCGCCGACAAGTATCTCCGGTTGACCGTGTTGATCGCGCTGTTCGGCGGCGCGGGCGCGATCGGACTCATTGCGTATCTGTCCCACCCGGCGGTGAGGGACACCGGGTATGCGCCGGCGCAGCCGGTTGAATACAGCCACAAGCTGCACGCGGGAAACCTTGGTCTCGACTGCCGGTATTGCCATTCTACGGTTGAACGCTCCGCCTTCGCCGCCCTGCCGGCGACCGAAGTCTGCATGAACTGCCACGCGCGGGTGAAGAAGGACAGCCCGCTGCTCCAGCCGGTGCGTGACAGCTTCGCCACGGGCGCGCCGATCCCGTGGGTGAAAGTTCATCGCCTGCCGGACTACGTGTACTTCAATCATCGCGCGCACGTGACGGCCGGCGTAAGCTGCGCGAGCTGCCACGGCCGCGTGGACCAGATGATCGTGGTGAAACAGACGGCGCCGCTGAGCATGGCGTGGTGCCTGGACTGTCATCGCAACCCCGACGCCAGCGTACGTCCGGCCGAGCAGGTGACGAACCTCGGCTGGCAGCCGGATCGCGACGCGGCGGAAATCGGCCGCGAGATCATCCAGGCCAAAGGCATCGCGCCTCCGACGAACTGTTCAGGATGTCATCGATGAGCTTGATTCAGATTGGGCAGGCCGGGGGGACGCTGACGGGCCGGCGCTACTGGCGCAGCCTCGAAGAACTCGCCGACACGCCGAACTTCCGCGAGTGGCTGCACCGGGAGTTCCCCGAGAACGCATCCGAGATGCTGGAGTCGCGCTCGCGGCGGACGCTGTTGAAGCTGATGGCGGCGTCGATCGGGCTGGCGGGTCTGACGGCGTGCCGCCGTCCGGTGGAGAAGATCCTGCCAGCCAGCCGGGGCGTGGAGGACTACATTCCCGGCAATCCGCTCTACTACGCCACGGCGATGGAGTTGGGCGGCGCCGCGGCGGGGTTGATGGTAGAAGCCCACGACGGCCGTCCGACCAAGATCGAGGGGAACCCGAAGCATCCGGACAGCCGTGGCGCGTGTTCGGCGTATGCGCAGGCGTCGGTGCTGGGGCTTTACGATCCGGACCGTTCGCAACACGTGGCGCGCGGAGGCAGGAAGTCGGACTGGGAGGAATTCGCGCGCTTCGCCAAAGAGCATTTCACCGGTGACGGCAAGGGCGTCTGGCTGCTCAGCGGATATTTCGCGTCGCCGTCGTTTGAAGCGGTGCGCGGCCACTTCAGCAGGAAATTTCCGGGCGCCAGGTGGGTGGAGTACGAAGCCCTGGGGCGCGAGAGCATCGAGCGCGGCGCCGAACTCGCTTTCGGCGAGCGGGTTGAGACGCACTACGACTTCGAAAAAGCCGACGTCATTCTGGCGCTTGACAGCGACTTTCTGGGGGTCGACTCGCCGGGACTGAACGCGGTCCGCGGCTTCGCCCGGCGGCGCCACGTCGAGTCCGTCAAGGACGCTCCGAACAGGCTCTACGTGGCCGAGAGCAGGTTCTCGACCACGGGCGCCATGGCCGACCACCGGTTTCGCGTCCGGTCCGGCGAGATCGCCGAGGCGGCGGCGGAACTGGCGGCGGCGGTGGGATTACGGCCGGGCAACGAACCGCGGCGAGCGTGGGTTGCGGAGGTCGCGAAAGACCTGGCGGCGCATCGCGGCCGGTCGATCGTGATTGCGGGCCGGGGCCAGTCCGCCGAAGCGCACGCGCTGGTTCACGCGATTAACGAGGCGCTCGGCAACTTCGGACAAACCGTGAACTTCACGGCGCCCGCGCGGCAGGCGGGCGGCGCTTCGCTCGGCGAACTGGCCGAGGCGCTGAGCGCGGGCGAGGTCAAAACCCTGGTGATTCTCGGTTCGAACCCGGTCTTCACGGCCCCCGCCGATCTCAACTTCGCGGCCAACCTGGAGAAGGCCGGCGTGACGATCCACCTGGGGCTCGAAGTGGACGAGACCGCCGCGCGGTCGGAGTGGCATCTGCCGCAAGCGCACTACCTGGAAGCCTGGGGCGACGTCCGGGCGCTGGACGGAACGGCGAGCGTGCAGCAGCCGCTGATCGAACCGCTGTACGGCGGCAGGACTGCGGCGGAAGTCCTGGCGCTGATCGGCGGCTACCCGCACGAGCGCGCCTACGACATCGCCCGCGGGTTCTGGACGGCGCGGTGGCCGGCAGCCGAAGCGGAGAGGAATTGGAGGCGAGCGCTCCACGAGGGCGTTGTCGAGGGAACGCGGGCGGCGCGGATCACGCCGAAGACGCGGCCGCAAGCCTGGTCGGGCGCCGAGGTCGAGCGCGGCGGCATCGAGGTGACGTTCTACCAGAGCCCGGCGGTTTATGACGGTCGCTTCGCCAACAACGCCTGGCTACAGGAGTTGCCCGACGCAATGACGAAGCTCGCGTGGGACAACGCGGCGCTGATGAGCCCGGCGACCGCGAAGTCGCTCGGCGTAGCCAACGGCGACCTCGTGCTGGTGGCGAAGGGCGCGCGGCAGGCCGAGCTTCCGGCGTGGATCATGCCCGGGCAGGTGGATGGCTCCATCGCCGTGGCGCTGGGTTATGGAAGAACGGAGTGCGGGCGCGTCGGACAAGGCGTTGGCCACAACGCGTATCCGATCCGGACCAGCGACGGGCCGGGCTTCGCTTCGGGCTACGAGGTTCGCAAGACGGGCAGGAGCTATTCGCTGGTGAGCGCGCAGGAGCACCACTCGATGGAAGGGCGGCCGCTGGTGCGCGAGGCGACGGTCGACGAGTACCGGCATGATCCGGAGTTCGCCAAACACGCCGTTCACCACGGGCCGGCCGAGTCGCTGTACAAGAACCTGACGTTCGACGAGGGCTACCAGTGGGGGATGGCGATCGACCTGAACCGCTGCGTGGGCTGCAACGCGTGCGTGACGGCTTGCCAGGCGGAGAACAACATCCCGGTGGTGGGTAAGCAGCAGTTGGAGCGGGGGCGCGAGATGCACTGGATCCGCGTGGATCGCTACTTCACGGGAAGCGAAGCGGCGCCGGAAGCGGCATTCCAGCCGGTGGCCTGCCAGCATTGCGAAAACGCGCCTTGCGAGAACGTCTGCCCGGTGGCCGCGACCGCGCACAGCAGCGAGGGGTTGAACGAGATGGCGTACAACCGCTGCGTCGGCACGCGCTACTGCTCCAACAACTGCCCGTACAAGGTGCGGAGGTTCAACTTCCTGGAGTGGCACAAGGACGTGGCCGAGTCCACGCGCATGGTCTTCAACCCCGATGTCACCGTACGCATGCGCGGCGTGATGGAGAAGTGCACCTACTGCGTGCAGCGCATCCAGGAGACGAAGATCCGGGCGAAAGCGGAGGGGCGGCGCGCCATCCGGGACGGCGAGATCCTGACCGCGTGCCAGCAGACCTGCCCGGCCGAAGCGATCGTGTTCGGCAACCTGAACGATCCCAACAGCCGGGTTTCGCGGCTCAAGAAGCTGGACCGCGACTACGCGATGCTGGCCGAACTGAACGTGAAGCCGCGCACTTCGTACCTGGCGCGCCTGCGCAATCCGAATCCGGAGATTTCACGCATCGATGGCTGACCTGGCGATCCGACAACCGATTCCGCTCGATCCTCCGCTGGTGGAGGGCAACCGGACCTACGCCGACATTACCAACGACGTCGCGCGGCTGACGGAGCGCAAGCCGCCGCGGGCGTGGTACATCGCGATCGCGATCTCCGGGACGTTCGCGCTGATCCTGCTGGGGATGCTGACGCACCTGGTGGCCACCGGCATTGGCGTCTGGGGCAACAACCAGCCGGTGGGGTGGGCGTGGGACATCACGGACTTTGTTTTCTGGGTGGGCATCGGGCACGCCGGGACGCTGATTTCGGCGATTCTGTTCCTGTTCCGGCAGCGGTGGCGCACCTCGATCAACCGCGCGGCGGAGGCGATGACGATCTTCGCGGTGATCTGCGCAGGCATCTTTCCCCTGTTTCACACCGGAAGGCCGTGGCGCGCGTACTGGCTGTTTCCGCTGCCGAACTTCGACCTGAACATGTGGCAGAACTTCCGCAGCCCGCTGATGTGGGACGTTTTCGCGGTAAGCACGTACTTCACCGTCTCGCTGATGTTCTGGTACGTGGGTCTCATTCCGGACCTGGCGACGATGCGGGACCGGGCGGCGACGCCTTGGCGGCAGCGGATCTTCGGCGCGCTGAGCCTCGGCTGGCGCGGCTCGGCGCGGCACTGGAACCATTACGAAAAGGCGTACCTGATCCTGGCCGGGTTGTCGACCCCTCTGGTGCTGTCGGTGCACTCGATCGTCAGCTTCGATTTCGCCGTGTCCGTCGTGCCGGGGTGGCACACCACCATCTTTCCGCCGTATTTCGTCGCGGGCGCGATCTTCTCCGGCTTCGCGATGGTGATCACGCTGATGATCCTGGTGCGGAAGGTGTACAAGATCGAACACCTGCTCACGATGAACCACCTGGAGAACATGTGCAAGGTGCTGCTGGCCACCGGGTGCATCGTGAGCTACTCGTACGCGGTGGAGTTCTTCACGGCGTTCTTCAGCGGCAACCCGTATGAACGCTTCGTGTTCGTCAACCGGGTGGCGGGACCGTACGCGTGGGCCATCTGGACGATGTTCGCGTGCAATGTCTTCGTTCCACAGTTGTTCTGGTTCAAGCGGTTCCGGCGCAGCGTGCCGGCGATGCTGGCGATCTCGATCCTGGTGAACGTGGGGATGTGGTTCGAGCGCTTCAACATCATCGTGACCTCGCTGCACCGCGACTACCTGCCGAGCAGTTGGGGCTACTTCATACCCACCTGGGTGGACGTCCTGACATTCGCCGGAAGCATCGGCCTGTTCCTGACGCTGTTCCTGCTGTTCATGCGGTTCCTGCCGGCGGTGGCGATGTCGGAGGTGAAAGGCGTTCTGCCCGTTCCGGCGAAGGCGGTGCGGCAATGAGTGAATCGAGACTGTACGGCGCGGTGGCGGAGTTCCAGACGCCGGAGGATCTGCTGGAAGCGGCGCGGGCCATGCGGCAAAGGGGCTTTACGCACATGGACGCATGCACGCCGTTTCCGGTGCACGGCATCAACGAGGCGCTGGGAATCCGGCGGTCGCCGCTGGGCTGGCTGGCGCTGGTGGCCGGGTGCGCCGGGTGCGCGGGAGCGTTGCTGCTGCAATGGTGGACCGGCGCTGTGAGCTACCCGCTGGCCATCGGCGGCAAGCCGCTGTTCGCCTTCGAGCCGTCGATTCCCATCACGTTCGAAGCGACCGTGCTGCTGGCGGCGTTCGCCACGGTGGCCGGGATGCTGGCGCTGAACGGGCTGCCGCGGCTGTACCATCCGCTGTTTCAACACCAGCGGTTCCAGCGCGTCACCGACGACGCCTTCGCGCTGGTGGTGGAAGCGTCGGACCCGAAGTTCCACGCCACCGAGACGCCCGCGCTGCTGCGCAACCTGGGGGCGGCCGACGCGCAACTGGTGGAGGAGGGCGATTGATGCGGCGGGTCCTGCCTTTTCTGATGACGCTGTTGATCGGCTGCGCCGGGCAGACGTCGAGGAAGCCCCCCATCGAGATTTTCGCGGACATGGACCGGCAGCCGAAGTACAAGACGCAGGCCGCGGGCGCATTCTTCGCCGACGGGCGCGCGAGCCGGCGCCCCGTGGCGGGAACCGTTGCGCAGGGGCAGTTGAAGGAAGACGCAATCTTCTACGCCGGCGCGGAAGGCGGCATGTACGCCGGAAGAAATCCGCTGCCGGTGACGCGCGACCTGCTGGTTCAGGGGCAGGAGCGTTTCAACATTTCCTGCGCGCCGTGTCACGACCGCGCCGGTTCCGGACGCGGGATCGTCGGCGCCCGAAGCATGTGGCTGGCCACCAGCCTGCACGACCAGCGGATCAAGGACATGGTGGACGGGGAACTGTTCGACGTGATCACGCACGGGCGCCGTTCCATGCCGGGCTACCGTTTTCAGACGAGCGAACAAGAGCGGTGGGCCATCGTCGCCTATGTTCGGGCGTTGCAGCGGGCCACGAGCGGCACGCTGGCGGACGTGCCCGAAGAGCTGAGACAGGAGCTGCGCTGAAGGCATGCACGACGTGAACCAAGCTAAGGAATCCTACTACCTCGACGCCGGCGCCTGGTCGCGCGGGTGGCGGCTGTTGCTGGCCGGCGCCGCCGCGGGATGGGCGGCGTCGCTGTACGGCTGGGCGACGGACGCGTACGATTTCCACGGCTCGTACTTAGTCAACTACCTGTTCTTTCTGTCGCTGGCCTGGGGCGCGCTGTTCTTCGTCATGATCCAGCACGTCACCACCGCGGCGTGGAGCGTCGCGCTGCGGCGGCTGATGGAGAACGCGATGGCGACGATGCCCGCGATGACGCTGCTGTTCCTGCCGGTGGCGCTCGGGCTGAACACGCTGTACGAATGGGCGAAGCCGGGCTTTCTGAACGCCCACGACCCGAACATGCGGTTCAAAGCCATATTCTTCAGCCAGCCGTTCTACCTGATCCGATCGGGGATCTACCTCGCCGTCTGGAGCGTACTGGCGATCGCGCTGTACCGGAACTCGGTGGCGCAGGACGCGGGAGGCAGCGTGGATGGCGCCGCCAGGGCGCGCCGGTGGAGCGCGCCGGGCCTGCTCGCGCTCACCGCCACGGTCACGATGGCCGGCGTGGACTGGGTGATGTCGCTCGACCCGCACTGGTATTCGACAATTTTCGGAGTTTATGTTTTTTCGGGCGGCGCGCTGGCGTTCCTTGCGGCGCTGACGCTGGCGGCTCTCGGGTTGCAGCGGCTCGGCATGCTGCGGCGGGCAATCACCGTGGAGCACTATCACGACCTCGGCAAGTGGATGTTCGGGCTGACGGTCTGGTGGGCGTACATCGGCTTCTCGCAGTACATGCTGATCTGGTACGCGAACCTTCCGGAGGAGACCACTTTCTATCACGCCCGCTTCGCGAGCTACTGGAGTTGGGTGAGCGCCGGGCTGCTGTTGGGACACTTCGTGGTCCCTTTTGTGTTGCTGATGCCGCGCGCCGCCAAGCGCAGCAGGAAAGTCCTGGGGCTGGCGGCGGCGTGGCTGCTGATCATGCATGGGATGGACCTGCACTGGCTGGTGATGCCTTCGGTGCATCCGCATGCCTTCCACATCCAGTGGCTGGATGTGGCCACCTTTGTGGCGGTGGGTTCGAGCTTCGGCCTGGCTTTCTGGCATCGCCTGCGCCGGAACGCGCTGGCGCCGGTAGGCGATGCGCGGCTGGCCGAATCGCTGGCTCACCACAACGCGTAGGGCGAGGGAGCGATGGAAACAGGGTTTGACCGGCACGACCCGAACGCGCGGTTCCTGGCGCTGCTAGGTTTCGGGCTGATTGTTCTGCTGGTGGCGATCGTCTTCGGCATTCAGTACTACTACGATCGCGTGAAGGAACAGCAGATTTACGTGCAGGTGCTGGCGCCGGAATCCGAAACGCTGAAGAACCTGCGGGCGGAGGAAGACGAGCAGTTGCATTCGTACCGGTACATCGACCGGGCCAGGGGCGCGGTGCGGCTGCCGATTGAGCGGGCAATGGAACTGCTGGCGCGGGAGCAGGCGGCGGGGAAGACTTTCTATCCCACGACGCCATACCCGGTGAAGGAGGAACAGCCATGAAGCTCGCCGTAGCTCTGGCGGCGGCGTGTCTGTGCCTGGCCGCGAACCAGCTTCCGCCGGAACTCGAGGGCGTCGCAATCGAGGAGCGGCTCGGAGAGACCATCGATCTCGACCTGACGTTCGTGGCCGAGAACGGCTACCCTGTGGCGCTTCGCGAATACTTCGGGAAGGGGAGGCCGGTGCTGCTCAACCTCGTCTACTACTCCTGCCCCATGCTGTGCACGCTGGTGCTGAACGGGCAGGTGAGCGTCCTGCGCGAGATCCCGTGGACGCCAGGCGAGGAGTTCGAAGTGGTGACGATCAGCATCGACCCGGCGGAGACGTTCGCGCTGGCGCAAAAGAAGAAGGAGATGTACCTGGCAAGCTACGAGCGGCGCGCTCCGGGCTGGCATTTCCTGACCGACCACAACGGGAACGTCAAGCGGCTGGCCGAGCAGATCGGTTTTCAGTACCGCTACGACGAGGCGCGCGAGCAGTATGCGCACGCCGCCGCCATCATGTTTCTGACCGCGGAGGGCAAGGTCTCCCGGTATCTGTACGGCATCAAGTACAAGGCGCGCGACGTGCGGCTGGCGTTGACCGAGGCGTCGGAGGGCAAGGTGGGATCGGCAATGGATCGCGTGCTGCTGTACTGCTATCACTACGATCCGCGGGCGAATTCGTACGTTCCGTTCGCCATGGGCATCATGCGGGCGGGCGGGGCGCTGGTGGCGCTGGCGCTCGGAATCGTCCTGTGGCGGCTGTGGCGCCGCGAGCGCGCCCGTCCAACGCCGGAAATCGCGAGGGCAATGTGAACTGGCTTCGATCCATTATTCTGCCGGCCGAGGGCTCGGCTTACGCGAGGCAGGTTGACGATCTGTACATCGCGATTATCGTGATCTGCGCCTTCTTCTTCGTTCTCATCGCCGGTCTGCTGAGCTACTTCGTCTGGCGGTACCGGCGGCGCGGCCCGGACGACGTGACGCCCCACATCAGCCACAACCTGAAGCTGGAACTGCTGTGGAGCATCGTGCCGCTGATCATCCTGACTGTCCTGTTCTTCTGGGGCTTCAACAGCTACATGGTGGCCCGCGTCGCGCCGGGCGAAGCGCTCGAGATCCAGGTGACGGGCAAGAAATGGCTGTGGCAGTTCGAGTATCCCGACGGGATGCGGACGCTCAACGAGGTCCACGTGCCGGTGGGCAAGGCGGTGAAGTTCATCATGTCGTCCGAAGACGTCATCCACTCGTTCTACGCGCCGAGCTTTCGCGTGAAGATGGACGTCCTGCCGAACCGTTACACCGAACTATGGCTGCAGCCCCGGGAGGAGGGCGTCCACACGCTGTTCTGCGCCGAGTATTGCGGCCGGGGACACTCCGACATGCTGGGCAAGATCGTCGTCGACAGCGAGGAGAAGTTCCAGGAATGGCAGGCGTTGGGCGACGAGCAGACGCGGACGATGCCGCTGGCCGAGTTGGGCGCGCTGCTGTACGAATCCAAGGGCTGCTCGAGTTGCCATTCGCTGGACGGATCGCGCCGGGAAGGCCCCAGTTTCCGGGGGGTTTTCGGAGAGATGACCTCGATTACGGGCGGGCCGCCGGTGAAGGTGGATGAGAACTATCTCCGCGAGTCGATCCTGGATCCGCAGGCGAAGATCGTCGCCGGGTTCGAAGGGATCATGCCGACGTTTCAAGGGTTGCTTCGTGAACGGGAAATCAATGCGCTCGTCGAGTTCATCAAGTCGAGGAAATAAGCATGACTGAGGTCATCACGCCGGCGGCGCCGGTTCACCGCGGACCGGCGGATCTCCACTACCTGAACGAACATCGCGGCCTCCGGTCGTGGCTGACCACGGTGGACCACAAGCGGATTGGCGTCATGTACCTGTGGTCGGTGTTGCTGGCCTTTCTGCTGGGCGGCATCTTCGCCATGCTGGTGCGGCTGGAACTGCTGACGCCGAAGAAGACGATCATCGAGGCCGACGCGTACAACCAGGCGTTCACGCTGCACGGCGCGATCATGATCTTTCTGTTCATCATTCCGGCGATACCGGCGGCGCTGGGCAATTTCGTTCTGCCGCTGCTGCTGGGCGCCAAGGACGTCGCGTTCCCCCGGCTGAACCTCGCCAGTTACTACGTGTACGTGATCGGGGCCCTGTTCGCTTTGGGCTCAATGCTCACCGGCGGCGTAGACACCGGCTGGACGTTCTATACGCCGTACAGCACCACCAGCAACACCAGCGTCAGCATGATGACCATGGCGGCGTTCATTCTGGGATTCTCGTCGATCTTCACCGGCGTGAATTTCATCGCCACGATACACAAGCTGCGGGCGCCGGGGATGAGCTGGCACACGATGCCGCTGTTCGTGTGGGGGACGTACGCGACGGCGGTCATCCAGGTGCTGGCCACGCCCGTGCTGGGCATCACGCTCTTGTTGCTGCTGA
Source organism: Bryobacteraceae bacterium (assembly GCA_026129905.1). Lineage (GTDB taxonomy): Bacteria > Acidobacteriota > Terriglobia > Bryobacterales > Bryobacteraceae > JAHCHE01. The sequence continues at coordinate 79,902 of JAHCHE010000016.1, read as the reverse complement.
TGGAGCGGGTGTGGGAGATCGGCATCTTCGACCCGCGGCTGGGCGGCGATCCGGTGCTGTTCCAGCACTTCTTCTGGTTCTACTCGCACCCGGCGGTGTACATCATGATCCTGCCGGGCATGGCCATCATCTCCGAAGTGGTCCCCACGTTCTCCAAGAAGACGATCTTCGGCTACAAGGCCATCGCGTATTCGAGCGTCGCCATCGCCTTTGTCAGTTTCCTGGTGTGGGGGCACCACATGTTCACCAGCGGGCAGTCCGACCTGGCGACGGCGGTGTTCTCGTTCCTGACGTTCCTGGTGGCGATCCCGTCGGCGATCAAGGTGTTCAACTGGCTGGCGACGATGTACCGGGGATCGCTGGACCTGAAGGCGCCGATGCTCTACGCGATCATGTTTCTGCTGCTGTTCGCCATCGGCGGACTTACGGGCATCTTTCTCGGCACGATCTCCGTGGACGTACACTTACACGATACTTACTTTGTGGTCGCTCACTTCCACTACGTGATGATGGGCGGCACCGTGATCGCCTTTCTCGCGGGCCTGCATTACTGGTGGCCCAAGATGTTCGGCCGGATGTACTCGGAGAGCTGGGCGCGCGTGGCGGCGGCGCTGATTTTCATCGGGTTCAACATGACCTTTATCCCGCAGTTCATTATGGGGAGCCGGGGCATGCCGCGCCGTTACTATAATTACCTCGACCAGTTTCAGCCGCTGCACGGCTTCTCGACGTTCGGCTCGTGGGTGCTCGGGCTTGGGCTGCTGATCGTGGCGGGCTATCTGCTCGGATCGCTCCGCAAGCGCTGCGACGCGCCGGGGAGTCCCTGGGGTGGCATGACGCTGGAGTGGACGACGTCTTCTCCTCCGATCACGCATAACTTCGAGACGACGCCGGTCCTGACGCACGGCCCGTACGACTACAGTCTGCCGGGGAGGCGCGCATGAGCGAGACCGCTGCGCAGCCGGGCCGGCGCGCGCACGAGCCCTTTCTTCAGCACCACTTCGCCGAGCCGGAACAGCAGGTGGAGGCCGGCAAGATCGGCATGTGGCTCTTTCTGGTGACCGAGGTCCTGCTGTTCGGCGGTCTGTTCGTCGCCTTCGGCATCATGCAGACGCGCCACCCGGAAGCCTTCGCCTCGGCGCACCACCACCTCGACCGGATCATGGGCGGGCTGAACACCATCGTCCTGCTGTCGAGCAGCTTCACCATGGTGATGGCCGTCGCCGCGGCGGCCGCGAACAAGCGCAAACAGCTGATCGTGTTCCTGGTTCTCACGCTCGTCTTCGCCGGCGTGTTCCTGGTGGTGAAGTACTTCGAATACTCCCACAAGTTCCACGATGGCCTCCTGCCGGGGAAATACTACTCCTTCCAGGGCGAGTCCGTCCCGGGCGAGTTCATGTTCTTCAGCTTCTATTTCATGATGACGGGACTCCACGGCATCCACGTTCTGGCCGGAATGGGCGCCATCGGCTGGGTATTGCGCCGGGCGATCCGGGGCGATTTCTCGAACCGCTATTACGCGCCGGTCGACCTGGTGGGACTGTACTGGCACCTGGTCGACCTGATCTGGATCTACTTATTCCCGCTGTTGTATCTCATCCAGTAGGAGCCGACCATGGAAGCGCACAGTTACTCACACGCCCGAAAGACTTACTCGCTGGTGCTGGCCGCGCTGATGGCGCTGACGGTGATCACGGTGGCGGTTTCGGGCATCCACTTCGGCTCGCCGGCGATCAACGTGGTGGTGGCGCTGACGATCGCGTCGGTGAAGGCTACCCTGGTAGCGCTGTTTTTCATGCACCTGCTCTACGACAAGCGGATCAACGCGATCATCTTCGTAACGGGCGCACTGATGCTGGGGATTTTCCTGATTTTCATCCTGCTCGACGTGGAGACGCGTGACGCGGTCCGGCCTCCGACGCGAAGCGTGCCTCCTGCCGCCGCAGCTCCGGCGCCGTAAAACGAGGAGCCTCTCGGACGTTGGAAATGCTAGACTAACAATGTAGGCGCTCGCCGCAGACGGGCCACCCTAGCTCAGTTGGTAGAGCGGCTGATTCGTAATCAGCAGGTCGCCGGTTCAAGCCCGGCGGGTGGCTCCAGCAAATCATTGAAAAATAGATAGTTAGGCAGCAGGGCCCCTTCGGGACACCGGCTTTTGTTTTGTGACCTGTGCCAAAACTCCGAGCAGGGGCGTCGGCTGTGCCAAAATCCCTCGGCTCTGCAACCGGTTGATGTGGTGGAGCTGACCATCGTCGCCCGCGGTTGAGAACAGCTTGAAGCCCAACGTCAGTTGTCACGTCCGATTCGGAAATCGATCCCCGTACGTCTCGAAGTGCCTGTGGAAGAGAGGCTTACCGCGATTTCTCTCTGGATCAGCAGATCAGGACCTGCTATCCGATTAGCAGCAGGTCGGATGCCCATGGGTACACAAGACTCCCAGCTTCCCACCCAGGACTTATGTCCCACAATGGTGGCAGCCCGGCATTCGTCCGAGGGATGGGTTTGTGTTGTCAGCCAGATCCGCGACCGCTCACAAGCCTCCCCAGATCCCTCCGTAGAGGGCGCGTCCCGCCCCGCCACGACCGCTGCAATAGGGTGCTGAGCCGGGTACCGACGCTCCACGTTGTCCTTAAGTTCCAGCAGCAGTCAGAACTTGTTAACCAAAATCATAAATCACATCTTGACATAGATTAACCTGTAGGGTTAATATTGATCTTGGTGAGATGGAAATACTGTTTCCAACCGACGATGACCCGCGGGACTGGAACGAGTCCAAGCGCCTCGTGCGGAGGCACAATTTGCAGCGTGCGAAACTGATCCGGCGCCGCCTCGATGATCTCAAGGCCGCGCCGACGCTTGAGGTCATGCGGAGATTGCCAGGGAGGTGTCACGAATTGAAGGGCGATCGCGCCGGTCAACTCTCGATCGATCTGGACGGACCGTACCGGTTGCTATTTCCGCCAGCGCACAATCCGGTTCCGAAGAAGCCCGACGGTGGGCTTGACTGGACTCACGTAACGGCGGTGATGCTCGTCGGGGTGGTGGACACTCATGGATGAACAGATTCGAAATCAATATTCTCCGGATACGGTGTCGGTACCTGGTGAAACGCTCGAAGAGATCCTCGTCGAGCGAGGGATGTCTCAGACAGAACTAGCGGAACGCACCGGTCGGCCGAAGAAGACGATTAACGAGATCGTGAAGGGGAAGGCCGCAATCACTCCCGAGACCGCTCTTCAGTTTGAGCGGGTGCTTGGAATCCCAGCCGGTTTCTGGATTGCGAGGGAACAAAACTATCGGGAGTCACTCGCGCGGGCAAAAGAGGCGGTCGAGTTTGAGAAACAGGCGGACTGGCTGAATCAGGTTCCTTATCGGGAGATGGTGAAGCTGGGCTGGATACCAGAGTATCGTCAGAAGGCCCGTCAACTTGAGGAGGTGCTTCGTTTCTTTGCTGTCGCTTCTCCCAGCAGTTGGCAAGAAGTGTGGGGAGCGGAGAGTCCGGCGTTCAGGCGTTCGTCAGCGTTTGAGAGCAAGCCCGGTGCCGTAGTGGCATGGCTGAGAAAAGGAGAACTGGAAGCCGGTCGTCAGGAACCCGCTGAATACGATGCGGACACATTCAAGAGAGCGCTAGAGCGAGTGCGTTCGTTGACGCGGCATCTGCCGAACGACTTTACTTCCGCGGTGACTCGGGAATGCAATGAAGCGGGCGTGTGCGTAGCATTCGTCCCGGAACTCCCTGGGACGAGAGTTTGGGGGGCGACTAGGTGGTTGACACCCTCGCGGGCATTGATACAGCTGAGCCTGCGCTACAAGACGGATGACCACCTGTGGTTCACGTTCTTTCATGAAGCGGGGCATATCCTCCTGCACGGCAGACGAGATGTGTTCCTGGAAGGTGACGAGGGCGAGAAGGATGAGAAGGAATCCGAGGCCGACGTGTTTGCACAGGAATGGCTTATTCCCCAGGCCAAGTACCGAGTATTCCGCCGATTGGGCGCTTTTTCTTGCGCTGCCATCAGCAGATTCGCATTCGAACTGGGTATCGCACCAGGGATCGTCGTCGGACGCCTGCAGCACGACGGGCACCTGGATCGGACCCAGTGCAACAACCTGAAGAAGAAAGTCGATTGGGTTTTCGATCGGCATAGGATGCCTTGAGATGTTCCGGCGAAACCATTACGTTCCCATACTGAAGGGACGGGAGGGCGAGTATGGTGCCCTCCAGACGCTGGCTCCGTCGACGCGCCAGGCCCTTACACCTTTGATCGAAATACCGCCGATCCCCTGGGATTTCGCGGAGGAAAGACCTGCCAAGACCGTCGATCAGCATCTGAAGAAGGTTGGACAGAAGATCGATCGCGCCTGGGGAACTGGCAGGCGCCTATTCGTAGACCTGCTGTGGATACCGGACAGCGAGCATATGGCCGACGGATCTCACCCGCTATCTAACGTCTTTCAATCCCTGCGGGCACGCCATGTTGAGGCCGTTCCCGTGGTTGGGTTACTCCGGGGGGATGAATACCTGCAGGCGTGCCGTAAGGTTGTCGATCAGGACGAGCGCGGTGTCTGTGTCCGTATTCAGCGTGAAGACTTCGCCGATTTCGGCGACATCGGCGATACCGTCGAAGGCGTTCTGGAAGCGGTCGGCGCCACGGTGCAGAATTCTGATTTGATCTTCGACCTGCGCGCGCTTCCGCATGATCCCGACCTCGCTGTCGACGCGGTGATCGACTTTGTGAATCGCCTACCGCGTCTGCGCAAGTGGCGCACGTTTACGCTTGCTGCGACGTCCTTCCCGCAGAATCTGACTGGGCTGCCGGCATCCGATGTCTCGTTCCTTCCAAGGCAGGATTGGAGTCTCTGGTTGGATCTCTCGCGTCAACAAAGCTTACCTCGTCTTCCTACGTTCGGAGACTATGCGATTTCACATCCGGAACCCGCTGAGGTAGATCCTCGGGTCATGCGCCCTTCCGCCAGTATCCGCTATACGTGCGAGACGGCATGGCTCATTCTTAAGGCGAGAAACCTCAGAGACCACGGATACGAACAGTTCCATGACGTGTGTCAGGTGTTGGTCGAGAGGCCGGAATACTGCGGCCGGCAGTTCAGTTGGGGCGATCAGTATATCGATGACTGCGCGGCAGAACGTGTCGGTACAGGGAACCTGACGACGTGGCGCAAGGTTGGGACGTCTCACCATCTTGCTTTCGCAGTTCATCAACTCGCCAACGAGGCCGAGTCCTGAGGCATGCGCAAACCATGGCCTTCAATTCCGGTAACGGCACCGCAGTCGCGAGAGTCTCCCAAAGAATGCGCCGCGGCTTGCTCTTGAGAGCTTTCAGCGGCTCGATCTTGCCCAGGAGTTCGAGCACTTCGTCGCGCCACAGCAACTGAATGAGCGAACCGGGGTCAACACTCGGGTTCGACGATTCACCACGGATGCTCTCGATTTCCAAAGGCGCTGACGAATCGGCGAGCCGGGCAACCTGGATGGCCCACCAAAACGGGATCAATCTCTCAGCAGCGCACAAATGGCGCTCCGCGACGACCACGGTCATCGTGTCGAAGATCCGATTGTATGTTGCAGCCTGGGACGACAAGCGCAGCAGTGTGTCTTGGTCGCTCTTGATCTCATATCCCTTCAGGACGCCGTTGACGACGGCGATGTCCACGCGCACTGTACCACGGCAGAGTCCCAGCTCCTCAATAATCATCGTAGTCCCGTCGTGCGTAAACATCCCTTCGAGGTGCTGACGAAGGACTCGGCGAATGTCCGCATCTCGCATACCCAGTAACGATAGCAGAACGTACCGCCGAACGGAATTTCCTGCTCGTGCGGTGCTCGATGCGGCGCCCCGGGTTGCGCTCGTCCCGCACAATCGAGTTGATGTTTAGATCGGCCAGCATCTGCCGCACGTCTTCCAGACAACCCCGGGGCAGGCCGATGTGATGCGAGTGCTCTTCGGCGCAGGCAACGATGCGTGGCTTGCCATAGGTGGGTAGGCGCATCGCCTGCGCCTTGTAGAACTCCGGATTCTGAAAGGCAGCGACGCGGAGCAGGCGATTTCGCAGGGGCGGCGGCAGGCCCTCTCTGGCGATGTAGATCTCGTTTCCCAGCACAAGCTCAAGGCTGCGCGGCAACTCGCCTGCAATTGGAGCCTCTTTCCGGCGGCGCGACGGCGGCGTTGTCCAGGGCTCCGGCTCATCTTCCTCGGTCGCCGGAAACCGAACGCCAACCACGCGCCCCCGGCGTTCCGCATCGGAGACCAGTTCCTCGATTCGCGACCGGCCGATCCTGTTGACGGACGCAAGAAACGCCCATTGATCGGTGTGGGGCTTGAATCCGTCGTCAAGGAAAACGCTATTGCTCCGCTCACGCGGCTCCTTCTGGAGTGGCAGTGCGATCAGGTTTCCGAAACCTCCCTGGGGCAGCGTGTCCTGGTTCGGAAAGAAGCGGTCATAGGAATCAAGGCCGATGTCGGGCCGGCGCTCCATCGTTTCCGTAAGAATCAGCGAGCCGAGCTTGCGCGCCAGCGAGGCCGGAACCGCTTCTTCAAAGAAGAACCACACATGCGCGCCGAGCCCCGAGCGCGAACGTTCCAATGCGCCCGGCAGACGCAGACGGCGGCAGGTTTCGACAAAAGCACCGGCGTCTTCGCGCCAGCCGTCCTTGTCGAAGTCGGCGGCGAGAAAGAAACACGCCTCGTCCTGAAGCATCGGGTAGACGCCCGCCACGAAGGGTATTCCGGCGTCGTCACGGCCGGACAGATGCCACCGGATTACATCGTCCGTGACGGGCAGGAAGCGGCGATGCGGGCAGTCCGCGCACTTGATTCGCGGTTTCTCGCAGATGCCGCGAACCCACTCGTTCGCACATGCGGGAGCGTATCCGGACCTCCCTGTTCGCCGGCTCTCGAAGCGGCGCGGATATACGTCGTCGCGTCCTCGAAAGAGCGAGCGAAACAGCGCGATCTTGGCGCCCGGCGAGGACCGGCAATCGACGGTTTCCATCCAGACTTCGTCCCATCATAGCGTCGGCAGCTTGCTGCTATCGCAGTCGTAGGAGCAGCTCCTGGAAGAGCTGATCCTGATCTGCTTTTGCGAAAGCGTCCGGGACTCGCTACAGTTGTTAATCGGCCATGTGGACCCGCCGCGACGTTCTGCGCACACTCGTCCTGCCCGCGGCTCCACTCTGTCCAACGGTGGCGGCCAGTCCGGACACGCTCAAGATCGCGAGCGTCGAGGCGCACATTCTCCGAATCGGCGGCCGCAAGGATATTGTCTGCGCGCGGGTGAGAACCGAGGACGGCTACCACGGATGGGGCGAAGGAACCTCGCCGCCCACGGTCGCGCCGGTCGCCGCTACGATTCGCTCGCTCGAGCCTCTCGTCAAGGGCGAGAGCGCCTGGAATATCGAGAAGCTCTGGCGCCGAATGTACATTACGGAGGAGAATACGCTCGGCGGAACGCTGTACGCCGCCATCAGCGCAATCGATATCGCGCTCTGGGATATCCTCGGCAAGAAACTGGGCGCGCCCGTGTACAACTTGCTGGGCGGAAAGATTCACGACCGCATTCGAATCTATACGAGTTACCGCTGGGGGAACATCCCGCGGACTCGCGAAGCGTACTTCCAGCGCACGAAAGAGTTGATGGCGCAGGGCGCGTCGGCCGGCAAGTACGATCCCTTCGGCGCATATCCTGGACCCGAGCGCCACCTGTCCAGCCAGACGCTTGCCGAAGTCCGCGAGATGTTGACCGGCATCCGCGAAGCCGGGCCGGCGTTCGATATCTGCGTGGAAGCCCATGGGAAGTTCAACCTTGCCGCAGCCGGCCGCATCGTCAAAATGCTGGAACCGCTGGACCCGTTCTTCCTGGAGGAGCCGATACCGCCGGAGAACATGGAGGCGCTGGCGTCCCTGCAGGCGTCCACCAACATACCGATCGCAACAGGCGAAGGCATTCAGGGCCACTTCCACTACGCCCCTCTGCTTGAGAAGCGCGCCGCCCGGATTCTGCAACCCGACGTCGCCCGCACAGGGGGCATCACCGCGATGAAGAAGATCGCGGCGATGGCCGATGCGCACTACGTGACGTTCGCTCCGCACAATCCGAACGGACCGGTGTGCACGGCCGCCAGTCTCCACGTCGCCGCGTCTTCCCCAATTTTCTCATCATGGAAGAAGGCAATACGCAGATCGGCGAGTACAACGACATCTTCGTCCAAGGTTGGAAGCCCAATCTCGCGGAGTGGCGCGTGCCGGAAGCTCCTGGCCTTGGGATCGACTTCAGCCCCGCCTTCCTCAAGGAGCACAGCGTGTCTGCGTGAGGGCGCCGGCCGGTTACGGAGTCCGGCGTCCGTTCCCCGAGCGGACGGTCTCCGCATTTACAATCGTTGCTATGCGCTGGCTTATCGCGGTTTTCACAATCTCAGGGGTGCTGACGGGAGCTCCCATTCCTGCCTCGCTGCGGCCGAACCTGCTGTTTCACGCGAGCTTCGACAAGGGAGTGGACGCGGATGTGGCGCGCGGCGATGCGAAGATCCACAGCGCGCCCGACTTCAAACCAGAAGCGAGCGCGAAGCCGGGCCTGGGCGACGTGGACGCCGTCATCGAAAAGGGCGCCGGGGTCGGCGGGAGCGACGCGCTGCGCTTCCGTTCGAAAAACACGCGGGCGCTGTTCTTTCGCGGCGACCGCAACATCAAGCCGTCGGCGGGCACGATTTCGTTCTGGATGCGGCTCGACCCCGAGAAGGATCTCGCTCCCGGATTCTCGGATCCGATTCAGGTGACCGACAAGACGTACAACGATTCGGCGATCTGGGTGGACTTTTCGAAAGACGAAAAGCCGCGGCATTTCCGGCTGGGCGTCTTCGGCAGGCTGAAAGACTGGAACCCCTCCGATACGCCCCCGGACAAGAACCCCGATTTCCTGCGGCGGCTGGTGGTGATCGAGCGGCCTTCGTTTTCGAACAACCATTGGACGCACGTGGCGATTACCTGGACGGGGCTGGACGCCGGCGGCGGAAAGGCGGCCCTGTACGTCGACGGAAAGCCGGTCTCGACGGCGAAGGAGATCCGGGAACGTTTCGAGTGGGAGCCCGCGCGGCTGGGGATCCGGCTCGGCCTGAGCTACACCGGACTGATGGACGAGGTGGCGGTGTTCGACCGGGCGCTGAGCGATAGCGAGATCGGCGCGCTTCACGGCGCGGGCTCGGGACGCTAGCGAGCGCGGCTCAGAGATACTTGATCAGGACCAGTTCGTTGCCCTGCTCGTTGTAGATCAGTTCGTCGAGCATGTGGCGCGCCATCAGGATGCCGAAGCCGCCGGGCCGAAGGCCATGCTCCAGGCGGTACATGATGTGCTCGGCGGGCTGGTTCTCCGGATAGGAGACGGCGGCGTGGGGCAGCGAGTCGAAACGGAACCCCTCGCCAGGATCGCGAATGTAGTAAAGAATGATGCGATCGGTCCGGATGTAAGCGACGTGGACCCGCTTTGCCGGATCGCATTTGCCGCCATGCTCGATGGCGTTGCGCAGCATCTCGCGAAACGCGAAGGCGACATCTTCGCGCTCCTTGGCGGGAATGTCGGTTTTCATCTGGCTCAAGAACTGGACGAGCCGGTCGGCGACGTCCAGACGGCAACTCACCTCGAGCGCGATCCAGCCTGGAGAGGCGGAAGAAACCTGGATGTCGCCTTCGGTATCCGCGGACAGCGCCTGCGCCACTACTTCGGTGACGGTGGCGGGCGAGAAGGGTTTGCTGAAATAGCCGAAGGCGTGGTCGCGCAGCGAATCGAGCATCTTGTCCGTTGTGTTATCGCCCGTCATCACCACCACTTTCGTGGCCGGCCGCTCGCGCTTGACGGTACGCAGCAACTCGAGACCGTCCAGGCCCGGCATGTGCACGTCGGTAAGAACGAGATCGTAGTGGCGGGTGAGGATGCGTTCAAGTCCTTCGGCGCCGTCGGATGCATGCTCCATCTCGAGATCCGGCGACGCGAGGACAGTCTCCAGCAGCCTGTGGATTGACAGATCGTCGTCGACGACCAGTATCTTCTTGGGCGATAACATGGAACGACCCCGGTTATTCCATTATGTGGAATCCGGGGGCCAAGGCAAGGTGGCTCTCCAGGAGCGGGGCGCGGAGCGAATCGGTACAATTAGGTACAGAACTCCTATATAATGGATGTGTCCCAAGGCAACCGGGAGACGCTGGGCGTAACGGGATCTCCCGGGGCAGCGAGAATTGGGGAGATGGAATGAAGATGGGTACAAGATGCTGGATCGTTTCCCAGGCGGCGCTGATGTTGCTGGCGACGGGCGGCTGGGCGCAGCAGATGAAGGTGGACAGCGCCGGCTGCGCGGACTGCCACGCCACGAGCAAGCACGGAGGCAGGTTTCCCGATGAAGTCTCACGGTCCGCGCACGCGGGGATGGAGTGTCTCGACTGCCACTCCGACCGCGGAGTAGTGGATCCCACGAGAGATCCGGTCCACCAGAGAAAAGATCCGGCCTTTCAGGTCACCGACACGGCGTGCCGGCAGTGCCACGTCGAGGCCGCCGAGCAGTACAAAGTGCACGGGCGCTTCGACGCGGGCGCGAACCCCGATATTCCGCAATGCGCCAGTTGTCACGGTGACCACGACATCCAACCGTCGGCGGTGGGGAACTCGCACACGCACCCGGCCAACCTGCCGAACACGTGCGGAAAATGTCATGAGAACATCGACCTGACCCGCAAATACGAGATCCTTTTCGACAAGGCGATCGATAACTACAAGAGCAGCGTCCACGGCAGGGCCACCAAGGGCGGCGTGTTCGTGGCGGCAACCTGCAACGACTGCCACTCCACCGGAGGGAGCGCGCACCAGATCCTGTCGGCGGGCAATGCGGAGTCTTCGGTCAACCACTTCAACATTCCCAAGACGTGCGGGCGATGCCACAACGGCGTGGAGCACGATTTCTGGGAGGGCATACACGGAAAGCTGGTCGCCCGCGGCAAAACGGACTCGCCCGTCTGCACAAGCTGCCACGGCGAGCATGGCATCATTTCGCCGGGCGATCCGCGGTCTCCGGTCTCCAAGGCGCGGGTGGCCGAGCAGACCTGCGCGCGCTGTCATGAATCGGTCACCTTGAACGAGAAATACGGCATCCCCAGCGGGCGGCTGCGCACGTTCATCGACAGCTATCACGGTTTGAAAACGAAAGCCGGCGACCCGGCGGTGGCGAACTGCGCCTCCTGCCACGGCGTGCACCGCATCCTGCCGAGCACCGATCCGACGTCGACCATCCATTCCGCCAACCTGCGCCACACGTGCGGTTCGTGTCATCCGGGCATTTCGGAAGAACTGGCGAACACGCCGATCCACGACGTGACGGGGCAAGGCTTGCGGACAGCGGCCGCCAACGTGATCGAGCGCTTTTACATCATCGCCATCTGGGCGATTATCGGGCTGATGGTGGTCCACTGGCTGTTCGACCTGGGGCGCCACCTCCATCACGTCTTCACCGCGAAGCCGCAGATCCGACGGATGCGGACGGGTGAAGTGTGGCAGCACGCGCTGCTGATGATCAGCTTCATCGTGTTGGTGATATCGGGCTTCGCGCTGCGGTTCAACGAAAGCTGGTTCGCGCGCTTCTTCTTCGGATGGCCGGGCGGGTTCGAACTGCGCGGCGTAGTGCATCGGATCGCGGCCGTGATCTTCGGGATCACCGTATTGTGGCACCTGGTGTTCGTAGCGGTCACCCATCGCGGGCGCGAGTTTGTCCGGGACATGATTCCGCACCCGCGGGACGTGCGGCAGTTCTGGAATCGCATTCTCTACAATATAGGCCGGCGTCCGGCGCCGCCCCGCTTCGGCCGGTTTAGCTACGTGGAGAAGGCCGAATACTGGGCGCTGGTGTGGGGCACGGCGGTGATGATCCTGACCGGCATCATGCTGTGGTTCGATAACTGGATCGTCAACGTCTTGCCGAAGGGCGCTCTCGATATCGCGCTGGTGGTGCATTACTGGGAGGCGTGGCTGGCGACGCTGGCCATCCTCGTCTGGCACATGTACTCGACCGTCTTTGCCCCGCACGTGTACCCCATGAATCCGTCCTGGATCACCGGAACGATGCCGGAAGTGATGTATAAGCACGAGCACCCCGAGCACGCCGAAGCCGCCCGCCGCGAGACCGAAGAGATGCTTCGCAAGGAGATCGAGAAGGTCGCTCCGGTGGAGAAGCCGGAAGGCGCGGACGAAGCCGAATACCCATACGAGGATGAAGCGGCGGTCGCGGCGGAGCAGGACGAACAGGTTTCCGCCCGCGAGGAGTGAAAAGGCCGCATCGGCCGGCCGCCCGACAGATTGCGGACCTATAATTTCGTCTATGAAGGTCCGAAACGGCGCGTTCATCTTCGCTGCTTCGATAGCCTTGGCGTGCCTGCCCGCCCAGGGCCAGCTTTCCGAAGCCAGCAAACAGGAAATCCTCAAGTACAAGCTCACGATGCCGCTGTCCAACAAGTTGCTCGCCGCGCTGCCCGACATGACCGGTTACCTCGGCTCCGATCAGCAAGGCATGGCGAAACTCAAGAAGTGGATGAGAATGCCCCTGGCCGATCAGGCGAAGGAGGTGGAAGCCGACTCCGGCGCCATGGCGATCCTGAAGAAGCGTGGGCTGACGGCCAAAGAGTATGTTGTGGGAGTACCAACGCTGCGTATGGCGGTGATGAAGGCTTCCGGGCGAAACAGTCCGAACCTGATCGTCTCGCCCGCCAACCTGGAGTTTGCCAGGGAGAACCTGGATATCTTGAGACCGCGGATGGAAGCCGGCGACTCCGGGAAAGCAGGACTCCCCCGGCGCACGCGCTGAAATCGGGCCGGGCGCCCGCTCTCGAGACGAATCATCGTCTCGCTTTCGCACGACTGATATTCTGATATGCGACAGCTATTGCCATGCCTTTTCTGCGTCCTTTCGGCCTCGAGTGGCGCCTGGGCCGCGGGGCTCGCGCCGGCCGACCTGACGCGGCTGCGTTCCGTCGGCGAAGTCAGCTTCTCGCCCGACGGCCGCCGAATCGCCTATACGGTTCAGAACAACGATACGGATGGCAAGCCATATTCGCAGTTGTGGGTGCTCGCCGTTGCGGATGGCCGCGCGATTCGATTGGCCGAGGGCAAGGACGCGTCGGGCAGTCCGGAATGGTCGCCGGACGGTTCTAAGATCGCGTACTCCGGGAAGGCGGGAGGCCGTTCCGGCCTGATTGTCGCCGGCGCCGAGGGCGCTGGGGCGCGGTGGGTTTCGAATCTCGAATGGACCAACAACCCGCTGCCGTCAACCGGCAGGAAGTTCGCGTGGTCGCCGGACGGCAAGCGGATCGCCTTCGTCAACGCGGTTCCTGGCCCGGAAACGGCGGAGGCGGGCGGCGATCCGATGGTGATTACCCGCTACCTCTACAAGCCCGAGGCCGACGAGGGGCTCACGCGCTTCAACGATAACCGCCGGCTCCATATCTTCATCGCCGAGCTGGCGTCGGGCGCGGTGCGGCAGCTTACCGAAGGCCATCACTACGAGCACTCGATCGACTGGTCTCCGAACGGCGACGAGATCGTGTTCGCATCGAATCGCGAGCCGAACGAAGACCAGTTCTTCAACTACGACCTGCTGACCGTCCGGGTTGCGGATGGCGCGCTCCGCCGGTTGACGGCCACCGAAAGCATCGAGTACCGCCCGCGCTGGTCGCCCGACGGCAAGCGGATCGCCTACCAGGCCTGTAAGCGCGGCCTTACCAACCTCGAGACCACCATGGAGGACACGCACGTCTGGCTCGTGGACGCCGACGGCGGCAATCGCAGGGAGATCAGCGGGGCCATCGACAACCGGCAGGGCGCGCCGGAGTGGTCGCCGGAGGGCGACGCCCTCTACTTCACCGCGCAGGAAAGGGGAAATGTCCGCCTTTACCGGATGCCGGCGGACGGAGGATCCGCAAAGGCCATCGTCGCGGACCCGGGGAGCGCCGGCGCCTTCAGCGTCGCCCGCGGCGGGGTCGTCGCCTATGCATTCACGGCGCCGTCGAACATGGCGGAGCTTTTCCTGAAAGAGGGGGACGGCGCGCCGCGCCAGTTGACGGAACTGAACCGGGAAGCGCTGGCCGGCAAGGAGATCGCTCCCACCGAGGCGTTCACCTTCGTCAGCAACGACAACAAGTGGGAGATCGAGGCGTTCCTCACCCGGCCGCTCGGCATGACGGCGGACTCCCGGCATCCGATGATCGTCGTTATTCATGGGGGGCCGCACGCCCAGCAGGGACCCGCCTTCAACCTGCGAAGCCAGGTTTACGCGGCGAAAGGCTGGGCGACCCTGATGGTGAACTACCGGGGCTCGACCGGCTATGGCCAGTCCTTCGCCGACGCGGTGTTCGGCGACCAGAACGGCAATGAAGCGCAGGACGTCCTCTACGGCGTCAGCGCGGCGATGCGGCGGAACCTCTGGATCGACCGGAACCGGATTGGCGTGGAGGGCGTCAGCTACGGGGGGCAACTGAGCGCGTGGCTGATCACGCAGACCCGCCTGTTCAAATCCTCGATCCCAACCGCTGCCATCACCAACCTGGTGAGCTACAACTACACCACATACTACAACCAGTACGAGCAGATGACCTTCGGCATCTTTCCGCACCAAGGCAACCTGATGGACGAGCTGTGGAAGCGGTCCGCGTTGCGATACGTGGCCCAGGCGGCCACGCCCACCATGTTGGTTCACGGCGAGAACGATAACGACGTGCCGATCACCGAGGCCGAGCAGTACTACATCGCGCTGAAAGACGTCGGGGTGGAGACCACTATGGTGCGATATCCGCGCGAAGGGCACGGCATCCGGGAAGTGAAGCACGTGATCGACTGGACGGAACGGTCGATCCGCTGGCACGAGTCCCACTGAGCCTTCGTGGCGTGTCTTTCCATCATGTTCCCGAAATCCCCACGCGCAGTTTTACACAGGAACGATCGGGGCCGCCGGATCCAAACGTCGCAGATCATTCGGATCGCTGGTAACTATGGGGTCGCGCCGCGGCTCTACTACTACGTCGTCGAAAGCGCCCGCGTCGACGGCAAGCCCCGCATCGTTCAGCAGACGTATCTCGGCAGCGCCGAGCGGGTCGCCGCTTTGGTTAAGGACCGCGCCGCTCCTCTACCTTTGTCCGCCACCACCATCGACTTTGGCCTGCCCGGCGCCCTGTGGCTGCCCACCAGTCTGGAGCTTGGGAAGCGCTCCAGTCTTCCTGGCCGAAGCCGCGTTCCGGTCCTTCCACGGCGCACTATCTGTTGCTGGCCGCCATCCACCGCATCTGCCCAGCGTCCCCGGACTCAACTAAGCGCGCCTGCTCACGCTGCTTCACAGAGCGCCGCGCCCTCGCTCGCCGCTTCCCGCAGACTTGCACACCGCCGATCTCCCCGGCGACATCCAATTCGACAGCGGCGGGTTGCACCAGCGGAGCGGCTTCGTCCATGTACTTGCGGACGAGTTCCTCGCCGAGCCTCCCGAGAGCCTTGGGATCCTCGTCCCCGCGGAACTCGGTTTCCGGAACCTGATTGGGCCGCAAGTACTATCCCAAAAGTCCTCTTTACCTACCTGGCAAGTGGTGTTAAGTTAGGAACGACATGGCGCGGAAGAAGGTTATGACGGTGGCCGAGCTGGTCAGCAAGGCCGGCAAGGTCGGCGGGAAGCGACGCATGGCTTCCATGACGGCCGAGGAGCGCAGCGAGTTCGCCCGGCAGGGGGGGCTCGTGGGAGGCGCGGCGCGGGCGAAGAAGCTCTCCGCCAAAAGGCGTAGCGAGATTGCCCGGCAAGCGGTCCTGGCCCGATGGGCGAAGAACAAGAAGGAGACTCCGGGGACCGAGTGAATCGCCGATCCCGGGACGCGTGGCTCACCGCATCCAACTGCCCGCCTCGATGGCATTTTCGGCAACCCTAAATCCGCATCAGGCCGCCATCCGCGGGCCGCGGGGGAAACGGTCGATCCGCTGGACCGCCGGCCAGCATCAGAGAAGCCTTGCGGCTACAATCAGGACGTGCTGAAACTTCGCGCCATCCGTTTCTCCGGCCGCTGCCCTCGTCACAGACGCTACAATCCAGCCCTTGAGGGCTGGGGCGGCATCAAGGGTGGTTGCCCTCAGTGCCAGTCATTGGCTGAGATCTGGGAAACGGCGCGTAGGTTGAATACCCTCATCCACCGCTTTGACCCAAGCCGCGAAGATCTTGAACTTGCGTCACCTCTTCCACCTGACCCTCGTCAACTGAGCCTGATGCAAAAGTAGACCGCCGCTTAGATTAGCTGATCGCAGAGGAAATGACGCTGCGCGAGTTGCCCGGCATCGCTGAGCGCGAGCCGCCCGGCCGCAAGCGCCAGGCATGCCCATGTCTAACGTCCGGCCTGTCGCAATTCACCACCCTGCCTTTCTCGTCCCGCCGGTACAGCCGGAATTCGCTCCGCCACTGCTCCAGGCTCTGGAATACCTTTAGCCGACCGGAACTCAGCCGCTGCCACACGCGATAGATCCCCGCCTCGACGGCGTTATCCGCCATCGCCACCCTCAGCCCCAAGTCAGTGTACATCTGGAGCAACTGGCGGCCGTCGACCTGGCTCCGCCCCCGGGCAGCCGGGTCGATCGCCCCGGCGCCGAGCGACGGAATCCCCTTCGATCTCGCCTCGCGCTGGAACGACAGCACGACGTCGGAGAGACCTCGGAGCGGGGTGAACGCGAGCATGACGGTGCCGCCCGTGGTCATGGTGCGCATGAGGCATTCGGTGTACAGGTCGAGCGGCGGTTCCTCATCGAGCCAGATCACATCCTGCTCCGTCCCCTGGAACGACTCGCGCCGCTGATCGTAGCTCTTGAGCACCTCGAAGAAACGCCAAGAAGAGCACAGGGCCCAAAAGCCCCCAAGGCAAACAGAGGGTCAGCGCTAGCGCCGTGCGGCACGGGTTGTTAACCGCATCGACCCTGGCGGCCGGCGACGACCCGGCCGAATTCCAGGAATTCGCCAATCAACTCCGAACCGAGTACCGGCCCGCGAACGCCCTGGAAGAGATCCAGGCGGCGTGCATCATCGACTGCCTCTGGAGGCTACGACGGCTTCAACAAGTCGAGGCGGGCGCGTTCGCCCCGGTGGAGGAGCCGGCGCGGTTCCCTGGCCTCCGCGTCTCCGTGGTGAAGTCTCAGAAATCTTCCATCCCCTCGCCGCCTGTCCCCGCAACCCCACAGCCTCAGTAACTTCCCCGCCTTACATATGTGCCGCGCGGTTTGGACGCCGGGCGCCTCAGGAGGAGAAGACCTCCTTCAGGCGGCGGACGGCGATCTTCTCGTCGCCGGGCTCGTTCATGAACACGGTCAGTTCGATACCCTGGCCGGCGGCTTTGAGGACCACCACCCGCGGATCGCCTTCCTTGAGGCGACGGATGACATCGCCGGTGGCGAGGTTGCGAGCCGTTTCGTCCCACGTGACGACGACTCGGTGGACGCGGCGCGTGCGGTCAAAGGGCGTCCGGGCGGTTTTCACCCCGGGGATTCTGCCCAGTTCAGCGATGATGTAGTCGGCCTGTTGGGCGGACTGCCGCTCGATGGCCGCAAAGTCCAGCTTGGAGTATTTTTCCGCGGCCAGCCAGACCCCGATCATCTCTTCGCGTCCCACTTTCATGGGCCTTCCGAGCGAATCGGAATGCGGGCTGGAGTTGAGCCACGCGGCGCGGATCAGGTCCTTGCGGCCGGCGAGGATGCCGGAGCACTGCGGTCCGCGCATGTGCTTGCCGCCGCTGAGGCAGATCAGGTCGACGCCGAGCGCGCCGAGTTTGCGGATGTTGTCCCACGGCGGCAGCATGTTGGCCGCGTCAACCATCACCGGGAATCCGGCGTTGCGCGCAATCTCGAGGCATTCCTCCAACGGAACGGGCGTTTCCCACTCCCAGTCGTGACTGGAGCCGCCGAGGTAGTACATCATCGCCGTTTGCGCGCCCGCGGCGGCGGCCAACTGGCCCGCGTTGTCGACCTCGACGATGCGCACCCCGGCGTTACGGACAGCGTGATCGTAGCCGTTGCGGTGCGGCTTCTGAATGATCACTTCCGTGCGCATGCCGGCGAGGTCGGGGAGCCGGCGCACTTTCGCGACATCGTCGCCGGTGAGGGCAGCGCAGGTTCCCAGCGAGATGGCGCCGGCGGCGCCGGTGGTGACCATGGCCGCCTCGGTGTTCATGAGCCGGGCGAGCCGTTCGCCGATCGCCTCCTGCAATTCCTCGAGGTAGACGTAATGGCGCGACGCCTCGGCCATGGCGTCGTGGATCTCCGGCCAGACTTTGGATGCTCCGATGGTGGTGTGGGTCCCCTGAAAATTGACCACGGGACGGATGCCGAGTTGCTCGTAAACGCCGGCGGATTTGCGCGGCGCCGCCGCAAGTTTGCGAAACGGCCAAAGGCCCGAGAGCGATCCGAGACCGGCGCCCTGTAACAGACTGCGTCGCGATGGAAACATGACAGCCCTCCGTAGCCCCGGAACTATAGGTCCCGAAGCATTGCTCTCCATTCTCTCACCGGGCGGCCAGATAACGCTTGATGTCCGGGAACAGCAACTCCCGAACTTCGGGATCGTCGAGGCGTTCCGGCAGGATCAGCGCGGCGCCGGAGTCTACAAGGCGGGGCGGCGTTTCGCCGCGCAAGTGCAAGCCGATGGCGCGGGTGGATTCATAGCCCATCTTGAACGGGTTCTGCACAACGAAAGAGTCGATCCAGCCCGCTTTCATGTCGGCAACGAGCTGCTCGGAAGTGTCGAAAGCCACCAGCTTCACCTGTTTCGCCCCCCGGCTTTTCAGCGCCTGCACGGAACCCGCCGAGCTGGACTCGTTGTCGGCGAACAGGCCGGCCAGGTCCGGATGCGCGGCGAGGAGGTTTTCCGCGACGGCCATGGATTTCGCGCGGCTGGCCATGCCGAACTGGACCGGCAGGACCGCGATGCCGGGATGCTTCTTCCGGATCTCGTCCTCGAAGCCGGACTCGCGTTCCATGGTGGAGGCGCTGCCGGGCATGAAGCCGACGACGCCGACCTTGCCACTGCCGCCGAGAATCTCTCCCATGCGGCGCGCGGCCATGCGGCCTCCTTCCTCGTTGTCGGTCGCCACGTAGGAGATGTACTTGTCGGTGTCGATGCCGGAATCGAAGATGGAGACGGGAACCCCTTCGCGGGCGGCGCGCTCGACGATGTTCACCAGGGCTTTGCGGTCCACCGGGGCCAGCACGATGCCGGCGAGGCGGCGGTTGACCATCGATTCGACGATGTCGATTTGCCGGGCGGAATCTACCTCGACGGCCGGGGCGTTCCACTCGATCGCGAAGCCGTACTCCTGCGAAGCTTTGATGGCGCCGGCGTGGACCGTTTGCCAGAACAGGTGGCTCGCGCCTTTGGGGATCACGCCGACCACCTGCCTCGCATCGCGGCGGCAGCCCGCGGCGGCGATCGCGAGCGCGGCGGGAAGGAAGGTCCGGCGGAGCATGGTAGGTTATTTTAGTATGTCGTTCATCAGGGTAGGAAGCCTTGCCTCGCTGGCGCCGGGGCAGGTGACGGAGGTGGATGTGGCGGGCAAGCAGTACGCGCTCTGTAACATCGGAGGGGAACTCCACGCGCTGGAAGGAACCTGTCCGCACCAGGGCGGACCGCTCGGCCAGGGGGCCCTGCACGAGGAGATCCTGGTGTGTCCGTGGCACGCTTGGGAGTACGACTGCCGCACCGGCGAAAACACCTGGGACGCCGACACGAAACTGCAGAAGTTCCCCGTGAAGATCGAGGGAGACGATATTCTCATCGACCTGCCCTGACAGGGCGCGGCCGGAGTAGCACCCCGTTTGCCTGAGCTTCCCGAAGCGGAGACGATCGTACGGACCCTGGCGCCGCACGTCGAAGGGCGCCGCATCGTGGGCCTGCGCTTTCATGCCGTGCGGGCGAGGATGGGGGAGATTCCTCCCGTGGAGGGACGCGTCGTCCGCCGGGTGAGCCGCTACGGCAAGCAGGTGTTGCTGGAACTGGACGACGGAGCGCTGTTGATTCAGTTGCGAATGACCGGGGCGCTGGTCTGGAATGGCGCGCCCGGCCCGTACACGCGCGCGGTACTCGAGCTGGAAAACGGCGCCGTCTGCTTCAACGACATCCGGCAGTTCGGATCCATCCGGTGGCTGAGCGCGCCGCCCCGGAACCTCGGACCGGATCCGCTCGAGATCCCGCTGGAAGCGTTTGTCCGGCGTCTCGAGGCGCATCGCGGGCGCATCAAGCCCCTCCTGCTCGATCAGCGGTTTGTCCGGGGATTGGGAAATATCTACGTGGACGAGATTCTGTTCCGCGCAGGCATCCACCCGCGAGCCCGCGTTTCCCGGCTGTCGCGGGAGCGAGCGGCGCGGCTGCACCGGTCGATGGAAGTAGTGCTCCGGCTCGCGATCGACCGAGGCGGCTCCTCGATTTCGGACTACGTCGACGCGGAAGGCCGCCGCGGCAGCTTTCAGGAATTGCACCAAGCCTATGGCAGGGCGGGCGCGCCGTGCTTCGCGTGCGGGCGCGCCATTCGCCGCATTGTGGTGGGGCAGCGCGGAACGCACTACTGCCCCAAGTGCCAGCGTCCATAGGCGCCGGCGTTCAGCAGCCGCCGCCGAAATCCCGGTCGCAGGCCTCGATCAGCGCCTGGCTCCAGTCGCCGAGCGGACGCAGGCGTCCGGCGAAGAAGCGAAGCACCGGAGGCTCCTCGTAGAACTCGAGGCCGCCCACCAGGTCCCGGCGCTGATACAGCCAGGCGAGTCGGTCCGTCGCATACTCAAAATGCGACATCGTGAACACGCGGCGCGGCACCGCCAGGCGCACCAGCTCCAGGTCCGACAGCATTTCGCTGCCGTCGCGGGCCCGATCGGTGGAAAGGGTGCCGCGCTCCATGGTGCGAATGCCCGCGGCGAGGTAGACGGCGGCGGCGAGCGCGCCGGCCGGATATTGCGTTTGGGGCACGTGCGGCAGGAAACGGGCGGCATCGAGGTGACAGGCCAGTCCGCCGGCGGGAGTGACGACGGGCACCCCGGCCTCGATCAGCCGGTCGGCGAAGTACTTCACGCCGTCGGCGGAGCTGCCGGCGACTTCGACGTCGGTCATCTCGCGCACGCCTACGGCCATGGCCTCGATCTCCTTGGAGGACATTCCGCCATAGGTGAAGAAGCCTTCATAGACGGGGAGCCAGGGACGGATGGCTTCATAATGCTTCCTGTCGTTCGTCGCGATGAAGCCGCCCCGGACGCTGCAGCTCTTGCGGCCCGAGAGGTAACAGATGTCGGCCAAGTCCATGATCTCGCGGATGATCTCGGTGATCGACTTCTGCGCGTAGCCCGGTTCGCGCTGGCGGATGAAGTAGGCGTTTTCCGAGATGAGGCTGCCATCGACGATCAGGGAAATTTCGTGAGCGGACGTGATTTCCTTGATGGCGCGCAGGTTCGCCATGGAAAATGGCTGGCCTCCCAGGAGATTCGTGGTCGCCTCCATGCGCACGAAGGAGATCTTCTCGGCGCCGTGCTGGTCGATGGCGGCTTTGAGCTTGGCGGGATCGAGGTTGCCCTTGAACGGGTCGCTGCTCTGGGTGTTGAGCGCTTCGTCGACGAACAGCTCCAGCACCGTTCCGCCGGCCAGCTCAAAGTGGGCTCGGGTGGTGGTGAAGTGGTAGTTCATCGGGACGAAGTCGCCGGGCTTGACGAAGACCTTGGCCAGCAAGTGCTCCGCCGCGCGGCCCTGGTGGACGGGCAGCAGGTACTCGTAGCCGAAGATATCCTTGACGGACGCTGCCAGCTTGTAGAAGCTCTCCGAACCCGCGTAGGCGTCGTCGGAGACCATCATGGCCGCAAGCTGGTTATCCGACATCGCGTTGGTGCCGCTATCGGTCAGCATGTCGAGGAAGATGTCCCGCGTCCGCAGCAGAAAGGTGTTGTAACCGGCCTGCTCCATTGCCCCCAGCCGCTCGCCCGAGCACGGAAGCCGCACCTTCTGGACGATTCGGATCTTGTGCATCTCGATGGGTATAGTCCGCCCATCGGAAAGTTGAATGCTCACGAATGACTCCCGGTTGATGAAAGTGTACTACTGAGTAAACGATCTTATCATCTTTTTACGACGGCGCGGGGGAGGGCGCAGCCGCTTACCCGGCCGCGAGAATGGAGTCGGCCACCTGGGCGACGGGGATCATCTCCTTGACGTCGTGCACGCGGACGATGTGCGCTCCGCCGAGGATGGCCGCGGCGACGGCGGCCGCCGAGCCGAACAGCTTGCCGGCGTCGGTGGACTGGCCGAGGAATCCCTTGCGGGAAGGCCCGACGAGCACCGGCAGGTCGAGACGGGCGAGTTCGTGGAGACGCGCCAGGATTTCGGCGGTTTGTTCTTTGCGTTTGCCGAAGCCGAGTCCGGGATCGACGACGATGCGCTCGCGGTCGAGCGCCGAAAGCTTGGCGCGATGGACGCAGGCCGAGAGGTCGTCGATGACGGACTTCATCACGTTGGGCAGCGGACCGAGTTTGGCCCACGTTTCCGGGGTCCCGCGCATGTGGTTCAGAACGAGTCCGGCATCGTGTTTGACGGCGATCCGGGCAAGCTGCGGGTCGAAGGTGAGGGCGCTCGGATCGTTAATAATCTCGGCGCCGAGCGCCAGCGCCCGGTCGGCAACGCCGGATTTGTACGTATCGACGGAAATGGGGATGTCGAGTTTTCCGCGCAGGCGCCGGAGGACGGGTACCAGGCGCCGCAGTTCGTCCTCCTCGGTGATGCGGGCGGAACCGGGGCGGGTGGACTCGGCGCCGATGTCGATCAGGTCGGCGCCTTCGCCTTCCAGTTCGAGCGCGCGGGCGAACGCGCGGTCCGGATCGAGGTACTTGCCGCCGTCGGAAAACGAGTCGGGCGTGATGTTGAGGACGCCCATGATGAGCGTGCGGTCCCCGAGTTGGAGTTCGCGGTGTTTGAGCTTCCAGACGTAACGTTTGCGAGGCATCGGTTAGCCGTATTCAAATCCCGCCGCGGCGTAGACCAGCGAGTCGTCGTTAGCCGGCGGCGCGCCGGCGCGCTCTCCGCGCAGCGCCATGCGAACAAGCTTGCGGACCGGCGTGAAGCCGAGATCACCGGCCAGGCGGACGGCCTCTTCGTTGGCCGGGAGCAGGTCCCAGTAAAACGGCGCGCCGGGATGCCGGACCAGGACGGCGGCGATCAGTTCGCGGGCGGCGGCGCGGGAGCGGGCGACGCAGGGTCCGACGGTGAACGAGTTGGCGCCGGGACGCGCCATCGCAAATCCTTCGCCGAGAATGCTGAAGGCCTCGCCGCGGGCCAGGCTTTCCAGAAGCGCGCGGCGATCGGCGCCGAACGCGGCGGCGTCGAGTTCCCGATCGTAATCGAATCCGCGGACGCGGAGGCCGGCGGGTTCGGCCGCCGCGGCGACGCCCGACCAGCGTTCGATGGGGCCCTCGTCTTCGAAGCCAAGGTCGAGATAGATGGGGCGGCCCATGTCGGTGGCGTCGAGCTTGATCCACTCGACGCCCTCTTCGTTGGCGTAGCGGATCGCGCGGGCGGTGAGTTCGCGGCCATAGCCGCGCCGGCGGTAATCGGGATCGGTAAGCACCATCCCGATCCAGGCAAGCCGCCGTCCGTGGCAAACCGCGGTGGCCGTGGATACGATCCGGCCGTCGCATTCGATGCCGAAGCAGCCATCGGGCTCAAGCTCCAGCAGGCGGCGCCAGTCCTCTTCCACCTGGTTCCAGCGGGCGGCCTGGTTCAGCCGCATGAGGGCGGGAAGATCGGCCGGCGTCAACAGGCGGATGTCACTCATAGCGCAAGCAGACGATGGGGTCGAGCGCAGCCGCGCGATTGGCCGGGTAGTAGCCAAAAAACAGACCGACCCCCACCGAGATGGTAACGCCAAGCGCGATCCAAAGGGGGGAAAGGGTGGCGGGCACGTACGGCAGCAGCGTCCGGACCAGCGTCGCGACGGCCGCTCCCAGCAAGATACCGATGATCCCGCCGGTGAGGCTCAATGTCGTGGCCTCGATCAGAAACTGCGCGCGAATGTCCGAGCGCCGGGCGCCGATCGCTTTGCGAACGCCGATTTCGGTGGTGCGCTCGGTGACGGAGATCAGCATGATGTTCATGACGCCGATGCCCCCGACCAGCAAGCCGACGGAGCTGATCACGGACGTCAGCGCCACCAGCGCGCCGGTGAGCTGACTCCAGAGGTTGGAGAGGAAATCCGGGGAGAAGATATCGAAGTCGTTCTCGCCGTGGTACGGCACGCGGCGCCGGCGGCGCATCGCTTCGATCACTTCATTCTTGCCGGCTTCGACGCTCACGTCGCGGTGGACGACAAAAGCGATGAAAAATTCCCGGATTTCCGGATAATGTTTGCGAAAACTGCTGAAAGGGATCGCGGCAATCTGGTCCATGCCAGGCCCGCCGAACAGCCCCGGGTCCTTTTCAAAGACGCCGATCACTTCGAAGTTGCGGCCGTTGAGGCGCGCCACCTTGCCGATCGGGTCGACGTTCGGGAAAAGCGAATTGGCGATGGCGTCGCCGATGACGATCACGTCGCGCGTTCGGTCCATATCGAACTGCGTGACGAAGCGGCCGTGGGCGACGGCGAACAGGGGGATCACCACGCCGAGCTCCGGCTCGACGCCGCGGAGGATCACGTTGTCGGCGAGTTGGCCGCCGTAGCGGATCTCGTTGACCTGGAGGGTGGTTGGGTCGCCGGCGACGGGGCGGGCGCCGAACGGGGAAACGGTTTCCAGCGAGGGGCACGACTCGCGCAGGTATTGGGCGTCGGAGGGGTCCAGGTACTTCCGGCGGCGCACGCTTTCCGGGATGCGGCCGAAGCCGGCCGACATGGGGAAGCGCGAGAGGTAGTAAGCGCGGGATCCCATCTCCTCCACCCGGTGGGCGATGTAACCGTTGAGGCCTTCGATGATAGAGGCCACCGAGATGACCGAAGTTACGCCGATGACAATGCCGATCACGGTCAAGGCGGACCGAACCTTGTGGGCGCGGAGCGTGTCGAAAGCCACCAGCATGTTCTCGTAGATCTCGCCGCGGGTCATCGTTACTCGCTCCGGATGGCGGCGACGGGGTCCAGGCGGGCCGCGCGCATGGCCGGATAGATGCCGAAGAACAGGCCGATGGAAGTGCTGAGAACGACGCCGAGAACAGCGACCCAGGTCTGCACGGAGGCGGGGAACTGCGTGAAAGTGTCCAGGGCAACGGCGGCGGCGAAGCCGAGCGATATTCCGACGAATCCTCCGGCGAGGCATTGCAGCACGCTTTCGGTGAGGAACTGGCGCAGTATGTCCCGCTGCGTGGCGCCGGCCGCGCGGCGGATGCCGATCTCCTTGGTTCGCTCGGTCACGCTGACCAGCATGACGTTCATAATGACGATGCCGCCCACAACCGCCGAGATGGCGCTCACCATGATGAACACGGCGAAGAAGGCGGCGCTGATGCTCTGCCACAAAGCGATGTAGCTGGAGGCGGTGGCGACGAAGAAATCCTCGGCCGCGCCCGGACCGAGGCGGCGGCGCGAGCGGAGGATGAAACGCGCCTCGTCCACGGCGCGATCGAAGGCGGCGCCGCCGCCGGCGGCCTTCACCTCGATGGTGACGCTGCGCCGGATGGTGACGATCCGGCGGAAAGCTCCCATGGGAACGACGGCGAGGCTGTCCTGGTCCTGGCCGAGGATGGAACCGATGGGCTCGAAGGAGCCGATCACCTGGAACTCGGCGTTGCCGATCCGCAGGGTCTGTCCGAGCGGGTCCATGCCGGCGAACAGGTCCTCGACGAGACGGTGGCCGATAAGACAGACCTGGGCGCCGCGCTGATCCTCGGTGGCATTGAAGTAACGGCCGTTCTCGACCGTGCGGGTGTCGATGCCGGCCATCGAAGCGGTGTGACCGATGATGCGAATGTCGGGGATTTCGCGATTACGGTACCGTGCGGACATGGACGTCGTGACGGAGCCGCCGACGAGCGCGCAGGAGTGGCATTGGCGGGCCACCGCCGTCATGTCCGCCAACTCGATGTACTTGTGGCGAAGCGCCCGGAAGTAGGTGTTGAAATCCGTGATGGTGAACGGGAGGCGGGAGATCTGAAAGACGTTCGTGCCGAGGTTGGCGATTTTCTGCTCGACGAAGACGTTGGCGCCCTGGACGATGGTCATGACGGTGATGAGCGTGGTGACGCCCATGGTCAGGCCAAGGATGGTGAGGGCCGATCGCAGCCTGTGCGCCCGGATGGAGTCCAGCGCCAGCGCCAGGTTATCGCGGACGGCAAGCATGGAGGTTAGACGACGAGGCGCTTCCAGTGGCGTCCGAGCCGGATCACGTACTGGCCGGGGGAGGCGAGCTGGATAAAGCCGGAGATTCTGGTTCCGTCGATTTCGACGGCGCCTTCCTTCAGTTTGCGGACGGCCTCGGCGACGGAGGACGCGAGTCCGGCTCTGGCCAGCGCTTTGTCGATGCGGATGCTGCCGCCGTCGAGGCGGATGGTTGCGATGTCGGCCGGGATCTCGCCGGCGGCCACCACGCGCTGCCACTCGGCGGCCGCCTCGCCGGCGGAGGAGGAGGAATGGAAACCGGCGACGATCAGGCGGGCCAGGTCCATTTTGGCGGTTTTCGGGTGGACCTCGCCCGCGGCGACGCGGCGCCGCAGAGCCGCGACATCGGCTTCGGACAGGTCGGTAAGCAGCTCGTAATAGCGCCACATCAGGTCGTCGCTGACGGACATCAGCTTCTTGAACATGTCCGCGGGAGGTTCGGCGATGCCCACGTAATTGCCTTTGGACTTTGACATTTTCTCGACGCCGTCCAGGCCCTCGAGGAGGGGCGTGGTGACGACGATCTGCGGCGGCTGCCCGAAATCCCGCTGGATTTCGCGGCCCACCAGGAGATTGAACTTCTGGTCCGTGCCGCCGAGTTCGGCATCGCAACGGAGGGCGACCGAATCGTAGGCCTGCGCCAGCGGGTAGAGCAGTTCGTGAACGGAAATGGGCGTGCCGTCTCGGAACCGCTTGGAGAAATCGTCCCGCTCGAGCAGGCGGGCGACGGTGTAGCGGGAACATAGGCGGATGATGTCGACGAAGTTCAGCGGCTCAAGCCAGCTACTGTTGAAGCGGACCTCCGTTTTTTCCGGATCGAGGATCTTGAATACCTGGGTCTTGTACGTTTCGGCGTTGGCGGCGATTTCCTCGCGGGTCATGGGCGGGCGGGTGATGTTGCGGCCGGTGGGATCGCCGATGAGGCCGGTCATGTCGCCGATGACGAAGAAGACGGTGTGGCCGAGGTCCTGGAAGTGCTTCATCTTGCGGATAAGGACGGTGTGGCCCAGGTGCAGATCGGGGGCGGTGGGGTCGAACCCTACCTTGATCCGCAGTGGCCGGCCTTCGTTTTCCGCCTGCGCGAGGCGTTCGGCCAGGTCCTCCTCGCGGATGATTTCGGCTACGCCCTTTCGGATGTATGAGATCTGCTCTTGAACCGTAGCTGCCGGCACCATCTCATTCTACGATTCCGCTGCCAGGCCGGCGGCGGATGTTCGCGCGGGCATGTATACTCAATAGGTCGTTCATCCCGCCAGCAAGCCGAGGCCATCTTCGGTCGGGCGCGAAGACCGGCTGAGGAGGCATGTTGCGGGTCCATCTCGTCAACCCCAGTGACGTGGCGTTCGGCATCGGCGTCATCACGCCTCGATGGCTGTACGTCCTTGCGGCGGCGACGCCAGCCCGGTACGGCGATCCGGAAATCGTAGATGAAACGCTGGAGCCGATTCAGGCCGAACGAATACAGCCGGGCGACGTCGTGGGCATCGGGATTCATACGGCCAACGCCCTGCGGGGCCTGGAAGTTGGGCGCATCGCGCGCAGCCGGGGCGCCTACGTGGTATTCGGCGGCATCCACGCGACGCTGTATCCGGAAGAGGCGCACCAGCTCGGCGGCGCGCATTCGGTCGTCAAGGGCGATGGCGACCTCGTCTGGGGCCGCGTCGTGGCGGATTGCGTGCAAGGATCTCCCGAGCGCGTCTACGAAGGCGGGCGCGTTTCCGCCGACAGTTTTCTGCCCGCGCGATGGGACCTGATGCCGCGGAACCGCTACATGTGGGCCTCGGTCCAGACGGTCCGCGGGTGCGCCAAGCACTGCTCGTTTTGCTCGGTGTGGCGCACCGACGGCCAGCGGCCGCGGCAGCGCGGAACCGAGAGCGTCATCGAGGAAATCGTACAGCTTCGGAGAATGGGTTTCCGCTTTATTGCGCTGGCGGACGACAACTTCTATCCGGTGACCCTGACCGACATCGCGCTGGCCCAACGGCAGAACGGTCAGCGCGCCGCCGAACTCGCCGCTATGCGCGCGGAGCGATTTGAATTTATGAGGCGCCTGGCCGCTCTCCCGTCCGACATGATCTTCTTCACGCAGATCACCATGGAAGCGGCGGAAGATCCCGGGTTTCTCGACGCCATGCGGGAGGCGCGCATTCGCGGCGCTCTGGTCGGCGTCGAGGCGGTCACCGCCGAGGGACTCAAATCCGTGTACAAGGACTTCAACTGTTCGGGCGAGAACCTGGTCGAGCGTCTGAGGACGTTCAAGAAGCACGGCGTGCACGTGCTTGGGTCCTTCATCTTCGGTCTGGCTACGGACCGTGAAGATACCTTCGACGCAACCGCCGCGCTCGCCAAGCGGGCCGGCCTGACGTTCGCGCAGTTCGTTACGATGACGCCGTTTCCGGGCACGATCGATTTCGACCGGTGGGAAAAGAGCCTCGGCGGCGGCGCAACGCGCATCGCGGGCGTTCCCATCACCCGCTACTGGCTGATCCCCGGACACCTCCGCCCAAAGCTGTACTCGCCCCACCCGACCATGACGCCGGATGAGATACGGACCCGCACGCAAGGCGTCTGGGACAGCTATTACAGCCTGCGGGAGATCTGGCGTCGGGCCGACTGCGTCAAATCGCTGAAATCGCGGCTGGCGTTCGTTTTCATTTCCAAGCTGTACCGGCAGATGTACGCGAACACCGGCATCGCCACCGATAGCGCGCGGCGAAAGAAAGCGAATCGCTGGGCGCGCTGGACCGCCACGCTGTGCCGGCGGCTGTTTGTCGCCAAACCGATGCCAGACCTGGAGCTTCCCCCCGCATCGGTTGCGCCGCTGGCCACCACCGCGCCGTAACGGCGCACAAGCCGCCGGCACTTTGGTAGAATCAGGAAGCCGCAATTAAAGCGGATCAGTTAGTCCTATTTCACGCACCAACGGCGCGGGAGGCATAATGGCGGACCTCAAGAAGCTTTACGACGCGATACTGAATGGAGACCAGAAGACGGCGATCGCCGTCACGGAAGCGGCCCTGGCGGAGAAGGTGGACCCGCAGAGCCTCATCAACGAGGCGATGATACCGGCGATGAACGAAGCCGGCTCGAAGTTCGAGTGCGAAGAATACTTCGTGCCGGAACTCCTGCTGGCAGCGCGCGCGATGAAGGGCTCGCTCGCGTTGATCCGGCCGCTGCTGGCGGCCGCGGGCGCGGAGCCGGTGGGACGCGTCATAATCGGCACGGTGAAGGGCGATCTGCACGACATCGGCAAGAACCTGGTCGCGTCGATGCTGGAAGGCGGCGGCTTCGAGGTGATCGACCTCGGCGCGGACGTGGCGGTGGACAAGTTCGTCGCCGCGGTGAAGGAAAGGAACCCGCACCTCATTTGCATGTCGGCGTTGCTGACGGTGACGATGCCGGCGATGAAAACGACCATACAGGCGCTGCGCGAGGCGGGGGTGCGCGAGAACGTGAAGGTGATGGTCGGCGGCGCTCCGGTAACCGCCGAGTACGCCAGCGAGATCGGCGCCGACGGCTACGCCGACAACGCCAGCGCGGCGGTCCGAAAAGCCCGCGAACTGGTGGCCGCCTGAGGGCGGAACTCCCGTGAGCGCGAAGCAGCCCATTCTGACCGATGGCGCATGGGGCACCGAGTTGCAGGCCCGCGGCCTCGGTCCGGACGAACTTCCGGATTTCTGGAACGTGGCGTTTCCGGAACGCGTGGAGGAGGTGGCGCGCGCATACGTGCAAGCCGGCAGCGAAGTGATCCTGACGAACACCTTCCGCGCCAACCGGGTGGTCGTTGTCGAGCGCGATCCCTCGGCTGACGTAGCCGCGCTGAACCGCGCCGGGGTTGAAATCTCGCGGCGGGCGGCGGCGGGGCGGGCCCGGGTGTTCGCCTCGATGGGTCCGAGCGGAAAGCTGCTGATCGCCGGCGACGTCAGCGAGAACGACCTCAAGGCCGCCTTCGCCGAACAGGCCGACGCGCTGGCGGAAGCCGGCGCCGACGCGATCGTCGTCGAGACCATGTCCGATCTCGTCGAGGCCAGAATCGCCGTGGCGGCGGCGAAGGCCACCGGGCTGCCGGTGGTGGCGTGCATGGTCTACGACTCCGGCCGGAACAAGGACCGCACGATGATGGGCGTCACGCCCGAGCAGGCCGCCGACGAACTCGCCGCGGCGGGCGCGTCCGTCATCGGCGCCAACTGCGGCAACGGCATCGCCGGCTATGTCCCGGTGTGCGCCCGGTTGAGGGCCGCCAGTTCCCTGCCCGTATGGATCAAGGCGAATGCCGGCCTTCCCGAATTGGCGCAAGGGCGGGTGGTCTATCGCACGTCGCCTGAGGAGTTCGCCCGCCATATTCCCGCGCTGGTGGAGGCCGGCGCCGGCTACATCGGAGGCTGCTGCGGCACGGACCCGGAATACATCCGGGCGGCCCGGGCGGCCCTTGCCCGCGCATGCGTCTGAAGCTCATCGCCTGCGAGATCCTTTACCGCGAGCTCTGCGCATCCCTCGCCAGGTCGCCGCACCAGATCGACGTCGAGTTCCTGCCCAAGGGCCTGCACGATATCGGCGGGGCCGGCATGCGGGACCGGCTCCAGGCGGTCGTCGACCGGGTGGACGAATCCCTCTACAGCGCCGTCTTGCTGGGTTACGCGCTATGCGGCATGGGCCTGGCGGGCCTCACGGCAAGAGGCATTCCGCTGGTGCTTCCGCGCGGCCACGATTGCATCACGCTGTTCCTCGGAAGCCGCGAACGCTACATGGAGTATTTCACCGGCAACCCCGGCGTTTATTTCAAGACCACCGGCTGGATCGAGCGCGGCAAGGACCTCGACCAGCTTGGCCCCGATTCCTTCTACCGCAAGACCGGCCTGGGCCTGACCTATGAAGAGATGGTCGAGAAATACGGCGAGGAGAACGCGCAGTATCTCTGGGACCAGATCGGCGGCTATACCCGCAATTACGGCAAACTCACCTTCATCGAGATGGGCGTCGAGCCCGACGACCGCTTTGAGCGTCACACCGAGCGGGAGGCGGTCGAACGCGGCATGGGCTATCAGAAAATCACCGGCGACATGCGTCTGATTCATCGCCTGGTCAACGGCGAGTGGAACGACGAGTTCCTGGTGGTTCCGCCGGGCTGCCGCGTGGCGGCGAGCCACGACGACGGCGTGATCCGATCGGAGAAGTCCTCCTAGGCGCCGCTCCGCCATGCCGATGCGCGACGCCGTCCGAATCCGGCTCGAGCCCCTGGGGGAGACGTTCGAAGTCCCGCGCGGCGCGCCGCTTCGCGATGTCCTCTTCTCCTACGGCGTCGAGTTTCCGTGCGGCGGCCACGGGCGGTGCCGCAAATGCCGGGTGAAGCTGCTGGAGGGTCGCCTGCCCGTACACCCGGAAGAAGAGCGCATCCTGCTACCCGGCGAGTTGCGCGACGGTTGGCGGCTGGCCTGCCGTTGCTCCGCGGTTTCCGACCTCACCCTCGAGATCGGCCAGTGGGAAACGGCGATCCTGGCCGACGACCGCGAATTCGCCTTCACGCCACGCCCCGGATTCGCCATCGCCGTCGATGTCGGCACGACGACGCTGGTGGCCCAGCTTCTCGACCTTTCCACCGGCCGCGTGCTCGGCGTCCGTTCTGGGCTGAATCCCCAGACGGCGCACGGCAGCGACATCATGAGCCGCGTGCAGGCGGCGCTGGACACCGACGGTCTGGGGCGCCTGGCCGGCCTCATCCGCGCGGGGATCAGAGGACTTCTCGCCGAACTGCTCGCGGCCGCCTCCCGGCCGGTCGCGGTCTCCGAAATCGTCCTGGTGGGCAACACGGTAATGCACCACCTGTTCTGCGCTATCGATCCGGAGCCGCTTTCGCACTACCCGTTTCAGCCGTCCGACGACGGCCTCAAGACGTTCCGCGCGGCGGAACTCGGGTGGGAAGTCCCGGGCAACCCGGCGGTTCAGTTTCTCCCCTGCCTCGGCGGTTTCGTGGGAAGCGACATTCTCGCGGGGATTCTCGCCACCGGCCTCCACCAGGCCGCGGCGTCCACCGGGCTTCTCGACCTGGGAACGAACGGCGAGATCGTCGTCGGCGACCGGAGCGGCTTGCTCTGCGCCTCCACCGCGGCGGGACCGGCGTTCGAAGGCGGACGGATTTCGATGGGCATGCGGGCGGCGACCGGCGCCATCGCGGAGGCCGGCATCTCCGGCGGCGACCTCCAGTTTCACGTGCTGGGCGGCGCGGCGCCGCGCGGAATCTGCGGCAGCGGTCTGGTAGACGTGATCGCCTGCGGGCTCGAACTCGGCCGCCTCCACCCCAGCGGCAGGCTGGCGAACGGCGCCCGGGAGTGGCCGCTGATCGGCGCCGTGACGCTGGTTCAGCGCGACATCCGGGAGCTTCAGTTGGCCAAGGGCGCCATCGCCGCCGGCGTTCGCATCCTGCTCGGCCAATTGGGACGGGGCCGGCCGGAGAAGGTCTATCTCGCCGGCGCTTTCGGCAACTACGTCAGTCACGCCAGCGCGCTTCGCGTCGGTCTGTTCGATTTCGCGCCGGAGTCCATCGCGGCGGCGGGGAACACGGCGTTGCTCGGCGCCAAGATCGCCTTGTTTCGCACCGCGGCGGAGGAACGGGATTTTTCCGCGCTTAGGAAGCTGGTCCGCCACGTACGCCTCGCTGACGACCCCGCGTTTGAAGACGCCTACGTCGATTCCATGACCTTCCCCGCCGCCTCCTGATCGGCGCGCCATCCGCCGATACTGTGGGAGATGGCCCTTCACCACCGCCTGGCGGCGGCTGCCCTGCTCTTTGCCTCCGCGGCCCATGGGACGATCGTCCCCCGACTGCCGTTCGACAAGCTGGTCGACAACTCGGAAGTCGTTGTTCACGGGAGGATCGTGAGTTCGTGGAGCGCGTGGGATCCCGGCGGGCGCTATATCTGGACGCATCACAGGCTACTGGTGGACGACGCGCTCAAAGCGTCCGGGCCGCGTGAGATTGTGGTCAGCGAACCCGGCGGGGTGATCGGAAATGTCGGCATGCGGATCGCCGGGGCCGTGCCGTTTGCGCCGGGCGAGGAAGTGGTCGTCTTCCTGTACCGCACCCCGGTCGGCTACCTGCGCACCACCGGATGGTGCCAGGGAAAGTACTCCGTCATGCGGGAGTCCGGCGGCGGGCGCGTCATCGTCCGGCAGGAACTCGAGGGGGTGATGCCCGCCCGCGCGGGCGTCACCGATCCGGGAGAAGGCATCGCGTCCCTCGCGGCGCTCAAGGCGCGCGTTCAGGAACGGCTGCGGCGGAATCGCGGCGGGGAGGCGCGCTGAAATGCAGCGGCGATTCCGAGTTCTTGCCTGCATTGCGGTCGCGGGCCCGGCCGCCTGGGGCTACGTTCGGTGGACGACCACGGAGGGAGTTCCGCTCCGGCGCGGGGACTTCGCCAACGTGCGGTTCGCGGTTGGCAGCCGGACCGCGGCGGGATTGATGAACCGCGAGGGCGGCGTGATTATCGCCCCCGACAGCGACCCTCTGGCCGCGCTACGGGCGGCGGCTGTCTCGTGGAGCGGCGCCTCGTTTTCCGCGGTCCGGTTCGCCGACCTCGAGATCACCGACGCGCCGGAGAGTTCGGGCGACCGGCGCAACAACATTGTTTTCACAGATACGCCCGAGCACCGGTCCGCGGTCGGCGGCCCCAACGGCGCCGTGGCGATCACGATGATTACGTACAACCCGGCGACTGGCGAGATCCTGGACAGCGACATCGTCTTCAACCCCGAGTTGCGGTTCTCCACGACGTTGGCGCCGGGTACGCACGACATTCAAAGCATTGCGGCGCACGAAATGGGGCATGCGCTTGGCGCGGGCCACACCAACGTCATCTGGTCCACCATGTACTTCACCGGGCCGGCGGCCAACAACGTCCGCGCCGCGCTGAGCGCCGACGAGTTCGCGTTTTTGGCCGAGGCGTACCCCGCGGCTGAGGCGGCCGTCCGGTTCGGAACGATCGAAGGCCAGGTGACGATGCCCGGAGGCGCTCCCGTGCGCGGGGCTTTCGTGACGGCGCTAAATCCTACAACCGGCGTCCACGTGAGCGCGCTGACGGACTCTGGCGGCGCGTACTCCATCCGGGGCGCGCCTCCCGGCGAATATATCGTCTACGCCGAGCCGCTCGACGGACCCATGTTTCCCGAGGACGTTCCCATTCCCACCGCCGATGTGGCTTTTGTCACCACCGCCGCGGGAGGTTTCGGCAGTCCGTCCGTGGTCTCGGCCGCGGGCGGCGGCCGGTCTCCCGCGTCCGTACGCGTGACGGGCGGCGCTTCGTCAATCGACATTCTGCGGGTGGGGATTGGGCGCGCCGGGGGCAGCGGCGACGCAGCCTATTCGAGCTATGGACGGACGTTACAGACCGGGCAAGCCGCCGACCTGATCCTGTGGGGCCCGGGAATCGACGCTGCCTCATCTCGTATCCAGTTGCTGGGCCCGGGCATGGCCATTCGACCGGGGTCCGTCCGATTCGATCCGGCTTTGCCCGTTATCGACGGACATCGGGCGGTGCGCATGACGGTCGACGTGGACAGGCGGACGGCGAGAAGCCTCGTCACCATCCTCGTGACGCGAGACGGCCACGCAGCCGCGCACACGGGCGGGCTCGCGATCCTTCCGGCCGCCGCGCCCGCGCCCGAGTTCACTGCGGCCGGGCTGGTCAACTCGGCTAGCTTCACCGGTGGCCGGTTCGCTCCGGACTCCTGGGCGGACCTGTACGGCCGGAATCTCGCCGCCGAGTTCGTTATCGACGGCCGCCTGCCGGAATCGCTCGGCGGGACCTCCATTTCGATCACCGACAGCCAGGGCGCGCGTCGCGCCGCCCGCCTGCACTTTGTCAGCCCGGAACGAATTCAGTTTCTGACGCCTCGGGAACTGAGCCGCGGGACGGCAACGCTGCGCGTGATGAATGGCGGGGGCGGGGGCGGGAGCGGAACCGCGACGGTGGAAATCGCCCCGGTCGCGCCGGCGCTGTTCTCTGCCAACGCCAGCGGTCAGGGACCGGCCGCGGCGACCTTCCTGCGCGTGACCGCCGGCGGCGCCCGTACGGAAGACTTCACCTTCACCCTGGATCCTCCACCGAACCGCGCCAATGTTCCGGTGGGCCTCGGCGATGCGGGCGATCAGGTTTATTTCAGCCTGTTCGGGACGGGCTTCCGCAACAACAGCTCGGCGGTCTGCTCGATTGGAGGCGTTGTGGTTCCCGTCGTGGGCGCCGTGGCCCAGGGGCAATTCGCCGGCCTGGACCAGGCCGTTGTGGGGCCCGTACCGAGATCGCTCGCCGGCCGCGGCGACGCCTCGGTCGTGCTTCGCTTCGACGGCATCGAAACGAACGCTGTTACTCTGAGCTTCCGCTAATTCGCGGAGTTGAGTTTCGGGTAGACCAGTTCGTAGCCCTTGTCGCGGTACTCGACGAAACCGGTGGACTTGACGTCTTTGTAGCCGTGGTTTTGCAGCAGCGCGGCCGCCCGGCCGGCCCGGACGCCCCGCTCGCAGGCGACGACAATCGGAACATCCCGGGGGACCTCCGAAATCCGTGATTCAAGTTGTCCTAGCGGGACGTGGAGGTAATTCTTCAGCGTGCCCTCGGTTTCCACTTCGTACGGCTCCCGGACGTCCAGGAGCACGAATTCCTGACCGCTGGCCGCAAGCCGCCTCAATTCATCGGCGCCGATCGTCTTGACCGAAGGAGCGACGGCGGTGCTCAGCGTCTGGGACGAGCAGCCGACGGTGAGAACAATACCCACCGGGGCTCCAAGCGCACACCAAAGTACTAATGCCTTCATCCCTTTCAGTATAAGTTGGACGCGCCGGTCGCCTAAGTGGATATTTCTTTAAAGATTTCCCTCCTCCGGCCGATGGATGGGAGACGCGCGGCGATCAGGCCCCGGCCGGCTGCGCCGCACACACGTTTGGCGGTTCTGTGAATGGAGATCCGACTCCTCGCGTCAACTCGCGAAGGCCAGTCGCCGATACTGGAAGAGATTGCCGCTTCGTTGCAAGGGCTGACAACCGAGATCGTCGAAACCGGCTCGCAGGCGTTGGAGGCGCTCAAGGCCGCCTCCTTTGACTCCCTGCTGGCGTGCTTCCCGCTGCCGGACTGGACTCCGGACGACTTCGTCGAGGAAGCGCGGCGGGTGAATGCCCTGACGCCGGTCCTGATCCACGATGCGGCCGGCGGGTGCCGCGAGGCCGTCCGGCTGACGAAGCTTGGCGCCTTCCACTACGTTTCCGGCGCTTCCCCCGGCCGTGAGTTGGCGGGAGCAATCGAGGCCGCGACGGCGTTCTGCCGCGACCTGCGCGAGGCGTCGTGCGGGTCCGGGCGTCCGGACGAGCCGTGGCGCCGGCTGCTGGTCGGCCAGAGCAAGGCGATGCGCCAGGTAACCGAGGTCGTCCGGCTGGTCGGCCCCCGGCGCTGCACTGTTATGGTGAGCGGCGAAACCGGCACGGGCAAGGAGATGGTGGCGCGCGCCGTCCACATGGCCAGCGCGCGGTCGCACCTGCCGCTGGTGGCGGTCAATTGCAGCGCCCTGCCGGAGAACCTCCTCGAGGCTGAACTGTTCGGCCATGTGCGGGGCGCCTTCACGGGCGCCTTTGGCAACCGGATCGGCCGGTTCGAGCAGGCCCACCGCGGGACCATCTTTCTCGACGAGATTTCCGACATGCCGCTCGACCTTCAGGCGAAGCTGCTGCGCGTGTTGCAGGAACGCGAGTTTCAGCGGCTGGGCAGCTCCGAAACCATCAAGGTCGATGTCCGGGTAGTGGCTGCTACCAATGTGAACCTGGCCGACCGCGTGGCGCAGGGGAAGTTCCGCGAAGACCTCTACTACCGTCTCAACGTGGTTCCTTTAAACGTGCCGCCACTGCGGGAGCGGCTGCGGGACGTCCCGCTGCTGGTCCACCACTTCATCCAGAAGATCTGCCGCCAGGAAGATCTGCCGCTGCGCGAAACCTCGCCGGAAACCCTCGCCCGTCTGTCGCGATATAGCTGGCCGGGTAATGTGCGACAGTTGGAAAACGCCGTCGAGATGGCGATCGCCCTCAGCGGCGACCGCATCACGCTCTATCCCAGCGATTTCCCTCTTCCGCCGGCGTTTGCGCCAAAGACGCTCGTCACCACCGCGACGCCGGTAGTCGCCGTGCCCGACGACGGGCTCGATTTCGAAGCCATGGTCGGCGGCATCGAGAAGGCGATTCTGGAACAGGCGCTGCGCAAGACGGGCGGAAACAAGAAGCAGGCGGCGGACATGCTGCGCCTGAAGCGAACCACCCTGGCGGCCAAGCTCAAGAGCCTGGAAGACGGCGGCGCCAAGGCCCACGCCTGCGCGGCGGTATAGGCGTCCGGGGCCGGGGCGCTATAGTTAAGGTAACAGCCGCTTATGCCGTTCGCCTCCATTCCCGAAGCCATCGAGGACTTTCGCGCCGGCCGAATGGTGGTGGTCGTGGACGACGAGGACCGTGAAAACGAAGGCGACCTCACCGTGGCCGCCGAACTGATCACCCCGGAAATCATCAATTTCATGGCCACCCGCGGACGCGGCCTGATCTGCCTGTCGCTGAGCGAAGAACGCTGCGACCAGCTCCAGCTCCCGCTGATGTCCGCCAGCAACACGTCGCGTTTCGGCACCGCCTTCTGCGAGGCCATCGACGCCCGCGAGGGCGTTACCACCGGCATCTCGGCGGCCGACCGGGCGCACACCATCCGCGTGGCGATGCGGCCCGACGCCCGTTCCTACGACCTGGCCCGCCCCGGCCACGTGTTCCCGCTTCGCGCTCGCAACGGCGGCGTCCTGGTTCGGGCCGGACAGACCGAGGCGGCGGTGGACTTGGCGCGGCTGGCGGGTCTGGGACCGGGCGGCGTCATCTGCGAAATCATGAACGACGACGGGACGATGGCCCGGACGCCGGAACTCGAGCGGTTCTGCGCCGAGCACAACCTGAAACTGATTTCCATCGCCGACCTGATTCGCTACCGCCTGCGCTATGAGCGGTTCCTGAAGCGCAAAGCCGAAGGGCTGCTCCAAACCGAGTTCGGCGAGTTTCGGACCATCGCCTATTCGAGTATCCTCGACGACGAGCTTCACATGGCGCTGGTTCGGGGCGATCTGACGCAGGCCGGCATCGTTTCCGTGCGCATGCACACCCACTGCGTCTACGGCGACGTTTTCGGCGCCACCGATTGCGGCTGCGCGAGCCTGATCCGGGCCTCGCTGGAACGGATTGCCAGCGAGGGCGTGGGCGTCCTCGTCTACCTTCACCAGAGCGGCGCCGGCATCCGCATCGTGCGCCCGGACGACGAGGGCAAGCTGCCCCGGCTGGCTTCGCACACCCGCGGTTTCATGCACTACGCGACGCCCGACGGGCAGCGCCTGCTGCAATACGAGAGCGGCATCGGAGCGCAGATTCTGTCGGACCTTGGGCTGCGCCGAATCCGGCTGTTGACGAACCATCCGCGCAAGATCGTCGCCCTGGAGGGCTTCGACATCGAAATCGTCGAACAAGCGCCGCTAAAACAGACTGAATCGATTGCCGCGTCTTCGCCGTCCTACAGGTAAGGGCCATGCTACGAGCACTATTTCGGGGATCGATTGTTTTCACGGGTATCGCCGTCGCCGCAGCGGCCGCCGATCCCGAACTGACCAACCTGCTGCCGCCGGAGGCGCCGGTGGTTTTCGGCGCCAACCTGGCCGAGGCTCGCAACACGCCGTTCGGGAAATACGTTATCGGCCGCGTCGCGGAGCACGAAAAGGACTTGGCGGAACTGGCGGCTGCCACCGGCTTCGATCCGCGGCGGGACCTGCTGGAAATCGCAGGGGCGAGCGGCAGCGGCGGCAGGGGCGGGTTCGTGGCGGTCCGGGGCGCGTTTGACATCGACCGGATCGTCGCCGCGGCCCAGGCGCACGGCAACAGCGTCATCGGCTATCGGGGCGTGAAACTCATCGGCGCCGCGGACGATTCCGGTACGCTGGCGTTTCTCGATCCGACGCTTGCGGTCGCCGGCAGCGCGCCGGAGGTCACCGCCGGAATCGACCGGTGGCGTGAGCGGGCGCAGGCGGCGCCGCTAGTGGCCGCGCGTTACGCCGAAGCCGCCTCGCGGCACGACATATGGGTGATCAGCCGGGGGTCGCCGACGCTGTTCGCCGACCACGCGCCGAATCCGACGCTCAGCGGCGCGATGAAAGGCGAGATCGTCCAAGCGATACGGGAGATGAGCGGCGGCATCAAGTTCGGCCCCGAGGTCGTGATTTCCGGCGACTCGGTAACTGGGACGGCCGACGAGGCGGTGGCCCTGGCCGGCGTCATGCGCTTCTTCATGTCGTTGGCGGGGTTCAGCGCGGGCCCGAGAGTCGGCCAGATGGCGGAGGCGCTCGGCGCCCGAATGCAGGTTTCCACCGAGGAAAACCGGGTACGGTTCTCGTTGTCCATCCCCGAGCCGGAATTCGAGCGGATGTTCGAGCGCATCCGGCGAAGCGCCGCGGCGAACGCGCCGCCCGAGACTCCCGTTGCAGCGAACCCTTCTTCCAGGCACTGACCTGACCGTTTCGCGCCTGTGTTTCGGCGCGATGACTCTAGGCGGCCAGGCGGACGAAGCGTCTTCCCGGCGCATGGTGGACGCCTGTCTCGACGCCGGCATTGACTTCTTCGACACGGCCAACGTCTACAACCAGGGACGCTCGGAGGAAATCCTCGGCCGGGCCTTGGGAGCGCGGCGGCCGGCCGTCAAACTGGCCAGCAAAGTGGGCGCGAAGATGGGCGATGCGCGCGACGAGCGCGGCTTGTCGCAGGCTGCGATGCGCCGCGGCCTCGAAGGGAGTCTCCGGCGCCTCGGAACCGACTACCTCGACGTCTACTACCTTCATACGCCCGACTATGAGAATCCCATCGAGGAGACGCTCGAGACCATGGACCGGTTCGTCCGCGAGGGCAAGGTGCGCTACCCGGCCACGTCGAATTACGCCAGTTGGCAGGTCTGCCGCATGCTGTGGCTGGCCGAGAAGAACGGCTACCGCCCGGCGCCGATCAGCCAGCCCATGTACAACCTGTTGGCGCGCGGCGTGGAACAGGAGTACCTGCCGATGGCGAAAGCGCTCGGCGTGGCGACCGTGGTCTACAACCCGCTCGCCGGCGGCCTGCTGACCGGTAAGCAACAGCCGGAGGCGCCCCTGGCGGGCACGCGATTCGAGGGCAACCAGATGTACATGGACCGCTACTGGCATCCGGCCTTTTTTGACGCCGTCGAGCGGCTGCGGACCATCGCGGAGGCCGCGGGCCGCACGATGCCCAGCCTGGCCCTGAACTGGCTGCTGCGTCATTCGCCCGCCGATTGCGTCATCCTGGGCGCGAGCCGCGTGGAGCAACTGGTAGCGAACGTCGCGGCGTGCGAAGAAGGGCCGCTGCCGCCGGAGACGCTCGAGGCGTGCGATCGGGTCTGGCGCGACCTGCGCGGCGTCGTTCCCAAGTACAACCGCTGATTCGCGCCGCGGCGGTAGACAGACGCGGTATTTTGGATCTGTTATGAGCCTCTTACTGAATCGGCGGGTCTTATTCTCCTCGATCGGCAGCCTGCCGGTCGCGCAACGGGCGGTGGCCGGAGCCCCAGGCGCCTCGGTCTCCCCGGCGGGAAACGCCTACATCGACTCGCGCAAAGTCCTTTTGTGGGAATCGACGCGGAAGGAATTCCGGGAATCGCTGGAGGGCGGCGCGCTGAAGGTCCTGATTGTCCCCACCGGGAGCACGGAGCAGCACAACGAGCACCTGGCGATGATCCACGACACAGCGAGCGTAATGCTGGTAGCGCAGTGCGCGGCGTTGCAGCTCTATCCGCAAGCGATGGTGGCGACGCCCGTATCGGTGGGCATCTCGCCGCACTGGATGGACCGGAAAGGCACGCTCTCGCTGCGGGAAGAGACGTTCCTGGCCGTCGTCTACGATACCTGCGAAAGCCTGGCGACCCACGGCGTCAAGCGCATCCTCATTCTGAACGGCCACGGCGGGAACGTGGCGCCGCTTCAGAAGAAGGTTGGGGAATTTCGCGAGAAACTCGGCATCAACGTCCGGTTCAACTCCTATTGGGACGCGTACTCGCCCGACGACGTGAAGAAGTACATGGAAAGCGGCGTGGCGCCGGGGCACGCGGCCGAATTCGAAACCTCGTTCGCCATGGCGGCCTTTCCGGAGCGCATTCACTGGGAGGGCGTGGACTACGAAAAGGCCAAGCCGCATCTTCACATCAAGGATCCCGCCTCCGCGCGGCAGGAAGAGCAGTTTTACAAAGAGGCCAAACTGGCCTCGACCGCCAAGGGAGAAGCGATGATCGGCATCGCGGTGAACTGGGTGGCCGAGCGCCTCCGCCAGATGATCGCGGAAGGCTGACGCGGGCCTGATGTACATTGGGCTTGGG
The DNA here is from genome assembly GCA_026129905.1 of Bryobacteraceae bacterium. GTDB lineage: Bacteria > Acidobacteriota > Terriglobia > Bryobacterales > Bryobacteraceae > JAHCHE01. Next base: position 38,102 of record JAHCHE010000016.1, on the reverse strand, counting down.
AGGGGAGATCGCCGATGGCGCGTGGGCCGTTGACCAACCAGGAGGTTCAGAAGTATCACCGGGAAGGCTTCGTGGCCGTCCGCCGGATGTTCGACGCCGACGAGATCGGACTGTTGCGCCGCGCGGCGAAAGAAGATCGCGAACTGGACCAGCACGCGTACTCGAAAGCGGATGGGGAAGGCGGGCGGGTCCGGCTGTCGCTGTGGAACCACCCGGGGGCGGGCATCTACGGCATGTTCGCGCGCTGCCGCTCGATCGTGGACTCGGCGGAGACGCTGCTTGGCGGCGAGGTCTACCACTACCACTCGAAGATGATCATGAAGGAGCAGAAGATCGGCGGGGCCTGGACGTGGCACCAGGATTACGGCTACTGGTACCAGAACGGCGTGCTGTTTCCGCTGCTGACCAGCGCGTTCATCGCGGTGGACTCGGCGACGCGGGAGAACGGCTGTCTCCAGGTGGTCCGGCGCTCGCACGAACTCGGGCGGATCGATCACGTGCTGACGGGAGAGCAGGCTGGGGCGGACCGGGACCGCGTGGCGGAGATTCTGAAGCGCCTGGAGGTGGTCCACGTCGAGATGGCGCCCGGAGACGCCCTGTTCTTTCACTGCAACCTGCTGCATCGCTCGGACCAGAACCGGTCCGACGCTCCGCGGTGGTCGATGATCTGCTGCTACAACGCGGCGCGGAACGATCCGTTCAAGGAGTCGCACCATCCGCGCTATACGCCGCTCGAGAAGGTGGAAGACGTCGCCATTCGGGAAACGGGCGCGAAGCGTTTCGGCGAGGACAACTCCGACGTGGCGTGGCTGGACCCGGAACAGGACGTGAGCGCGCGGAGCCTGGACAAGCGGTAGGCCGTCCTCCTATTCGAGCAGCGCGCCCAGGATGCGCGAGGCGCCTTCTTTGCCGCGCTCGCCGATTTCGCCGATCGGGCCGACGCAGCTTGGACAGCCGTCTTCGCAGCGGCAGCGCGCGAGAAGTTCCGCGGCGCCGGCGAGCAGCTTCGGCGTCATGTTGTAGAGCGGCGCGCTCAGGCCCGCGCCGCCCGGGTAGTTGTCGTACAGGTAGAGGTTCGGCTCGAACGCGCCGGCGGGATTCGCCGCGTCGTCGGTGAGGGCGACCCCGAGGTCGCGCGGATCGCACATCACCAGGAGGGCGGCGATGGTGCGCAAGACGTTGCCGAGCGCGGTGAGCGCGGCCTGCTTTTCGGCCGGGGAGAAATCCGGGAAGCGGGCGAGGAACTCCTTGGGGAAGTACAGCCAGAAGGCGGTGGTGTGCATCTCCTGCTCGGGCATCGACAGGTTGCCCGCTCCGACGTTCTCCAACGTGTAGAACTTGATCTTCTTGAAGCCGACCACCTGGCGGTTGACGCGCACTTCGCCGTGGGCGGCCAAAGCGCCCGCGGCCGGGGAGCTTTCGAAGCGGTGCAGTTCCTTCACCTGCGCGTAGTCGATGGCGTCGGTGAAGTAATCGCAGTCGACCTGCCGGACGTAAGCCTTGCGCGCCTCGTAATCGAAGCGCTCCACCTGGTACTGGCGGGCTTCGTGGAGATAAATCGCCTTCTCGTGAAGCTCGGTAAGCGCGGCGGGAAAGGAGACCTCCGCGATGACCTCGTTGTCGCGGGTGGCGTCGATGACGACGAAGTTGTCGCTGGTGACGGCGCGGAGGCTGATCGCGTCGGCCGGGTAGGTATCGGACGTCCAGTGCCAGGCGTTGCCGGAATGGTGAAGAAAGCCGAGGTCCTCGAGAAAGCGGCACATCTCGGCCGCCGGATGCGGACCGAACGTCTCGCCGTCGCGCACGGGCAGCTCAAAAGCGGCGCATTTCAGGTGATTAATGAGAATTTCCAGGTTATTCGGGTTAATATGAGCGTGCTCGGGGGAGCGCTCGAAGAAGTACTCGGGGTGCTCGACGACGTACTGGTCGAGCGGGGCGCTGGAAGCCACCAACACGGCGACGGAAGTGGTCTGGCGGCGTCCGGCGCGTCCGGCGCGCTGCCAGGTGGAAGCGATCGTGCCGGGATAGCCCGCCATCACCACGGCGTCCAGCGTGCCGATATCGATGCCGAGTTCCAGGGCGTTCGTTGAGACGACGGCGCGGATGGCGCCTTCGCGAAGGCCGCGCTCGATTTCGCGGCGCTCGCGCGGAAGGTAGCCGCCGCGGTAGCCCCGCACCGTTTCGGGCGTCATACGCCTTTTGGCCGCCGCGTCTTTCAGGTAGGTAACCAGCACCTCGGTGGCGAGCCGGTTGTTGGCGAACACGAGCGTCTGCTGGCCGTGATCGAGAAACTCCAGCGCGATCCGGCGCGACTCATGCAGGTAGCTGCGGCGGATGCCGAGCTGCCGGTTGACGACGGGCGGGTTGTAGAAGATGAAGTACTTCTCGCCGCTCGGGGCGCCGTTGGAGTCCACCAGCTCGAAGGGCTTTTCGACCAGGGCCTCGGCGAGCTCCCGGGGATTGGCGATCGTGGCCGAGCAGCAGATGAAGGACGGATCGGAGCCGTAGAAGGCGCAGATCCGCTTGAGGCGGCGGAGGAGATTGGCCAGGTGGCTGCCGTAGACGCCGCGGTAATAGTGCAGTTCGTCGAGGACGAAATAGCGGAGGTTCTCAAAGCACTTGGCCCAGCGGGTGTGGTGCGGGAGGATGCCGCTATGGAGCATGTCCGGGTTGGTGAGAACGACGGCGGCGCGCTCCCGTATGGCCTTGCGCGCGTCCTGCGGGGTGTCGCCGTCGTAGGTAAATGCCCGTATGTCCGCGCCAAAACCGTCGACGATCGCCTGAAATTCGTGGAGCTGATCCATCGCGAGCGCCTTGGTGGGGAACAGGTACATCGCCCGCGCGTCCGGGTTCCGCGCCAGGTGGTCGAGCACCGGGAGGTTATAGCACAGCGTCTTGCCGCTGGCCGTGGGCGTGACAATGACGACGCTGCGGCCCGCGGCGACGTGATCGAAGGCCTCGCGCTGATGCGTGTAAAGCTGGCCGATCCCGCGGCCGCGGAGCGCCGACTGAAGGCGCGGGTCGATGGACTCGGGCAGCGGCGCGTACATCGGCGGACGCTCCGGCTGACGCCAGATCTCGCGGATGGGGGAGTTCGCTTCGGCGCCCCATTCGCGAAAGCGCGCGAGCGTACCCTCGAGGTCGCGGCGGCGCGCCAGAGCTGTCTCGGGAGAGAACTCGGGAAAGCCGAAGGAGAGGTTCATTGTTTCGCCTTTTCTTTGCTCCACTGTACGCCGGATGGCGGGCGGAAGACAAGAGGGCCGGCGCCCTCCGGCGGGTATCGGCGGCAGGCCCTTTCAGTCCTTCACTAATTCGTCCGCCAAGCCCGTCTCGACGTAGATCTCGCGTCCTTTGCGGAGAACGCGGTCGATGATGTTCATGCCCTTGTCGATGGTGGCTTCATCCACGATGTACGGCGGTAGAAAACGCAGCACGGTGTCGTGCGTGCAATTGATCAGCAGTCCGAGGCGCATCGCTTCCTCGACGAGGGTCTTGCCCGGAATCTTCAATTCCAAGCCGATCATCAGCCCGTGGACGCGCACCTCCTTGATAAACCTGTAGCGGCGGGCAAATTCCTCCAACCGGAGACGGAAATAGCCGCCGTGGTGGTGAATGGAAGGAAGCAGCGAGTCGAGCACATCCAGGAATTCGAGCGCGACGCGGCAGGGCAGGGCGCCGCCGCCGAAGGTCGATCCGTGCATGCCGGGTCCGATGGCGGAGGCGGCCTTCTCGTTGGCGATGGCCACGCCGAGAGGCAAGCCGCAGGCCAGAGGCTTCGCCACGGTGACGATGTCGGGCAGGACCACGGGATCGAGGCTCTGATAGGAGAAGTACTTTCCGGTGCGGCCGACGCCGCACTGGACCTCGTCGAACAGCAACAGCGCATCGTACCGGTCGGCGAGTTCTCTCGCTTTGCGGACGTAGTCGGCGGCCAAAGGATAGACTCCACCCTCGCCCTGGATGCCCTCCAGCAAGATGCCCGCGGTGCGGGGGCCGACGGCCTGATCGAGCGCCTCAAGGTCGTTCGGCGGGACGAAAATCACGCCGGGCAGCAGCGGTTCGAAATCCTTACGATACTTGGCCTGTCCGGTGGTGGAAAGCGAACCGAGAGTTCGCCCGTGGAAGGAGTTGTCCAGTGAGACGATCTCGAATTTCTCGGCCGAGATCTTCGAGCCGTGCGCGCGGATCATTTTCAGGCCGGCTTCGGTGGCTTCGGCGCCCGAGTTACAAAAGAAACTCCGCTGCAATCCGCTGATTTCGGCCAGGCGCTTCGCCAGCGGCCCCTGGTACTCGTTGTAGTAAAGGTTGGAGCAGTGGATCAACAGGCCGGCCTGTTCCTTCAAGACCTTCAGCAGCCTGGGATGCGCGTGCCCGAGCGCATTCACTCCGATACCGGTGATGAAGTCGAGGTAACGCTTTCCGTTCGCATCGAAGACGTAGCAGCCTTTGCCGCGGCGGATGACGATCGGATTGCGCGCATAATTTTGCAGGACATACTGTTTTTCCAGGTCAAATATGATTTCCGACGAGCCTTTCTCTACGGCGACGCCAGTGGCATTTTCCATAACCCTCCATCATACAAGAGGGGCCGGCGCAGGCTGTCTCACGGCAATCGACCGAGTGGAAGCGTTTGAAACTTCACCGCAGAGCCGCGGAGATCGCAGAGAAGACGCGGAGAGAGGGGCGGCAAGCGCGGGCTGAAGCTGAAGTGGGGTGTCGGAATCGTCAGGGCGAGGGCAGGCGCAGGGGGCGCGAGACGGCGTCGAGGTCGCGGCCGAGGCGAATCACAAGGTCCGGAAGCGCTTCGATGTCGGCGAGAGTGGTGCGGAAATTTACAATGCACATCCGCAGTACGTACGTGCCGTCTACCATGGCGTTCGAGAGGAACGCCTCGCCGCTACGCTCCAGGCGAGTCAGTAATTCCTGGTTGAGCCAGTTCAGGTAGGCCGCGACGACTTCGGAACCGGCCGACGCGCGGAGATCGCAGGGGACGTAGCGGAAAGTCGTGATGCTCAGTTCCTGCGTTACTGGTTCGAGGTCCGCGAAGTTGGAGATCGAGTCGCGCAGGCGCCGCGCCAGCAGGATGTCGTCGCCGATCATTCTGAGGTAACCGTCGCGGCCGGCTTGCCGCAGGCCGAGCCATACCTTCAGCGCGCGAAAGCCGCGGGAATTCTGCGGGCCCATGTCGAAGAAATTGATAGCTTCCTGGTCGAAGTGGTAGTAGGGCGGGTGGTAAGAAAAGGCGTTGCGAAGCAGGTCCGTGCGGCGCACCAGAGAGCAGCCGGCTTCGAGCGGAGCGTAGAGCCACTTGTGCGGATCCACGGCGACCGAATCGGCCTGGCTCATACCGCCCAGATCCGCGGGGGCGCCGGGGACAGCGGCCGCGAGGGCGCCGTACGCTCCGTCAACGTGAAACCAGGCGCCGGCCTCGCGGCAGAACGCCGCGATCTCCGGTAGGGGATCGACGGCGCCGGTGGAAACGGAACCTGCCGTGCCAACCACGAGGAAGGGCTCGTCGCCTTGGGCGCGATCGGCCTCGACCTGTTTTCGGAGCGCCGCGAGATCGAGGCGTTGGCGGCGATCCACGTCGATCCACCGAATAGAGTCCGTTCCCAGTCCGAACAAGTCCACGGCTTTCTGGACCCAGGTGTGGACTCCGGTGGACGCGTACACGCGGAGACGCCGCGCGCCGCCCGCGGCCATGCCGGCTTCGCGAACGTTCCAGCCGGCCTTGGCCGCGCGCGCCGCGAGGAAGCCGACGAAGTTGGCCATGTTGCCGCCGCTGACCAGCAGCCCGCCGCAATCCTCCGGATACCCGATCAGCTCCGCGATCCAGCGGACGGTCTGCGCCTCCAGTTCGGTGGCCACGGGCGACAGAATCCACGCGCCCACGTTGGGATTGACGGCCGAGGCGAGCAGATCGCCGAGCATGCCGATGGGCGCGGGGCTGGAGGTGACGTAGCCCCAGAAGCGCGGGTGGCCGTTGAACAGCGAGTGGGAGAACAGGAGTTCGGTAATTTCGCGGAGCAACGCGTCCGGGTCGGCGCCGTCGCGGGGCAGCGGCCGATCCGCGCCGAGGAGCGCCCGGATGTCCGCCGGCGAAGCGGCGCGCGTGACGGGTCCGTCGGCCAGCGCATCGAGGTGTTCCGCGATCCGGTCCACCAACTGATGCCCGAGCTTGCGGAACTCGCCGGGCGCGATGGCGAGGGGAGCGCGGCGGTTGCGAAGGGAATCCTGGCTCATGCGGCCGCCTCGCGCAGACCTTCAAACAAGTCGGTTTCGCGGCGGCGGCCGCCGTTTACGAGGCTCATGGCGCGGTAGAACTCCTGGATGCCCCAGAGCGCCCGGTGGCTTTCCTCGGAAAGGTGCGCGAGGTTGCTGTAGATCGCCACCTGCGTTTCATGGCGTTGGACGGCTTTCCACACTGTTGGCCATGCGTCGCCCGTTTCGACGACGGTGGTGATGGCCCAGTCCGGCCAGGGCGCCGTCCGGCGCTCCACGCCGTCGACGTTGGAGGCGAGTTTCTTGAATGCCTGCTGATAGGCGGTCCACTTGCTCTCGCTCCAGGCCATGTAGTAGAGCTTGGCGACCCGGTGCGGCGGCTGGTTGCCGGGGACGGGGTAGGCGGGGTCGGCCGCGGCCAACAGGGCGGCGGTGGTGAATTGCGAGATGGCGATGTGGTCCGGGTGACCATACGCGCCGTCGGGTCCGAACGTCGCTACAACGTGCGGGCGGACAGCCCGGAAGTGGGCGGCGATCTTCGCCTGCGCTTCGGCCGGTTCGGCGCGGTCAAGGTCGCCGTCGACGTAATCCAGGAAGCGGACCTGGCGGATGCCGAGTTCCTCGGCGGCGGCCAACAGTTCGCGCTCGCGCATTTGGCCGACGATTTCCGGGGCGGGGCGCTCGCCGCCGTCGCCGAAGCGGCCCTTTTCGCCGCGCGTGGCGGTGACAAGATAGGTCTCGACTCCTTCGCGGGCGTATTTTGCCAGCGTTCCTCCCATGCCGAGCGATTCGTCATCCGGATGGGCGAGGACGCACATCAATTTCAGCGGGCTGCGCATCGTAACCATGGTATCCGGGGTGCGGGATTCGCCGGGCCCGCGGATGACGGGCTCGGGCGCGGCTATGCGTCGATGGCTCGGGTTTTCAGATCGCGCCGGAGCTGGTCGAAGGAATGGAATTGCTCGGCGTCCATTCCCTCGCGCCGCGCCGCTTCGACGTTGTCGGCGACGTCGTCGATGAAGAGACACTCTTGCGGGCTGCACTCGGACCGGGCGAGGGCGGCGTGGTAAATTTCCGGCGAGGGCTTCATGGCGCCCACCTCGTAGGAGAGCACGAAATGATCCATGTGGCGCAGCAGCGGATAGTTCTTGTGGATGAACGAGAAGTGAAGGGCGTTCGTGTTCGAGAGCAGCAGGAGGCGGTAACGGGCGCGCAGCGATTCGAGGAAGCTTTCCGGGATCAGCGTGTGCGGCGGGAAGATACTGGCCCACAATCCGCAGAATTCATCGAAGTCCATCTCCAGTCCCAGGCAATCGCACATGGCGGCGACGAAATCCTCTGGCTTCACTTGTCCTTTTTCAAACTGCGGTACCAGTCCGGTGGACGCGATGCGGCGCGGGATATCGGCGGCGCGGCAACCACACACCGCTTCCATGGCCTCGTACCCACGTTTGAAGTCGAGCGGGACGATAACTCCCCCCAGGTCGAAGATGATCGTTTTTATCATCAGGCGAGTACTTTCAGCTTAGCGGGATCGACCGGGCCGCCGCCATGGAGTCGGCGAAGCGAGCTGGTGGAGATCCGTGGTATATCCATAGCTACATGCGGGTTGGCTGGACGTATCCGATCCTGTTGGCGCTCGCGGCTGGTTTTTCGGCGGAGGGGCAGACCAAGGACGGGGAGTGGCAGCCCTTGTTCGACGGGTCCTCGCTCCAGGGCTGGCGCGAGACGCCGTTCACGGGCCGGGGGCAGGTTCGCGTGGAGAACGGGACGATCGTGCTGGGGCACGGCGGACCGCTGACGGGCATCACCTGGACGGAATCGTTTCCCCGCACGAATTACGAAGTGCGGTTCGAGGGCGTGCGGCAGCAGGGTAACGACTTCTTCGCTAGCCTGACGTTTCCCGTCGAGGATTCTTTCTGCACTTGGGTGACAGGCGGGTGGGGCGGCGACATCGTCGGGCTGTCGAGCCTGGACGGATGGGACGCATCGGAGAACGAGACCCGCGCCTACTTCAATTTCGAGAACGGCCGCTGGTACGCGCTGCGGTTGCGCGTGACGCCGGAGCGGATCACCGCGTGGATCGACGAACAACGGATCGTCGACGCCGGGATCGCGGGGCGCAGGATCGACCTCCGGCGCGGCGAGATCAAGCTGTCGGCGCCGTTCGGGTTCGCATCGTTCGCAACGACGGGCGCGCTGCGGAAGATCGAGTACCGGACGCTGCCGGAATCGAAGTAAGACAGGACGGGCGCGCAGTGGCACCGACCGAAAGGAAAAGGAGACGGCGTGTGGTCCGTTTACTGAGAGGGACCGTAGGCATTGAGGTCATGGCGGTACTGTAGCTTGACTTCCGCAGGGCGATTCCGCTACGCTTGAGTGCCGCAACGGGGTGTGTGTTCGTGAGTTCCTGCCATGGCTGGGCGCCAAGGGTTCTCAGTGCAAGCTCGGATTGATGCGACGCCTCAGTGGATCTACATGTACAAATTGGAGCGCAAGTGAAACCAGCAAGCGTTGGTGTGATCGTGTTCGGGCTTGTCCTCAGCGGACAGGCGTATTCAGCTTCCGACAAGGAAGCGGGCAAAACGGTTTTCGACAAGACGTGCGCGCAGTGTCACGGACCGGAAGGAAAAGGAGACCTTTCCGCCGACAAGTTCTACCAGGTGCGAATACCGCGGCTGAACTCGGAGTATGTCCAGGGAAAGTCGGACCAGGAGCTGAAGGAGATCATCACGAAAGGTAAGAAAAAAATGACTCCGGTGAGGCCCGGCCAACCAACCGCCGAGCACAAGTTGAAGGCTGAATGGGTCGATGACGTGATCGCGTACGTCCGGACACTAAAGAAGGGCTGACCTCTCTTTGCCGCCCGCCGGCTTTCAACCGTCGGTGTACAGAAGAGCGTCGATCATTCCCAGCAGCGTGGCCAGTTTGGTATGGGCCGCGTCGAACGCCTGCGGCGCTTCCGCGCGATTGCACTCCTCGACGCGGCGGCGCGCCTCCTCACACGCCCGTTGGGCGAGTTCGATGTTGCGGCGGGCCCTTTCGCCGTTGCCCGCCCGCCGTTCCGAACGGGCGATATTGGCGAACGTGATGCCGGCGTCCAACTCGGCTTGGATGAAGCTCATCCGCTGCCGCAGAAAATCGTCGCGCAGCTCGATGAATTCCTTCAGACGTCAGCTCTCCGCGTGTTCCTTTTCCGGCCACTCGACCGCGGGTCGCGGCTTCAGGATCAACTCGCGCAGAACCCGGGCCGATTCGTCCTGTGTTTCCGCCGCCGCTTCATGCTCGGAGGCCACCCGGACATGCCCGCGGGCGCGCGCGCGGTCGGCGATGCGCCGGTGCAGCCCGGCTGTCTCCTCCAGGGAGCGGAATGCTGTCCACAGGGCGTCCTCCAGACGCTCGGATTGTTCGACGGAAAGGCTGCTCGCGGTGTAGGCGTGTCCGACCCGGCAGCGAAACCGCAGCAGCCCTTCGTCTTCGACTTCCCAAAGAATGCCATTGCACTCAGGGCAGGCGAATACGGACGGCTTGCCCCGACGATCCACGTTTTCGATCGCATCCATGTCCAGATCCGTTATTCTGGCTTCGGCCAAATCGGCGTCGGTGATCTCGAACGGCGCGGCGGTCGAAGCGGGCAGACCATTGCCGACCAGCTCAATCAATTTGGCGGGTATCGCCTCGAGCGGCAGAACATGGTCCACGGGGACATTGTTGATGACGCTGGCAGGCATTCCGTCGTGCAGCGCATCGGCGGGATCTTGCACGATGATGGCGCCGCCATGCCGGCGCACCGCCAAGGCGCCGGCGGTCCCGTCATCCATCGTGCCGGTGAGGACGCAGGCCACGACCCTGGGTCCATAGAGGGCGGCCGCGGTGCGAAATAGAGGATCCACGGCCGGCCGGTGGCGGTTCTCTTTCGGTCCACGAACCAGCCGGACGACACTCGCCGCAACCGTTAGATGAACGTCCGGAGGCGCGACATAGATCCGGCCGTACTCGAGTGCCTCGCCATCGTACGGATGGACGGCCGTGAGCTCGCCGGCGCTGTTGAGAATCTGCGGCAGTAGACTGGGGCCTTCCGGCCAGACATGAAGTACCATCAGCACTGCCGCCGGTAGATCGCCTGGCAGCTTTGCGGCGATTCTCTTCAGCGCGTCCACCCCGCCGGCCGATGCGCCGATGACGATAAGGTCCCTCCGCCGCTGTTCGTGCGCCGCCATTGCTCCCACCCAAACTGTACCACTTGTCAGAGGCGCCCGGAAGTGTAATATTAGGCTCGGGATGGAATTCTAGCAGATGCCGAGAAAACCGGTCTCGAAGAAGCCCCGGTCACGCAAGCCCCGGGTCAAAAGCGGCAGCCTTCCGGACGTTGGCGGCGCCCTGCAAGTGGCCGGCGCTCCCAGTCCGGCTAGCCCGGCGGGCGCGCCGCCGGGGAGTGGATTGTTTCCCATCGTCGGCGTGGGCGCATCGGCGGGCGGTTTCGAAGCGTTCAGCGAAATGTTGCGCGAACTCCCGGCCAATCCCGGCATGGCCATCGTGTTCGTTCAGCATCTGGATCCCAAGCATGTCAGCGTGTTGGCCCAACTGCTCGCCCGCGAGTCTCAGATGCCGGTCGTCGAGGCTACCAGCGGCATGCGAGTCGAGCGGGACCATGTGTACGTGATTCCCCGCAATACGAGCATTTCCGTCGTCAATGGAGTGCTGGAACTGGGCCCTCGCGAAGTGGTCGGCGGCCAGTTCACCAGTATCGACATTTTCTTCCGCTCGCTGGCGGATGACCAGGGATCGCGCGGAATCGGCGTTCTCCTCTCGGGCAACGCTCCCGACGGAACGCTGGGCCTGAAGGCAATTAAGGCCGAAGGCGGCATCACGTTCGCACAGGACCCGCATACGGCCAAATTCGACAGCATGCCGCGGACCGCTATCGCCGCGGGTTGGGTGGACGTCGTCCGTTCGCCGACCGAGATCGTACGGGAACTCTTGCGTCTTGGGGACCATCCCTACATCGCGGCGGAGCCGGAGGAGGCCAAGGAACCGCCGGCCGACGGCGCCGACGCCGTCAATCGAATTCTCGGCGTTCTCCGCGGCGGGACCGGCGTCGATTTCAGCCAGTATAAGGCGAGCACCGTGCGCCGCCGCATCATGCGCCGGATGGTGTTGCGGCGCATCGACAGTCTGGAGAACTACCTCACGCTGGTGCGCAGCGAACCGGCCGAGGTGCAGGCGCTGTACGAAGATATTCTGATCAACGTCACCGAGTTCTTTCGGGACTCAGAGGCTTTCGCCGCACTCATTAAGAACATCTTCCCGCGTCTCATCAACCAGCGGCGGCAGTCACCCGAAATCCGGGTGTGGGTCCCGGGCTGCTCGACTGGCGAGGAAGCGTACTCCATCGCGATCGCGATGTTGGAAGCGCTGGGCGACCAGGCCAACGAAGCCAACCTCCAGGTGTTCGCCTCCGATATCAGCGAATCCGCCCTGGAAAAAGGCCGCGCCGGAGTGTATCCGATGAGCATCGCGCAGAACGTTTCGGCGGACCGTCTGCGCCGCTTCTTCGTCAAGAGCGATTCCGGATACCAGATCAACAAGCGCGTTCGCGAGCTGTGCATCTTCGCCCGCCACAATCTGGCGAAGGATCCGCCTTTTTCCCGGATCGATTTCGTAAGCTGCCGGAACGTTCTGATCTACCTGGGGCCTGGCCTCCAGGATCGGATCATCCCGATGTTCCACTACGCTTTGAAGCCGAACGGCTATCTGCTGCTGGGTTCGTCGGAAACGGTCGGCCACCACTCCGAACTGTTTCAACTCTTTGACAAGAAACACAAGATCTACCAACGCAAGCCGGCGCCCGGCCGGCTGGCGCTCGATTTTCCTGTCGAGCAGGTCCTCGCGGAACGGGCCGAAGCGCGGCGAAAGCCCGAGCCCGTTTCCGAATACGATTTGCAGCGCGAAGCCGACCGGCTGGTTCTGGCCCGGTATGCGCCGCCCGGCGTGCTGGTGGATGAGGATCTCAACATCCTGCAGTTCCGCGGCCAGACCAGCGCGTTCCTGGCGCCCGCGGCCGGCGTGGCCAGCTTGAACCTGTTGCGGATGCTGAAGGAAGGGCTCACCGTGGAAGTGAGAACGGCGATTGCCAGCGCGCGCAAGCAGAACGCCCCGGTACGGCGCGAGCGGGTGCACTTCGCTGCCAATGGCTCGAAACTGGTTAACATCGAAGTGATTCCGCTGCGGCGATCCTCCGCCGGCGCCCGCAAGCTCCTGGTACTGTTCGAATTGGTTCCGGAAGAGGCGCCGCCGAAGCAAGGCCGGCGCCGCGCGGGCGAGGACAAACGCCTGATTGAAGAGAACGAGCAGTTGCGCCACGAATTGGCCGCCAGTAAGGAGTACCTCCAGGCGATTATCGAAGACCAGGAGGCCGCGCAGGAGGAACTGCGATCGGCTACCGAGGAGATCCAGTCCAGCAACGAAGAGCTGCAGAGCACCAACGAGGAATTGGAGACGGCGAAGGAGGAGTTGCAGTCCACCAACGAAGAGCTGAACACGGTCAACGAGGAGTTGCAGAACCGCAACATGCAACTGGCGCAGGTGGGCAACGATCTGCTGAACCTGCTGGCGAACGTCAACATGCCGATCCTGATCCTGGGCAACGATCTGCGGATCCGGCGGTTTACCCCGGTGGCGGAGAAAACCCTCAACCTCATACCCTCCGATGTGGGAAGACCGATCCGCGATATCAATCTGCGGATTTCCGTGCCCCATCTGGAAAAGGAACTTACCGAAGTAGTGGAGAACCTGACTCCGAAGGTCGTGGAGGTAGCCGATCCGGACGGGCGCGCCTATTCGCTGCGGATCCGGCCCTACCGAACCGAAGACAACAAGATTGACGGCGTCGTGATGGTGTTTATCGACGTCGATCCCGTAATGCGGGTAGCCGAATCCGCCGCCATCGCCACCTTGCCGGCCGAAATAAGCAGCGCGAACGCTCGCGCTTTGCTCCTCATGGCGCAGGAAGAAGAGCGGCGGCGGCTGTCGCACGAACTGCACGACGAAATGAATCAGCGGCTGGCGCTGCTGGAGTTCAATATTGAGAGCATCCAAATGCGCAAGGATCCTGACGAGGCGTTGCGGCACCTCGAGGATCTCCGAAAGAATGTGGCCGCGCTATCGGAGGATGTGCGCCGGATCGCGTATCAACTGCATCCAACCGTCATCGATCTGCTGGGGTTGGTACCGGCGTTGCAAGGATACTGTGACGAGTTCTCGAGCCGCGAGCGGATCCAGGTCCGGTTTACCCACCACGGCATACCGGGCGAACTCCCCCCGCCGGTCGCCCTGACCGCATATCGCGTCGTACAGGAGAGCTTACGCAATGCGGCCAAGCACTCGGGGGCGAAACAGGCCAGCGTGGCGCTGGCATTCGAAAGAGGGCAACTCGAGCTGATTGTCAGGGACTCAGGCTGCGGCTTCTATCCCGAAACCGTGGTAGGCGCCGGTTTAGGAATGGTGGGCATGCGCGAGCGAGTCCATCTGGCTGGGGGAACGATCGAATGGCGGAGCAAGCCCGGGGAGGGGACGCAAGTCACGGTGAAGGTGCCGCTGGGCGAAGAACCGGCAGGGACGTCCGAAGATCTCAGATGAGCCAAGGGCGGCCGCGTGTTTTCCTGGCCGACGATCACCGCATCGTGACGGAGGCGCTCACGCTGCTGTTGCGCGACGAATTCGACGTGGCCGGGACGTTCGCCAATGGACGGAACGTGGTGGCCGCGGTCGACTGCCAGCCGGTGGACGCCGTGATTCTGGACGTCACGATGCCCGGGATGAACGGCTTCGAGGCGGCGCGGCGCATCAGCGCGAAGCATCCGGAGGTCGTAATCGTGTTTCTGAGCGTCCACACCGGCCGACCTTATGTCGAAGAAGCCTTTCGGATCGGGGCAAAGGCGTACGTTTCTAAGCCTCGGGCGGCGACCGAACTGGCGGCGGCGATCCGCTCGGCATTGTCGGGCGTACGGTATGTGAGCCGTTCGGCGTGGCAGCCTCCCGTCCCGCAGGAATCGCGCTAGAGGCCACTCGCCACGAAAGGAAACTCTATGCTGAAACGATTCCGTGAAGAGGAACTTCTCGGCAAACCGCTCACCGAGCGACAGAAAGGGGAAATCGCCCGGTGATCGACCGTTTTCCCGACATGGTTGCGAAGGCACTGAAAGGCGCCGCTTGAACCGGCGCGTGCGAGCGCCCTCCTCGTTGAAGCCGGGAAGTCGTTCCGCCGCCTCCGGTGATTATGGAGTTCTATTGGTTTGCCGGCGCAGAAGTTCACACGAGTGTGAACTCGGCACGCTGCGAGCGTACGCCACGGCGGCTGGCGGCTCCGGCCTCCGGCCCCTGATCCCGCTCGGCCGTTTAGGCCGGTCGGGTTACCCTGAGAAAAATGCGAACTCTGGGCGGGCTTGTTGCGGTCTCGATCCTGGCCGGCGGCCTCTGGGCGCAGGGCACGCACCCGGTGACCGGGCGCAAGATCGCGCCGGTGATGGGGATGGGCGGCGCCGACTGGCTGGAACGCGCCGAGCGGGAGGAAGAAGAGCGGCCGGAAATGGCGCTGGACTTGATCGGCGTGGCGCCGGGCATGGTGGTCGCCGATATCGGGGCGGGCGTTGGGTACTTTACTATCCGGCTTGCCAGGCGAGTGGGTCCGGAAGGGAAAGTCTACGCCAACGAGATTCAGCCCGGCATGCTGTCGCGGCTGAAGGAGAATGCGCGGCGGGAAGGGCTATCGAACGTTGAACCGGTCCTCGGGACGGAGAGCGATCCCAGGCTCCCTGTGGGTTCGATCGATCTCGCGTTGCTGGTGGACGTCTACCACGAGTTTTCGCGGCCCGAGCCGATGACGGATGCGATCCGCGCGGCGCTCAAGCCCGACGGCCGGCTTGTGCTCCTCGAATACCGCAAGGAAGATCCCGCGATCCCGATTCGAGAGGAGCACAAGATGACCATCGAGCAGGCGCGCCGGGAACTGGCGCCTCAGGGCTTCATTCTGGACAAAGCGCTGCACGAGTTGCCCAGGCAGCACATTCTGATTTTCCGAAAGAAGCTGAACTGACCCCAGATCTGCCGTGCCCCAGCCGGCTTCAGCTCTCCTGCGCGCCCTTGGTGACCCGCACGAGAGCGCTGCGAAGGCGGTCCGTGGCGGCCGACGCGCCATCCAGCGGAATCACCTCGACCCGAAATCCGCGGGCGGCGAGGAACTGGGCGACTACCTCGGGTGGAGCGTAGGCCATCTC
Source organism: Bryobacteraceae bacterium (assembly GCA_026129905.1). Taxonomy (GTDB): domain Bacteria; phylum Acidobacteriota; class Terriglobia; order Bryobacterales; family Bryobacteraceae; genus JAHCHE01. The sequence goes on along the minus strand of JAHCHE010000016.1, from coordinate 22,605 downwards.
ATGGTACCCGCATCCCTGTACGTAAGTCCTGGTGTTCATTGTGGCCTCCCTTCCCGTCCGTGTTACGCTTCTCATGTAGCAATTCATCGGCCATTCTCGCCGCCGTCTTCAGGGCCGCTCGGAGTCTTTTGAACTCACTTGACTTATCGTCAACGTCCGCCCTCTTGAGGAGCCGGATCGCGCTTACGGCGCCAGGACAAAACGGCTGATTCGTTGAGGCTGTTTTTCGAAATGGCACTCCCAGCCCCACAAGGGTCGACCGGCGATTTCGGGTTCCACCACAGAACGCACATAGGAATCCATCGACCGGAAGGCCCGCGCGCAGGAGATATCCCCGGCGGGAGAATTCACGGCAACGGCCAGAGCGCCAAGAAGCGCAAGTCCGAGGACCCGACTTCCTTTTGTCCGCCTTGGTTTCATGCCGGGAGGAAGGGCAACTCCGTCCCCACCGACAAAGTTGCGAGATATTAAGCAGTTAGGTCCGGCCTGGAGGCGCGCCGCCAATCGATTCCGATTGCCGGCTATCGTTTCGGATTGGGCGCCTTCCGCCCCGGCGTCCCTTCGCCTCCGGTATAATTCGGGTCAAGCGGGGGGAACCATGTCGCAACATATTTTGGGGATCAGGAGCCGGAGACGTTGGATTGGTTCGCTCATCGGAGCGGGCGCGCTGGGCGGCGGGGCGCGTGCGGCGCAAGGCCTGTTTCCGGTGGTGGAAATCAACCACATGGCTCTGGCGGTGGCCGATCCCAATCGGTCCCGGGCCTTCTACCGGAAGTTGCTTGGCGCGCGGACGCTCCAGCAGGATGAGCGCTCATGCGCGCTTGGCCTCGAGAAGGACTACTTCACGCTGGTGAACAGCGACCGGCCGGGGCTGTTGCATTTCGCGATCGCGGTAAAAGGGTTCGAGAGCCGGGAGGCGGCCGCGAAGCTGAAGGACGGCGGTTACGGCCCACAGGAGAAGGAGGGCGGCTCGATTGTCGTCGCGGACCCGGACGGCAACCAGGTGCGCCTCAGCGCGCCGGAGGAACGAAGGGAGCAGATCGGCGCCGCTTACGCGGCCGACCGCAAGCCGGATTCCGTGTTCCAAGGCTTCGACATCAACCACGTCGCCATTCGCGTCCGGGATCTCGATCTCTCCCGCGAGTTCTACCAGAAGCTATTCGGTCTGCGGCTGATGAGCCAGGACAGCGGGTCGTGTTTTCTCGACGTGGGAGGCGACTTCCTGACGATGTTCCGGCGCGACGGCGGCGGATTGGACCACTTTTGCTTTACCGTGGACGACTACCAGGTGGACCGCGTCATGAAGACGCTGATCGATAACGGGTACAAGCCGCGGCGAACGGCCAACCGGGTTTACTTCCCCGATCCGGACGGGCTGACCGTGCAACTGGCGGAACGGGGCCACAGCGCATAGAGCAAGAGCTTCGCTCTTGACATCCCTGCGGGATGTGGGAGCCGAGGAAGCCAGAAGCCGAGGAAGCCGGGAGCTGAGGAAGCCAGAAGCGTTGACACTGGTTCGATGCGGTTTTTATTATGATGAAGTTTGCACAAGTTCAATCTGGGCCTGAGCGGACCCCCGCTTGAGGCGCGTTCATTCCAACTATCTCTGTTCTGAGAGCAACTATGATTAGAGTCGAAGGTCTGACCAAGCGCTACGCGCGTACCGTGGCGGTCGACAACATCTCCTTCGAGGTCGAAAAAGGGCAAATCGTCGGATTCCTGGGTCCCAACGGGGCCGGTAAGACCACTACCATGCGGGTCTTGACCTGCTTCATGCCGCCGACGGCGGGCTCGGCGCGCGTCGCCGGATTCGACATTATGCAGCAACCCCTCGAGGTGAAGAAGCGAATCGGGTACCTGCCGGAAACCCCTCCGCTGTACCCCGAAATGGAAGTGATCGAGTACCTGAACTTCGTGGGCCGGCTGAAGGGAGTTTCCAAGGCCGCTTTGAAGGCGCGCATCGATGAAGTGATCGAACGGTGCGCCATCGGCGACGTAAGAACCAAACTCATCAGCAAGTTGTCGCGCGGCTACCGCCAGCGCGTGGGGCTGGCGCAAGCGATCATTCATAACCCGGACGTACTGATCCTCGACGAGCCGACCGCCGGGCTGGACCCGAAGCAGATCAATGAAACGCGCAAGCTGATCAAGAACCTGGCCGGCAGCCACACGATCATCCTCAGCACGCACATCCTGCCGGAAGTGGAGCAGACCTGCCAGCAGGTGGTGATCATCCACCGGGGCCGGCTGGTGGCGACCGATTCGGTGGATAGCCTGACGCACCGGCTGCGCGGCTCGGAGACGGTGGCCGTCGAAGTGGCGTCGTCGAACGGGGACCTGGACCCGGCGCGCATCCAGGAACGGCTGGAGCAGGTGGACGGCGTGACGCGGGTGATGTTTCGCGAGACGAAGGCGAGCCGGCACCGGTTCGAGGTGGAGAGCGCGCAAGGGCGCTCGGTGCGCAGCGACGTCGCCCGTTCGGTGGTCCAGGCGGGTTGGGACCTCTACGAACTGCACGCCTCGTCGCTCAGCCTGGAGGAAATCTTCCTGCAACTGACGGCGACGGACCAGCCCGAAACAGGAGCAACGGCGCAATGAAAAACGTTCTGGTAATCTGCCGCAAGGAACTGCGGAGCTATTTCGCCTCCCCCATCGCCTATGGCGTGATGGCGTTTTTCGCGCTGATCGCCGGCTACTTTTTCTATGTCGCGACGGCGATTTTCGTCAGCCGGGGCATGGAATCGCAGATGATGGGGCGCGGTATGCCCATGGACATCAACGAGTGGATCGTGCGGCCGGTGCTGATGAACGTCAGCGTGATCGGGCTGTTCATGATCCCGATGATCACGATGCGGCTGTTCGCCGAGGAGAAGCGGTCGGGCACGATCGAGCTGCTGGCGACCTCGCCGGTGCGAGACGTCGAGATCATCCTCGGGAAATGGATGGCGGCGCTGGTGTTGTACGCGTCGATTCTGGCGATCTCGGCGCTGAACATGGCGGTGCTGTTCATTTACGGCCAGCCCGACTGGCGGCCGATGCTGGTGGGCTACCTTGGGCTGCTCCTGCAAGGGGGGGCGCTGCTGGCGATCGGCACGTTCATCTCGACGACGACCAAGAACCAGATCATCGCCGGCATCGCGACATTCGCCGCGTGCCTGCTGCTGTGGGTGTTCGACTGGGTGAGCGCGTACGAGACGACGGCGTGGGCCAAAGTGATGTCCTACCTTTCGGTGGTGACGCACTTCGAGCCGTTCGCCAAGGGCGTGCTGGACACCAAGGACGCGATTTTTTACATCTCGGTGATTTTCGTCGGGCTGTTTCTGACGGCGCGCTCGATGGAATCTCTGCGGTGGAGGGCATAAATGAATCTGAACTGGCTTAAGGCGAGACAAACCAAGTACACGGCCTACGTGGCGCTCTATATAGCGATCATCCTGGCCGTGGTGTCGGTGGCGAACTTCCTGGCCCAGCGCTACAACAAGTCGTACGATTCGACCTCGAACAAGCGCTTCAGTCTTTCCGACCAGACGGAAAAGATAGTGAAGGGGCTGCAACGCGACGTCAAGATCACCTACTTCAACCAGACGGGCCGGTTCGCGGAGGCGCGGGACCTGCTGGACCGCTACGACAACCTGTCGACGAAATTGACCGTCGAGTTCATCGACCCGGACAAGAAGCCGCAGGTGGCTCGCGCGGCGGGCGTGCGGAGTTACGGCACGGTATTCGTGGACACCGGGGAGCGCCGCGAAGAGGCGAAATCGGTCACCGAAGAGGAAGTGACCAACGCTTTGATCCGCGCGCTGAAGGGCGGGCAGCGCAAAGCGTGCATCGTGCAGGGAAGCGGCGAGCACGGGTTGGACGACTCGGATTCGCGGGGCTATTCCAGCATGAAGGAAGCGATCGAGAACAACAACTATACGACCGAGACGATCTCGCTGCTGCAGAAGCCGGAGGTTCCGGCCGATTGCACGGTCCTGATCGTCGGGGGACCGCGCTTCGACTACCTGCAACCCGCGGTGGACGCGATCAGGAAGTATGTCGAGGGCGGCGGGCGCGCGCTGGTCATGCTGGACCCGCCGCTGGCGGTAGGCAAGGAAGACGTCCGAGAGAACGCCGAGCTGGCGAAACTGCTGGAATCCTGGGGCGTGACGCTGAACAAGAACCTGGTGCTGGACGCCAGCGGGATCGGCAGCCTGTTCGGATTGAGCGAGGCGATACCGCTGGTGACCGACTACGAATCGCACGCGATTGTGCGGGACATGCGGTCGATTGCGACGGCCTTTCCGCTGACGCGGTCGCTGGAGACCAAGACGGTGGACAACGTGACGGTGGACAAGCTGTTTTCCACCAGCCCGAACAGCTTCGCGACCACGAACCTGTCCTCTGCGGAGATCAAGCTGGATCCGTCGAAGGCCAAGCAGGGGCCGTTCACGATCGGGGCGGCCGGCACGGTGACGGTCAAGGACCAGGCGAGCCAACCGCCGCCCGAGACTCCGGGGGCCGAGGCGCACGCCGGAAAGCGGGAGGGACGGTTTGTGGTGACCGGCACTTCCGGGTGGGCGGCAAACAACCTGATCCGGTTCAACGGCAACCGCGACCTGCTGCTGAACATGATGAACTGGCTGTCGTCGGACGAGGACCTGATCTCGATCCGGCCGAAGGAACCGCAGGACCGGCGCCTGAGCCTGACGCGCCAGCAGATGTCGCGCGTGTTCTATGCGTCGGTGGTGCTGCTGCCGCTGGTGGTGATCGGCCTCGGCGTCAGCGTCTGGTGGCGGAGGAGATAAGGGATGAGACTCAGCGGGCTGATCATCGGAGCCGTTCTGCTTGCTGCGCTCTCGGGCCTCCTGTACTGGTCGAACAAGAGGGAAAAGGAGAAGGAGGGCAAGCCGGTTACGTCGGCCGACGCGCCGAAGATCCTCGATTTGAAAGAGGACAACCTGACGCGCGTCGAGATCGCCAAGCAAGGGGAAAAACCGCTGGTGATCGAGAAAGCGCCGGAGAACCAGTGGAAGCTGACGTCGCCGGAGGCGCTGCCGGCCGACCAGGACGCGGTCCGCTCGGTGGTATCGACGGTGACGTCTCTCGATTCCAACCGGCTGATCGAAGAGAAGGCGGAGGACCTGGCCGGCTACGGGCTGGATTCGCCGTCGGTGGAAGTGAACATCGGCAAAAAGGAAGGACAGGGCGCCAAGCTCCTCATCGGCGACGAGACGCCGACCGGCGGCAGCTTCTTCGCCAAGCTGGCCAACGACCCGCGGGTGTTCACCATCGCCAGTTGGAACAAGACCAGCCTCGAGAAGAGCCCGTGGGACCTGCGCGACAAGCGGATGCTCACGTTCGATTCCGACAAGCTGACCCGCCTGCGGCTGACGGCGAAGAAGCAGACCATCGAGATCGGCAAGAACGCGCAGAACGAGTGGCAGATCCTGGAGCCGCGGCCGATGCGGGCCGACGGCGGCAACGTCGAGCAGCTCATCAGCCGGCTGCGCGACGCCAAGATGGACTCCAACCCGACTGCGGAAGAGGAGAAGAAGGCCGCCGCGGCGTTCGCCAGGGCGGAGCCGGTGGCGTCGGTTCGAGTATCGGACGCCGCGGGCGCGCAGGAGCTGGAAGTCCGCAAGACGAAGGACAACGACTACTACGCCAGGAGCACCGTCGTTGGCGGCATCCACAAAATCACGAGCTTCGTTGGAGAAGGCGTGGATAAGGGATTGGCGGACCTGCGCAACAAGAAGCTGTTCGACTTCGGCTGGAACGATCCGACCAGGATCGAGTTTCGCGACGGCGACCAGACGGCCGTTTATGAGAAGTCCGGCGACAACTGGACGCGCGGCGGAAAGCAGATGGACTCGGCGACGGTGCGCGAGCTGATCGACAAGCTGCGCGACCTGGCGGCGACGGAATTTCCGGACAAGGGCTTCACGCCCCCGGCTGCGATCGAAGCCAAGGTGACGTGGGAGGACGGCAAGCGCACCGAGAAGGCGCTGATCTCCAAGAGCGGCGACAAGTACTACGCGATCCGGGAGAACGAGCCCTCGGTCTACGAGCTGGGCGCATCGAGCGTCGAGCAACTCCAGCAGGCAGCGAAGGACATCAAGGAACCGGAAGCGAAGAAGGACGAGAAGAAGCCGTCCTGAAGCCATTGAGCGTTGAACGGTTGGCGGCCGGGCCGCCGTAGATGAACGGCCTTCTCACAGACCTCTACCAGCTCACGATGGCGGCCGGGTACGTTCAGGCCGGCAAGGCCCGCCAGAGCGCCACATTTGAACTCTTTCTGCGTCACCTGCCACCGGACCGGAACTACGTAGTCGCGGCAGGGCTGGCGCAAGCCGTCGAGTACTTGCTCGGGTTTGGATTCACGGGCGAGGAGATCGACTACCTTCGAGGCTTGCCGCAGTTCTCCCGGGCGCCGGCGGAATTCTTTGAGGCCCTCCGGGGCCTGCGGTTCACGGGCGATGTATTCGCCGTGCCGGAGGGGACGCCGATCTTCGCGGGCGAGCCGATCCTGACGGTGCGGGCGCCGCTGATCGAGGCGCAGATCCCGGAGACGTACCTGCTGGCCACGATTGGGTTCCAGACGATGGTGGCGACCAAGGCGGCGCGGATGGTGGAGGCGGCGGCGGGGCGGCCGGTGGTGGAGTTCGGCACGCGGCGGGCGCACTCGCCGGAGGCCGGCGTGCTGGCGGGGAGGGCGGGCTATATCGGGGGCTGCATCGGGACCAGCAACACGCTCACCGGGCTACGTTACGGCGTGCCGGTATTCGGGACGGCGGCGCACTCGTGGGTGCAGTCGTTCGCGTCGGAGACCGAGTCGTTCCGGGAGCTTCAAAAGCTGCTCGGTACGGCGACGGTGTACCTGGTGGACACCTACGACACGCTGGAAGGAACGCGGCGGGCGGCGGCGCTGGGAGCGCCGCTATGGGGCGTGCGGTTGGACAGCGGCAACCTGGCGGAGCTATCGCGGGCGGCCCGCGCCATCCTGGACCGGGCGGGGCTTCGCGACGCCAGGATCATGGTGAGCGGGGACCTGAACGAGTACAAGATCCTGGAGATGTCGAAGGAGCGGCTGCCGATCGATTCCTATGGCGTGGGTACGGAACTGGCGACCTCGGGCGATGCGCCTCGGATCTCGGTGGTCTACAAGATCGTCGAACTGGAAGACGGGGGCGCCCGCCGGTACACGCTGAAGCTGAGCGAGGAAAAGGAAACGCTTCCCGGCGCGAAGCAGGTCTTCCGCTACGCGGACCACGACCTGCTGGGCCGGGCAGACGAGTGTCCGGGCGCCGAGCCGCAGGCGCTGCTGGCGCCGGTGATCGTCGACGGGGAGCTTGTGGCGCCGCTGCCCGACGCGCACGCGGCGCGGGCGCACGCGGCCGAATGCCGGGAGAAGCTGCCGACGGCCTACAGGAGCCTGTTCACCGCCACGCCACCGTACCGGGTGGAACACAGCCAGGCGCTGCGGTCGCTCTATGATGAAACCAGGCGGGCGGTGCGGAGGTAGGCGGCATGAGGACGGTTTTCGTCGATATCGACACGCAGTTGGACTTCATGTACCCGGCGGGCGCGCTGTACGTTCCGGAGGCGGAACGGCTGGCGGAGGCCATCGCGCGGCTGAACCGGTTCGCGGCGTCGCGCGGGATTCCGGTGATCTCCACCACCGACGCGCATCGGGAAAACGACGCGGAGTTCCAGCAGTGGCCTCCGCACTGCGTCGCCGGGACGCTGGGGCAACAGAAGGTGGCCTCGACGCTGCTGGATAAGCGGGTCGTCGTTCCGGCGAGCCCCGGCGCCTGGGATATCGACGGGGCGCAGCAGATCATCGTCGAGAAGCAGGCGCTGGACTTGTTCACCAATCCCAACTTGAACGGCGTCCTCGCGCGGCTGGCGGCGGAGCGCTGGGTGGTATACGGCGTGGTGACCGAGTACTGCGTGCGGTGCGCGGCGCTGGGACTGCTCGGCGCGGGCGGCCGGGTGGAACTGGTAACCGACGCAATTCAGACTCTGAACGAGGAAGAAAGCCGCCGCACCCTGGAGGAATTCACCTCCGGCGGCGGACATTTAACTACGCTTGCCTCGGCAGTCGCCTGAGCGTAGGCGGTGATTTCTCCTTGACTTATACCCCAAAGAGAGTTCAACATGAGAGTAGCAGTCGGCTTTGGGGGAAGACGATTGCTGTGACGGGGTCTGAGAAAGCAAGGGAGTTAATCATATATGAAGCGGCTGACGTGTGTCTTTTTGCTGGCCGCGCTGGGGGCGTGGGCGCAGCAGGACCGAGCTACACTTACGGGCGTCGTCACCGATCCGACCGGAGCGGTGATTCCCGACGTTAAAGTCACTGTAACGAACACGGATACCAATGCCGTGTACGAATCCGCAACGAATGAAACCGGGCAATACCGGGTTCCTAATCTTCCGGTGGGCAGTTACCGGATTACCTTTGAAATGCAAGGGTTTAAGTCGACTGTGCGCGAGGGCGTCATGCTGAACGTCGCCCAAGTGGCGCGCATCGACGCGCAACTCCAGGTAGGCGACACGGCGGAGTCGGTGGAAGTAACGGCCGAGGCGCCGCTGCTGCAAACCGAAACGCCGGAAGTCGGCACCGTGCTGAACAACCGGACGGTGGTGGACATGCCGCTCGGCTTCAGCGGGGGGCGCTATGCCGAGGATTTCGCGTACCGGCTCACCCCGGGGGTCGCCGGGAACAACTGGGAAAGCCGGATTAACGGCAGCCCGGCGTTTTCCAAGGAAGTGATGCTGGACGGAGCTTCGGCCACCATCTACATCGGGGGCAGCTTTGTCGAGTCCAGTCCTTCGATCGAGGCGCTGACGGAGTTCAAGGTTCAGACCTCGGGCATGAGCGCCGAGTTCGGCCGGACCGGCGGCGGGATCTTCAATTTCGTCCTGAAATCGGGAGCGAACGAACTGCACGGGACGGCGATGGGGCAGATTCACAACGAATCGTTCGACGCCAACTCGTTCGCCAACAACTTCTACGGGCGCGAGCGGCGCCGCGACCGCCGGCACAACTACGCCTTTTCCGGCGGCGGACCGGTATACCTTCCAAAGATTTACAACGGCAGGAACAAGAGCTTCTGGTACCTGGCGTACGAGCGGTACAACGAATCGTTCGCCGGCGGCGGCTCGCCGGGCGTCACCGTTCCGATCCCGGAGTGGTGGGACGGCGATATGAGCCGGTACCTGACAACCGAGCGGCTGGGGACGGACGCGCTGGGCCGCGACGTGTTTCGCGGGATGATTTTCGATCCGGCGTCAACGCGCACGGTGAACGGCGCCGCGGTGCGGGACCCCTTCCCCGGCAACATCATTCCCTCGAACCGGATTTCGCAAGTTTCGCGCAACCTGGCCCAGATCTTCCAGCAACACTACATGCCGGAGGTTCGGGATTCCAGCGGGCAATATGCGCTGATCAACAATGCATTCTTCCCGGTGTCGAACCAGGCGGGATTCACGCAGAACCAGTTTTCGGTGAAGGGGGATCATTATCTGTCGGCGGCGCACAAGCTGTCCGGCTCGTACGTTTACGTGGACCGGCCGCGCATCCTGCTGGACCAGGGCGGGGTCTGGGATTTCAACGATCCGGTGGGCGGGCCGCTGTCGCGCGCGCGGTTGCAGCACGTGCGCAGTTGGTACGGCCGGATGGCGTACGACTGGACGGTTTCGCCGGTGATTTTGAATCACCTCCAGGTCGGCTTCAACCGGCAGCGGAATCCCAGTTTGTCGCAGCACGTGGGCGAGAACGGGGCGCAGGTTCTGGGACTCCAGGGGCTCACGCGGGATTACAACTATCCCGAGATCGACATCCAAGGCGGAGACCGGGTGAATTTCCCGCTGCTGGGGTATCAAACCAACGATTTCCTGGCGGGGCAGAACTGGCAGGTGATCGACACGGTTTCCTGGATCCATAGGAAGCACTCGATCCGGATGGGCGCCGACTACCGGCTGACATGGATGCGGGCGCGCGACGCGCGAGGGCCGGCGCGATTCAACTTCAACTCCGACGTCACCGGGTTGCAGGGCTTCAACCAGACCGGACACCCGTTCGCGAGCATGCTGCTGGGCGAAGTGCAGTCGGCCGAAGTCTACATCGATACGCCGGTGGGATCGAAGTACGTCAACTGGGCGCTGTTTGTCCAGGACGACTGGAAGGTCTCCGACCGGCTGACGCTGAACCTGGGGCTGCGGTGGGACTACCAGCCGCCGCCGAGGGAACAGTACGGGCGGTATCCGAATTTCAACCCGGATCTCATCGACCCGGCGTGGAATCTGCCGGGCGCGCTGGAGTACGCCGTCGACCAGGGCGTGCGGACGTTCGGCAAGTCCGACTGGAGGGACTTCTCGCCACGAATCGGCTTCGCGTACCAACTTCTGTCGAAGACCGTCGTCCGCTCCGGGTACGGCATTTTCTATCACGGGCGCAACCCGAACGGCTGGTCCGGCGTGCCGTGGGGCAACAAGACCGGGTTCCAGCAGTTGAACACCGTTCAGTCCACTACCGGCATCCCGGCGTTCAATTGGGATACGGGCTATCCGGGCACGACGATGACGCTGCCGCGGAATCCGTCGCTTGCCTCGACGAGTCCGTTCGCGTGGGGACCGGTGAGCTGGGATCGGGATTCGCACCGGGTGGGCTACACGCAGCAGTGGAACTTCAACATCCAGCAGGAGCTGACCCGGTCGATGGCGCTCGACATCGGGTACGTCGGTTCGAAGACCACCGGCGCGCAGGCCAACGAACTGCGGCAGCTTAACCAGCTTAACCCGCGGTTTCTGGCGCTGGGCAACGTCCTGGACCAGTGGGTGGACCGCCAGTCCGACATTCCGGCGGCGGCGGCGGCGATGGGCGCCCGGTATCCGTACAGCGAGGGCTACGAGTGGGTACCGGTCTGGCAGACGCTGCTGCCGTTCCCGCAGTTGCCGAGCTGGAGCCCGATCTACAGCGCGTTCTCGCCGCTCGGAATGGGCACGTACCACTCGCTTCAGTTGCAGTTGAACAAGCGGTATTCCAACGGTTTGGAGTTTCTGTCCAACTACACGTGGTCCAAAACCATCGACAATCTGAACTCCGCCTTCGGCGACACCTGGGGCATGAACTGGGGCCGTCCGATGGATTACTACAACCTCAGCCTGGACAAGTCCGTGTCCGCGGTGGACCGGACGCACTGGGTGAAGATCGGCGTTACGTACGAGTTGCCGTTCGGAAGGGGCAGGAGGTACGGCAGCCAGTTGAACCGCGCGGTGGACTTCGTCGCGGGCGGCTGGCGGATTCTGTACATCGGCAACTACTCGTCGGGCGAGCCTATCGGCTTGACCAGCACGGGCACCTCGGGGAACTTCTCCACGAATCGTCCGGTGGTGACGAATCCGGACGGCAGGCCGCTCGCGCTGGACTGGAACCGCTCGAACTTCGACATGAGCCGGATTTCCGAGCCGAACACGGCGCACCGATACTTCGACACGTCGCTGTTCCGCAACACCGGGCAGTACGAGCGGGGCAACGCGGCGTACCGGTATTCGCAACTCCGGTCGCCGGCGTTTCTGTTCGACGACTTCTCGCTGCATAAGAACTTCCGTCCGACGGAAGCGGTCCGGGTGCAGTTCCGGGCCGAGTTCCTGAACCTGTTCAACCGGCACCGGCTGGGCGAGATCGAAACGGACGCGTCCAGCCCGCTGTTCGGACAGGTGACGGGGGTGACGGACTGGATCGATCCGAGAAAGATTCAGTTCGGAATCCGGGCGGAGTTTTAGGCGACTTTTCCGCGAGGCGCTGCGCCTCAAAGGAATTTGAACGGCCGCGGATGAGCGTTCATTGCGCTCATCCGCGGCCGATCTCATTACCGGAAACCCCCTGGAGCAGGACGAATCCATCCGTGGCGCCCCCGGTGAGGCCACGAGCGCCTGTGAGCCGACTATCGAACAGACCGTTGGCGCCACCGTTTTGCCAGGCTCAGGCATAGCGGCGGAACGATGGCCGGAGTGGCGATGACGCAAGCGGGGAGAATTACCCAAACATTTGTGGGGCGGGGAAGTTGTTGAGGCTGTCGGGGTTGCGGGGGGACGGCGGGGGTGACGGAAGAGTTGGGCAGCTTGCGTCACCGGGGGCGGCGAGGGGATGGAGGATTTCTGAGACTTCACCGCGGAGACGCGGAGGACGCAGAGAAGAGGAGGAGAGAGGCGAGAGGGCCAGGCGGGTGATCGCGATGCGGCGGGCTTTGCCGGTGCGGGGGAAGGCGAGAGAGAGGCCAAGGGCGCTAAGGGCGGGTTGAAGGCGGCGGAGGCCCTTCGCCCGCTTCAGCATCACGCACACCTGGCTCCGCATCCCGGTGAACGCCTCGGCGCTCTTGTTCGTGATCCACAGCTCCATCTCGATCGAATTCCCGGCCGCCGGGACGATCCGCGCGCCGAAATCGAGCGTGTCGGGCATTTCCCCAGGAACGCCATCGCTTTCGTCCCTCGCAACGGAGCGATCGCGCCTTCCAGAAAACCAATCCGGGGATGCTCGTGACCCGGGAACGGCGCCACGCGCGCCTGCCGCCCCGTGACCTTCGGCAGCGGATGCTCTTCGGCGAACGGCCGCGCGAGCTTGCCGTCTTTCGGTTCCGGATACCGAACCCACCGCATCGGATCGGAGGCAACCGTCCTCGCTACGCCCTCCAGGTCTCGCATCGCGATCCCTCGGAAACCCTTGGCGCGCAGCCGCCGCATATACCGCTCAAACATTTCCGGCGGCGTATGCACCCACGGATGCTTGACGTCCGGAACGCCGTGAAACTGGAGCACGACATACCTCTCCGGCCCCGCCCGCGCGATCACCTCGTCGAAATGCTCGAGCGTCCAGTCCGGATACGCGTCGCCGGTCGTGGGAATCAGCAGCCGGTCGTGCCGCGAGGGCTCGTACCCCGGCCCAACCTGCATTTCGCCGTACGGCTTTTCCGGCTGCATGCCGCGCCGGGCGTAGCGGTAGCCAAGCCGGTCCAACTCCGCCAGCGCTTCGGGACAAAAGCCGTTGCCGCACCAGGCGAAGCTCGCCGGCTTGCCCACGCCGGCTTTCTGGAGTTCGCCCTCCACCAGCGACAGCTCCGCCTCCAGCCGCGCGGCCGCTTTCGGCGTCGAAAAGCTCGCATGGGTCCAGGAATGATTGCCGATCTCGAATCCCATGGCGTGGATCTCCGCCACTTCCTCCCACGTCAGAAAATGCGCCGGGTCGTCCATCCAGCGGTGGGTGATGAAAAACGTGGCGTTGAACCCCAGTTCCTTCAGCAGCGGCGCGACAAACCCGCGGTGGCTCTTCACCGCGTCGTCGAAAGTCAACACCACCGCCTTGTTTCCTCCGGCGGCCGCGGCCATTGGAAGCATGGCGGCCAGTTCGCGGCGCGTCATCATGATGGCCGCCATTATCGCAACAACCCGGCCGACGCCGCGTAGCCGTCGCAGGTGAACGAAAGCGCCTTCGTCGGACCCGGTTTCCAAACCACTGCTTCGGCGGCCAACCCCCGCAGCAGGCGGAACGGCTTCCTTCCCGTCCATGCCGGCGCCCGCCGCCGGAACTCCACCCAACAGGCGGCGCAGGATTTCGCCTGCGGCGCATCCGCCAGCGTGACGAAAACCGTCGGGCTGTCCTGAATTGCTCGCCGGAACCGATACCAGTAGGAAATGGGAATCCGGTTCAGCGCCTTGGCCGGCGTATCGGCCAGGTCCAGGCAAACCAGCCCGAAGCCGCCCCCATGCAGTATCAGGTCCGCCGACTTGATGGCGTGCTCCAGGTTCCCACCGCACCGTATCCAGATCAGCTTCGACAGGTCCACGCCGGCACGCTCGCCCGACGCCGGATCGAATCCCCCTCGCCCATCGATCAACGCGCAGTATTCGGACCGCCCCGTGGCCGCCGCCAGCGCCGCGTGCAAAAAGCTGGTTCTCCCCGCCGACCGAGGCCCGGTCAGTTCGCTGATCGCCCCCCGCGGCAACCCCGGCATTACCCCGTCAAAAGCGGCCAGCCCGAGCGTTAGATACTCCTGGCGCGCCTTTTGAATCGAAAGCAGCGCCGATGCGGCAATAGGAGCGGCCATATATTCGCCTTTTGTTCGCCAATTACATTCTCCCCTTGCCCGCCAGCGCCTGTCAAATACCAACCCGTTCAGCATTCTGAACGCCTTCGACCGCCCGCCGCCCTCGCATCGCCAACAAAACACGCCTTCCCTTTACAATTGAGGAAGAACTGACTGGGCAATCCCTGCTGAACGCTGCACCATGCACAAATCGGCCGCCGCACTCCTGACCCTCGCCTTCGCCGCCCTCCCCGCGCTCTCGGCCGACCTCTTCGACCGCGTTCAGCCTCTCCTCAAGCGCTCCTGCCTCGGCTGCCACAACGAAAAGCTCAAACAAGGCGGCCTCGACCTCTCCACCCGCGACGCCCTCTTGCGCGGCAGCGAGCACGGCCCCGTCGTCGTCCCCGGTCGCCCCGAGGAATCCCAGCTCTACAAGTTGGTTGCCCACGTCACCGAACCGGGCATGCCCTTCAAAAGCGCGAAGCTCCCCGCCGAAGACGTCGACCTCTTCGCCGAATGGATCCGCCAGGGCGCCCCCTACGGCGAACCAGTCGCCGACGCCGAAGGCGTCAACTTCGAAACCGCCCGCAGCCACTGGGCCTACCGCCCGCCCGCGAGCCCGCCCATCCCCGCAACCGCCGGCGCGCCGCCAGACTCTAATCCCATCGACTCCTTCCTCGTCGCCGAGCGGGACAAGCGCGGCCTCGCGCCCCTCCCCGAAGCGGACCGCCGCGTCCTTCTCCGCCGCGTCTATCTCGACCTCATCGGTCTCCCGCCCTCGCCGGAAGAAACCGCCGCCTACCTCGCCGACAAGTCCCCCGCCGCCTACGAGAACGTGGTGGACAAGTTGCTCGCCAGCCCGCGTCACGGCGAACGTTGGGGCCGCCACTGGCTCGACATCTGGCGTTACTCGGACTGGTACGGCTGGCGCAAGCAGAACCAGGTGCGCTACTCCGCCCGCCACATCTGGCGCTGGCGCGACTGGACCATCGAGTCCCTCAACGCCAACAAGCCCTACGACCGCATGATCCTCGAGATGCTCGCCGGCGACGAACTCGCTCCCACCGACCCGGACACCGTCCGCGCCACTGGCTATCTCGCCCGCAACTGGTACATGTTCAACCGCAACGTCTGGTTGCAGGACGCCGTCGAGTACACCTCCACCGCCTTCCTCGGCGTCACGATGAAATGCGCCCGCTGCCACTCCCACAAGTACGACCCCATCCCACAGAGCGACTACTACCGCCTCCGCGCCTATTTCGAGCCCCACGAAGTGCGCACGGACCGCGTCCCCGGCGAGGCTGACACGATGAAGGCGGGCTTGGCGCGCATTTACGACGCCCACGAGGACAAGCCTACATATCGTTTCATCCGTGGCAACGAGAACAGTCCCGACACGTCGCTCGCCCTCCACCCGGGCATCCCGCGCCTGTTCGGCAAGCCCGACCCCAAAGTCGAGCCCGTTCTCCTGCCCATCGAGGCCTATTTCCCCGACGGCCGCGCCTTCGTTCCTCCGGATCTGCTCGCCGAAGCTCGCGCCGCCATTGAAAAGGCTGAGGCCGATCTCGCCAAGGCGAAGGAAACGCCCGAACCGGAGCCCGTAGTCGCCGCTGCCGCAATACGCCTGGAAGCCGCCCGCGCCGCCCTGCCGGCCCTTGAAGCCCGCATCAAAGCCGACCAGGCCGCGATGGCCTCTCCCGTTCCCGACAACGCCGAGCAACTCGCCGAAGAGGCTCGCAAGCTCGAACGCCAGGCCAACTTCATTAAGGCCGAGGCCGACCTCATCCTCGGCCGCTACGAATTCGACCTCGCCAAAACCGACGAAAAGAAGAGGGGCGCCGCCCTGGCCCGGCTCGAGGCGGCCGCCAACGCCCTCAAGGAGCCCGCCGAAGGCTATACTCCCATCGGCCCGAAATACCCCGCCTCCAGCACCGGCCGCCGCCTCGCCCTCGCCCGCTGGATTGCCTCGAAAGACAACCCGCTCACCGCCCGCGTCGCCATCAATCACATCTGGCTCCGCCATTTCGGCAAGCCGCTCGTCCCCACCGTCTTCAACTTCGGCCTCAGCGGGAAACCTCCCTCCCATCCCGAACTCCTGGACTGGCTCGCCTCCGAGTTCATGGACCGCGATTGGGACATGAAGGCCATCCATCGCCTGATCGTCACCTCGCGCGCCTACCGCATGCGGTCTTCCCCCCAGGCCCCGGACCCGCCGCAGTCGAAGATCGACCCCGACAACGTCTATCTCTGGCGCATGAACGTCCGCCGCATGGAAGCCGAGACCGTCCGCGACAGCGTCCTCGCCCTCGCCGGCAAGCTCGACTCCACGATGGGCGGCCCGGAAATCGACGAGTCCAAGGGTAATGCAATCTGGCGCCGCAGCGTCTACTTCCGCCACGCGCCCGATCTGCAAATGGACATGCTGAAGGTTTTCGACCTCGCCAGCCCCAACGAGTGCTTCGAGCGCGGCGAGAGCATCGTTCCCCAGCAAGCCCTCGCCCTTGCCAACGGACCACTGAGCCTTTCCATGGCGCGCGTCATCGCCGCGCAGCTTGCGCCTTCCCCGGACGACGCCTTCATAAGCGCCGCCTTCGACCGCGTGCTCGGCCGCGCCCCCGGTCCTGTGGAACTCCGCGAGTCCCTCGCTTACCTGCGGGAACAGGCGGAACTCTACCGCGAGCCGGCCAGGCTCACGCCCTTTCGCACGGGTCCGGAGGCGGCCGTCAAACCGTCCACCGACCCGGCCCAACGCGCCCGCGAAAGCCTGGTCCACGTGCTGCTCAACCACAACGATTTCGTCGCCATCCGATGAGACAACGTCCTATGAGGAAGCCCCATCTCTGTTCCGACCGCCGCTCCCGCCGCGTCTTTCTCGCCGACACCTGTATGGGGATGACCGGCCTCGCCCTCGGCGCCATGCTCCCGCGCCCGGCCGGCGCCGCTGACGACAACTGGACCCCGCCCGACGGCAAGCCTCACTTCGTCCCCAGGGCCAAGCGCGTCATCTGGCTCTTCATGCTGGGCGGCGTCAGCCACGTCGAGTCGTTCGACCCCAAGCCTGAAATCAACCGCCACGCCGGCAAACACCTCTCGGAAACGCCCCACAAGGACGTTCTCACCAACCCCTTCGTCAAGGAGAATCTGAAGGCGTTCGTCCCCGGCCAGCACCAGATCAAGCTCACGCTCTACCCCATGCAAACCGGCTTCCGCAAGCGTGGCCAGAACGGCGTCGACGTCTCCGACTGGTTCCCCCACATGGGCGACCTCATGCACGAGGTTTCCCTCATCCGCTCCGTGTGGACCACCGACAACGACCACGGCGCCATCCTCCAGTTCCACACCGGCCGCCACATTTTCGACGGCTATCTGCCCACGCTGGGCTCCTGGGTCCACTACGGCCTCGGCTCGCTCAACGAGAACCTGCCCTCGTTCGTCGTCCTCGGGGAGCCGCCGGGCGACTGCTGCGGCGGCAATGGCACGCACGGCTCCGGCTACCTTGGTCCCGAGCATGCCGGCGTCTACCTCGAAGTCGATCCCGACAAGCCCCTGCCGTTCGTCTCCCCCGGCCCCGACGTCTTCGAAGAGGAGCAACGCCGCGAATTCGAGTTCCTCGACAAGCTGAACCGCGCCGCCGCCGTCGAATATCCCGCCGACCCCGCCCTCCGCGCCCGCATCAAGTCCTACGAGCTTGCCTTCCGCATGCAGATGGCTGTCCCCGAGGCGATCCGCTTTCGCGACGAGAGCGAGGAGACCCGCCGTCTGTACGGCCTCGACCGGGAAATCACCAAGCCCTTCGGAGAAGTCTGCCTCGCGGCCCGCCGCCTCTCCGAGCGCGGCGTCCGTTTCGTGCAGGTCTACCACGGCGGCGCCGGCAACGCCTGGGACGCCCACAAGGACCTCAAGAAGAACCACTCCGATCTCGCCGCCAAAGTCGACCAGCCCATTGCCGGCCTGCTCCGCGACCTCAAGCAGCGCGGCCTGCTCGACGAAACCATCGTCGTCTGGGCCACCGAATTCGGCCGCACCCCCGGCGCGGAAAACTCCAACGGCCGCGACCATCACCCCTTCGGCTTCTCCGTCTGGATGGCCGGCGGCGGCATCAAAGCCGGCGAAATCCACGGCGCCACCGACGAAATCGGCTTTCACGCCGTCGAGCGCCGCCACTACGTCACCGACATCCACGCCACCGTCCTGCGCCAGCTCGGCATCGACCCCAAGCGCCTCGACGTCCCCGGCCGCAAACGCCTCGAAATCGACTACGGCAAGCCCATCCGCGAAATCCTCGCGTAGCGACGGGGGCCATCCTGGACCTCACGCAAGTGGTAGGAGCAGCCGCCGCGATCTGTGGTGTACCATAGTGCGACTGAATCTGAATCTTGCGCGGACCATTAGATCAACAGGAGCGCTGACTGGTTGCTGCAATGTCAGAAAAGTCGGCCAGCCGGCCTTCCTCTCCCCCCTCCGCCCGACCTAACGCCGTTGTAAAATAATGCTTCCAATTCGATTTAGGCCAATTCGCTCAGAATCGTCGGAGAACAATGCTCTACGGGAAAAACCACAACCGGATCCTTTCGTGGCTCACCGATGAATGGTGGCCCGGAGGGGCAAATGTTTCCTGTTTGGAAGGCTTTCCAGGGGTAGGCAAGACGGAAATCGCGCGATGCTTTATGGATCACCTCCAAGCTAAGGGCATTCCCGCTGTGGCCGTTGATGTTCCAAACGCTGGCGCTTCGCAGTTCGATGATCTGCTTCTCTCTATGGGGCAGGCACTGAGCGACGTGGGACTCACGGACATCGCAGAAGGAATTGACTCCGGCGCTGACCTTCAGAAGTTGATCCTTCTTACAGCCAGGGCCCTCAAAACAAAATGTCTTCTTGTTCTCGACGATTTTCAGAATTCGCTGGAGCCCGCTTCCGGTGAACCGAGCAAGTTGTTTCGGCGAATGCTCCACGCGATTGAGAACCAAGCGGCGGTGTCGGGGCATGTGCTGCTTCTAAGTGATCGCAGCCCGCATCGAGGCGTTTGGTCTGAGCGCATTGCAGTAAAACGTGTCGAAGGTCTAGTAGGCCCGGACGGTGTGACTTTCTTGGCCGAACTCTTGAGAGAACACAATCGAGAGGAAGAGATACCCCCGGCTCGACTGCTGGACGTAGTGAATTGGGTAGCTGGCAATCCTCGAGCGCTACGAAGCATCGTCGCCGCGCTGCATTATGAACCTCTGGATGAACTCATTGGACTTCAACCGGAAGCCTGGGAGTTGCGTGACCGAGAAGTTTCCGCGGAGTTGCTGCATGATTTGGAGATGCAGCTGCTCGCGCGAGTATTGACGCGGCTCGAAACTTCGGATCAAGAACTGTTGTTCAGTTTGACCGTGTTCCGAAAGCCGTTTCCGACTGAGGCAATCCGTCTGTTCGTACCCTCGGACACGGAGTTTCCGGGGATTCGCACCCGACTCGTCGACAGCTTTCTTCTGAAGCACAACCGCGGCTGGTACAGCCTTGAAAAGGTGGCGCGCGAAGTAGGTGCCGGTTTCTTGGGACGGACTGCTCAGAAGCTCACCGGAGCCCACAGCGTCGCTGGTGATTATTATGCTCGTCACTTTCGCGCGAAAAGGGTGGTGGGAGGGGGGCGGCTCGGCGGCGACTTCGTCGAGGCAAGGTTTCATCTGGTCCAAGCAGGTCGGCAGGCCGCGCTGCAACAAATCGTCTCGGCGTTTGAGCAGCACATTCGCGCGGAGTTCGGTCCTAATTCCCCTGTCCCAGCGAATGCACGGGAACTCGACGAAAGAGTCGCCGTACTCTCAGCGTTGCTTGCAGAAGAAGGTGCGAAAGGCTTGGAGTACTACTTGGCTCGCTGCTTAGTCAAACGCTCCGGAGCGGGCGATCGCGAACGGGCGCTCCTTCACGTGAGCCGCGCACTCGGTCCGCAAGCCCCGGCACAGACCTGGGTATTTGCGGCGAAGGTCGCTGCTGAAGTCGCTGACGCGAATGCCGGTATCGAGATTCTCCGCAAGGGCTTCAAGAGCATCTATTCCTCTGACAGCCTCTTTTCGTTGTACCAGTCGTGTGCGGAACTGATGGCGCGGGCCAACCGTACCGACGAGGCCATCAAGCTCCTGCAGGAAGGCATCACCAAGGTCCCCCCGCAGTTCAGCCTCTTTTCGTTGTACCAGTCGTGTGCGGAACTGATGGCGCGGGCCAACCGTACCGACGAGGCCATCAAGCTCCTGCAGGAAGGCATCACCAAGGTCCCCCCGCAGTTGAACCTTTTCGCTTTGTACCAGTCGTGTGCGGAACTGATGGCGCGGGCCAACCGTACCGACGAGGCCATCAAGCTCCTGCAGGAAGGCATCACCAAGGTCCCCCCGCAGTTGAACGGCTATCGGATCACCGAATCGCTGCTCTATTTGTCTGCAGCCCTTGAGAGGGTGGATGTTCTACACCCCCTGGCCAGAGGATCCCGAGGAGCTCCGTCCACTGCGCAGCAGGATCTCGCAACTGTACTTCTTCTGCAGCATGACGGGGATTGGGTAAACGCTGCAAGAACAGCCCATCTGGCGCGCCAGCGACATCCCCGCTATCTCGCCTTATGCATGATGGAGGCGTTTTCTTGGCTAGCGGCTGGACGTGCTAAGGAGGCCCAATTAGCCTTGGATGAATTTGGACCTCTCGACACCGATCGGAGAGGATCTCCTGCCACATGGCTCGCATCCTTCATCTCCCTTCGGCTCGGGATGCAAGACGAGGCAAACCTTTTATATTCGAAATATTTGGGCAAGCCACGCGAAACTCGGGCCAAGGTTACGGACAAAGACCTCTTACGCGAATGGAACAGCCCGGTGCCTATATCGACGCCGCACCCGGCCTATTATTGGCCAATTCTACCACCATCTATCACAGGACTCCAGTCTTCTGTCAGAAGGCCTCCACCATTCGCGAGCGTCTCTGCGATCACCTCGATGACTCCGCTACCTTCAGACATCTCCGAAGAAGGAGAGAGAAAACTGCCTCAGGCAACCAAAAGCCTTCCACATGTACTAGCTCTGGGCACAGAATGGCGGTCTCGGCACGGCGGGCTGTCGACATTTAATCGCTCATTCTGTAGAGCTTTGGCTGGCCTCGGGGTTCGTGTTGCGTGTGCGGTCCCATTCTTTGACACGAACGAATTCGACCACGCACGAAAACCAAACGTGGAGTTGATTTCCGCACCCCCACATGCAGGTGCTGACCAGATGAGCGGCCTGTTCCGTCGTCTGAACCTCCCAGATGGCTTTTTCCCGGAGATCATCATCGGACACAGCAGGATAACGGGTTTCGCTGCCCAAGCGCAGGTTGCGGAATACTATAGCGCGGCCGCGCGCATTCATTTTGTCCACACAGCGCCAGGGGAGATCGAATTCTATAAGAGAAAGAACGATGCGGCCGCAACAGCAGAAGAGCGAGAGAAGATCGAGTTTAGTCTCGCTAAGGATGCAACGCTGGTAGCTGCAGTCGGGCCGAGGTTGTATCGGGAAGTGGGAAACCTGCTTTCACCACTTTCCACCCATCCCCGTCTACATCGATTCGACCCCCCCTGTTCTCCTTCGGAACCGCGGGAGCCTCCGCCTGGCATCCACTGCCTTGTGATCGGTCGCGCGGAAGATCTTGAGCTGAAGGGCCTTGACATAGCAGCTTCCGCGATGGGACGCGTAATAGTGCGTTCAGGGGCTTTCTTTAATCATGCTCCTGAACTCGTCATCCGGGGAGCGCCGCAGGGTACCGGCGATCATTTGCGAGCGCAGCTTCGGCAGATTGCCGCTGCTGATGTTCCCCTACGAGTACGTGAATATACAGATGACGAGGATGCAATTGAGGCTGATTTGCGTCGATCTAGCATTCTGTTGATGCCTTCAAGGCGTGAGGGTTTTGGTTTGGTCGCTTTCGAGGCCTTGGGGCTTGGAGTGCCTGTGCTTTTAAGTGATAAAAGCGGTGCAGGAGAACTACTGAGGGAAAAGCTGGGCACGTCAGAGGCCGCAAACTTCGTGGTACAAACCTCAGATGATCTTGAAACATCTGCCGCTTCCTGGGCTCAATCCATCGAATTTGTCCTTCGTGATCGGCGCGCAGCCTTTCGCAGAGCAGCGGAGGTGAGCAATTTACTCGCCGAGAAGAACAGTTGGGCTTCCGCTGCTCGGGGTCTATTAGAAGCTCTGGAGGGGGCTAGGAGTAGTCGGTTGGACGAGCGTTCGGCGAGCCAACACGCAGCAAGCTAGAATTAATTGGCCGTTTTGCCGAATTTCCGCACATAAGCAAGCCGCCTTTCCCTCATCCGCTCCGTGTGGACCACCGACAACGACCACGGCGCCATCCTCCAGTTCCACACCGGCCGCCATATCTTTGACGGCTATCTCCCAACCCTCGGCTCCTGGGTCCATTACGGCCTTGGGTCGCTCAACGAGAACCTGCCCTCGTTCGTCGTCCTCGGGGAGCCGCCGGGCGACTGCTGCGGCGGCAAAGGCACGCACGGCTCCGGCTACCTTGGTCCCGAGCATGCCGGCGT
>JAHCHE010000015.1 GCA_026129905.1 Bryobacteraceae bacterium | reverse complement strand
CAGCACGATGTGTTCGACGCTTTGGTTGATCAGCCAGCGGTGGTGGTCGGTCATCATCGGCCGGACCCACAATCACGGTCACTGCCAGTTCTCGTTTGCCGATATCGATGCCTGCGCATCGCTCATGGATGGCGGGGATCTGCATCATGCCTGCTCTCTCCTTTCGCGGAAACGAGCAGCCAACGTATGAAACTACAGTTTGCCTCTCGGGCCTCGCACTGCAGGCGCCATCTCGGGGTCCATCCCACGCCGGCCGGACCATGTTGACAATCGGGGTTCAATCCACCAGTAAGAGCTTCGGTCTTCGCCCGCTCCGCGACCTCGATTCTATCCGTATTTTCATTCGGTGGGGTGGCCCGGTGGGCCATATAGCGTTGACAATCGAAAGCAAAGCGAACCAGAGCCCAGGGCATCGCTTGCCTATTCATCGCAATTCATCACAATTTGACACATTCTACACATTGTGCGGGCGCGACGCATCGGCGACGACAGATGCGTCGCGGCCGCCCGCACCGCCGCTATCTTGCAGAAACCAAAAAGGTTCTTAAGCCGACCACGTTTCGCGAAATTTTCTGCGATGCGTCGCGCCCCGCTACGGCAGCATCCGCGCGTACAGCTCTGAGTAGGCCGCCGCCGCCGTCTTCCACGAGTAGTCGCGAGCCATCCCCCGGCGCATCGTCTCCTGCCAGGCGGGCTTGTCGCCGAACGCCCGCAGCGCCGCCCGGATCGTGTCCAGCAGCGCTTGCGGCGTGTAGTCGTGGAACGGGAATCCCACGCTCGGGTCGATGGTATCCGCCAACCCGCCCGTCGCCCGGACGATCGGAACCGTTCCGTAGCGGAGGCTGTAGATCTGGCTTAGGCCGCAGGGTTCGTACAGGCTCGGCATCAGAAACATGTCCGCTCCCGCCTCGATCCGGTGCGCCAGGTCGTCGCGATATCCGATCCACGTGGCCACCTTGTGCGGATGGTCGCCGGCCAGTTTGCTGAACGCCCACTCGTAGTGCGGGTCGCCTTTGCCGAGAACGACGAGCTGAAGGTCCTCTCCCATCAGGGCGCCGAGAATCGGCTCGATGAGATCGAACCCTTTCTGATTTGCCAGCCGCGAAACGATCCCGATCACCGGCCGGTCGAGGTTGTCCGTTGGCAGCCGCAGTTCCTCCAGCAGCGCGCGCTTCGAGATCCGCTTGCCCGTAAGGTCGCGCGCCGAGTAGTTGGCCGCGATCAGCGGATCAGTCTCCGGGTTCCACTCGTCGTAGTCCGCCCCGTTGAGGATGCCTGTCAGCGCGTTCGAGCGCGCGCGCAGCAGCCCGTCCAGGCCGAATCCGTATTCCGGACGCTGGATCTCGGCCGCATAGCCGCGGCTCACCGTATTGATCGCGTCGGAGTAGACGATGCCGCCCTTCAGGTAGTTGACCATCCCGTGGAATTCGAGCAGGTCCATCCGGTATAGGCTGTCGTCCAGCCCGATGTAAGGCAGTATCTCCCGCCCGAAATGCCCCTGGTAGCCCAGGTTATGCAACGTGAGCAGGCACCTCATGCCCACGAACGTGGGATCGTAGCGGAACGAATGACGCAGGTACACCGCCACCAGCGACGCCTGCCAGTCGTGGCAGTGCAGGATTTGCGGCCGGTGCATGCGGCGCGCGATCTCCAACGCCGCCCGGCACAGGACCGCGAACCGAATGTGGTTGTCGCCATACGCCCAGCCGCCGGAATCGTAGATCCCGTCCCGGTCGAACAGCGGCGGACAATCCACCAGGAAGTACGGTACGCCCTTGACGTGAACCGTGAAGATATCGGTCCGGTAGCCCGGCCCTCCCAGCAAGATCGGCAGGTTGTCGTAAACCTTGGCCGCGCCATCCAACGAAATCCGGCTGTACCGCGGCAGCACGACCGCCACCTCGTGGCCGCGGTTCGCCAGCGCCGGCGGCAGCGAGCCGACGACATCCGCCAGGCCGCCGGTCTTCACCAGCGGCACGGCCTCCGAGGCGACCATCAGGATTTTCGACATGGGCAGAACGACAAGTGTACAACACGGCTCCGCTGGGTCGGCCCGCGGATCGCCTGAATTCGCTACAATTAAATCAATATCCTCAGGTAGGCCTCGTTTGTTTCGCGCCCTCGCCACGCCGCTCCTGCTCGCCGCGCTGGCGGCCGTTCCCGCCTGTCCCCAGCAGGGCGACCTCGACGGCAGCGAAACGCTGTTCACCGTCATGGCGGCCATCAATGCCGCGGGCTACGACGCCGACCTGGAGTCGCCGGCCAATCACCCGCTGCGCTTCGAGGTCCGCAATTACCTGGCTACTCGCCAACTCGCGTCGGTCGCGAAACTGAAAGAATTCTTCGCCGCCCGCCGCCGGGAAAACTGGACCGCTGAGCTGGGCCAGTACATCACCTTCGCCCTGATGACGACGCCGCCTCCGGCCTTCCAGTTCCGGCACCTGACATACCAGCTTCCGCCCGATGCCCAGCGCCTGGAAGGGCTCGGACCTTTGCTGGCCGAGTTCTACAAGGAGGCGGACATAGCGGATCTCTGGCGGAAAGCGCAGCCCGCGTTCGAGGCCGCAATCGAGCGCTACCACGAACCGGTCATGCGCGCGCTGCTCGAAATCAACATGTACCTGCGGAACCCCACCAGCGGAGTCTCCGGGCGCCGTTTTATGGTGGTCCTGTCTCTGCTGTCGGCGCCGAATCAAATCCAGGTCCGCAGCTATGAAGGCGATTACTTCATCGTGATTTCCCCCTCGCCCGAGCCCCAGATCGACGATATCCGCTACTCGTATCTGCACTATGCGCTCGAGCCGGTCATCACGCGCGCGCAAGCCAAGCTCCAGGCCAAGAACGGACTCGCCGGCTATGCCCAGGGCGCCCCCTTCCTCGAGGAACACTATAAGAACGACTTCCTGCTGCTGGCGACGGCTTCCCTCGTCAAGGCGATCGAGAGCCGTCTGGCCCACCTCCCGGCGAAGGAAAAGCAGGCCATGGTCGACAAAGCCTGGCGGCAGGGCTTCATTCTGACGCCGCATTTCGCCGAGCAACTGCCGGTTTACGAGAAACAGCCTCAGGCGATGCGGCTCTACTTTCCGGAGATGGTCGACGCTATCGATCTCGCAAAAGAGGAGGCCCGCGTCCGCGAGCTCGAATTCGATCAGACCCCGCCGGTGCGCCGCGCCAGGACAGCGCCGGTGAAGCCTCCCGAGTCCACCCCCCTCGAAAAGGCTTTGACGGAAGCCGAAGACCTCTATCGCCGGCGGGACGTCCAGAAAGCGCGTGAAACGTACCTTGCCGTGATCCGGCAAACCCGCGACAAATCCGCCCAGGCGAAAGCCTACTATGGCCTGGCGCGAATCGCCGCTCTCCAGAACGACCCGGAGCTTTCCGTCGAACTGTTCCGGAAAACGCTCGAACTCGAGCCGGAGCCGCATGAGAAAGCCTGGACTTTGGTGTATCTTGGCAGGTTGAGCGACGCTGCCGGAGACAAGGCCCAGGCGGCCGGATACTTCCAGGCGGCGCTCGCCGTGGAAGGAGCCTCCGAGGCGGCGCGCAAAGCGGCTCAGGAAGCGCTGGCGAAGCGTTAACAGCCATGGCAGACCCCGAAGGAGTTCCCTCGTTCGCGCGCCGCGGTTCGCCGCGTCCGCTACAGCAGAAACACGTTAGGATGAAAAGAGACACAAGGAGCACTCATGAGTAGCCGAGTTATACGAACCGCGGTTCTGAGCTTCGTAA
This sequence comes from Bryobacteraceae bacterium, assembly GCA_026129905.1. Taxonomy (GTDB): domain Bacteria; phylum Acidobacteriota; class Terriglobia; order Bryobacterales; family Bryobacteraceae; genus JAHCHE01. The sequence continues at coordinate 214,079 of JAHCHE010000015.1, read as the reverse complement.
GCGCCCTGGCGCTGCTTACCGTCCAAACCGCGTCGGGACAGGAATCCACCTCCAACACGCCGGTGGCCCCCCAGCCGAAGGTGAAGTCCCAGAAGGAAGTGGACGCCATCATGGCCATCCAGAACGCGCTGGACCCGGACTCCCGGATCAAAGCCGTAGAGGAGCTGATCCGGAACTTTTCCGATACCGAGTTCAAGGCCTTCGCCCTGCAGATGGCCGCGTTCTCCGCCCAGCAGAAGAACGATTTCGAGCAGATGATGATTTACGGGGAGCGGACGCTGGAGGCCGATCCGAAGAATTACGCCGTCCTGGTGATGATGGCGCCGGCCCTGGCCCAGCGCACCCGCGAGTTCGATCTGGACAAAGAGGAGAAACTCTCCCGCGCCGAGAAGTACGCCAACGAGGCGCTGAAGGCCATCGATGCCGCGCCCCGGCCCAATCCCAACGTGACCGACCAGCAATGGGACGAGGCCAAGAACGATTTTCGCGGCCAGGCCTACGAGGGCCTTGGTCTCGTCTCGATGGCGCGTAAGGATTTCGAGAAAGCCGTCGCGCAGTTCAAGCAAGCGAACGATCTCTCGCCGAACGCTCCGGCTAAGATCCGCATGGCCGCGGCGTTGAACGCCGCCGGCAAACACGACGAAGCGATCGCCGCCGTCGACGAGGTGATGGCCGATCCGCAGTTGAATCCGCAGCTCAAGAATTTCGCGCAGGCCGAAAAAGTCCGCGCGGTGCAGGCGAAGGAAGCGAAGTCGAAGCAGTAGCGGTTCTCTCGATTGGACGCTTGATGGGCGGCGACATTGAGACGCTCGAGGCCCGTTTGGGCTATTCCTTTCGCCGCCGCGATCTTTTGAGCCGGGCATTGACTCACAAGTCGCGCGCGTTCGAAATCAACGGCGGCGCCAACGGAGCGCTCGACAGCAACGAACAACTGGAGTTCCTCGGCGACTCCGTCCTGGGATTCATCGTCAGCGAAGTTCTCGTCGAGCGCTTCCCGGAATTCGCCGAAGGCCGGCTGTCCAAGCGCAAAGCGCGGCTGGTGAGCGCCGATCACCTCTACCGCGTTGCCCAGCGGCTCGATCTCGGCCGTCACCTGCTGCTCGGCCGCGGCGAGGAGATGAGCGGCGGCCGCGAAAAGAAGGCCCTGCTCGCCAACGCTCTCGAAGCTCTCATCGGCGCCATTCACCTGGACGGCGGCGCCGACCGCGCTCGCGAGTTCATCCGGCGCGAGGTGGTGGGCGGGGAGGATCCGCGTTCCGACGCAGGCGACGCCACGTCCGATTTCAAGAGCGCCTTGCAGGAGTTTGCGCAGGCTCGCAAGTTGCCCGCGCCCCGCTACCGCATCGTCGGGTGGCGCGGCCCCGAGCACTCGAAAATGTTTGTCGTGGAAGCGCAGGTCGGCGCCGACCGCGCGGCGCGCGCCGAAGGTCCTTCTAAGAAAACGGCCGGGCAGCGCGCGGCGGAACTCCTGCTCGAACAGATGAAAACAGAACCCGGCGGCGCCGGCGCGCTAATGATGTCCTGACTTCCGCTTCTGCCGCTCTCCACCCTCCGGCGGAACGGCCGCGGCGGCTTGCTGCCCTGCCGGATTGTCGGCGCCGTGGGCCGTCTGCGGTTCGCCCTGCTTGCCGATGCTGCTGAGCAGCACGATGTCCACGCGGCGATTGCGCGCCCGGCCTTCCTCGGTTCCGTTCGACGCCATCGGCGCGTTTTCGGCGTAGGCCGCGATCGACATCCGGTCTTTCGGAATGCCGTAGCGGCCGGCGTACAGCTCCAGCATCGCGATGCTTCGGGCGGCGGCCAGTTCCCAGTTGCTCTGGAACCGCGCGTTGTGAATCGGCACCGAGTCGGTGTGGCCTTCCAGCCGGACCGGGTTGGAAAGCTGCCGCAGCACGCCGGCCACTTTCTCGGCGGCGGCCATGTTGCTCTCCTGGATGGCCGCCTCGCCGGAGCGGAAGAATGCCGCCTCCCGGAAGCTGATCACCAGGCCGCGCGCCTCCAGCGAAACCTGCATCTTCCCGGCCGCCAGTTCCTCGGCCAGTTCCCCCATCAGCGCGTCCATCGCCTTCTGGAGTTCCTCGCCCTGTCCCTTCCCGTCGTGCGGCCCGCCGCCCGGAGGCTTGACTTCTCCTTCCGTTTTCTTGGCCCCGCCGGGACCCCTCTTCTGCGCGTTCCCCTGCCCGACGTTGTCCACCGTGCCGCCCAGCACCGCATTCACCAGCGCGCCGACGCCCCCTTGCTCCAGGGCCCTGGTGACCGCCTGGGACACCTGCTCCGCCTTGCCCTTGTCGGATTGCGAACTGGCGAACATCACGACGAAGAACGCGAACAGCAGGGTGATGAAGTCGGCGTAGGAGACCAGCCACCGCTCGTGGTTTTCATGCTCCGGCGGTTTCTTCCTTCGCGCCATGGTCAGCTCTTGGCGGCGGCCAGTTTCGCCTCTGCCCCGCCCTTGGCCGGCTTCGCTTCTTTCTTCGGCTCGCGGCCGGCGTAGGCCTCCAGCTTGCTCCGGATCAGCTTTGGATTCAGACCTTCGACGATGCCGATGACGCCTTCCAGGATCAGCTCCTTCATCATCACGGTCTTGTGGGCCCGGGCCTTGATCTTGTTCGCCGCCGGCAGGAAGAAGATGTTCGCCACGCCGACGCCGTAAACGGTGGCGACGAACGCCACGGCGATGCCGTGGCCCACTTCGTCGATGTCGGAGAGGTTCTTCATCACCTGGATCAGTCCGAGCACGGCCCCAATGATGCCGATCGTCGGGGCGAAGCCGCCCGCCGCCTCGAAAACCTTCGCTTCGGCCTCGCTGTGCTGCTCGTCGATGGCGATCTCCAGTTCCATCATCTTGCGCAGCTCCTGGAGATCCGTGCCGTCGACGGCCAGGCTCAGCGCTTTGCGGAGAAACGGGTCCGCGACCGCGTCGGCGTCCTTCTCCAGCGACACAATGCCGTTCTTGCGCGCCTTGGTGGCGTAGCCGATGATCTCCTCGATGGTGGCGTCCGGCGGAACGGACTTATCGAAGAACACCGCCGCCAGTTGCTTGACCGCGCCCCGGATCACCTTCAGCGGCGTGGCGATCATCACCGCGCCGAGCGTCCCGCCCAGCACGATCACCGCGGCGGTGTATTGCGCGATATCGGTGATCTTGCCGCCTTCCAGCAGAAGACCTCCGACGATGCCGCCCACCGCGGCTACGATGCCGGCCAACGTGGCGATATCCGGTTTCTTTCCTCCGCCTTTTGCCTTTGCTTCCGCCATATCCGGTCTTCGTCAATCCCCTTGGTCTACTCTGCCTGCTGTCGGTGCGGGCAATCATTGATGGATCGCCGGAATTCCATTACGCGCTCGATCACCTCCTCCGGGGTTTCCAACACCATGAACTTCTGGCCGTTCACCAGGCTGATCACCGTGTCCGGCGTGACCTCGACATGTTCAATCAGGTCGGCGTTGAGGACAAGGGGAACGTGGTTGATGCGCGTTACACGGATCATGGCGCAACCTCCCCGATGGTCTTATCGGCCGGGCCTGCCCAAATATAAGCCGGGCGCTCCGAGGCCCGCGATGAACCGCGGCCGGGGCCGATTTTCCCTCAAATCGGTCCCGCCATCACCGATGAGGAAGGTGAGGACAACCATGCGAACGCCCGCGCACAGGGATACAGCGAGAGTCGCCCGCGACGTCCTGGCGGCGGCTCAGGCGGTCAATCTCGAGGGCTGGCGTCGCGCCGTGGCGCGAGCCGGAGTACTGGCGCGGCGCTCGGCGGACGCCGATCCCGACGCGCAAGAGCGCCTGGAACTGCTGGGCGCGGTGGCCGCCGAACTGCGCCGCCTCCCGACGCCGGCCGCCGATGAAACCGTCGCCGGCGAAGTCTGTCTCCGCCTGCTGCGCCACGCCGCCGCATTCTGAGCGCTACCCTGGCCACACGATCCGCTCAAGACCCACACCTTGCGAAATGTTCGTGCGGCAGGGATGGCGGTTCACCGATTACTCTCCTTCGTCCCACATCCTCCGCAGGGCGTCGCGGCTGTAGAGCAGGTGGCGCCGGTCGGGCGTGAAGACTTCCAGCGTGATCGTGCCGTCGTAACCGCAGTCGCGCAGGGCGCGTGCGTGGAGGGGGGCGTCCACCGTCCCGGCGCCGAGAGGCAGGTGCAGGTCCTCATGGCCGCCCCGGTTGTCGTGCAGGTGCACATGGCGCAGGCGGCTTCCGAAGCGCGCCAGGATCTCGCCGGTGGTATTGGCGGGTACGTGCAGGTTAGCGTGGCCGATATCCAGGTGCAGACCCAATTCCGGCAGCGGGTCGAGGATCTCGGCGAGCTGCGCGGCGTTGTTGAAGTCCCGAGGCAGGTTCTCGATCATCACGCCGACGCCGCATTCCCGCCCGTGCGCGATCACCTCGCGAAGCGAAACGATATTGCGTTCGACGACGAACCGGCGGTCGTGCCAGGGGGTGTGGCGGTCGGGATGGACGTTCATCCACGCCACGCCGAGGCCGCGGAAGACGTCGAGACAGCGCTTCAGCTCGGCCACCGCTCCGCACCGGATCTCTTCGATCGCGCTGGCCAGCGGCAGGTACCAGGCCGTGTGTCCGACGGCGCGCAGGCCCGCGTCATCGAGAGCCTGGCGGACCGCCTCGACATCGAGCTTCCAGGATGCAGCCGCGGGCGGCTCCAGCGTCAGATCGACGAAGTCGAAACCCAGTTCGCCCATCCAGCGGATCTCCCGGAGCACGTCCTCCGCGGGGTGGTTCATCGCGCCGATCAGCATGGGTGCATCGGGATCACGGACGCTTGAGGTCCGGGACGAACCAGGGCCGGGAATCCAGCAGTTCGACGCGCGCCTGAACCGCCGGCGCCGCGCTCGCCGGACGACTCAACCCGAGCGTGGTCCAGACGCGCGAAGGAATGCCGGCGGCGGCGCCGGGAGCGATCCAGGCGAAGACCTTCATCACGGCGCCCAGCAGCGGCGCATCGTCTTCCAGGCGGGCCAGGAGCCGAGGCCAGTCGAGTTCGCCCGCCCTGGCGTACAGCAGGTTCAAGATGTCGGGCCAGTCGCAGCGGTCCTTCTGGAGCACGTAGAGCTTCGACCACAGCAGCTCTTCCGGAGGCAGAACCCGAACGGCTTCCGAGCCGAAGTGCGTTTCCGGTCCGGCGCTCACCCAGACGGCGTCGACCGCGGTTCTCTGGTTGGCCATCGCCCAGATGATATCGACGATGTTTCCGCCGGCGTGCGACCTGTAGATCCACCGCCGGTCATACGGGAGCTGATCGTAGTAATCGTGCAGTCCCAGATCCTTCAGCAGACGGATCGCCGGCGCTTTCTGATCCGGGGTAATGTACAGATCCAGGTCCTTCGTGTTTCGCGCCGCGCCGGTGTAGGTGGCCAGGGCGAACGCGCCGCCCACCGCGAACCGCAGGCCGCGGCGCTTCGATTCCCGGAGCACGGCCTCGTAGACTTCCAACTGGTCCGGCGGAAGCTGCCCGGCGGTGATGTTTTCCGTCGCGGTCATGGCGCGCTCGTCTGGTACGCCGGCAGCGCCCGGCCGTTGGTCAGCTCGGCGCGGCGGCAGTTGTGCAGGCGCGCGCACGTGGTCAGCGCCTGCGCCACGATCTGGTCCATGTTGTAGTAGCGATAGGTGGCCAGCCTCCCGACAAAGTGCACGTGCGGGACCGTTTCGGCCAGCGTCTGGTACTTCCTGTAAATTTCGGCGTTCTGCGGGCGCGGAACGGGATAGTACGGGTCCCCTTCCGACCGCGGGTACTCATAGACGACGCTCGTCTTCGGGTGCGCCTGGCCCGTCAGGTACTTGAATTCGGTGATGCGGGTGTAGTCGCGATCGTTGGGGTAGTTCACCACCGGGGCGGGCTGAAAGTACTCCTTCTCGTGCGTCTCGTGCCGGAACTCGAGCGAGCGGTACGGGAGCCTGCCGAAACGGTAGTCGAAGAATTCGTCGATCGGCCCGGTATAGATCACCTCCCGGTACGGCGCCCAGCGTAGAAGGTCGCGGTAATCGGTCTTCAGAACCAGCGTGATGTTGTCGTGGTCGAGCATGTTCTCGAACATCCGCGTGAAGCCGCGCCGCGGCATCGCCTGGTACGCGTCCGTGAAATACCGGTCGTCGCGGTTGGTGCGAACCGGAAGCCGCGCCGCGACGGCGGCGTCGAGCTGCGACGGATCCAGTCCCCACTGCTTGCGCGTGTAGCCGAGGAACAGCTTCTCGTACAGGTCGCGGCCGACGCGGCTCACAACGGCGTCTTCCGACGTCCGGATCGCGGGAACCCGTTCGGCGACCGAGGCGAAGTACTCGTCCAGTTCGGCGCCGGAAAGATTCAGGCCGTACAGCAGGTTGACCGTGTCGAGATTGATGGGCATGGGAACCAGCTTCCCGTCCACGCTCGCCTTTACGCGATGCTCGTACGGCCGCCATTCGGTGAACCGCGAGAGGTAATCGAACACCTCCTTCGAGTTCGTGTGGAAGATGTGCGGCCCGTACTTGTGAACCAGGATGCCGTGCTCGTCGTAATGATCGTAGGCGTTGCCGCCGATGTGCGGTCGCCGGTCCACCAGCAGGACTCGCTTACCGAAGCGGCGCGCCAGTTGCTCCGTCATCACCGCCCCGGCGAAGCCGGCGCCCACGATCAGGTAATCGAATCGGAAATCAGGCATACTGCTCCCTCAAGGCGGCGAAGGGCTCGCTCGCGGCGGACCTGGCCGTGCGCCGTTCCGCCGCCGCCTCCATCGCGATTTTCATCTGGCGCCACGTGACGTCCCAGGACATGCCCCTCAGCAACGCATCCACGCGCTCCAGACGCCCGGGATCTTTGCGGTCGGCGTTCATCGCCGCTTCGGCGGCGGCGATGAATTCGGCTGGATCGTCGGCGATGCGCACGTAGCCGCCGCCCGCATAGCCCCGTACGACGTCCCGGATCGACGTCGACACCACCGGCAGGCCGGCGGCCAGATATTCGGGGGTCTTCGTCGGGCTGATGAACCGCGTCGCGTCGTTGCGCGCGAACGGCATGATGGCGGCGTCCCAGCCGGCGAAGTACGCCGGAAGCTCCTGGTACGGCCTGCCGCCCAGATAGTGAATGTTGGCCGCGCGCGGGAGCGCTTCCGGATCGATCTTCACCACCGGGCCGAGCATCACGAACTGCCAATCCGGCCGCCGTTCCGCCGCCGCGCGGAGCAGCGGGGTGTCCAGCCGTTCGTCGATGACGCCGCAGAAGCCCAGACGCGGCCGGGGAATCGCCTCCTGATCGGCCGGAGGCGTCACGCCGTTGCGGGCGAGCGCGAAATGGCGCGCGTCGACGCTGCTGGGAAATGCATACACGTTCGGATGCCGGCTCCGTTTGGCCTCGTACAGGCTGTGGCCGCCGGTGAAGACCACGTCCGCCCGGGTCAGCAGGAGGGACTCGCGATTCAGCAGCTCGGCCGGAGCGCCATGGAAGAGCGACAGCTCGTCCATGCAGTCGTAGATCACCAGTTCCGGCTCCAGGCCGGTAGTCAGCGGCAGGGCCATGGGCGAGTAGAACCAGAAACGGAAGCGGCGAACGTCATGCGACGAGAGCAGGTCTTTCAAAAGCCGGGCCTGCATCCTCTCGGCCTCCACCTGCGGAAGGCCGGCCGGCAGCATGGGCGTCGCGATCCAGACGCCGGAGCTTGGACAGCGGCGGACGTCAAGGCGGGGCGCCGGCTCGTCAAAGACCGGTTCCTCGAAGAAGAACACCCGCGCCTGGCGGGCAAACCGGCTCATCAGGTGCTGCGGCCGTTGGAAGACGAAATTCCACCGCAGGTGGGACATGCAGAGGATGTCCGGCGGCGAAGAGGGACCGCCGCTCTCGCTCACTCCCCCGGCGCCCGCGCGTCCGTTTTCCGGCGCCGGATTCGCGCCCCCGTCCTGTTCGTCGTCAAACATTCGCAGTTGTCTCCTCCATTCGGCCGCCAGCGGTTCGTAGGGCCGCCGTACGCCCTTGTCGTCGGCGAAACCCAGCAGTCCGTTGTGGCAGCGCCGGTCGTCCTCCCAGCCCAGGTGGTTGGCGATCGGATACCAGCAAAGGCCTTCGACCGGAATCCCCTGCCGCCGCGCCCGCCGGCATTCGGCCGCGATGTACGCGAGCCAGGCGGGACGCTGGTCGTCCTCCACGCCCGTTTCCGCCACCAACAGCGGCCGGCGATAGCGTTCCCACACTTCGGCGATCATTTGCGAGAAAGGCTTATAGCGCGAGTCGCCCCGCTTCAGCGTGTCGCCATGGTTCACCCACTGATTCCGGTCGTAGAAGTTGAGCCCCAGGATCTCGAGATACTCTTCCCGTCCGCCAAGCGACGGTTCGAGGCGGCCGGCGATCATGTCCCACGCCTGATATTGGAGAAGCCGGTATCCTTCGGCCTCCGCATCGTCGCCGGGCACATCCGGCCGGCCGGCCAGGTGAATGACAGGTTCCGGGTAGACCAGGCGGATGGCCGAGGAGACGCCGCGGATCTCTTCGATAGCGGCCAGCGCCGCCCGCGCCAGTTGAATCTTGAACTCCCAGCCGCGCCCCTTCGAATACGGGTTCAGATAGGCCACGTCCCCGCCCGCCCAGGATAGAAACGAAATCTCGTTACATGGAGCGATGAACGGCGTCCGCGACGTGTGGTCGAGCAGGACGCGCGCGAACTCCCGCGCCAGCCGGGCGTAGCGCCGCACGAATTCCGCCGAATACGGGTCGATGTCGTCGGGCCAGCCGAAGTGAAATATGTCCCAGAGCGCCTCGGTCCCGGTTTCCTCGGCCGCTTCCAGCATCGGTATGACGCTCGAGAAGTCCAGGGCGCCGCCGCGGTCGATAAGATGCCAGCGGATGCCGTCGCGCACCGTCTGGACGCCGAACTCGCGCAGCGCGCGGTAGTCTTGCGCCGCGAAGCGGTCGTGTCCCGTCGAGGCCAGCAGATCCAGCCGCTTGCCGTTGCGCAGCCGGTGCGTCGAGCACTCGAATCCGCCCATAAGAAAACTCTTGAACAGACGAGACATGCGTCCAGCTTTTCCTTCGCTGGGAAATTTTCCCAAAATGTTGCAGAAACCCCAGGTTTAAGCGGTCGGGCGCCTGGCAATGGGTCCGTGTTCCGCGAACCACCCATTCCAAAGACATCCAGGGAACCGTTCGGGTTACAGGCAGTCGCCCGGTTTCCAGTATCATGATGCCGATGCGAGCATGTATCGTGATTCTGGGAATGGGCCTTGTCGCGGCCTCGGGCGCGCGAGAGCAGAGCGCTGCCGCCAATACCTTGACCGCGGCGGAAAAGAAGGAAGGCTGGCGTCTGCTGTTCGACGGCAAGACGCTGAACGGCTGGCAGGCTCGGGCGACGTCCGAGCCGGGGACCACCGGCGGCTGGACCGTGGCGAACGGCGCCATCGTCTGCCCCGGCGTGGATCCCGGCTGGCTGAGTTCGTCGGAGGCTTTCGGAGATTTCTCGCTGAAGCTCGATTTCCGCGGCCGGGACGGCGTAAACAGCGGCGTCTTCATCCGGTCGCAGGCCGAGGGGCAGCCGCACCTCACCGGCTACGAGGTCCAGATCTGGGACCATCAGCCGGCGGGCTTCAACACCGGCAGCCTCGTCGGCTCGGTGAAAGCGGGTCCGGCGAAGATCCTCCCCGACGTCTGGAACACGCTCGAGATCGCCGCGGCGGGCGAGCGGATTCGGGTCGCGCTGAATGGCGCAACCGTCCTGGACGCCGCCGATTCCAAGCACACCGGCGCGGGCCTTGTCGGGTTCCAGTGTCAGAAGGACAACCGGATCGAGTTCCGGAACATCCGCGTCAAGCCGGCGCACTGAATGGGCGTAGACCGCGGAAACCGCTGGAACCGCGTATCGGCTCTGGACGTCTTATTCATCGAGACGATATAATCGAGGGTCCGGCGAAAAGCCTCCAGCGCTTCGACGGATATTCGCATGTCCAAGATCGCTCGCCACGCGATCGGATACCCCCCGCGGCCGGAGTATCCGGAACCCCAGTTCGCGCGCCCGGCCTGGGTCTCCCTGAACGGCTCCTGGGAGTTCGATTTCGACGACGGAGATGCCGGCCTGGACGCGGGCTGGCATCTGCCCGGACGGACCCTCGGCCGGAACATCCTTGTTCCCTTTTGTTTTGAGTGCGAAGCGAGCCGAATCGCCGACCCCTCTCCTCACCCGGTCTGCTGGTACCGCCGCCGCTTCCGCATCCCGGAGGAATGGGCCGGCCGGCGCGTGCTCCTGCGCTTCGGCGCGGTCGACTACCGGGCCCAGGTCTGGGTAAACGGCTGCGCCGCCGGAGAGCACGAAGGCGGGCAGACGCCGTTCTCCTTCGACATTACCGCTCTGCTGCAGGCCGGCGAGAACACCCTCGCGATTCGGGTGGACGACCCTCCGCGCGACCGCTCGATCCCGCGAGGCAAGCAATACTGGAAGGACAAACCGGAAGCCATCTGGTACACCCGCACCTCCGGCGTCTGGCAGAGCGTATGGCTGGAAGCGGCCGGACCCAGCTACCTCGATGCAGTCCGCATCACGGCGTCTCACGAAGGCCGCGTCGAATTTGAACCGTCAGTGGCGCGGTTTGCGCCCGGCCTGACATTCGACGTTCGCATCGGCTTCGGCGGCGAGGAGATCTGGCGCGGTTCGGCCGGCCTGCGGCAGCCGTGGACGACCCTGGCCACGCTGGTCGAGGGTTGCGAGCCATGGTCTCCCGAACATCCGAACCTCTATGACGTAGAGTTCGAGCTGCGGCGCGACGGCGCCGTGGTGGACCGGGTCCATTCCTACTTCGGGTTCCGGTCCGTCGAGGTGCGGCAGGGCCGGCTCTATCTGAACAACGCTCCTCTGCAACTCCGCTTCGTGCTGGACCAGGGCTACTGGCCCGAGACGCTGCTGACGCCGCCCTCGGACGAGGCGATCCGTTACGACATCCAGATGGCCAAGGAACTGGGGTTCAACGGAGTGCGGAAGCACCAGAAAGTGGAGGACCCCCGCTTCCTGTACTGGGCGGATCGCATCGGCCTGCTGGTCTCCGGCGAAATCGGAAACGCCTACGCCTTCACCTCCGGCGCCGTGTCGCGGCTGACCGCCGAATGGACCGCCGCGGTCCGGCGCGACTACAATCACCCGTCCATCGTCATGTGGATCCCGGTGAACGAGAGCTGGGGCGTGCCCGACTTGAAGGACCCGCGCCAACAGAACCTGCTGCGGGGCATGTACGCGCTCACCAAGTCGCTGGACGCCACGCGGCTGGTTATCGATAACGACGGCTGGGAGCACACCGAAACGACCGACCTCTTCGGCCTTCACGATTACGCTCCGAGCGGCGCCTTGCTCGCCCGCAAATACGCCGAAGATATCACCGCCACCGGCAACGTACCGCCAATCGCCCGGCCGGCGGTTGTGCCGGGCGCCCGGTACAACGGTTCGCCCCTGTTCCTGTCCGAATTCGGCGGCGTCGCCTACCGCCCGCCGCATACCGACGTCCCGGAAGGCTCGTGGGGCTATTTCGGAGTGGAAGCCGAGTACCAGGACGCGATCCGCCGCATCAAGGACCTCATCGGCGCCGCCTCCCGAATCGAGGGCTGCGCCGGCTACTGCTATACGCAGTTGACCGACGTCGAGCAGGAAATCAACGGGCTGCTGACCTACGATCGTGTGGTAAAATTCGATCCGCGCGAGATTCGTCAGGCGATGGATGCCGCGCCTCCGGCCGAACCGGAGGCCGCTCCCAGCGAGGTCCCCGCGGCCGTCGCAAAAGCCTGACGAGGTGGGCGCGCCGGACTCCTCCCCGGCGCGCCTCGGTTCTTACGGCTGAGGAGTGGGATTGTTCGGCTGGGTGGCGCTGCTATCCGGTTGGCCGCCGCGGTCTCGCCGGCCGGACCCGCGCTTATAGCCGTTGCTGTCCGCGTCCCGGTCTCCGCGCCGGCCCCGCGTTCGGTCCGCCCCGCTGTCCGCGGCAAGCTGCACGCCCAGTTCCTGGGCCGCGTTCTGAATCATGTCCCGGTGCCTGCGCAGCGTGGGCAGCCTGCTGGACGCGAAGTTCCTCAGATCGGGATCGTCGGTCTTCTCGGCCGTGTGCTCGAAATCGCGGATCTCCCGTTCGTGATGCCGGTACTGCCGCTGGAGGAATTCGCGGTCGAAGTCGCCGCCGGACATCGTCGCGAGACGTCCCATCGTTTCTTCCTTGTTCCGTCTGGACCGGCGGTCCTGCTCCATTCGGACGGTCATGCCTTTTTTGGCGGCGATCTGTCTAAGCTCCTCGGCCGCTTTGGAGTGATCCTCGACCAGCATGCGGCCAATCTCCTTCACGCGGTCGCTGGAGCCCCTCTCCTGCGCCAGTTTGCCGGCCTCGACTTCCGCCCTTCCGCCGTGCAGGGCTTTCATCACGAACCGGCGCTCCGCCTGTCCGAGTTGGCCTTCCGCGCTGTCCATCCGGGTTGCGCGCCGCTCCGTTCCGGTCTGCCGGTCCTGCTGCGTGGTGGTCTGCTGCGCGCCGAGCCCGGCGGCCGCCAGCAGGATGCCGGCCGCAAGCAAGACGCCCGGACGTTTCATGGTACCCATAGGTAACTGCTCCTTTCGGTTTGCGCCGCGCCCCCAATAGGATCGCGCATGAAGGACGCGCGCGGCTCCACCGATCCAGGAGCAACAAAGCGGCCGCGATGCGGGCTCCGTAGCGCGGAAAACCCATTGGAGGCGCCGGCACAATAGCTGGAGCTTCGCTCGCGCGCGATTGTTACCCGGGTATTGCTCGGGGATCTGGCGGCTATGCGTGGGCGACGCCGCTCCCGTGAAGCGGAGAGGCGCCCGGCAGGAAGTACCATAGCAGCATGATCCGTTATAAGCAGCTGATTCTGGGCGGGGGCATGGTTGCGGGTTACTGCGCAAAGCATTGCGTGGAAAACGGCGGCAAGCCAGGAGAACTCGCGATCGTGTCGGCCGATCATGCTTTGCCATATGAACGCCCGCCGCTTTCCAAGAGCTTCCTCGCGGGCAAAGATAGTGAAGAGGCCGTTCTGATAAACGGCGCGGATTTCTACGCCGGCAACGGAATCGAAGTGAAGCTGAATACCCGCGTCGATTCGATCGATGTGAGCGGCAGGCGTCTTCGCACCAGTTCTGGCGAAGAATACGGTTTTGACAAGCTCATCATTGCGACGGGCGCCGACGTGCGGACGCTGGAAGCGCCGGGCGCGGGTTCCGCGAATGTACTCTACCTTCGCTCCCTCGCGGATTCGCGACGCATCCGCGATGCGTCCGCAACAGCCGGAAAGGCCGCGGTCATCGGCGGCGGTTTTATTGCGATGGAGGTCGCCTCCGTACTTTCGAGCCGCGGAATCGAAACAACGATGCTGGTGCGGGATGACCGCATTTGGAGCGCATTCTTCACGCCCCAGATGTCCGCCTTCTTCGAACGGTATTACCTCGAGCGGGGCGTGCGGATCCTCAAGCAGACCGAGATCGCGAGCATCGAGAACGGCTCACGAGCGCGGCTGAGCAGCGGGCAGGCGGTCGATTTTGAGTTCCTGGTTGCGGGTGTCGGCGTGCGGCCGGTGACGCGCCTGGCCGAGGAAGCCGGCCTGCCGGTTGACAACGGTATCCTTGTCGACGAGTATCTCCAGACCCGCGATGCGAATGTCAGCGCCGCCGGGGATGTAGCCAACTACCCGGATTCGCTTTACGGCAACAAGCGGCGGCGAGTGGAACATTGGGACAACGCCGTCTCGCAGGGCCAGCATCTGGCCAACGCTCTGCTCGGACGACGCGAGCCATTTGTCCACGTTCCGTATTTCTTCTCCGATGTGTTCGATCTTTCCTACGAATTCTGGGGCGACGCGTCGCAAGCGGATCGCATCGTGCACCGCGGCGATCTCCAGACCTCCAGCTTCAGCGTCTGGTGGCTGGCGGATCGCCGGCTGGTTGCCGTTTTCGCGATGAACCGGCCTGACGAGGAACGTGAACTCGCTCCGGAGCTGATTCGTTCGAAGCAGCTCCTCTCCGCCGAGCGACTACGGGAGGCAGGCTCGGTGCGTGACGCGGCCGCCTCACAGGACCGATAGGCGGTCGTCCGCCGCGCGCCCCGGCGCGGGTTATGTGTCCAGGAGCATTTCACCGCACACGGCGTCCCACCGTTCGGGAAAGGCCTCGCCGAGATCGGCGCAGAGTTCGCCTCCGTCGGCCAAAGCCGGCGCGCCGTCCGCGCGGCCGGCGATCAACTCCAGCCGCTCCACCTCCCGCCGGTACCATGCGCGGACTTCGTCGCCGCGCAAGAGGTGACGGGTATCGAGCGGCGCGGGCGGGCGCACTTTGAGGATCCAGTCGTCGGAGGGGCCGCCCGCCGCGATCACTTCCCCGTCCACCGGAGCCAGCACGCGCACGGCCGTGCCGTTCCGTTTCACCCAAAATGCCGTCGAATTCGCCACGAGCCAGGTTCCCGGCGGCGGGGTCTCGACGGCGTCGGGGCGGCCGACGAGCCGGCGTCCGAGTTCATCCAGCCCCACCGCCACCAGCCCCTTCTTCAGGGGCTTCACCCAACAATGCCCGCGGTGATAGTAGCGGTCGAGCGGAACCGTCATTCCCATAATTTCCTCGGCGCCGGCCCCGATCGCCGCCTCCCGTCCCTGTTCCAGCAGTTCGCCGTGCTTGGAGCACTCGCGGCATTCGAAGGCCCCCTCGCAAACGCGGCCCGGCAGATGCCCCGTCAAAGCGTGCCGGCAGGCCCGGCTCGCCCTTGGCAGCTCATGAAACAGGGATTTCCATTGAATGAAATACGCGCGCCCGGTCCGAAAATGCACTGCGCTTTTCAGGAACACGAATGCCACGGTAAGAAACATGACCAGGAGCACCGAAAAGAATATCCCCAGGAACACGATGCGCCCGGCTGTCCACTCGAATCCATAGACCCACGGAAACACGCCTTACTCCTTCTCTCCGCCGAACGCCAGCTCGCGCTCCTGCGGAAACAGCGTCAGGTACCGGAACGAAAATGAATAGACCAACACCCCGAATGCGATCACGGCGAGGAATGTCCCCGCCTCCTGCCAGCTCGGCCAATACTGGGCCGGCCGCTCGAACGGCAGCGTCGGCAGCGCCAGCGTCTGGATCGTCATGACGAAGCGGTTCAGCGCCACCCCCGCGCAGGCCAGCGCCGCTCCGCACAGCAGAACCGCGCGGCTCGCCCTCGCCCGCCGCGATACCAGCAGCCAACCCGGCAGCAGTCCGAAGACGCCGATCTCCGCTAGCAGAATCCAGGTTCCGAAGGGCTGCGTTTCGTAGAACCCCCGGGCCGCGAAGCCTCGGGCCGGCGCCGTCGCGTTCATCCAGACCAGCGTGTCCGCCGCCTTCAAAGCCACGTAGACCAGCAGGATCTTGCCGGAGATGCGCGCCAGCGTATCGTAGACCCGGCCCTCCACCAGTCTGTGGCCGCTCAGCTTCTCGGTTATCCACGTCGTCAGCGCGATGAAGGATGGTCCCACCGCGGCCGCCGAGACGATGAACAGGAAGAAGGTCGAAGGCCAAATGCCGAATCCTTCGCGGAACGCGAACGGCCGGCCGCGCAACACGCCGTACAGGCCGCCCAGCGAGCCCTGGTGAAAGAACGAAAGGAACGCGCCAAGCAGCGCGAACACCACCATCAGGCGGTGCAGTTCGTACTCGAACACGGCATAGCGCGTCACCCGGCACAGCTTGCGATTCTTCAGCGCCACCGGCAGGTACTCGATTAGCAGCACGGTGAGATAAGCGGTGATGCAGAACGTCACTTCGGTGAGCATCGAGTGGACGTTCGGATGCCAGAAGGTGAACCACGCCCGCAGCGGTTGCCCCACGTCCACCATCAGCACGGCCACCGCGCCGCTGTAGCACACCAGGCCGATGACGACGGCGCTGTTGATCACCGCCTTCATTTCCTGCTTTCGCGCCACGTACAGCAGGAAGCCGGTGAAGAAGGCGCCCGCGCCGAGCGCGATCACCGCCAGGTCCAGGAAGATCCACAGCCCGAACGCGTACTGGTTGTCCATGTTCGTGTGGAACAATCCCTGGGACAGGCATAGCCAGGCGGCGTAGCAGCCGAAGACCAGCAGCGCGAACCAAGGCGCCGTCCACATCAGGAACTGGGGCAGCGGACACCGGTCGACGCCGCGCCGGATGAGCTCGCGCTCCCGCTGCAACAGCATCGAAGGCGTTAAGGCGGTGGTCATGCGTCACGCTCCCCGGCCACGCCTTTGCGGACGGCGGCAAAGGCCGTCTTATAAAAGGTTTTAGGGCCCGTTTGTAGTAAATCAAGAAGCCGGAATGCCTCGCCGGCGGCTACCGCTCGCGTCAACGCCGAGTCCGGATCGTTCAAATCGCCGAACGCCATCGCGCCCGCCGGACAGGCTTCCACGCAGGCCGGAACGTAGTTCACCGGACCGTTTCCCGTGGACCCGTCCGCGGCGGCCTTTTCGCGCGCCGCGTGCCACCGCCCATGGCAGAAATTGCACTTCTCCACCACGCCCCGCATGCGCGGGCTTACCAGCGGGTTGAGCGTCTTCTCCATGCCCGCCGGCCATTCGGGGTCTCCCCAGTTGAAGACCCGCGCATGATAGGGGCACGCCGTCACGCAATAGCGGCAGCCGAGGCAGCGCTGCGGTATCTGTCCCACGACGCCCGTGGCCGGATCCAACTCCACCGCGTTTTGCGGGCAGACCTCCACGCACGGCGTCTCATCCTCGCACTGCTGGCACATGATCGGCAGGAACGCGGGACGTCCCCCGGTCTCGATGCGATGAACCTTGATCCAGTTGAGTCCCGTCCGCGCGTTGGCGCCGGGCCGGCCCGGAGGGATGTTGTTCTCCACCGCGCAGGCCACCATGCAGGCGCCGCAGCCGTCGCACCGGTCGAGATCGATCAGCATGCCGTAGCGCGCGTGTTTCCCTTCTGCGTTTTTGCGGATCATGATGCGCTCCCGCCGGCCCGCGGCGCGCCGGGCCTCTCCTTCAATTCGGATTCCTGCCACAGCTTGGCCAGCAGCGGCGAGACGCCGGCAGGTCGCCAGCCGGAGACGCGTTCCGCGGCCCGGACGGGTTCAACCGACAACCCGGCCCCGGGAGGGAACAAGCGCGCCGGTTCGACGCCGCCGGTCTCTTTCGACCAGCGCCATTCCCCGCCGTCCTTGAGGCTCTGCCAGAACTCGGCGGAATCCAGTGCCGTCACCGGAAGCGCCTCCGCGTCTCCGGCTTTGGTCAGCGCGCCGTTGCCGGATGCGTGAATGGCCGCGGCGCGCTCCTCCAACGCCTTCGCCGGCGCCATCTCTTCGCCGGCCAGACGCGCCAGCAGCGTCACCGCATCGATCGCGTCCGGAGGCGGCGGCAGGAACGCATCCGAGATCCGGAACGACGCCTCGACGGCGTCCGGGGCGGGAGGCGTGTCCTGGAGCGTCTCCAGGAAGACGGGAGCGGGAACGATCCACTCCGCCCGCCGCGAGACCCCCACTGCGCTCCACGCGCAGGCCGCCACCAGAGCGTCCTTGGCGAGTTTCCTCTCCACGAGCGTCCACGGCAGCGAGCATCCGGGCAGCGGCTCATCGATTAGCAACGCGCCGATCGAGCCGTCCTCGAGCGACTCAATGGCCGAGACGGGGACGCCCGCCCATTCATTCGGCGCCGGAACCTCCATGCGCGGCGCGAATCCTCCCGGGACGCCAACCGCGCCCAACAGGACATTCAGCGCCGCCGCGGCCGCCTGCGTTTCGGGCGCGTACGGACCGTTGGCCGGATCGCCGTCGGCCACCACCGCCGCCGGTTGCTCCCTCGCCAGGGTCCGCGCAAGTTGCCGCAAACGATCGGGGGCAAGGCCGGTTTCGCCGCGCGCTCGCCGCAGGGCAGCGCGAAACTCGCCATAGTCCGGACACCGCCGCGCCGAGGGCGACTCGAGGCCTTCTTCGATCAGGATGCCCGCGATCCCGGCCAGCAGGGCGGTTTCCGAACCGGGGTGGATCCGGAGCCATTCATCGGCGATGTCGGCCGCGCGGCTCTGCTGCGCTTCGGCATGGACCAGCCGAAAACGGCGCAGCGCGCGAGTCACCCGCGCGGGACTCCCCCAGCCGTCGGCCACCGGCGTGCCAACGGAGAGCAGCGTCTTCGTCCGCTGCAGATCGAGCGCCGCCCGGACATTTCCCGGCAGCAGCGCGGAGACGGCGCGCGCCGTGGCCCCTTCAATCGCCGGCGGCTCCAGGTACGCGCCGTTATCGATCCGGGCGAGCAGCCGCCGGTGAATCAGCGACGCCGTGCGGCCCGGCGCCAGGTCGAGCACCGCGAAGCACTCGCGCGAGCGGCGCGCTCGAATCGCTTCCAGCCGTCCCCGCAGCGCTTCCACCTCGTTCGCCGCCGCGTCCGGAGAGCCGTCGTGCCGCGCCTCCCGAAGCCGCTGTGGATGCCAGGCCAGATGGTGTCCCGCGAAACCGGCGGGGCACAGCGGCTCGCCCGCGGGCCACAGACCCGTTGGAATCCCGCCGACCGACCTTGCGCAAACGGCGCACCCGGCCGGGCACAGCGTGCAATGGGTCGCTCGCGAGGTCAGCGCTCCGCGAGGCGTCTTCGGCAGCCACGACCAGTTCTGCGTCCAGATGGCGCTGTCGCCCAGCAGCCTCCAGGGCGCCGGCGTGAAGATCAGCCCGGCGCCGGCCCCGCCGGCCAGTTGCAACAGACGTCTCCGGGAGGAACCCATTCCAGTCTCCTTATTTGTGACAATCCAGGCAGCTATGCCGGAGGTCCGCGCCGGCGTGGCATCGGACGCAGTCGTCCATCCGCATGCCGCCCGCCCGCCGCAGCCCAAGCGGACCCGACGGACGGCCCATCACGTCGCGGCTGTAGCCGCTGATGCGGTTCACTTCCAGCGGGCGCAGGCTGTTGCTCTGGCCGTGATCTCCGTGGCAGCTTTCGCACGGCAGGCCCGCGGCTTTCACATGCGGCGCGTGGGGGAACCAGGCGTTGTCCGGCTGCCGCGAATAGACAAGCCATTGCGGTTCCCGCCCGAGCTTGACATATTCCTCGACGAACTTGCGCTCGCTCTCGGTCGTCCCCACCGCCTCGGCGTGACAGGACGCGCACTGTTCCAGCGTCGGGATGCCGGCGAAGCTGCCGTCGTCCCGAAAGCCGTGGCAGTCTTCGCAGGCCATCCCGCCCGTCTGGGTGTGCGCCTCGTGGCTGAAGGCCAGCGGTTGCTCCACCTTCGCGTAAAAGACGCCGGGCAGGATTAGCCAGCCGGCGGCGACGGCGAGCGCAAAGCCCGCCCCGAAAACCAATACGCCACGATCCACTACGCTACTCCTTCCGTTGGCTGCGGCGGCGCGCCAAACTGGTGAAACAGCCGCAGGGCCTCCTCCCGCTCCAACTCCCGCAGCAAACCCTCCGCGAACACGCCCCCATCCGCCGCGAACTCAGGATGATACTGCTGGATGCGCTCGTTGACCTGCCGGATCGATTCATCCAGCCGGGCGCGCGCCGCCGCGGCGTCCAGCAGCGAATTCCGCAGGCGCTCGCGCCGGTCCCCGCTCACCAGTCCCTCAAACAGCCAGCCGCGCGTGTACGGCTCGGCCGTCAAACGTCCCGGGTCGCCGCGCAGGTACGAGTTGTAGCCGGTGATGTGGATCGGCTCGGGGAACTCCGTCTGGCAGTGCCTCCCGTTTACGGTGAACACGGCCGCGGGGCGGGCCACCCCGCGCTGGATGAGGTATTCGATGCGATCGACGCGTCCAAACAGGCGCGCGAGAAAAGCGTCGATCCCGAGGTGGCACGGACCATCCTCGTCCAGCTCCACCCACCAGTGATTCACCGTGTACAAAACGTCCTCGCGCAGCGGAACCGCGTCGCGCGCCTCCTCCCTCCCCGGAAAGGCCAACTCCAGGTACAGGTCGCAGTAGCGGAAGCTCCCGCTGGCGCAGCGGGAACCCCCTGCATCGCTATACGGCACGAACTTCGTCACTGGCGAGGCGGCGCAAAACTGAACCAGCGACTCCACTAGCAGCGGGCAGGGCGGCCCCCCCGCGTCCTCGGGCCGCTCCTTGTACGCCGGACAGTCCACATACGATGCGCTCGAACACCTGCCCTCCGCGGCTGCTCCCTGGCCGCGAGGAATCCACTTCCCGAGTGCGCTGTGCCGGCGGCAGTGGCGAACCCGCGTTTCTCGCAAGAACGGACAGTTCATCGCGGTCCCCTCCGCTCCCTCCCGTTACCGGCTCTCGGGTTTCGGATCTTTCGGGCTTTCCGGTTCTCCGCCGTCAGCCATGGTCAGACCAAGCTCCGTCTCGAAGAACGCGTGTCCGCCCGCGGACGCCATCGCGCGCTGGCTGGCTCTCGCCTTTGCGCGGTCGCGCATGTCGCCGATGAAAGCCCACGCTACGCCCACAACGGCCAGCAGCACGAAGATCCCCATTGCCAGATTGGTCACGTTGATCCAGAAGTTTTGCGGATCGCTCCAAGCGACTCCGAACATAGACGCTCCTTGAACGGCAGTCCCGTTCACCGGCGTTAGTGCACGGGAAGGGCCGCGGCGGTGGCGACGCAGAATCACGGACTTATGCGCGTCCCGCGCAACCGCGTGTGGAGTTTCAAGATTTGTCGGCCTTAAAATCCCACATGCTAGCCTTGCCGTGGGAGTCGGGACGGGTTTCCGGAAGCCGCGTACTCCCACGCGGACCGCGGATGTAACCCTTGCCGGTCTCGGCTATTCGCGCGCGCCGGCGCGGCGGAGCAGTTCGACGATTTGGGAGTCCCCGCGCTCCTCCGCAAGTGAAAGCGGCGTCCGCTCCTGATTGTCCGTGGCCGAGATGTCGGCGCCTTTGGCCAGCAGCGCTTCCACCATTTCGCTATTGCCTTGCGTCACGGCGTCGGTGAGCGGCGTCCCCTCATCCGTCTTCACGTTGGGGTTCGCGCCGTGGCTCAGCAGGAGCTGGGCGCACTCGGTTTGCTGCGCCGCAATGGCGTGCGCGAGAGCGGTCCGCTCGGAACTGTCGCTGGCGTTCACGTTTGCGCCGGCGGCAAGGACGGCCTGGGCGATGTTTGCGTTGCCCTCGCCGACGGCGGCCATCAGCGGCGTTCTGCCATTCTCGTCGGCGATGCTGGCGCGGGCGCCTTTGGCCAGCAGAACGTCCACCAGCATCGGGTCGCCTCGCTCCGCCGCTACCAACAGCGCCGGCCCGCGCTGCGTCGAGACGTCGGGGTCGGCCCGGTACTGCAACAGGAACTCGACAATCTCGATATTGCCCTGGTCGATGGCGAGGGTCAGGACCGTGTCGTCTTCGAGCACCTTCATGTTGGGATCCGCGCCGCGATTGAGCAACTGGATAATGGCCCCGGCATGTCCGCCGGCGACGGCGAGCGACAGCGCCGTATGCCCTTCGACCGTTCTGGCGTTCGGCTCCACCTTGGCGTCGAGCAACGCGTCGACCAAGCCGACGTCGCCAGTCTCGGCGGCGTACATCAAGGCGGTTCTGCCGTCTTCGGCGGCAAGCCGGGGATCCGCTCCGCGTTTCAGCAGCAGCCGGGCGATGTCGCCGTGTCCCATCGTCGCGGCGATCATCAGGCAGGTTTGCCTCAGCTCATTCACGGTGTTCGGGTCGGCGCCCTGATCCAGCAACGCCTTGACCTGCTCGATCTGCCCGTCGGCGATGGCGATCTTCAGATCCTCGTTCGGATCGAACGCAAGGGCGGCGGCGGCCAAAAGTAAAAGGATAAGAATGCCGGGATGCTGGCGCATGACTTCCTCCAGATCTTCAGCTTACCTGTCGTGTCGATTATAGCGGGGCGCCTGTCCCGAGCATGGCGGCGAAGCCAGCCTAACCGCGAGTCGCGACGGGGGCGCGGCGCCGCGGCGGCGGCAGAACGGCGCGCCCGATCGGGCGCCCTTATTTCGCCGAGATCGCCTTCTGCAACAGGCTTACGCAATTCCTGGTGGCGGGATTGTCCGGCACCTTGTTGTACTTCGATATGATCTGAGCTACCCGCGAATCGATACAGGGTTCGACTCCGTAGACATTCTTGGGATACGAGGAAAGCCGGAACGTCAGTCCGTCCAGCGAGATGTCGAATTCCCGGCGATTGGAGTCGTACACAACGCTGTAGGCGGTTGGATAGTACCCGCTCACGGGGTAAGACTCAGGCAGTTTGAGCTTACTGGTGGATTTGGGTTTGGATAAGAGATACTCCCTGGTAATCATGGGCTCCCAGAAGAGAATGCTCCCTCCGTGCGCCCCAATCAGGAAAATATTCGCGAAGTTCCCGGGCTTGAGTTGATCCGACGTGACGTCGGCATAGTGCGATCCCATCCGCGGCTCCGCGGTATTTGGCGCCAGTTGATAATCCGGCGGCAAAAACTCGCTGGGCGGCTCCAGATTGGATGTCTTCAGGTGAGTGGGATCGGCATCCTGCAGGTCGACGTGAATATGGTGACGGTATTCCGGCGTCGCCATGTAGAAATGCACGTCGAAGTGAGCCTTGGTGAAGATCCCCTTCGGCCCGTGGCCCTCCGGATTCCAGTTGAAGCCCATGTGGTTGAAAGCCGTTTCCTCGGCCTCCGGGGGAAACTTCAGTTCGTATTCAAAGGTGTGGTTCGGCCCCCCGTCCATCAACCTCAGCTTTACTGAACCCGGCTGAGCCTGCTCCCCGTCCTGGGGCAAGCCGGACAGGCCGGCTTCAGTCAAAGTCACGCCAAGGACGCGCGGTTCACGAGTCTTCGCATCGACTTTCAACCAGGTGCGTACTTTGCCATTCCCGATCGCTTTCTCCTCCCCAACGATCGTCTCCGTCGCCCCGGTCTGGGCGATCAACGACGGTTGCAGGGCCGGCAACAATATCACGGAAGCGGTCAGGAAACCAATGAGCCTCGTGGGCGTTGTCATATTTCTCCCCTCTACTCTCAGCAACCAGCCGTGGGTCTCGGTTCGATTCTGTGGGCCCGGGTTGATGCTCCGGCTTCGAAGCGGCCTGGCGCAATCCCAGCAGCCGGGCCGGCACATGACCAGTTGCGATAATCATGATTATAGACGGAATCTCCTCGAACGCAAGCGCAAACCCCAGAGAGCACCCAGAGAGCTGAGCAGCTTCTCGCTATCGGCTCAGGCGGCGCGGTGAGGAACGACGGGCAGCAGTTTGTCGCGCGAGGTCGCCGCCGGACGCCGGCGCTCGATGCGCAAGGCGCCGGCTTGGTCCAACAGGGCCGTCATGAAGCGGTAGTAGGGCCTTTTCCTGGCCAGTTCCCGGAAGAAGGTTTCCCGTACCCGGGCCTCGGGGATGGGTCCCACTTCGGGACTGATCAGCAGGCAGAGCGCCGATATCCCTCGTTCGTCCTGGTCTTCGAGCAACTGGTAGTCGGCCACGCCGCCGCCGAACTCCCGCGGCAGCGTCTCCTCGATCACGCTGTACAGATCGCCCAGCGCCAACGTTACTCCCCAGGCGGTGATCTTACGAAAGCTCCGGATCGTATGCATCCGGACGTCGTATCCAAGTTCGGCGGCGGCGCCGGTTGCGCCTCGCGCGATCACCGCGGAATCGCCGAGTTCCGCGTTGAGGAGCACCTTGGGACTCGCGGCGCGGAGATTCGTGAACAGGACCGGGCTCGGACCGTCTTCCGGCGCGCCGGCGTCAGGCTCGCTCTCCTCGCGCGCGATGACGGCGTAGGCGTCGCGGAAGATGTGCACTTCGTCGGCCATGGCGGCGCCGGGAAATTGCGCGCCGATCCAGCCTCCTTCCGAGGTTCCATAGGTGGGAACGGCGGCCGCTCCGGAGTGTTCGATGGTCGCCTTACGCGCGGGCGTTACGGGTTCGGCGCCCAGGAGAAATGTTACGCCGTCGAGGCGTTGACCCCGGTCCAGCATGGCGAGCGACAGACGCGCCGCGGCGCTCGGGGCGGTATTGACGAGGGGCCGTTCACCGGCGGCGAGGAGTTCCAGAAGGTAGCCGGCGACGCGGCCCGGATCGTTCACGGGCGCCGGTTCGGGCCTGGAAAGACCGGCGGCGCGGCGCGCCAGGTAGTGCACGGCCGACGATCGAACGCGATCTTCGAGCGCTTTCACTTCCATGGTCACGAACCACTTCCGGTACGGCATCCCGAACTTGGCGCACCGCAGGTACCGGCTGGCGAGGCCGGTGTGTCCGGGCGTCCAGAACACCAACGGCCGCCCCATCCAGAGGTGCGCCTGAAACCAGGCGGCCCAGTTCGGGGCGGCCTCCTCGAGTTCATCGAGATCCATCCGCGTCCGCACGGGGGTTCCGGAACTGCCGCTGGTTGAGGAACGGAAGTACTCGCGGGCCGCTGGGTTGTCGAAATCGCGTTCATGGAAACGCCACTCGCGGCCGCCTCGCCGCACCGGGACGCGCCCCTTGAATTCGTCCCAGGTGATATAGACCCCCGCTCGCGCCAGCCTTTCGAGCGCCGCCTCGACGCCATCCTCGCGCACCAGGCGCCGCACGTCGTCGAGGTCGCATCCGGCGGCCTCCATCAGGCGGAGATAGGGGCTCTCCGGATGCCGAAAGACGGCCTGCTCGATTTTGCGCAGGAACCGATCCTCTCGCCTGGCCACCCGGTCGCGAATCGCCGCTATGGCCTGGTCCGGCGAAATCGGGGAGGCCAGAAAACGAGGCAAGCCAGTGGCCAGTCTCAACAAGCCCCGGAGTTCGGACCACGCAAACACGCGCCCACTCTAGCACAGGCGCTTTCCGCGTCTCCTTTGCGCCTTCGCCTCTCGATCCCTGAGAAAGACCGCCGGTTCCGGCGACCTCGACTGCGGCGCTGGTAGTCTTGAGAGGTAACCGAAGATGCGAGCCGCCGCCGCTGCCGTGCTGTTCACTGCGATCGCGCTGCTCGCCTGGCCCGAAGACGAAGCGCCGGGGAGTCCCATCCGGTTCTCGTGCCGCCGGACCGGCTTTTTGCTGGAGAACTGCGAAACCGAGATGAAGTACGCGCCGGAAACCATGGCCGGCGGCGTCGCCGTGTTCGACTACGACAACGACGGCGACCTGGACATCTTCTTCGCCAACGGGGCGGAAATGCCGGGCTTCAAGAAGTCGTCCCCGAAATATTGGAACCGGCTGCTGGCCAACGACGGGAGGGGGAACTTCACCGACGTCACCGAGCGCGCCGGCCTGGCGGGAACGGGCTACGACACCGGCGTCGCCGTGGCCGACTACGATAACGATGGCGACCTGGATCTGTTCGTGGGCGGCGTTCACCGCAGCGCGCTGTATCGGAACAATGGGGACGGTACGTTCAACGATGTGACGGCCCAGGCTGGTCTGGACAAGCCGGACCCCGAGTACGGCCCGCTCTGGTCCGTGGGCGGCGCCTGGCTCGACGCCAACAACGACGGCCATCTCGACCTGTTCGTCACCAATTACCTGAGCTGGTCGCCGGAGAAAGAGCCGGAGTGCCTGCAAAACGGCAAGCGCGACTACTGCCACCCGAAGTACTTCAAAGGCACGCCGAACCGGCTCTTCCTGGGCAACGGAGATGGAACCTTCACCGACGCCTCCGCAGCCTCCGGCATTCGCGCGCATCCGGGCAAGGGGATGGGCGCCGCGATCGCGGATCACGACCTCGACGGGCTCGTCGACATCTTCGTCACCAACGACAAGATCGCCAATTTCCTCTTTCACAACCTGGGAAACGGCCGGTTTCGTGAAGTCGCGTTCGAGGCGGTGGTGGCGTACCCCGAGCACGGGCGGGACGTGTCGGGCATGGGTTCGGACTTCCGCGACCTGGACAACGACGGGCTTCCGGACATCGTGTTCGTCGCCCTGGACAACGAGACCTTTCCGCTGTTCCGTAATTCGGGCAAGGGCTATTTCGACGAGGTGACGGCGGCCAGCGGCCTGACGCGGCTCAGCCAGGCGATGGCCGGCTACAGCCCGGCGATCTACGACTTCGACAACGACGGCTGGAAGGATATCTTCGTCTCGCGAGGACACGTCCAGTCGCCCAATATGGAAGGACGGCTGGAGATCGCTCAGCACAACACCGTGTTCCGGAACCTGGGCGGCATCCGCATGCAGGCGCTGACCGGGGAAGCCGGCTTCGCCTCCGAGCCGCGCCGGCGCCACCGCGGCAGCGCCCACGGCGATCTCAACAACGATGGCCGCGTGGACATCGTCGTGTCGGCGCTGAGCGCCCCGGCGGAGATCTGGCTGAACGAGAGTCCGGGCAATCGTCACTGGCTGGCGCTGAAACTGACCGGCTCGAAAAGCAACCGCGACGGGATCGGCGCGCGGATTCGATTGACCGCCCGGCAGCGGGTGCAGTATAACCACGTAACCACCGCCGTGGGCTACGCTTCCTCCAGCGCCGGCCCGGTACATTTCGGTCTCGGCGCGGCCGCGGTCGCCGACGAGATCGAGATCCGGTGGCCGTCGGGCATCGTCCAGCGCCTGACCCAGGTAAAGGGCGATCGCGTGGTGGAAGTGAAAGAGCCGGCGAAGTAACCAGCATGGCGTCGAAGAAGAAAGTCGCCGCGCCTCGAAAGGCGAAACGCGCCGCCGCCCGCGGCAAAGCGGAAGCCGCCCTCGCCGCGCCGCACGCCTCGAAGCGGCGCCGCCTATGGATTGCCGCCGCCGGCATCGCCTGCATCGCCGTTGCCGCGGCCATCGTCGTTGTGAAGACTCGCACCGCGCCGCCGCCCGCTGTCGAAGAGGAGGCGCGGGGACCGGCCGCGAATCCGGGCCAGATACGGTTCGAAAACCAGCAGCCCGGATCGGGAGTCGAGTTCGTCCTGAACAATGGCACTACCGAGGACAAGCCGATCATCGACTCGATGCTGGGCGGCCTCTCGCTTCTGGACTACGACCAGGACGGCTTCCTGGACATTTTCTTCACCAACGGCGCCGCGATCCCGAGCCTCGCGAAGAAGGACGCCTCGTTCCACAACCGCCTGTACCGGAACAACGGGGACGGCGCGTTCACCGACGTCACGGCCAAGGCGGGCGTGGCGGGTGCCGGCTACAGCATCGGCGCCACGGCGGGCGACTACGACAACGACGGCTACCCGGACCTCTACGTCGCCGGCGTGAACGTGAACACGCTGTACCGCAACAACCGCGATGGGACCTTCACGGACGTGACCGAGGCCGCCGGCGTCGGAGGGCGCCTGGCGTCGGGCAAGAAGGCCTGGTCGATCGGCGGCGCGTGGCTCGATTACGACAACGACGGCGACCTCGACCTGTTCGTGGTGAACTACATCGACTGGTCGGTGGCCAACAACCGGCTCTGCGGCGATCCCGGCAAGCGGCTGTCGTGCTCGCCGGTGATGTACACCGGCCTCCCGAACATCCTCTACCGCAACGACGGTAACGGAAAGTTCACCGACGTATCGGCGTCAACCGGCATCGCGGAACACATCGGCAAGGGAATGGGGATGGCCGTGGCCGACTACGACAACGACGGCTACATGGACATCTTCGTGGGCAACGACACGGAGCGGAACTTCCTGTTCCGCAACGAGCGCGGCGCGCGCTTCTCCGAGGTCGGCGTGGAGGCGGGCGTCGCGTTCGGCGAAGACGGCATTCCGATCTCGAGCATGGGCGTCGACTTCCGGGACGTGAACAACGACGGTCTTCCCGACGTCAGCATCTCGGCGCTGGCCAGCGAGACCTTTCCGTTGTTCCTCAACAGCAAGCACGGCTACTTCAACGACGCCACCTACCGCTCCGGCATCGGGACCAGTTCGCTCACCACCAGCGGCTGGGGCAACGGCATCTTCGACTTCGACAACGACGGCTTCAAGGACATCTTCACCGCCGGCTGCCACGTCAGCGAGAACATCGAACAGTACCGGCATGAGCGATACAAGCTGCCGAACTCGGTCTGGCAAAACCTGGGCGGCGGGCGGTTCAGGACGGTGAGTGAGCAGGCCGGCTTCACGCTGGAGTCGGCGGCGGCTCATCATGGCGCGGCGTTCGGAGACCTGGACAACGACGGCCGCGTGGACGCGGTGGTGTCGGTGATCGGCGGGAAGGCCGAGATCCTCATGAACGTCTCCACCCGCGAGCACAACTGGATCGCGCTCCACCTGGAGGGGTCCGCGAGCAACCGCGACGGTATCGGGACCCGGATCAAGGTGACCTCCGAATCCGGGCTGGTCCAGTACAACCACGTGACCACCTGCGTCGGTTACGCCAGTTCGTCCGACCGGCGGGCGCACTTCGGATTAGGCCGCGACCGGAAGGCGCGTGAGATCGAACTGCTCTGGCCCAGCGGAAAGCGCCAGGTTCTGAGGGACGTCGAGGCCAATCGAATACTGAAAGTGCAGGAGGAGTAGAACGTGATGGCAAGCCGGCGGCGCGCCGCGCGCGTGTTAGCGCTGTTGTGGGGCGGGGCGTTCGCGGCCCTGACGGCGGAGAAGCCGTTCACGGCCGCCGACATCGTTGCGGTCCGGACGATAGGCGAAGTCCAGCCGTCGCCCGACGGCAAGACCATCGTGTTCTCCGTGGGCGCGTCGGACCTTGCGGCGAACCGTACCGTCAACCGCCTGATGCGGGTGGTGGTTTCCGGAGGCGAACCCGCGCCGGTGAAGGGAGCGCTGGAAGGCGCGTCGAGCGTGCGCTGGTCGCCCGATGGCCGCCGCATCGCGTTCATCGCGTCACGCGACGGGGAGCGGGGCATCTTCACGCTCGATCCGCGCTCGGGAAAGCTGACGCGCGTCTGCGACTATCGCCGGCCGAACGCCTACCTGGCGCGGGCGGGCAACGCGCTGGCGTGGTCGCCCGACGGAAAGTGGATCGCCTTCGCGGGCACGCTGGAGCCGGACCCGCCGCCGCAGGATCCCATCGTCATCACGCGCATTCTCTACAAGACGCTCACCGCACTTTCCGACAATCGCCGCGCGCACATCTACGTCGCGCCGGCGGGTGGAGGACGGCCGCGCCAGCTCACCAGCGGCGATTACGACGAGCACTCCATCGACTGGGGCGGCGACGGACGCGAGATCGTGTTCCTCTCCAATCGCGAGCCCGATCCGGACGCGAAGCTGAACTACGACATCTTCGCCGTGGACGTGAACTCCGGCGACATCCGCCGCATCACCAGCACGCCGGGGGTGGAGATGGAGCCGCGCGTGTCGCCGGACGGCGCCTGGATCGCGTACTCGGCGACGAAGCGCGATCTCACCACCATCGACAGCGTGGCCGAGGACGCGCACGCTTGGGCGATTCCCTACGGCGGAGGCCAGGCGCGCGAACTGAACGCCGATCTTGACCGCCGGACCAGCGCCGTACAGTGGTCGGCCGATGGAAAGCGCATCCTGTACATCGCCGGCGATCGCGGGAGCAATCTCATCTGCTCGACGACTCTCGATGCCGGGGCGACCTCTTGCGAGATCGGCCGGGGCGCGCAGGCCGGAGCGCTTGCCGCCGCGGGGGACGGATCGCTCGCGTTCACCATGAACGCACCGGACAAGCCGGCCGAGCTGTTCCATCTCGCCGGCGGCTCGAGCGAGCCGCGGCAGTTGACCCGCGTGAACGAGCCGTTCGCATCCGAGCGCCGGTTGTCGAAACCCGAGGCGCTTTCGTTCCGCAGTTTCGACGGGACCCCGATCGAAGGCTGGCTGTACCCGGCGCAAGGCGCCACCGGGCGCGCGCCGCTGATTCTGACCATCCATGGCGGTCCGCACGGCGCCTACGGCTATTCCTTCAGCCAGCAGTTCCAGTTCTTCGCCGCCGGCGGCTACGCGGTGCTGGCGATCAATCCGCGCGGCAGTTCCGGCTACGGGCAGAAGTTTTCCGACGGCTGCGTGAACGACTGGGGCGGCGGCGACTACAAGGACCTGATGGCCGGCGTGGACCACGCGCTGGCCACGCATCCGGAGATCGATCCCGAACGGCTGTTCGTCACCGGTGGGAGCTACGGCGGGTTCATGACCAACTGGGTGATCACGCAAACGCAGCGGTTCAAGGCGGCGGTTGCGGTGGCGAGCCTGTCGAACCTGATCAGCTTCTACGCCACGTCGCTGTACCAGGACCTGGTCCACGCCGAGTTCAACGGGTTCCCGTGGGCGGACGACAATTTCGCGACGTTATGGAAGTGGTCGCCGCTGGCGCACGTGGTCAAGGTCGCGACGCCGACGCTGTTCCTCCACGGGGAGAACGACAACGAGGTCCACATCACGCAGGGCGAGGAGATGTACACGGCCCTGCGGCAGCGGGGCATCGAGGCGGCGCTGGTGCGCTATCCGCGAGAAGGTCACGGCTTCGGCGAACCGAAGCACCGCGTGGATGCCGCCGAGCGGACGGTCGCCTGGTTCAACCGGTGGGCAGCGAAGTGAGGCGCTGCTCGACCACGATATCGCTTTCGAGCGGGTTGGCCTCGCCGGGGAAGCCGGGAGGCGGGAACGCGGCGCTTTCCTTCAACACCGTCAGTTGGAGCATGGCCGCGGGCCGGACCGGCGCGAGATCGGCGTCGAACGCCCGGGCCGCTTCCAGGAAGATCATCGTGCCGAGCGGGCGAAGCGCGCCGCCGCCGTAGATGGAACTCACCTTGGCGTTGAAGGCCTTGGTCAGCGCGGCGCCGAATTCCTCCAAGGCTTCAATCGCCTGCTGGGGGTTCTTCGCCGACGCGGCGCGGAACTCGGCCATGCGGCGGCCCGCGCGCGCCGCGGCGCCCACGATCTCCGCTTCCATCCGCAACAGGCCGATCAGCAACGGGCCATCGCCGCTTTTCTGGATCTTACCCAGTTCGCCCGGCGCGTAGAACGCCGCGTCGCGCGGTCTGCCGAGCGAGGCGAGCAGATTGCTCACCTGGTGAATCGCGACGGCGAGGTTCGTGGAAGCGGCCTTGCTGAAGATCGCCGCGCGCCGCTTCCGGTCGTCGAGGTAATCCCAGTGTAGGCTCTTCTCCACGATGGGAGGCATCGCGGCGTAGACCAGCAGCGCGCAGGCCGGAGGTTGCGCGGCGGCGTAGCGGCCGGGGTCTTGAAAGTAGAACGGCGCCAGCAGACGCTTTAGCGACGCCTGAATGTTTTCGGACATCGCGGCGTAGGCCGGATCGTTCTTCGACGCCGGCGCGCGCAGCCACGCCGCCGGGACCCGGCCGGGCAGAGTGAGGTCGAGGGAGACCAGCGTGTTGCCGAAGTTGTCCGAGCCGTTATCCTCAATCGCGTCGATGGTGCGGTCGAGATCGGAGATCCAGGTATCGAACGGGGCCGCGCCGGGCGGGAAGCAGTCCGCCAGGTACTGCTCCACCAGCGGCTTCAACTGGTACTGTAGTTCGGCCCGCTTCATGTGGCGGCGCGCCTGGTCGTAGGAGTAGGCGTACGTGAGCCCCCCGGTGGAATGCACCCGCAGGCGTCCGCCGGCGGCCTCGACTGGGAGAAACGCGCCGACGGTGAGGCGGCTGTCGCGCTCGATCTTCTTCCAGGGAAGAACCGCGCTCGAGTGAACGGCGTCCTCGGCGCGCAGCTCATAGACGATCACGCGTCCACCGTGCTCGTCCACCGCCGTGGCCTTGGCCAGCGCCTCGTTGATGTGAGCCGCCGAGCCCTTGTAGAACGGCAGCGAAACGTCTACGTGGGTGTGACGCCTGACGCCGTGCGTGAGAACACCGGCCCGCAGGCTCACGTCGCGGCGCGACTTCAGCAGCAGGTTAGTGAACTCGCCGTCGAGGGCTGCCTGCCACAGGGTTGCGAGGTCGGACCGCGCCGCGCCGAAATCGAACTCGACATCGAGTAGGGCGCTGTCGGAAGCGGCGCGCGCCCAGGCGGCGGCGAACTCGAAATTGTAGCGGCCCTTCAGCGCCCGAATGGTCTTGCTGTAGAACTCCTCGCGCTTGCCGAGCAGGAGTTGGATCGTCCGGCGAACCGTATCGACGTCGGAGAAATCGAACGTCTTGCCCAGGAACTCGGACACCTTCTTCCGCAGCATGGCGTCCAGGGCGTCGAAATCGATTTTCGTGGCGACCGTCCGGAGCTTGTCGATGTCGAGGGCCTGGTTGACGAACTTTTGCAAACCGGCGAGCACCCGAAGCGAAGCCCCGTCGGGGACGAGGATCGAGCGAACGGCCGCCGCCGCTTCCTGCAAGGCCTGGAACTCGCTCCGGCTCGAAAGGGCGCCAAACACGCCGCCCAGCGCCAGCGACTCCAGCAGCCTGCCTTCGGGACGGCGAAAGAAATCGGCTCGCGCGAGGCGCTTCTCGATGAAGTCCTGAAGCGATTTCGGGTCCGCCGCGGCGGCCAGCATCGCCCGGAGCCTGCTCAAGTCCGCCTCTTCCTCCACCAGTTTCCAAAGCATGCTGGAGGCGCGGGCGGGCAGGTCATCCCAGGCCTTGAACAGCGAGAGGAGCCGCTGGCGGGCCGCGTCGAACTCCGCGGCGGCATCGACGCCGGTCAGGTCCGTGAGCAGCGCTCGCATATAGTCCGCGCCCAGCCCCGCGAGCTGATCGGGCAGCGGCCTCGCAGGGTCGGCCCAGGCCTCCACCGCCTGCAACGTCTTGACGACCTGCGCGCCATGGAGGCCGAACACGCCTCGAATGAACTGGTCCGGCTGGTCCGGCAGGACTCCGAAATCGCCGGTGACGGCGGCCGCCGCGTTCAAGGCGAAGTTCCAGCCCTTAGTGGCGAGCCTGGAGACGCGGAGTCGGAGCGTGCGCGCGTCCGGCTCAAGCGGCTCGCGCGCGGCCACGACGCAGTACTTGCCGCCGGCGGAAAACCCGAGCTGCGCGGATAGGCCGAGCTGTATGCGGAGGCCGATGTCGCCGGCGAGCCCGCCGAGTTCCGCCGCGCGCACCCAGTTCAAGTCGTGGCCGAACGTCGCGCCGAGTTTCAGGGCCAGCGCGCCGTCCACCTCCGCCGCCAGCCACGTGCCGCGATCGAGGTCGGCGGGCGAGGCGATCGAGCGAAGGGGGCGCCAGGCATCGACAGCCCGTTGGATGGCGGAGCGCGCGCCCAGGCCGGCGGGAAGATGCTGGACGACGGCGAACAGGCCGTCGCTCGCGGCTTCCACGCCGAACTTAACCGCGCCCGGAAAGCCCCCGAGCGCCATCGAGCCGCGGGCGGACGCCTTCACGTCGTAGCCCCAGCGCAGCACCAGGTACCGATGGCCGTCGTTTTCGGGAAGCGACAGGCCCGCCGCTATCTCCGCGCCGGATCCGAGCGCCTCACGGACCGCGGCCGGCTTCGAGTAGATGCCCAGCCCGGCCAATGCATTGGCTTTGCCGCGGAAGGAAACGCGCGCCGGGCCGTCGCCGAACTCGATGTCCTTACCGCCTTCCCCCTCCAGCGAGACCGACGCCGCATCGATGTCGCGGTCTGGAAAGGGCGCGTCGGCGCGGATCGCACGCATGACCTCGGCGCTCGCGCCGGCCGCGACGGCGATGCCCGCGGCGCTGTTCCGCGCCAGCAGCGATTTCTGGCGCCGAAAGGGAATCGTGGTGGGGAACCGCGCGCTACCGCGGGAGCGAGCCATACACTTCCTTGCCGCCGACGACGGTGAGAAGCGCGTCGATGTCCTTGATCTCATCCTCGGGGCAGGTGAGGTAGTCTTTCGTGATGACCACCAGATCCGCGAACTTGCCCGGTTCGATGGAGCCCTTCACCTTCTCCTCGAACGTCCCAAAGGCGCCGTTGATGGTCCACAGGCGCAGGGCTTCTTCACGGGTGATCCGCTGCTCCGGATTGAGCACGTCGCCATCGACCGTCTTCCGGGTCACCGCCATCCACATGCCGAAGAACGGGTGGTAGGAGTTGAGCGACTTGCGGGGATCGAGCCGGATCATGTGGTCCGAACCGCCCACCACCGTTACGCCGCCGTCGATCAGCGAACGGAGCGGAAGGAAGTTCTTCATGCGCTCCGGGCCGAACACGTGCTTGAGCGCGGGCCCGTCGAAATGGTGCCAGGCCATCTGGCAATCGAAGATCACGCCGAGCTTGGCCGCGCGCTCGATGGCGCGGGGGTCCGGGAAATTGCCGTGCGTCACCTGCCAGCGGCGGCCGCGGATCGGGGTCCGGGCGTGGGCGGCCTCGTAGGCGTCGAGCAGGAGGTCGATGGCGCCGCCGCCGGCCGTGTGCGCGGTCATCTGCCAGCCGAGTTCCCCGGCCGCCTTGGCCATCTCGAACAGGTTCTCCTTGGGCACGCTGAGGACGCCGCGGTAGTCGGGATCGACGTAACCGTACACTTGCGTGTTCATGCCCCACGGGGCGCGGAGAAACGCCGTGCCGATCAGGATGCCGCCGTCGACGATGGTTTTGATGGCGCCGACGCGGACCCATTCGTCGCCCCAGCCGGTGAGCAGCGGCGTCCGCTCCATCTCCGCGCGGACATCTTGCGGCGCGCCCTGCGTGCGGATCAGGTACGTGAGGGTGGTGCGCACGGTCAGTTCGCCCTTGGCGTGGAGTTCCTGATAGATCCGGACACCCTGCGGATTCTGGCCGCGGTCCACGGTGCTGGTGATGCCGGCTTCGTTGTATTTGCGCTGCATCGTGCGCAGTGCCCAGGTCAGATCGTCGTGGGTCCATGGCCGGCTGCGCCGGAGCGGCCCGAGCAGGTCGGGCGCTCCGAGGATCAGCCCTGTTGGTTCGCCATTGGCATCGCGGATGATCTTGCCGTCCGCCGGTTCCGGGCTGTCGCGCGTGACGCCGATTTCCTTGAGCAAAGCGGAGTTGAGCACCGAGGCATAGCCGTTGTCGGTCATCGCGCGCCGGCCAGGGGCGGCTTTGTCGAGGTCGAACCGCGTCGGGTAATGCCGTTCCTTCAGGCGCGTGGAGTACACTTTCGGCACAAAGATGAGCCGGTCGGCCGGCAAGCGCGCGGCCTGGCCGCGGATGTACTCCAAAACTTCGGGGATCGAATTCATTACCGGCACGGGGCCGTCGCGTTCACTCAAGGCCGCCATGATCGGGTGGGTGTGGCTCTCGACGATGCCCGGGGTGACGGCTCGGCCCTGGAGGTCCACCTTGCGGGTGGCGGGCCCGGCCAGTTTGAGCGCTTCGCCATTGGAGCCGACCGCGACGAAGCGGCCGTCCCGAATCGCCACGGCTTCGGCGACCGGCGCCTTGTCCCACAGCGTGATGATTTTGCCGTTGTGATAGATCACGTCGGCATCGTCGGCCGCGCAGAGGCCAACGGAAAGAAGGAATGCGGCGAACCATGCCGGCGGTCTCAATGCCTCACCTCGTTTCTCTTGCGGCCGAAGGGTCCGGTTCGGGCGAACCAAGAGCAATCATATCGCGCCCGGCCCGTGCGTTCCGCGAGTTGGTCCGTTACCAAGCAGCAAGCGCCTTCAGGAATTCGACGACCTCGCGCGGGCCGTCCAGGGCGTAGTCGGCCGCGGTGGGGCGCGGGACGTCGCGGACAATCACGCCGGCGCCGGTCCCCTTCAAGGCGCGGAACGCGTCCTCGTCGGTGAGGTCGTCGCCGATGAAAAGAGGCAGCGTTTCGGGAGGATGGAGGTCCAGCGCCGACAGCAGCCAGAGGACGGCTTTTCCCTTGTCCCAGTCGAGCGCGGGCTGGAGTTCGTACACCTTCTTTCCGGCCGCGCGCCGGAGCCGCGGAAAGCCGGCGGCCGTTTCCCCGACCGCTACTTCGAGGGCCTGGACCTTGGATGGCTCAACCAGTCGGTAATGGATCGCCAGGGAGAATTTCTTTCGCTCTACCAGCGTCCCGGGGATCCCGGCAACGCGGCCGCGGACGTCCGCTTCGGCCGCGTCCAGGTCGGGGAGGAACGCTTCGGCATCCTTGAAGTCGAGGCGCCATTCGCCCGGTCCTTCGATCTCGAAGCCGTGGCTTCCGGCGTAGAACAGGCCGTCGATGCCCACCAGGGAGCGCACGTCGCGGAGGTCGCGCCCGCTGATCACGGCGACCGTGGTTTTGCCGGCCAGATCGCCGAGTACGCGGCGCGCGTCGTCGTCGAGCGTCGCCAGTTCCGGGCGAGCGACGATCGGCGTCAGCGTGCCATCATAGTCCAGAAAGACGGCGAGACGGCCGGCGCGGGCCCGGATCTCCTCGAGGCGCTCCATGGCGGAGGGGAGCGCGCCCGGGCCGGTGGGGCTAGCGGGCAAGGGCCTGGCGGATATCGCGCCAGACGGCGTCCGGGGATTGGGTGGCGTCAACGGACCGGGTACGGCTGCCGTAGCGGGCCAGAATGATCTCCGCTTCGCGGTGGTAGTCGGCGATCCGCCGCTCAATGGTCGCGGGATTATCGTCGGCGCGGCCGCGGTTGTTCATGCGGTCGATTACGACCTTGTCCGGCGCTTCGAGGTGGATGACGACGGGAGCGGGCAGCCCGCGCTCCTTGAGCGTGTTCTCCAGGTACTCGGCCTGCTTGACGGTTGCCGGGTAGCCGTCGAGGATGAAGCCTCTTTCGGCTCTTTTCTGCGCGATATGCTTCTCAATGAGCGTATTGGCGAGTTCGTCGCTGACGAAATCGCCGCTTTCCAAGTGGGCTTTCATTCCCTTTTTCAGCGGAGTTTTCACCCACCCCGCCTCTTTTTTGAGAATGTCGGACATCGAGATCGAGGGAACGCCGTACTGGCGGCTGAGAT
Organism: Bryobacteraceae bacterium; assembly: GCA_026129905.1. Lineage (GTDB taxonomy): Bacteria > Acidobacteriota > Terriglobia > Bryobacterales > Bryobacteraceae > JAHCHE01. Next base: position 177,604 of record JAHCHE010000015.1, on the reverse strand, counting down.
TGCGCGCCTGGGTGGTCTTGCCGCTGCCGGGCGGGCCGAGCAGCAGGAAGACCGCTTTTTCGCCTCGCGGTTGTCCCCATGCCATGAGCGCGGCCAGCAGCGCGGCCGTGGAAAGCAGAAGCCATCCCCTCCAGGTACCCATGGTGAATATAGTACCGCGGACGACGGCTTCAGCCGGCGCAGGGTCCGGCGGCGCGGACCTCGGGCGACGCTCCCTCGGCGAACTGGCGAAAATTCTCGTTGAACATGCCGGCGAGCACGGCGGCCTGCCGGTCGTACGCTTCCGGATCCGGCCACATGCCGCGCGGATTGAGAACCTCGGACGGCACGTCCGGGCACGTTTCCGGAACCATCACGCCGAAGACCGGATCGCGCCGCATCGGCGTCGCGGCAAGGCTTCCGTCGAGGGCCGCGCGAACCATCGCCCGCGTGTAGGCCAGCTTGATGCGAGATCCCACGCCATAGGCGCCGCCGTTCCAACCGGTGTTGACGAGCCAGGCGCGCGTCTTGTGCCGGGCGATCTTTTCGCCGAGCAGCTTTGCGTAGACGGTGGGCTTCAAGGCCATGAAGGGCGCGCCGAAACAGGTGCTGAAGGTGGCCTGAGGTTCCTTGACGCCGCGCTCCGTGCCGGCCACCCGAGCGGTGTAGCCGGACAGGAAGTGATACATCGCCTGGTGCGCATCGAGCGCGGAAATGGGCGGCAGCACCCCGAACGCGTCCGCGGTCAGCATGATGATGGTCTTCGGATGCCCCGCGATCCCGGCCCGGTCCGCGTTCGGGATGTAGGTAACGGGATAGGAGGCCCGCGTGTTTTCGGTGAAGGCGTCGCTTTCGAGGTCGATGCGGCGGGTTTCGCTGTCGATGGCGACGTTTTCCAGCAGGGTTCCGAACCGGCGCGTGGTCGCGTAGATCTCCGGTTCGCCCTCCCTGGAAAGGCGGATGACCTTGGCGTAGCAGCCGCCCTCAAAGTTGAAGACGCCGGAATCGCTCCATCCGTGCTCGTCGTCGCCGATCAGCGTGCGGCCGGGGTCGGCCGAAAGCGTCGTCTTGCCGGTGCCGGAGAGTCCGAAGAAAACGGCGACATCGTCGCGGTCGGCGCCATAGTTGGCGGAGCAGTGCATGGAGAGGACGCCCTTGGGAGGCAGGAGGTAGTTCATCACCGTGAAGACGGATTTCTTCATCTCGCCGGCGTAGGCGGTGCCGCCGATAATGACCTCTTTTCGACCGAAATTCAGAACGATGAACGCCTCCGAGCGCGTGCCGTCTTCCTCGGGATGGGCCGTGAAGCCGGGCGCGTCGATAACAGTGAACTCCGGGACGTGGCCGGCGAGCTTCGCGCGGTCGCGTTCCTTGAGGAACATGTTGCGGGCGAAGATGTTGTGCCAGGCGAGTTCGTTGATGACGCGGAGCTTCAGGCGGTAGCCGGGGTCGGCGCCGACGTAGCAATCCTGGACGTAAAGGTCCTTGCCCTGGAGATACGCGGTGAGGCGCGAGCGCAGGGCGTCGTAGCGCTCCTGGGTGAAAGGCTGGTTCACCTTCCCCCACCAGACGTGCTGGTCGCTGGAGGGCTCGCGGACGACGTAGCGATCGTTGGGCGACCGCCCCGTGTACTGCCCGGTGCGCACCACCAGGGGGCCCAGGTGCGCCATCAGTCCCTCGTGGCGTCCCAGCGCGTGCTCGTACAGCGCGGGGGTGGACAAGTCCCACCAGACGGTATTGGCGTTACGGATGCCGTGATCTCTCAGCCGGCGAACGTCGACCGGTCTGCCTTGATTCTCCAAGATTTCTCCTTTCCAGCTATCCTAGCAAGGCGTGGCGCGGCGACCGAAGGCGGGGGACGGCGGCGGGCGGAGGAACGCGGATAGGGTTCTTCGATGGTTAGCCGTTTATCGCGAGGCTGGCTTCGCGAGCTTCTTCGCGCGATCCTCGAGCACCAGCGCCCAGTCGGCGGCCGGCCCCTGCGCCGGAGGTTTGAATTGCCGCGACCCGGTCTTCGGAAATTCGCCGATCGGCTGAAGGGCGCCGGTCCGCGGATCGTACCAGTGCGCCCGGACCGAGCGGCCGCTCAGTTTTTCCAGATCGATCGTCACCGGATTGCCGAAGGTCAAATACGCGAGCAGGAAACTGCCGTCCGCTGCCCTTGCCGCCTGAACGCGGTCCTCGTCCTCGCCCTGGCCGGCTAGGATCGCCGACTGGTCCGGAACCAGGTTGTACCACGGACGCGCCTCAAGAAGTCTGCGCATCGTGCCCATGGAAAACGCGCCCTCGAAATCCATTGCTTTCTTCCAGTGCGTCGTGCCCCGCAGGCGATCGAAGGGGAACGAATTGTCATCCTGGGCGGGCATCCGCTCGGGATTATAGAACTGCCAGATGTCGTTGCAGCCATAACCGTGTCCGGCGGCGCCGGCGAGCATCGCCCAGTAGGTCGCTTCCCTTTCCTGGTGCGCATCCATACGGCGGGGATTCGGACCATCCGGATGGTTCTCGTAGCGGGCTTCCATATCGATGGTCGGCTTCACCGGCTTCAGCTCGTAATCGTGGGCGATGAAATCGTAGTTCTTGACGGCCCACCGGTGGCCCGACTGGATCATATTGAAGTCCAGCCAGTCCTGGTCGTGAAACCAGAACGAGGAGGAATAGCCGGTCGGGCCCCCGGCGTCGGTGCGCGGTCCCGGGCCGTGATAGGAGACCAGTTGCGTATGACCGCTGCCGTCCTTCAACCCGCGCGCCATCGCCGACCAGGTGCCGGTTTCCTGTTGCGGATTGCGGTCCCCGCCGAGGAGCCAGATCACCGCGTTGTCCTTGTAGCGGGCGGCGAGCAGCTTGCCGTACTGGTACGCGTTCGATTCGTTGAACACCTTCTCCTGCTTCCCGTTGACGTGTTCGCCGTAGCTCACCACCAGCGACATCACCAGTCCCAGCTCGTTGGCGCGGTTGACAATCCAATCGACGTTCTGGAAAAACGGCTCGTTGAACCGCGTAGGATCGCGATCGACGACTGTCAGGTCGCCGTAGACGTTGCGGATCGTCAGCCCGCGCAGAACATACGCCTGGATGACGGTGAACCCCTTGGCGGCGCGGTTGCGGAGGTACTCGTCGGCCTCCTCGCGGGTCAGCCGCTTGAACAACGTCCAGGCCGTGTCGCCGAGGTAGAAGAAGGGCTTCCCTCCCCGCTCCTGGAGGTAACGTCCGTTCGCGCTCACCTGGAGCTTCAGTCCTTTGACGGAAGCGCCCGCGGCCTCAGCGCCGCGCGCATCCGGCGCGGCTGCCGCCAGACTCAAACCCGCCAGGATAACCGCGAGCGTTCGCATGGAACAATCCTACACCGAGCCTCCCACTCCCGCACTCGGGTTCAACGCGCGCTAATTCAAACAAGGCGCCTGGTGATAAAATCGTTTCCCTACAGGAGGGACTCCACGCATGATCGTGGTTCGTAACAGTTTCACCGCCAAGCCGGGACAAGCCGGCAAGCTGGCCGCGCAACTGAAGGAGATGGCCGGCGCCGGGAACCTTCGCAATCACCGCGTTCTCACCGACGTGACTGGGGAATTCAATCGCGTCGTGCTGGAGTACGAAGTGGAATCGGCGGCGGCGTTTGAGGAGACGTTTAAAAGGTACGCCACCGATCCGGAGATCCGCGAAAAGGCAAAGGGATACACGGACCTCTGGATTACCGGCAGCCGCGAACTGCTGCGGGTCGTCTGACGCGGGGCCTCGCCGACAGAGGCGGTAACCCGCCCCGGACCGGCGGCCGTCCGAAGCCGAAGCCCTCGAAGTTGATAAGATCACTTATCGACTGCACCATGCGCGCATCGGTTCTGCTTCTGGCCGCCCTTGCTTCCGCGGCGTACGGACAAAGGACATCCGAGTTCGAGGGCCTTCGGGCGCTCGCACTCGAAAACGACAAGCTCGAACTCCTCATCCTCACCGATGGCGGCGCTATGGCCAGCCTTGTCTTGAAGGACGACGCGGAGAAGCTCAACCCGATGTGGAACCCGGCCCGCCTGGCGCGCGAGATGGGACAGCAGGCGCGGAGGATGGGCGCCACGGGGCATTTCGTCTGTGTCGACGGCTTCGGCCCCGTATCGAAGGAAGAGCGCGCCGCCGGTCTGCCGGGACACGGCGAGGCGGTCGCGCAGCCGTGGGAAACCGTCGATTTCGGCAAGTCCGGCAACGTCACAAGCCTGACGCTGCGGGCGAATCTGCCGCTGGTACAGGAGACATTGACTCGCCGTTACGCCGTCGCCGATGGGGAAAACGTCGTCCGCGTCGACAGCGTACTGGGGAGCCTGCTCGGGTTCGACCGGCCCGCCGTGTGGGCGGAACACGCGACGATCGGTTCGCCGTTTCTCGCCCCCGAAGTGACCGTCGTCGACCTGGCGCCGGGTCCCAGCCAGGTCCGCCCCTATCCCCCGGATGAAGCGGCGCGACACCGCCTGGCGTCCGGCAAGGATTTCACCTGGCCGATGGCGCCGACCAACGAGGGAAAGCTCGTCGATGTACGGGCCGCGCCCGCCAACCCCGATCTGCTCGACCACACCACGACGCTGCTCGATACCGCGCGGGAACTGGCCTTCGTCACCGCGCTCAACCTCGAGAAGCGCCTGTTGATCGGCTACCTGTTCCGGCGGGAAGAGTTCCCCTGGCTGCAAATCTGGGAGCACTACCCGCAAGGACGGACGCTGGCGCGCGGCCTGGAATTTTCCACGCAGCCGTACGACGTTCCGCGCCGCGAGTCCATCTCGCTGGGCGCGATGTTCGGCGCGCCGACCTACCGCTGGCTCCCGGCGCGTTCGAAGATCACATCGCGTTTCCTGCTGTTCTTCGCGCAAGCTCCGGAGGGCATGAAGAAGGTCGACGACGTGCGTTGGGAAAAAGGAACATTGATCGTCGAGGACAGGGAGTCGGGCGCGCGCCTGAGCCTGTCCGCGTCACAGGGTTTATGAAGCGCCTTATTCAGATATCGATCGCTGTCGCCTTAACGGCCCAAACGTTTGCGGCGCCGGGCGAAACCAGGCTCGCGAGCGTCATCGGCGCCGTCGCGGGCGAAGTCAACAACGACCGCGCGATGGAGTACATGCACGAGGTCTACGCGCGCGACCGCTGGTTCACGTTTCCCAAGTTCGATGAAACCGCCCGTTACCTGGCGCGCGTGATGGATAGCGCCGGGTTGAGCGCGGTGGAGGTGGTCCCCGCCCCGGCCGACGGCGTCTCGCGCACCGGACACTGGACTGCGCCGCTGGCGTGGGACGTCAAGGACGCGCGTCTGGAAGTGCTCGAGCCCGCCCCGCCAGAGGAGTTCCGGACGCTGGCGGATTACCAAAAAGCGCCGGCCTCGCTGGCGATGTGGAGCGGCCCGACGCCGGCCGGAGGCGTGACGGCGGAAGTGGTCGATATCGGCAAGGGCAAACGCTCTGAGATCGAAAAGCTGGACCTGCGAGGCAAGATCGCGATGACCAGCGCGCGGCCCTCCGGCATCAAGTGGCTGCTGGCGAAGAAAGGCGCGCTCGGCGTCATCAACACCGACACCGAAAACCCCGATCTCAAGGACTCCTACGATTGGGTGAATTCCTGGGGCGACAAAGGCTGGGGGCTCACCAAGGGCGACTCGACGCCCTTCTGCTTTTCCGTGACGCCGCGGCAGGCGGAATGGCTGCGCGGGCAGATGGCCGACGGCAAGACGGTCCGCGTCAAGGCGACGGTGGACAGCCGCCTGTATGAAGGAACGTATCCGTATGCCACCGGCGTGCTGCGCGGAACGGGGAGTGAAGAAGAGGTGCTTACGCTGGGGCACACCGCCGAGCAGGGCGCCCAGGATAACGCCACCGGCGTGGCGGCGATGGTCGAAGCGCTCTCCACGCTCGAGCGGCTGGTCGCATCGGGAAAGCTGCCGCGGCCCCGGCGCTCCATCCGCCTGCTGGCGATGGGCGAGGTCTACGGCTCGATGCATTACATCCAGGAGAATCCGGAACGGATCCGCAACACGGTGGCCGCGATCTGCATCGACACGCCCGCCGGCTTCTACCACCTGGCTAAGACCGAGTACACCTTCTACCTGAATCCGCACGTGGCGAAATCGTACGTCGACGCCTTCACGATGCGGCTGGCCAAAGACTATTTCTCCCGGGTGGGCCGGCCGTTTCACGAAGCGCCGTACATGATGGGCACCGACAGCTTCCTCAGCGACCCGACGATCGGGACCCCGACCGTGTGGCCGTACAGTTCCAGCGGCGTCCACACGCATCACAACAGCGCGGACACGCCGGACCACGTGGATCCGCGATCCCTGAAGGATCTTACCGTGGTGACAGCGGCTTTCCTGTACTTCCTGGCGTCGGCCGACGAGGCGGACGCGGCCTGGCTGGCGGAACTGGCGCTCTCGCGAGGCTACGGCCAGATTGCGGCTTCCGTGGAACCATTCCTCGACCGGGCGTTCTCCGCGCCGGACATCGAGACGCTGAGCCGGATTCTTCACGACGGCCTGGAGAAGCTCGACTACTCGGCCGGACGGGAGCGGCAGGCGGTGGAATCGGTGCGGCGGCTCGCGCCCGGAGTCGACGTCGGCCCGGCGGTACGACGCATCGACGAATTTCGGAGCGCTGAGGCGGCGCGCCTGCGCGATGCGGTCAATCGCCGCGCGTCTTCGCTGAGGCTGGCGCAGGCCGTGAAGCCGGTTCCTCCGAAGCCGGATCCAAAACTCGCCGGCGCGGAGAAGCTGATCGTTCGGCGAAAGAGCTTCGGAACGCTCCCGCTCGACGACCTCCCGGTGGACCAGCGGGAAGGCTGGCCGTCCGGCGCCTGGGACACCCGCCTGGCTACGGCCCTGTACTGGTGCGATGGAAAGCGGAACCTCGCCGAAGTAGTGCGCCTGACGCGGCTGGAACTCGGTCCCGACGACTTCGATTTCGCCGGCTACTTCCAATTCCTCGGGCGCAAAGGTCACGTCGAACTGGCGCAGCAGCCGTAGGGCGGCGCGAGGAGAACGGGGCGAATGCTACTGGCGCTCGATGCCGGCAACACGAACATCACGATCGGGGTGTTTCGCGACGGGACGCTGGCGCATCGCTGGCGTCTCCGCACCGTCCACGAGCAGACTGAGGACGAGTGGGGCATCCTGTTTCGCAACCTGTTCTCGCTGGCGGCGCTCGATTTCTCGCTGATCGACGGCGTCATTGTCTCCAGCGTCGTGCCGCCGCTCGATCCCACGCTCGCCCAGATGTCCCGCGAATACTTCGAGCGGGACGCCGTGTTCGTAACCTCGGAGACGGACACGGGGCTGCGCATCCTTTACGACAATCCCCGCGAGGTGGGCGCCGACCGGATCGTCAACGCCGTGGCGGCGTTTCAACAGTACGGCGGCCCGTGCGTCATCGTCGATCTCGGAACGGCCATCACCTTCGATGCGGTATCGGCCCGGGCGGAGTACCTCGGCGGCATCATCTGCGCCGGCATTGGCATATCCACCGAAGCGCTTTTCGCAAAAACCGCCCGCCTGCCGATGGTGGAGTTTCGCGACCCGGGCAGGCTGATCGGGACCAACACCGTGTGCAGCATCCAGTCGGGCCTGTATCACGGCGCGATCGGGATGATCGACGGCATTCTCGAGCGGCTGCGGGCTGAACTCGGCGACGGGATGCGAATTGTCGGGACAGGCGGGCAGGCGCGCCTGATCTCGCGCGGCTCGCGGTATTTGAAGGAAGTGGACGCGGACCTCACGCTGCGGGGTCTGCGCCTGATCTGGGAGCGCGGCCAACGCCGGTGAATCCGTCGGACGAGAACTGGCAATACAACTACTTCAACTACTTCACCGAAGTAGAAGAGCATTTCCGGCGCGCGCGCGGCACGGGTCTGTTTCTGCTATCCACGCTCGATTGGGCGCTGGTGGAGATGTGGAAGGACGCGGGCGTTCCGCTGGAGGCGGTGATCCGAGGCATCGACCAGGCGTTCGAGAAATGGCGAAGCAGGAAGTCGAGAATTCGGATGATCAACTCCCTGGCTTATTGCGCGCAGGCGGTGATGGACGAGGCGCAGGCGATGGCCGGCGCCGCGCCGGGAAAGCCGGTGCGGGAGGCCGCGGCGCCGTTCTCGCTCGAAGAACTGCGCGCCTATTTGGAGGGGAACGCGGCCGCGCTGCGCGCCGCGCCGGAGTCGCCCTACGAGCCGGTCGCGGCGGCGATCGAGCGGATTCTGGCGGATCTCGAATCGCACTACCTCGATCTGGAAGAGTTGGAGCAGCGTTTGAGCGCGCTCGAGGACAAGATGGTCGGCATCGCCCGCGCGAGGCAAACCGAGGAGGACCTGTTCCAGATCCGGCGGGAACTGGACGCCCAACTTCGTCCATACCGCGGCAAGATGACCGCCGAGCAACTGGCGATGCTCGAAAAGCAATACCTGGACCGCGGGATCATGGAACGGGCGGGGCTGCCGCGGCTCAGCCTGTTCTACATGCGGTGAACGAAATCAGCAAACGCGGCCCAAGGCCGCGGCGGGAGGAAGCGCAACATGCATCGACGTCATTTCCTGGGAAGCTCGGCCGCCTGGGCGGCCTACGGAGCGCAGAGCGAGGGTCCGGGCCGGCAGTATGCGCGAGGCGCGGTGATGGGCACGGCCGGCGCCGAAGAACTGGTGATCGAGCGGGCCCAGACCGGCAAGCCGCACGCCGGGAAAGTGCTGGCCGCCATTCAACCGCACGCCGACGACATTCCGTTTTTCGCCGCCGGCACGGTCGCCAAGCTGATCGAGGAAGGCTACACCGGATACCTCATCCGGGTCACCAACGACGACATGGCCGGACCGGGCACGATCGCGGACACAGTGATGGCCAACGAGAAGGACAATGAGGAACTGGCCAAGACCCTCGGCCTCGTCGGCGCGTTCGATCTCAACTACAACAACCACCGCATGGACGAGGTGTCGCCCAGCGAACTGCGCAGCCGGTTCATCTTCCTGTTCCGGCTCCTGCGGGTGGACACCATCTTCTGCTACGACCCGTGGGGGCACTACGAAGAGAACCCCGATCATTACGTGACCGCGCTGGCCGTGGAATCGGCGTGCTGGATGTCGGGCGGGAGCAAGGACTACCCCGAGCACATGGCCGCCGGGTTGAAGACGAAAGGGGTCGCCGAGAGGTATTACTACGCGCGCGGGCCGCAGCTTGTGAACCGCGTCGTCGACATCGCGCCAACCATCGAGACGAAGATCGACGCGCTGTGCGTCAACAAAGCGCAAGGACCCGGCGGCGATAACGGCATCCGGCTGCGCGACAGGCTGGCGAAACAGGGACTGCGGCTGGCCATTCTCGGCGGCGACGACCGGACGGCCAACCGCGAATACGCGCGGAATTTCCTATTGCGCGACGAAGAGGAGATCGGGCGCAGGCATGGCTTGAAGTACGCCGAGCAGTTCCACTACATCGGACCGCGGCCTTCCGCCGTGGACGAATACGTCAAACAGAACGCGCAGCCGCTGTGACAGCAAGCGTGGACGCTCGCCCCACCTCTACCCTTACTTCATCAGCGCCGCGGAGCGGTCGGCGAAGTCCAGGATCACCGAAGGGAAAATGCCGAGCAGCAGCGTGCCGGCGGCCGAGGCCCACAGGGCGATCTTCACGCCCGGGGCCACCGGAGAGACGGTCTGCGCCGCTTCGCCCGGCTCGTGGAAGTACATCACGACCAGAATCCGGAGGTAGTAGTACGCGGCTACGGCGCTGTTCAGCAAGCCGATCACCGTCAGCCAGTAGAGTTTCGCCTCAAGCGCCGCTTTAAATATGTAGAATTTTCCGAAAAATCCGCCCGTCAGCGGAATCCCGATCAGCGAGAGCAGGAAAATCGAGAACAACGCGGCGGTCACGGGCTGACGGTGGCCAAGTCCGGCGAGGTCGTCCACGTCGACGTATTTCTCGCCCTGCCGTGCGAAGTGGGTCACCACCGCGAAGGCTCCGACGTTCATGAACGCGTACGCGGCCAGGTAGAACATCGCCGCCGCCGTACCGATCTCGGAGTGCGCACTCACCGCCACCATCACGTAGCCGGCGTGCGCGATGGAACTGTACGCCAGCAGCCGCTTGATGTTGTTCTGGAGGAGAGCCGCGAAGTTGCCGACAAACATCGTCGCCAGCGCCGACAGCCACACGACAGGCTCCCAGCGGTTGCTGATCGGTTCGAAGGCCGTCATGTAGACGCGCAGGAAAATCGCAAACGCCGCCGCTTTCGGCCCCGCGGACATGAACGCCGTCACCGGGGCGGGCGCGCCCTGGTAGACGTCCGGCGCCCAGACCTGGAACGGCGCGGCCGACACCTTGAAGGCGAAGCCGACGAACATGAGCGCCGCGCTCACGCCGACGAGGAACCGTGGCGGCGCCAGTTCGGGCGTGGAAAGCACGCGCCGGATCTCGACCAGGTTCGTCGTGCCGGCGGCGCCGTAGATCCAGGCGATGCCGTACAACAGAAAAGCCGTGGCGAACGACCCCAGCAGGAAGTACTTGATCGCCGATTCGTTGTTACGGCGGTCGTCCCTTAGATAACCGGCCAGCACGTAGGTGGCGATCGAGGAGATCTCCAGGCCGATGAAGATCATGATCAGCTCGTTGGCGGCGGCCATCACGCTCTGGCCGACAACCGAGAACAGCACCAGCGCGTAGTACTCGCCGGAGTCGGGCCGCTCCCGCTGGAGATAGTGAATCGAGCAGAGCACGGCCAGAATGCCGACCACGATCACCAGCGCGCGGAAGAACGTCGCGAAGCCGTCCACCACCACCATCTGATGGAAGGCCGGGCCGCGGAAGAGGTTCGCCACCGCCGTGCCCCACAGCGCCACCAACAGTCCGGCGATGGCGATGCCGCCCAGCAGGCGCTTTCGCTCCGGCCGCAGCGCGGGTTCGAGGACCATCACCAGCGTCCCGGCGATCGTCAGAACGATCTCGGGGAGGATCCGGAGCAGGTCCTCATAGGGAGGGAACAGACTAGCGGGCATTGAGAAGCCCCCTTCCCGCCCCGGCGCCGTTTTCCGTCCGCAACGGAGGCCGCGGCGGCGTCTCCTTGACCAGGAACTCCGCGTTGCTCTTGGTCTGTTCGAGTACGGTACGGTTCAGGGCCTGGATCGGCGGCAGAAACGCGCCCGTGCCGATGCCCATCCAGAGCATCAGGGCGATCAGCGGAAGGATGGCGGCCCACTCTCTCGCGCGCAGGTCGTACACATGGGAGCGCACTTCCTCCGGCGTCTCGCCGAAGAACGCGCGCTGGTACATCCAGAGCATGTAGCACGCCGACAGGATGACGCCGATGGCGGCGAACACCGCCCACCGGAAGTTAACCAGCGCCGCGCCCTGCAACACCAGGAACTCGCCGACGAAGTTGTTCAGCAGCGGCAACCCGATGCTGGCCAGGGTGGTGATCAGAAACGCCGCGGCCAGGTTCGGCGCGGGAGTCGCGACGCCGCCGTAGTCGGCGATTTCCAGCGAATGCCGCCGCTCGTACAGGAATCCCACCAGCATGAAGAGAGCGCCCGTCGAGATGCCGTGATTCAGCATCTGGTACACCGCGCCGTCCAGCGCGATTTCGTTGAATGTGAAGATGCCGAGCACGACGAAGCCGAGGTGGCTCACCGACGAGTACGCCACCAGCTTCTTCATGTTCGGTTGCACCAGGGAAACCAGCGCGCCGTAGATGATGCCGATAATCGCCAGCACGATGATCCAGGGAGCGCATTGCCTGGCGGCGTTGGGAAACATCGGCAGGCAGAATCGCAGCAAACCGTACGTGCCCATTTTCAGCATCACGGAGGCTAGCATGACGGACCCGGCCGAAGGCGCCTCGACGTGGGCGTCGGGAAGCCAGGTATGCAGCGGGAACAGCGGAACCTTGATGGCAAAGGCCAGGAAGAAGGCGAGGAAGAGCAGAAGCTGCTCGCCCGTGGTCAGCATGAGCTGCCCGGAGGCCATCTGCTCCTGAAGAACCACGTAGTCGAAGGTGCCCGCGCGGAGATACAGGTAGATGATGGCGGCCAGCATCAGGACGGAGCCCGCCATGGTGAACAGGAAGAACTTCACCGCGGCGTAGATGCGCCGTTCATGCCCCCAGATGCCGATGAGGAAGTACATCGGGACCAGCGACAGCTCCCAGAAGACGTAGAACAGGAACAGGTCCCAGGCGACGAAGACGCCGATCAGTCCCACTTCCAACAGCAGGAGGAAGGCGTAGAACTCCTTGACGCGGCGTTCGATGTAGCGCCAGGAGATCAACACGCAGATGGGAGTCAGCAGCGCGGTCAGAATCACCAGCCACACGCTCAGCCCGTCCACGCCCACGTGATAGCGGATGTCGGGCGAGGCGATCCACTGCACGTCGGTGACGAACTTCAGCTCCGCGCCGTCTCCGTGCACCGGGGCCGCGATGGACAGCGAGAGCAGAAACACGGCGAGCGAGACCGCCAGAGCCGCGATCTTCGCCGCGTCCGGTCTCGACCGAGGCAGCAGCAGCACCGCCAGGAAACCGGCGGCGGGGAGGATCAGCAGGACGTTCACAACGTTCATCGCAGGCCTCCCATCACCCCGAGCACCGCCAGGACGAAGACCGATCCCAATAGCACCCACGCGGCGTAGCTTCGGATGTTGCCCGATTGGAACATCCGCAGCAGGATGCCAAGGTCGCGCGACCGCTGCGCGATGCCGTTCACCGCGCCGTCGATGACGCCGGCATCGACGCCGCGCCACAGCACGGCGCGGGAACCGCCGATCAGCGGGCGGACCACAGTTGCGTCATAGATCTCGTCGACGAAGTACTTGTTGTAGACCAGCCTGTAGAGGGCCCCGAGCCTGGCGGCGGCCGAGTCCGCCAATCCCGGCTTGGAGACATAGAACAGCCAGGCGAGCCCGATGCCCAGCAACCCCGCGCCCACCGACACGGCCACCAGCGCGAAATCGTGATGCGCGCCTTCGGCCGGGAACAGCGGCTCGAGAAAACGGGGCACGGGGATGAAGCCGCCCGCCAGGGACAACAGCGCGAGTACGGCCAGCGGCAGGATCATCGACGGGGGCGACTCGTGCGGATGGTGGTGACCGCGAGAGTCGCCGAAGAACGCCATGAAGATGGCGCGGAACACATAGAACGCTGTCATGGCGGCCGTGATCACGCCGACCCAGTACATCCAGGGCGCATGGTGGTGCGCCGCGAGCAGAATCTCGTCCTTGCTGAAGAAGCCGGAAAACGGGGGCACGCCCGCGATGGCCACGGCGGCGCACAGCAGCGTGGCGAAGGTCAAGGGGATCTTCTTCCGCAGGCCGCCCATCGCGCGGAGGTCCTGTTCGCCGCTCAAGGCGTGGATGACGCTGCCGGCGCCGAGGAACAACAGCGCCTTGAAGAAGGCGTGGGTCATTAGGTGGAAGATGCCCGCGCCGAACGCTCCGACGCCGACGGCCAGCACCATGTAGCCCAGTTGCGAAACGGTCGAGTAGGCGAACACCTTCTTGATGTCGAACTGGGTAAGGCCGATGGTTGCGGCCATCACCGCGGTCAGCAGGCCCACGATCGCCACGACGTCCATGGCGAGAGGCGCCTGAAGGAAAAGAGCGGAGGAGCGGGCCACCATGTACACGCCCGCCGTCACCATCGTGGCCGCGTGAATCAACGCCGAGACGGGCGTGGGGCCTTCCATCGCGTCGGGCAGCCAGACGTAGAGGGGCAGTTGCGCCGATTTGCCCGTCGCGCCGACGAACAGCAGCAGCGCGATCGCGGTCAGGATCCCCGCCGTTTGTTCCGCCGGCATTTCGGCCGCGGCGGGGTAGATCCCGGCGAAGTCCAGGGTCCCGAACTGCACAACCATCAGGAACATGGCCAGCGCAAAGCCGAAATCGCCGATGCGGTTCACGATGAAAGCCTTGTTGGCGGCCGTGCTGGCGCTTCGGCGAAGGAAAAAGAAGCCGATCAACAGGTAGCTGCACAACCCTACGCCTTCCCAGCCGACGAACATCAGGAGGTAATTGTTCGCCATCACCAGGATGAGCATGAAGAACATGAACAGGTTCATGTAGGCGAAGAAGCGGTAGTAGCCGCCCTCGTGCGCCATGTACCCGGTGGAATAGATGTGGATGAGGAGTCCGACGCCGGTCACCACCAGCAGCATCACCGCGGTGAGCCGGTCCACCGCGAGTTCGAAGCCGACGTTGAGAATGCCGCTTTCGATCCAGGTGAAGTAGCGCTCGGCGTGCGGGGTCTCCATGCCGCCAAGCGACAACAGGGTCTTCACCACCCAGAGAAACGACAGCGCCACGCTGCCAACGGCGATCGCGTTAACCACGGCTTTCGATGCGCGGCGGCCGAAGATGCCATTGAGGAGGAATCCGGCGAACGGGAGAGCGGGAATCAACCAGAGATGGCGCATTGTGCTAGTACTTCATCGAACTCACGTCGTCGATGGCCAGGGAAGCGCGGTTTTTGAAAACCGTCAGGATGATGGCCAGGCCCACCGCGGCTTCCGCCGCCGCCACCACCATTACGAAAAAGGCGTAGATGTGGCCGTCCACCTGGTTCAGCTTGTGGGAGAAGGCAATGAAGCTCAGGTTCACGGCGTTGAGCATCAGCTCGATGCACATGAAGACGGTGATGATGTTGCGGCGGAACAGGAAGCCCGCCACCCCGAGGGCGAACAGGATGGCGCTCAGGATGAGGTACCAGGAAAGCGGCGCGCCTTCCATCAGTCGATCTCCTTTCTCGCCAGGACCACCGCCCCGGCGATGGCGATCAGAATCAGGACCGAGGTCAACTCGAACGGCAGCAGGTATTCGGTGAACAACAGCTTGCCGATGTCGCGCGGGCCGCCGGAGGTGAAGGCGCCGAAGACGACGCGGTCGGTTTTCGGCGCGTAGGCCTGAACGACGAAGCTCAGCAGGCCCAGCAGCAGCACCAGGAACGGAATGCCGAGCAGGCGCACCGGCCAGGAACGTCCGGAGCGGCCCTCGGCGCCCGCGTTGAGCAGCATGATCACGAAAACGAACAGCACCATGATGGCGCCGGCGTAAACCACCACCTGGACCGCGGCGATGAATTCGCCGCCGAGCAGCAGGTAGAGGGCGGCAAGAGAACCCATCACGCCGATGAGGGAAATGGCGCTGGTGATGGGGTGACGCTGCACCACGACATTGACGCCGCAGGCCACGGCGATGGCCGCGAAGATGAGAAAGAGAGGGACGTCCATGCGATCACCTGGCGAACAGGGCCACCAGCAGCGCGCTGGCGAACAGGTTGACGGCCGCGGCCGGGAACATGAACTTCCAGGCGAAGCTCATCAACTGGTCGTACCGAAACCGGGGCATCGTGCCGCGCACCCAGATAAAGAGGAACATCAGGGCCCCGGCTTTGGCCAGGAACCAGAACAAGGGCAACAGGAACGTCTGCACGATCGGAATCAGAAACAGCGCCGCGGCCGCGGCCAGCAACAGCGCCACCACCGGCAGGCTGAAGCGGTCCTTCCGGCGGGCCGGGTGGAGGCCGTGATAGAGCGCCGCGGCGGCCAGCAGCGCAAACAGGATCGAAGGCACGAAGTTCGAGCCGTACTCGGCTGGAAACAGCGGCAACCAGCCGCCCAGGAACAGCGTCGTGGTGATGGCCGTCATGGTGATCATGTTGGCGTACTCGGCCATGAAGAACGAGGCGAATTTCAGGCTGCTGTACTCGGTGTGGAAGCCCGCCACGAGTTCGTTCTCCGCCTCCGGAAGATCGAACGGGACGCGGTTGGTTTCGGCGAACGCGGCGATGAGAAAGATGACGAAGCCGAAGATCTGTGGGGCCGGCGGCTGGAAGATCATCCAACGCGGCAGAATGCCCAGCGTGACGCCCTGCTGCGCCTCGACGATTTCACGAAGACTCAGCGACCCGGCGATCAACAGCGGCCCGGCCAGCGCGATGGCCAGCGGCAGCTCATAGCTGATCATCTGCGCCGCGGCGCGGAGGCCGCCCAGGAGCGAGTACTTGTTGTTGGAGGCCCAGCCGGCGAAGGTCACCGCGTAGACGCTCAGCGACGAGATGGCGAGCAGGAACAGCACGCCGATGTTGATATCGGTGAGCTGCATGTACGTCCGGACTCCGAACGCCTCGATCTCCGGTCCGAACGGGATCACCGCGATCGACGTCAGCGCGAGCGACACGGCCAGGAACGGCGCCAGAAGATAAAAGGGCTTGTTGACGTGGGACGGGACGATGCCTTCCTTGGTGGCGAGCTTGATGACGTCCGCCAGCGGTTGGAGCAACCCGTGTGGTCCCACGCGGTAAGGGCCGAGGCGAAGCTGGATGTGCGCAATGACCTTGCGCTCGACCCATTGGAGGTAGGCCAGGCTCGTCATCAGCGCGCCGGCCACCACCAGAGCTTTCAGAACACTCAGTACGAAGAAGTCCATGCAAGAATCTCAGGGCGTGGGTTCCGAACAAGGGCGTCCGGGCAGGGACCGGCGCGTCCCGCCCCACAGCTACCTACCCCCGGTACAACCCACCGGGCGCTTCCATGACCGAATTCAGCGACTTTGAATAGCGGCCCAACGAGCCCGACGTAAACAGCGTGTCGTTGGCCGAACGAATCAAGTCCGGCCTCGCCTCGAGCGGAATGTGTCCGTTGAGCGGAACCGCCGGCGCCGCGCCGCCCGTCGCCAGCACAGGCAGAGGAACATTATACCCGCGCACGGATCTCCGGATCTCGTCGAACACCCTGTCGGGATGCCACAGGCCGGCGTTGATTTTCATCTCTTTGGAAAGAAGTCCGAAGATCTCCAGGTCCGGCTTGGCGCCCATGACGCCGATGGCGCGCTTCAGGCGCTGGACCTCGCCGCAAACGTTGGTGACCGTGCCGGTCTTTTCGTACGCCGAGGCGGCCGGCAGCACGACGTCGGCGCGCCGCGCCGTTTCCGTCAGGAACAGGTCCTGCACCACGACGAAGGCGTATTGCGAGCCGAGTTGGGCCGCTTTCAGAGGGTTGGCGCCCACCACCCACAGCGCTTCCAGGTCCTCGGCCGCAAGCATCTCCGGCATCGTCATGCCCGGCGTTTGGGCCGGCTCATAGCCGGGGAGCAGGTCCGGAAAGAGGCCCATGTCGGCGGCGCCGCGGGAATTCGAGTAGTCCACCAGGCAGACGTACTTCACGGGGATGCCGAAGGAGTCGCCCAGCGCCACCAGTCTACGGACCGCTTCGCCCCGGACGGCGTCGCCGAACAGGATAACGAGTTCGGACTCCTTACGCAGTTCGTCGCGCAAGCCTTCCACGGCCGCGAGTTCCTCGCCGGTGGCGGCGCGCACGCTTTTGGCGGCGTACTTGTCCTCGCGCACCGGACCGGGCGTCACGACGTAGACGCGGCAGCCATGATGGCGGTAATTGGCGCGGATCTGAAACGAGAGCAGAGGCTGCTGCTGGGCCAGGTCGCCGGCGATCACCAGGACGGCTTTAGCGCTGTACAGGTCGGCGGTAGAGGCCAGCGCGCCGGTCGTGCCCGCCAGCGCCGAGATCAAGGCCGCGACATCGCCCGTGCGGTGATGGTCGATGTTGTTGGAGCCCAGGCCCTGCCGGACGAACTTCTGGAGGAAGTAGTTCTCCTCGTTGGTGGTGCGATTGGAGCCGATGACGCCGAGCCGGCCGCCGCGCTCCTTGACCTCGAGAAAGCGGCGGGCCACGGCCGCCAGCGCCTCGGCCCAGGAGACGGGCTCGAGTTCGCCGCCCTTGCGCATCAGCGGCGATTGCAGCCGTTCCGGATGATCGGTGAAATCGAAGGCGTAGCGGCCCTTGATGCAAAGGAACTCGCCGTTGATGCCGGAGCGGTCGCGGTTGTTCCCGCGGATGATGCGGTCGTTCCGCACGCCGAGCGTGGTCTTGCAGCCGTTGGAGCAATGGGCGCAGATCGTGCCGATGTGCTCCATCTCCCAGGGGCGGGTCTTGTAACGGTAGGCGCCGCTGGTGAGCGCGCCGACGGGGCAGATGTCGATGCACATGCCGCACTCGTCGCACACCAGGTGGTCGCCCATGTTGGGGCCGATCTCGGTTACCGCGCCGCGGTTGATCACGCCGAGCGCGCCCACGCCCATGCCCTCGTCGCAGATGCGGACGCAGCGGTAACAAAGTATGCAGCGCGGCGCGTCGAAGAACACGACGGGGGAGAACTGTTTTTCGTCGACATGGTGCTTGATTTCGGTGAAGCGGCTTTCGCCGGCGCCGTAGCGGAAGACCATGTCCTGCAACTCGCACTCGCCGCCCTTGTCGCAGACCGGGCAGTCGAGCGGGTGGTTGGTGAGCAGGAACTCGAGCATGGACTTGCGCGCCTCGACCACCTTGGGACTCTCGGTCTGGACGATCATGCCTTCGGCCACCGGAAGCGTACAGGCGGTCTGGAGCTTGGGCATGCGCTCGACTTCGACCAGGCACATGCGGCATGCGGCTTGCAGCGTGAGTCCGTCGTAGTAGCAGAAGGCCGGGATCTCGATGCCGGCGGCTCGCGCGGCGTTGATCACCAGCGTGCCGGGCGCCGCCGTTACCGTCCGGTCGTCGATCGTCAGGGTTACCAGGTCCGCCATCAGCCCACCACCACCAGCCGAGGGTCGCCGGCGGGAACCGACTTCGGCAGCCGCTCCTCGAATTCGTCCCGGAATTTCTGCACCAGCGAGATGGTGGGCATGGCGGCCGCGTCGCCGAGCGGACAGAAGGTGCGGCCGAGCATGTTGCGGGCAAGCTCGTCGATGAGGTTGATGTCGCTGGGACGGCCGCCGCCGTTGTCCACGCGCGTGAGGACTTTCTCCAGCCACAGCGTGCCTTCGCGGCACGGCACGCACCAGCCGCAGCTCTCGTGCTGGTAGAACTGCATGATCCGGACCGCCAGCTTCACCATGTCGGTGGTCTCGTCCATGACGATGACGCCGCCGGAGCCGAGCATGCTGCCGGCCTTGGCGACCGAATCGAAGTCCATCGAAAGGTCGCACTCTTCGGCGCGAAGCACCGGGCAGGAGGACCCGCCGGGGATCACCGCCTTCAGCTTTCCGCCGCCGCGAATTCCGCCGCCCACCTCCTGGATCATCCGGAGCAGGTTGAATCCCATGGGCAGCTCGTAGACGCCGGGCTTGTTGATGTGGCCGGACAGAGCGAACAGGCGCGTGCCGCCGTTGCGCGGCGGGCCCAGGTCGGCGAAGGCAGCCGCTCCGTCCCGAAAAATGGCCGGCACGGCGCAGAAGGTCTCGACGTTGTTGAGGACGGTGGGGCACTGAAAGGCGCCGGCAACGGCGGGAAAAGGCGGACGGATGCGAGGTTGGCCGCGCTTGCCCTCGAGCGACTCGAGCAGCGCCGATTCCTCGCCGCACTCGTAGGAACCCGCGCCGGTGTGGGTGTAGACGTCGAAATCCATGCCGCTGCCGAGGATGTTCCTGCCCAGGTAGCCCCGTTCGTACTCTTCGGCGATGGCGCGGTCCATGATGTCGATGATGTAGCGATACTCGCCGCGGATGTAGATGTAGCCGGCCTGGGCGCCTACCGCCCGGGCGGCGATCAGCATGCCCTCGATCAACTGGTGCGGGTCGTTCTCCATCAGCACGCGGTCCTTGCAGGTGCCCGGCTCGCCTTCGTCCGCATTGACCACGATGTACTTGGGCTTGGGGGAATCGCGCGGGACGAAGCCCCACTTCATGCCGGCCGGAAAGCCCGCGCCTCCGCGCCCGCGCAGGTTCGAAGCCTTTACCTCGTCGATGACCTGATCCGGCGTCATATCGAGCGCCTTGCGGAAGCCCGCGAAGCCGTCCGTGGCCAAGTACGTATCGAGCGACTGCGAGTTCTCGAGGCCGAAGCGCCGGGTCAGGATCTTCACTTCGAGAGGGCTGGGTTCGTTGTAGAGCATGGCGTTCAATGCGCCTTCCGCAGCCCGTCGATCAGCCGGTCCAGTTTTTCCGGCGAGACGAAATGATGGAAATCGTAGTTCACCTGCAAGGCGGGGGCCCAGGAGCAGGCGCCCATGCACTCCACCTCCTCGAGGGAAAACTGGCCGTCGGCGGTGCTCTCGCCGCGGCGGATGCCCAGCTTCCGTTCGGCGTGCTCGAGCAATTCCGCGCCGCCGACGAGCAGGCAACTGACGTTGGTGCAGACCTGGATGTTGTGCTTGCCGCGTGGCTCGCGATGCAGCATCGAGTAGTAGGTGACCACTTCGTCGATCTGGAGCGGCGTGATCTCCAGGCGTCCGGCGATCTCGTTCACCACTTCGCCGGTGATGGCGCCGACTTCGTCCTGCGCGAACAGCAGCATGGGAATCAACGCGGCGCGCTTTCTCCCCGGCGGATAGCTGTTGAGCAGCTTTTCGAACTTCGCTTCAAGCGCGGTTGAGAAGGTCATGATTAGCGGTCCACGTCCCCCAGCACGAAGTCCAGGCTTCCCATGGAGGCGATGGTGTCGGCCACCAGCCGTCCCTCGGTCATGGCCGGCAGGGCCTGGAGGTTGCCGAAGCTGGGGGTCCGCATGAAGACGCGGTAGGGCTTGGCCGTGCCGTCGCTGACGACGTAGTACGCGAGTTCGCCGCGCGGCGATTCGATGGCCTGGTAGTATTCGCCGGCAGGCACGCCGAAGCCCTCGGTGACGATTTTGAAGTGATAGATGAGGGCTTCCATCTGGGTCTTCATCTTCTCGCGGTCCGGCAGCAGCACGTGAGGCGCGTCGGCGCGCCAGGCGCCTTCGGGCATTCCGGCCAGCGCCTGCTCGACGATGCGCGCGCTCTGCCGCATTTCGGCGAGACGCACCTGGTAGCGGGCGTAGACGTCGCCTTCGGTGCGGGTGGGGACTTCGAAATCGAACTTCTCGTAGCTGGAGTAGGGCTCGGTCTTGCGGATGTCCCAGTTCAGCCCGCAGGCGCGCAGCACCGGGCCGGTGACGCCGAGATCGACGAGGACGTCGAGGGGAACATGGCCGACGCCCCGCGTGCGCCGCAGCCAGATGGGGTTTTTGGTCAGCAGGTCTTCGTACTGGTCGACGTTGGAAGGAAACGCCTTGATGAAGCGCGAGACCGCTTCCTGCCAGCCGCGCGGAGGCTCGAGCGCGAGTCCGCCGATGCGGATGTAGCTGGTCATCATCCGCTGGCCGGAGAACATCTCGAAGATACGCAGCAGATCCTCGCGCTCGCGGAAGCAGTAGAGAAAAACGCTCATCGCGCCGATGTCGAGCGCCTGCGTGCCGAGCCAGACGAGGTGGCTGTTCAGCCGCGTCAGTTCCACCAGCAGCACGCGCATCCATTGCGCCCTGGGCGGTATTTCCAGGCCCAGCAGTTTCTCCACCGCCAGCGCGTAGCAGAGGTTGTTGGAGAGGTTGGCCAGATAGTCGACGCGATCGGTCAGCGTGACGCCCTGCTGGTAATCCAGCGCTTCGAACTGCTTTTCGATGCCGGTGTGAAGAAAGCCGATGTCGGGGATGGCGCGGCGGACCGTTTCGCCTTCCAGTTCCACGACAACGCGCAACACGCCGTGGGTGGAGGGGTGCTGCGGACCCATGTTGAGGGTCATCCGCCGCGGGTGGGCGGAGGCGGACGCCTCGACGATCGCGGCCGGATCGGTGATGGACGGGTCACTCATCTTTGTAGCTGTACTTGAAACCGTGCGTCGGGTAGTCCTTTCGCAACGGATGGCCTTCCCAGTCGTCGGGCATCATGATGCGGCGCTGGTCGGGATGTTCCCGGAATCGCACGCCGAACAGGTCGAACACCTCGCGCTCGTACCAGTTGGCGCCCTGCCAGACGCCGGTCACCGAGTCGATTTCCGGCGCGGCTTCGGGCAAGCGGCACTTCAGGCGCAGACGCTCGCTACGCGCCAGCGAATGAAGGTGATAGACGATCTCGAAGCGCGGTTCCGCCGGATACCAATCGACCGCGGTGATACTACTAAGGCGCGCGAACTGGAGGTCGCGTTTCAGATAACCGCAGACGGCGAGGATCTTGCCGGGCGCGATTTCGAGAGTGGTTTCGTTGAACGTCCGCTTGCCGCCGACGATCGCGGATGGGTCCCAGTTTTCCAGGGCCGCGGCGGAGGAGTTGTCGCGAAACGCGTCAGGGAGCATGGGATTCAGGAACGGGGCGGCTCCTCGGACCAGTCCAGGACGCCCTTCTTCCACATGTAGTAGAAGCCCCACAGGACCAGGTCGAAGAACAGGAACATCACGAGGAATCCGTAGAGTCCCAGGTCCCTATAGACGACGGCCCACGGGTAGAGGAAGACGACCTCGACGTCGAACAGGATGAAGATCATCGCCACCAGGTAAAACTTCACGCTGAACCGCTCGCGCGCGGTGCCGACGGGAACCATGCCCGATTCGTAGGCGGAGTCCTTTACGGGGTTTCTCACCCGTTTGCCCAGAAGGTAGGAAGCCGCTACCATGGCGCCGGCGATCGCCATGGCGATGGCGATCTGGAGGACGATAGGGAAGTACTGTTCCGGGTAAGAACTGGGCATGCGGTTTGGCGGGGCCGAAGACACCCCGAAATTTGACTATAATGAGCCGCGGAAGCGGGTGTCAAACCTCGGGGGACCGGAGGAGCAGGCGCAACGGTTGCCGGGAAGCAGCCTCTGCCTCGACTGGGCGCCGCATGTTCCGCGGAGCGCGCCACACACGCCAGGGCGGTTGACCCCAGAGGAGCCGCGCATGCGGTCATCGTCTTTCCAGGGCGCGCTGCGTTCGATGGCCGCTCCGGATGGCGAAAAGAGGATTCGCCGAGCCGGATGCGACGGATGGCGTTGGCGGCCATGCCGCGAGATTGCACGCGGCGCGCGATAGAATCGCTAATATAATTACCCGGACAGGCATTGCCCGCCCCCTCGTTTTGCCGACGTAGGGGGTGACGGCAATGACCGTGGCGCCCAGCAGAAGCCTCTGGTGAAGTAGAGAGCGCCGCAGGGGGCCGGCGCTCGCCCCAGGTCTTCGAATGGTGCGGGTCCTAGACAGGGCATACGAATCGCAACGAGCTCGGGACGCTTGTTGCAGTTGAGCTGGTAATGCAGAACCCGGAAATCGCCATGATTTTGTTGCGGACTCCCCCTTGCCATGTCAGCTCGTTATGGTTGAAGTGCTCGTAGAATTCGGGGTCGCATCGGCAGATGAGCGGAAGATCGCAGTACGGATCCATGCCGCACATTCCGACGCCCGTCGCGTGAGCATATTGCGTTGCGATCTGTCCCTGTCCGGACTTGTAGAGCGACACATCCCATTGGCCCTCCTGATTGAACGTGCTCATCGGTATATAACACTGGACCCATTGCTGCGCAAACATGCTATACAGAGAACAATCGTGGGCGGCAAGTATGTTGGCGCCGAGGGTGGCGTTAAGAGTTGCCGCAACAAGCATCAGATTCAGTTTCACGTTGCCATTCCTCCCTATTAAATCTGTGAGCTGGCCAACGCCAGGAGTTTCTTCTCGAGAATTCTCAGTATCGATTCGATTATCGCGAGCGGCTCCTTCCTTCCCGCCTCCAATGCCTCGGCCGCGCCGGCGAGTAGGAGGGAGTACGATCTTTGCGCCCAAGCTGCGCGGCTCTTGATGGCGTCGTCAGTTCCAGTCCGGAACGTCGGTTGGATGCCGCGCGCAGCTAGGATTCCGTCGACCGCGGGGGAGTCGAATCCGTTGACCAGCACCGCGCTCCCGGCAAGAGCCTGGGATAGATCGCGGAGGATCCGCGCCGCCTTGGCGGGCTCCGGAGTCTCCCGCAACCGGTTTAGATTATGGAGGGCGTAGGCGATTACCCGCGCCTCCGCGCGGCGTCCGGCAACGATGGATTGTAGAGTCGCGTCGTCGCCAACTGCCGCGCCGTCGTCGTATACAATCGCAACGACCCTGACGGATTCCGGCTGAAATGCGACGTGTTCTCGAAACCGCCTGCGTTGCCCAGGGCGATGGGCTCCGACGTGCACATAGGGATCGTCTGTCGGCCCGGCGATTTCCCCCTCCAAGCCGACGCTCGGCAGGAAGTCATAGTCCTGCCCTGGAGTTTCGCCGTTGGGCAGCAGAAATCGCACGGAATATGCCGTCGCACTCTTACGAGTTTGGTTGACGAGCTCGAATTCCACGTTTGCGGTGATTCCATCGTAGCGGATGTGTTCGACGCTGACGCCGGGCGCCGGGGCTGGCAGTTCACCTGTTGCGGTCGCTCCCTCGAGTGGGGGTGCAGCCAAAAGCGCAATTGGAAATAATAGGTGAAACAACATCATTTCCTCCCTGGATATTCGTCTATAGCTGGTAGCATAAGGGACAAATCGGTACGTCGTCAAGTACCCTGCGTAAGGGATGTAGGCGGGTAAACACCGTTGAATTATGCACGCAACCAGCCTTCTGGGCGTCGGCCGGGCCCGGTTGACGTTCTTCCTGGCTGAGTAGATCAGTTCGATTTTCGCCGCTTCATCCATCCTTCGGAATGTCCGTTCCCGCCAAGCCCGGCTTCGAAGTTCCTGACTTCGTTGCGCTTGCGAGCCGCGCATAAATTTCTATCCGCGGCGTCTGAAGGGCCCGGCGGGGCGTCCGTTCAGCGCAGGGCCGGCGTGCGCATAACCCTGGGTACGCGGCGTGATCCGGCGCAGCCGTCCATCAACCGCTGGAACAACCAAATGGTGTCACGCCTACGGGACCCAGCGTGTCAGGCGGTGCGCACAGTTCAGGACACATTGCGCTGTTCTCCGCTTGATGTTCAAGGTCATCTTTGATAGGATAAAACGATCTGGATTGTGGAAATGGTGCTGTATGGACTCCGACCGTTTCTCTGCTCGCATCCCCCGCCTCCAACATGGCGTCGACTGTGTGGAATGGGGGAAATGGGGGAAATGCCTGCCGGGCGACCACCCTCTGCGGAAGCTACGCAATCTGGTGGACGAGGTCCTCGCCGAAATCGGTCAAGCTCTGAACACTGCCGTACGAAATGAGGAACCGCTCTTCATTCCGCCCGACCGAGTGCTGCGAGCGATGGCCCTTCAGGTGTTTTACTCCATCCGAAGCGCGAGAAACTTGGGTGATCAGCTTAACCACAATCCTCTATTTCGGCGGTTCACGGACATATCCGTCGAGCATGAGGTATGGCCTGATAGCTCGCTTATGGACGATCGGTCCCGGCTGCTGGACTTGGGAATTGCGCAGCGGTTCCTGGCCCGGATGAGCGAACGAGCCTGGACCGAAATCGATCAGACGTACTCCACCGTCGATCAGGTCCTCCTCGATTATTGGATCGCGTGTCCGCCGGTCCGCCCGGACACCGATGCTCCGGCCTCAACAGACAACGTTGGCCGTCTGGAAATGCCGACGGGAGCCAACCCTGAGGCACAGGCGACATCAAGAGCGCTTTCAACGAGAGAGTCACAAATCCTCGTTCTGATCGGACAAGGCCGCACTACGAAAGAGATCTCACTCCTGCTCGGCATCAGCTCCCATACGGTCGGACAGCATCGGAAGCATCTGTGCCGCAAGCTGAGAGCGCATAGTACGGCCGAACTGGCCAGTATCGGCTGTTCCGTTACCGCATCCGCTGATTGTCTTGCTTTTCACCGATACATGGATTCTTCGCCGCTGTGCGCCATCGGCGATCGCCATGGCGATGGCGATCTGGAGGACGATAGGGAAGTACTGTTCCGGGTAAGAACTGGGCATGCGGTTTGGCGGGGCCGAAGACTCCCCGAAACTCGACTATAATGAGCCACGGAAGCGGGTGTCAGACCTCGGGACGACTGGGGGATCCGATGACGAAAGAGCGATACGAATATTGGGTGCGCCAGGTGGCGCTGGGGAGCATCGTCAACCGGTTGTTGCCGTTGATCACCGTTGCCGCCTTCCTATGGCGGCGCCTCTTGTATCGCACCACGTTCATCGCCATCACGGGCAGTCTCGGGAAGACGACGGCGAAGGAATGCCTGGCGGCAATCCTGACCGCGCGCGGGCGCACGTATCGGACCTTTCGAAACCAGAACGGACCGGAAGGCGTGGCGTTGAACCTGCTGCGGGTTCGTCCGTGGCACCGGTATGCGGTGCTCGAGGTGGGCATCGGCGAACCAGGCACGATGGCCAAGATGGCTCGCACGGTGAGGCCGGATGTCGCCGTGGCGCTCAACGTCAAGCGTACGCACACCACCGCGTTCCGCGACCTGGACCACCACGCCGCGGAAAAGGCATTGCTGGTGCGCGCCTTGCGGCCCGGCGGGCTGGCGATCCTGTGCCGGGACGACGAGCGGGTGGCGGCGATGGGCAAGGATGTGAACGGCGCGGTCCGCTACTTCGGGGAGGCTTCGGGGGCGGACTACACCGCCCGGGACGTATTCGACGGCTGGCCCGAGAGGCTCCGATTCGTTCTTCAAGCGCCGAGCGGCGCGCAGCAGATGGAGACGCAGCTCGTCGGCCGGCATTGGCTCAACTCGGCCCTGGGCGCGCTGGCGGCGGCGGATTCGTTGGGCGTGAAGCCGGACCAGGCCGCGCGGCTGCTCGCCGGCGTTCAACCTTTTGCGGGGCGGCTCCAGCCTGTCCGCGTACCCGGCGGGGCGATCGTTCTGCGCGACGACTACAACAGCTCGATCGAGTCGATCGAGGAGGCCTTCCGCGTTCTGGAAAGCGCATCGGCCAGACGGCGTTGGTTCGTAATAACCGACATGTCCGATTCCGGCGGGCACCGCAGGCAGCGGTTGAAGTATTTGGCCGAACGGGCAGCCCGTGCGGCGGAAGCCGTGGTATTTATCGGCCAGCATGCCGACTACGGGAAGCGAAGAGCCATTGACGCCGGCATCGCGCCGGATAACGCCCATAATTTTGAAACGCTTCGACAGGCGGCCGAGTTCCTGCGGGGCGCTCTGCGGCCGGGCGACCTGGTGTTGCTGAAGGGCCGGACCACGGATCACGCGGCGCGGATCTTCTGGGCGCAGCTTGGGCCGGTGGGCTGCTGGAGGGAGCATTGTCCGAAGCGGATGCTGTGCGACATCTGCTGGGAGCTGGATATTACTCCGGAGCAGGCGCGGCAGGCGCAGGTGGTGGTTCCGGAACGGAGCCGGCCGGAGCTCGTGCGTATCCAGGGCGCTTAGCGACTGTCAGAAGATACTGGCAATCGGCCGGGCGGCGGTTGGACCGCCGAGCAGGATGAGATCCTGCCCCATTTGAGGCTTAACGGTAGGCGATGAAGAACAGCCGTTTGAAAGGGAACAGTACGCGGCCGCCGGGTCTGCGGGGGTAGGTGGCGGCGTAGCGTTCCAGCAGCATCCGCTCGAAGCGCAGGCGTTCGTCGCCAGGCGCCAGCGCTTCGAGAAACGGCCGGAGCCCGGTTCCGCGAAACCATTCGAGAACCGCTTCGGGGCCGTCGATTACGTGGTAGTAGGTGGTTTCCCAGAGGTCGACGCGCGAGGCGAGCGAGCTGCAAACGTCGAAGTAGAAGGACGGGGATTCCCGGGTGAGCGCGGTCCTGGCGGCCTCCATGCGGTGGTTCCAGGCCGGGTCGCGCGAGACGTCGAGGATCTCGCGGTGAAGCGGCGAGTCGTAGTGAGCCGGCGCCTGAACGGCGAGCGCGCCGCCGGGCGCCACCTGTTCGAGCAGATGGCGGCAGAGGGCGGCATGGTCCGGGAGCCACTGGAACAGGGCGTTGGAGAAGACGAGGTCGAAGGGCTCGGGGGCCGTCCAGGAGCGGGCATCAGCGAGGATCCAGGTCCCCCGCGGGTAGCCGCGCCGGGCTTCGGCGATCATGGCAGGGGAGCTGTCGAGACCGGCGATTTCGGCCATGGGCCAGCGGCGGCGGAGCACCTCGGTGCTGTTGCCGGGCCCGCATCCGAGGTCGACGATGCGCTTCGGTTCGTGAAGCTCGATGCGCCGGGCCAGGTCGATGGCGGGCTGCGTCCGTTCGCGGGCGAACTTGAGGTAGGTCCCGGCGTCCCATTCCGGCATGAGGTCATCATCGCTCGGCGGAAGCAAGCGCGTCATTCGAAAGCTGACCGCCGATTCTGACCGCCGATCGCTGTTCGCTGAAAGCTAATTCAGAAAAACGTGTGCCGGACGGTGTTGACGGCGGCGTGCAGCAGCGCGGAGGACAGCACGCTGGAACTCTTCTGGAACACCTTGCCGTAGGCGAATCCCGCGATGGTGGCCAGGAGCATGTAGCGCCAATTCGGCAGCGGTCCGGGACCATTGTTCAGGTGGGCGGCGCCGAAGACGACGGCGGCCAGCAGCAGCGTGCGATTGGAGGCGCCGAGCTTCTGCATGAGCATGTTCTGGATCAGGCTTCGAAACAGCACTTCCTCCGGGAAGGCCACGAAAGCCAGAATGCGGAGAAACAGCGCCGCCAGCCCTCCGGCCGCAAGCCCCTCGGGAATGTGAAACGGGTCGATGAAGCGAAGCCATAGTCCCAACGCGGCGAGGACGGGCGCGACGAGCAGGAAGCCGGCCAGCGGATAGAGCAGGTCCCGGCCGCTCGCGGGCAGCCGGTATTTCGTTCCGCCCAGCCCGCGGTAGGCGAGCAGCAGCGTGAGAGCGAGCGTGACGCCCGTACCGTACATGGCCGTATTCACCGCGCCTTGAGCCGGCGCCGGAGTCCAATAGCGGGTCAAAGAGAACTCTACCGGCAGCCAGAGCCAGACGATCGCGGCGGCGGCGGTCCAATGAGGCGGGCCATCCAAAGGACCGCGCACCGCCGCCAGAGTGGCGCCGAAGGCGTAGGCGAGAATCAGCAGGACCAGCCCTGGAGCGAGGACGCCGAGGTTCGCCAAAACGGCGCAGAAGAGAACCGACAGCGCGGCCGGCGCCAGCCACAGCCGCCGCGAGTCGCGGCGCAGCCAGGCGGAGAATCGCTCCCGCGGCGCACGGAACAACAGGCTGCCGATCATGAGCAGATAAAGGAGTGGAATCAGGGTTCGCGTACGCAGGACCTCCCGGGGACGTGCCCAACGGCTTGACTATAATGAGGGGCGAAGGCGGGTGGCAAACCTCCGGTGATCGAGATCCTCCTCAACGGCGCGCGGCGCGAGATTCCGGAAGGGCAGAGCGTGACGGAATTGCTCGAGTCGCTCGGGCTGGAGCCGTCGCGGGTGGCCGTGGAACTGGATCGGGACATCCTCAAGAAGACCGAGTGGTCAACCACCCGGCTGCGCGGCGGCGAGGAAGTGGAAGTGGTCCATTTCGTCGGCGGCGGTTAGGAACCGTCGCGCAGGATTCCATCCTGCCCCACAGGCTGAATGAAGGGGCAGGGTTGTTTCCTGGGGACACTTAGTTGCCGGCGCCGTCGGCGCGGGGCACGCTCCGGAGCAGGGGCTCCCAATCGAGCCATCCGGCCTTGCCGAGAATCCACTTGTCGAACCAGGCCAGTTCGGCTTCCATCTTGACGAGTTGATAGCGCGGCTTGGTGATGCCGTGCGGCATGCCCGGGAACTCGATGTACTCGACGGGCACGCCGAGGCGCTGAAGGGCGATGTAGAGCTCGCGACTCTGGGCGTTCGGCACGCGAGGGTCGTCCGCGCCGCACAGGATCAAGGTCGGGGTCCTGGCGTTCTTGATGTAGGTGATCGGAGAGACCTCCCGATAGTGGTCGGGGTTGTCGTAGGGCGTGCCGCGGAAGTAGAACTCGCGGATGGGCTGGACGTCGGTCTGGGCGTACATGGAGGCCCAGTTGACGGCGCCGGCACCGCTGGCGATGGCCTTGAAGCGATCAGTCTGCGTGAGCGCCCAGTTGGACCAGTGGCCTCCGGCGCTCCAGCCCATGTGGCCGAGCTTGTCGGGATCGGCGACGCCGCGCTTGACCAGGTAGTCGACCCCGGTCATGATGTCGTCGAAGCCGAGCCGGAAGTAGTCGCCGGCGATCTGGCGGCGGAAGTCCTCCCCGTACCCGGCACTGCCGCGGTAGTTGGGCTGGAAGACGGCGAAGCCGCGGCCGGCCAGGACGTGGGGATACGTGCTGTAGCTTCCGCCGAAGGCGACGGTTGAGGTTCCGGCGGGGCCTCCGTGGACCTGCACGATGAGCGGGTAGCGCTGTCCCTCACGGTAGCCGACGGGCTTGATGAGCAGACCTTCCACCTGCTGGCCGTCCGTGCTGGCCCAACGGATGGTTTCGTACTCGCCCAACTGGAAGGGCTCGACCTGCTCGCTGAGGCGGGTCAGCCGCTTCCACTGAGCCGGGGCGCCGAAACGGCCGAGCGGGGCGGTGAATACCTCGTCGGGCTGGTCGGGGGCGCTGCGGCGGATGAGCACAACGCCGCTGTCGTCGTCGCGGGTGACGTTCAACACGTGATTGCCGCTGGTAATGGCTTCGGGCGCGCCGCCGGAAACCGGCACGCGGTGGAGCTGGCCGGCGACGCCGACGGTGACGTCGAAGTAGATCTGGCTGCTATCCGGGCTCCAGAACCCGACGCGGCCATCGCGATCCCACCCCGTGAGCAGCTCGCGCGTGGCGGAGTCCGCGGTGGAGACGAGCAAGATCCGTTCGGCGCGAAGGTCTTCGCCGCGATCCGGGCCGGTGTAGGCGAGCCACTTGCTATCGGGGGAGAACTGGAGATTGCTCTCGGCCTGCCGGTTGTCGGTGACGCGGCGGACGGCGCCGGATTCCAGGTTGACGAGGAAGACCTCACGGTCCCACTCGGTGGCGTAGCGCCGGACGGACTTGCCCAAGAAGGCCAAGGACCGGCCGTCGCGCGAGAACCGGAGGGTGGTGGCGCTGAAGCCGTCGAGCGAGGTCGCGCGACTCGGCTTGCCGCCGTCGACGGGCTGGGCCCAGAGGTTGCGGGGCGCCTGCTCGAGCGCGTTCACCTTCACGTCGAAGCCGAGCTTGTTGCGGCGCGCCAGGAGCGACTCGTCGCGGTCGGCGGCGGTGAAATAGAGGCGGCCGCTCGATGGATGCCAGGCCCATTCCTCGACGGGCGTCTCGTGCTTGGGCAGGTCGAAGGGCTTGTATTCGGGGTCTTTGAGATCGATGAGCTTCAGTTGGCGGTGGTCCTCTGCGCCGCCTTTGAAGGCGAGCCAGCGGCCGTCGCGGCTGAAGGCGAACGAATCCACGCCGTCCTTTTCGCGGGTGAGGCGGCGGGCTTCGCCTCCGCCGAGCGTCATGAGGTGGACCTGCTTTTTGCCGCCTTCGCGCTCGGAGAGAAAGGCGAAGGAGGCGGAGTCGCGGGCCCAGGCGAACGGCGTCTCGCCGGCCTCGGTGGTGAACGTCAACTGGCGGTGCGTTGCGCCGTCGACGCTTGCCAGGAAGAGGTCCGTGTAGGCGACGCCTTTCTCCCAGTTCATCACCGACTGCGCGTAGAGCAGCCAGCGGCCGTCCGGCGACGCCGAATAGGCGTCCAGCCGTCGCAACTTGACGACGTCGAGCGGCGTCATGGGCCGCTTTTCGGCGTACGACGCGGCGACCGCGAGGAGGGCAAGCAGCGAACGGGTAACGATGCGCATGCAGTCACTATACAGGGCGGGCCTCGGTAGCGGCTGGCGTGAAGAATGCAGGCAAAAGCCGGCAGGAAAGCCGGCTTGCAAGCGTGGACGCTTGCCCCACCCCGGGCTATTTTTTACGGATTAGATCGAAATTCGATGGGATATTTGCCGGAGTTTCGCCATTCGCGGGGCTCGAAACGGGCTCGACGGCCACCGGTGGGTCCGTTTGGTTGGAGGCGGAGGCTGCGGCGGTCCTGGGGAGCGGCGCGGTTGGCTTCGTTTCGCATCCAGCGTGTTGCGGCTCCGGCTCGATGGGCCGGGCCATTTCCGGCGGCGGTTCCTGGGGCAGGTAGCCGGCCTGGCCGGTGCGGACCCGCTCGAGTTCCTTCAGCGCGCGGTAGTAGTCGCGGCGGGACTGCGCCTGGTAGCGGACCAGTAGAGAGAAGGCCTGCGGGTTGTTGGCCCATGCGAGGCCGGCCATCAGTTCCTGCACGTCCTCGGGCTCTTCGGCGAGCGCGGGCGGTTCGGGCTCGGAGGCTTCGGGCGTTTTCGGAGGGATGGTATCGCCGAAGAAAGAGCCGTCGTCGGGTATGGACTCGCGCCAGCGCGGGATGATCCGCTTGGGTTCCTCGGTGGCGTGGACGTAAGCGTCGTGCATCTGGGAGGCGAGGAGGCCGGTTTCGATGCGGGCGAGGTGTTTCATGCGCCAGGCGGCGACGGCGATTTCGTCGACCAGGGTCCGCTCGTGGACGGAGGAGGGCCGGAAGTCGGCGCGGTAGTCGGTGAGGAGGGATTCGAGTTCCCGGTTGGGTTTGGCGAGCAGGGTGGCGGCGGAGGCGAGGATGCGATGCCGGGTGGAATTCGCGCTGGAGCGCTTTTTTCCGGCTTCGGAGACGGGGCCCGTGGATTTGAGGGCGTTGGCGCGGTTGGCTTCGAGCTTGCGAGGGCTGACCGAGCCGGGGAGGGGCTGGGAAACGGCGTCGTGCATGGTTGAAGTACCTCGGAAAAAGGAAAAGCCCCGGGACGGCGCCCGGGGCCTTAGGAGTTGCTTATCGCTTCGCTACCAGTATGGCATGGAGGGAGAAATTTCCGGATCCGGGGCACAGGGCGTAGGGGCGGTAACGAGTTGACGATAAATGGCGTTAGCGATATTTCAATTCGTGGTGACCGGGCTGCGCGTGGAGTCGGATTCCCGCAGATTTTTGTGTTTCACCTCTTTTGCTCTTGATTCCGGACCGAGATGGCAGTACATTACATGCGCAGGAGGAGCGCGGGCTGTAGAGCGCGCTTGCCTCCGAGGAGATTCGCCATGCCTGTCACCGTGAAGAAAATCGCTCTCTGGCGCGCCGAAGTCGAGAATAAGCCGGGGGCGCTGGCCCAGACACTCGCGCCGCTCGCCGCGTTCGGCGCGGACCTTCAGGTCGTAATGGGGTATCGGATTCCCGGGGAGGGAGACAAAGCCATCCTCGAGTTGTTTCCGGTTACCGGGAAGAAGGCCGCCGGCATCGCCAAGTCGGCCGGTCTGGAGGTGGCCGGGATTCCCACGCTGCTGGTACAAGGGGACAACGAGCCCGGCCTCGCCCACGCCATCGCAAAGGCCGCGGGAGACGCAGGGGTCAACATCAACTTCATGGTCGCCCAGGTTGCCGGCTCGGCCTATTCGGCCGTGATCGGCCTGGATTCGGACGACGACGCGAAGAAGATGGCGGCGATTGTGAAGAAGGCGTCTGTCCCCAAGAAGGGGGTTCGAGGAGCACCGTTTCGGTAACGCCCCGCTCGCCGGCGCCGCTGACTGTATCACGAGGCGCAGGCCCCCGGAGAGCCGGCTAAGCGGTTGGGAAGAGTAGCGTGCGCTCGGCGCGTTGAGTCGATGGCGGCGCGGGAATGGCCGCGGATAACGCCGCGCCGGTTCGTCCGGTTACCATGGGTCGTTAGGCCGGCGACATGGCGAGAGAAAAGTTCGAGCTGCAAGACCACAGCTACGATTACCCGTACCACTTCATTCCGAACCTCGACCGGGGAGGCGAGATCAGGCTGCACCGCCAGCTCCAGTGGGGTCTGGTCTACATGACCTATATGACGTTTGTCGCGGACCTGATCCGCAGCCTGCGGCCGTCGTCGATGCTGGACGTCGGCTGCGGGGACGCGCGGCTGATCCACATGGTGAAGGGGTCCATTCCGCGGGTGGCGGGGCGGGACCTGTCGGAGCGGGCTATCGCCTTCGCCAAAGCGTTCAATCCGGAGGCGGACATCGAGTGCGCCGATGTGGCCGGAGTGGAGGCGCAGTTCGACGTCGTGTCCGCCATCGAAGTGCTGGAGCACATACCGGACGAGGAGATTCCCGCGTTTGTGGATCACCTGGCGCGGCGCGTGGCGCCGGGCGGGGCGCTGGTGATTGCCGTGCCGACGGTGAACCGGCGGCTGCTGGAAAAGCACTACCGGCACTACGACCTGCCGCTGCTGGAGCGGACGCTGGCGGGCCGCGCGCGGATCGAGCAGTCGTGGTGGCTGCACCGGCCGGGCCGGACCACCGGGCTGATTACGGCGGCGCTGAACAACCGGCTGTTCTCGCTGAACCTGAGGCCGGCGCGGCGCTGGCTGTGGAACCTGCACAAGAAGACGGGGTATTTCGCGACGCCGGCAACCGGCATCCACCTGGTGGCGCTGGCCAGGCCGCTCTGACGTTTCGCGGGGCGGCGGGCTGCGGTAATCTACGAAATCGGTATGAGGATAACGAAGGCTGTCATCACGGCCGCGGGCCGGAGGCAGCGCACGCTGCCGTTGCAAACGCTGATCGACCAGGACGGTCTGGAGAAGTCGGTACTGCGCGTGATTGTGGAAGAGGTCCTGCGCGCGAACGTGGAGGAGATCTGCGTGGTGGTGGCGCCGGGGGACGAAACGGCGTACGAGCAGGTGGCCGGCGATCACGCGCGGCGGCTGCGGTTTGTCCACCAGGCGGAACCGCGCGGCTACGGGCACGCGGTGTTCTGCGCGCGGGGGTTCACCGGGGGCGAGCCGTTCCTGCACCTGGTGGGCGATCACCTGTACGTGAGCGCGACCGGCAAGGGGTGCGCGCAGAGGCTGGTGGAAGTGGCGCAGGAAGAAGAGTGCGCCGTCTCGGCGGTGCAGAGGACGCGCGAGAGCCAGCTTGCGCACTACGGGGTGATCGGCGGGCACCGGATGCACGGGCGGCAGGACCTGTACCGGATCGAGACGGTGATCGAGAAGCCGACGCCGACGGAAGCGGAAGAGCGGTTGATTGTGCCGGGGCTCCGGGCGGGGCACTATCTGAGCTTTTTCGGAATGCACGCGCTGACGCCGACGGTGATGGAACTGCTAGCCGCGGAGGTAGCGGCGCAGGACGGGCCGGTGGCGCTGTCGGGAGCGCTGGCGAGGCTGCCGGCGCGGGAGCAGTACCTGGCGCTGGAGACGCCGGGCTGGCGGTACGACGTCGGGGTGAAATACGGGCTGCTGACGGCGCAACTGGCGGTGGCGCTGAACGGAACGGACCGGGAAGAGGTGCTCGCGCGCCTGGTGGAGCTGCTGGCGCTGCGTGAGATGGGCAACGCCGAGGCGCAGGGCCGCCCATGAGCGCACTGGCCGCCATCATCACGTCGGCCGATCCGGAAGAGCGGAACCGACCGCTGGACGCGTTTTGCCGGACGGCCTCGCTGGGCGAGCTGCTTCGCGAGTGCGAGGCGCTGGAGGGCTTGCGGCGCTCCAGCGAGAACCTTTACGAACGGGTGCGCGCGCTGTTCTTTCTGTACGCGATCCATCGTTTCCATGTACCGCAGAAGGCGGGCATTGCGACGAAGGCGCTGGTTCCGTTCACCGGCTATACGGCGCTGCTGAAGCGACGGTTCGAGGAAGCGATCGAGGTGTTTCTGGCGGCGCAGGCAGCGGATGGGCCGAGCGACGCGGCGTCGAGCGCGCTGGCGGCGGCGTACCACGGTTTCGGCTTCCAGACGCTGGCGAACCAGGTGCGGCGCAGCGTACGGTCGTTCCGCGGGAACCAGTGGATGTTCCGGACGGGGCATCCGGCGGACTATCCGCTGCGCATACGGCCGGAGCTGCTGGAGACCAACGACGGGCTGTTTCCGATTCTGCGCGAGGCGACCCCGGTGCGGATGGACCTGAGCCACAGCGGGTGGAGCGACATTTTCTTTCTGGGCATGGACTTTCCGGAAGGCGCGCGGGTGCTGAACACGTCGATCGACCTGAGCGTGCGGGGTCCGGAAGGCGCGCCGGCGCCGAAGCCCCCGGTGGAGGCCTATTTCAGGATCGTGGAGCGGCCGGTGCTGCGGCTGGTGAGCGTGGACCTGATGGCGAGCGCGGAGATCACGAACCTGGCCGACGTGTTCGATTTCGCGAAGGACTACCTGGGGCTGCTGAAGGCGGCGATAATCGCCTCGGGCATCGTGCCGCCGGGAATGGAGGGGTCGGGGCAGCCGCTCGGCAGCCTGCTGGCGCGGCTCACGGGAATGCCGGGGCGGGGCATCGAGGTGGTGAGCCGGGTGAACGATATACCGAAGGGGTCGCGGCTGGCGGTGTCCACGAGCCTGCTGGCGAGCCTGATCGCGGCCTGCATGCGGGCGACGGGCCAGACGAGATCGCTCGCGGGGCAACTGGCGGAGAATGAACGGCGACTGGTGGCGGCGAGGGCAATTCTGGGAGAGTGGCTGGGCGGCTCGGGCGGGGGCTGGCAGGACTCGGGCGGCGTGTGGCCGGGGATGAAGCTGATCGAGGGGGTGAAAGCGGCGGAGGGAGACGCCGAGTACGGGATCAGCCGGGGGCGGCTGCTGCCGGCGCACCGCATCTTCACGGCGGAGGAAGTGACGCCGGAGACGCGGCGGAAGCTGGAGGAGAGCCTCGTACTGGTGCACGGCGGCATGGCGCAGGACGTGGGTCCGATCCTGGAGATGGTGACGGAGAAGTACCTGCTGCGGTCGGAGGCCGAGTGGAAGGGGCGGCTGGAGGCGATCGGCATTTTCGACGAGATCGTGGCGAGCCTGAAGAAGGGGGACGTGGCGGGGCTGGGCGCGCTGACGGGACGGAATTTCGAGCGTCCGATCCAGACGATCATCCCGTGGGCGAGCAATTTCTATACCGAGAGCCTGATCCGGCAGGCGCGCGCGGAGTTCGGCGGCGATTTCCGGGGCTTCTGGATGCTCGGGGGAATGTCGGGCGGAGGGATGGGATTCCTGTTCAGCCCGGAGAAGAAGCCGGCGGCGCGGCGGCGGTTGCAGGAGATCATGAGCGCGGCGAAGCGGAGACTGGAGCGGGCCGTGCCGTTCGCGATGGAGCCGGTGGTTTACGAGTTCGCAATCAACGAGCGCGGCACGCACGCGGACCTGCTGGAGGGAGCGGACGCGCTGATGCCGCCGGGCTACTACGCGCTGACCGTGCCGTCGCTGGTGCGGGTGGAGGCGCGGCTGCTGAGCGCGTCGCAGCGGGCGGAGCTGGACCGGTTCGGCGCCGCGTGCCGGACGGCGCCGGAGCTTGCGGGGATGGTGCAGGACCTGTTCGACCGGCTGCTGCCGCGGGCGGGGCAGGAAGAGGCGGGGAAGGCGCAGACGCTAGGGGCGCTGCTGGCAGAACACGGGTTCGACCGGGTGCTGCACGGCCAGATCCAGGCGGACCTGCGCAGCGGGCGGATCGGGCTGGCTCAGAACCGGCTCCCGGTGAGCAGCAATATCGAAGACGCAAGGCCGGGCGACGTGGCGGACGCCACTGCCGGGCTGCCGAAGGACCGGCGCGCGGCGGGGCTGAAGGCGCTGGCCGACGGCGGTTTGGCGGTGGTTTCGCTGGCGGGCGGGGCGGGGAGCCGGTGGACGAAGGGGGCGGGCGTGGTGAAGGCGCTGAACCCGTTCTGCCGGCTGGGCGGCAGGCACCGCACGTTCATTGAAGTCCATCTCGCCAAGAGCCGCCGGATCGGGCGGCTGTGCGGCGTCGCGCTGCCGCACGTGATCACCACCAGCTACCTGACGCACGAGCCGATTGAAGCGTACCTGCGCGCGGAGGACAACTACGGCTATCCGGGGCCGCTGCTGCTTTCGCCGGGACGCATCGTCGGACTGCGCCTGGTACCCATGACCCGCGATCTGCGGTTCGCGTGGGAGGAGATGCCGCAGCAGCTTCTGGACGAGCAGGCGCAGAAGGTGCAGGACAGCTTGCGGTCGGCGTTGATCGGGTGGGCGCGGGAGGCGGGGGAAGGAAGCGATTACACGGACAACCTTCCGATGCAGTGCCTGCACCCGGTGGGTCACTGGTACGAGGTTCCGAACCTGTTCCGCAACGGGACGCTGGCGCGGCTGCTGGAGGAGCGGCCGAACCTTCGGTACTTGCTGCTGCACAATATCGACACGCTGGGGGCGGATGCCGATCCGGCGCTGCTGGGGCATCACATTCTGTCGGGCGCCGCGATGACGACGGAGGTGATCGCGCGGCGGATCGAGGACCGGGGCGGCGGGCTGGCGCGGGTGAACGGGCGGCTGCGGCTGATCGAGGGGCTGGCGCTGCCGCGGGAGGAGGTGGAATTCGCGCTCTCTTACTACAACACGGCGACGACGTGGATCACGGTGGACAAGCTGCTGGGGGCGTTCGGGCTGACGCGGAGGGACCTGGCGGATGGAGAGAAGGTGGTCAACGCGGTGCGGGGCGTCGCGTCGCGGATGCCGACCTACGTCACGCTGAAGGACGTCAAGAAGCGGTGGGGGAAAGGGCAGGAGGACGTTTTTCCCGTCTGCCAGTTCGAGAAGCTCTGGGGCGACATGACGGCGTTGCCGGAGTTGGACAACCGCTTCGTGGCCGCGCCACGGATGCGGGGGCAGCAACTGAAGGAGCCGGCGCAGCTCGACGGGTGGCTGCGGGACGGCAGCGCGGCGTACGTGGAATCGCTGTGCGAGTGGTAGGGGAAGAGGCCTGTAGGCTCAGTACAGGCAAAGCTGGTTGGAAACCGGCTCGCAAACCTGGAGGTTCGCCCCACCACACGCAGCGGAAGATGTAGAGACTCGAAGCCTGTATGCTCAATACAGGCTCCCGAGACTGACAAAGCTCGAAAGGAAGACTATGTCGCTTCGTCCCATCAAGCGAATCATCAAATCGCGGCCGACGCTCGAAGGCGCAGGGGTCCGCCTGCGGCGAGCATTCGGCTTTGGCAACACGTCGGATTTCGATCCGTTTCTGCTTCTGGACGATTTCCGCAACGACATTCCCGAGGACTACCTGGCCGGTTTCCCGTGGCATCCGCACCGGGGCATCGAGACGGTGACGTACGTGCTTGGAGGGACCGTCGAGCACGGCGACAGCCTGGGGAACCGGGGCACAATCGGCGCCGGAGACGTACAGTGGATGACGGCCGGACGGGGAATCATCCACCAGGAGATGCCCAAGGGCGATGAAGCGGGGCGGATGCACGGGTTCCAGCTTTGGGTGAATCTTCCGGCCTCGCTCAAGATGGCTCCGCCTCGCTACCAGGGCGTGGAATCGAGGGACATCCCGGAGGTGACCGACGACGACGGCACGCGGGTGAAGGTGATCTGCGGGGACTTCTGGGGGAAGACCGGACCGGTGGACGGCGTGGCTTCGGCGCCCACGTACCTGGATGTCTCGGTTCCGCCGGGCAAGCGGAGGACGCTGCCCGTGGAGACGACGCGCCACGCGTTTGCGTACGTCTTCGCCGGCGAGGGAAAGTTCTGCAATGCTTCGGGGCCGCTCGCGGTGCCGACCGAGCCGGCCGGATGGCTGGACACCAAGCCTCCGGTGCAGGCGGACAACCGGTCGCTGATACTTTTCGACCGGGGCGACGAACTCCAGATCGAGGCGGGAGAGGAGGGGGTCCGGTTTCTCCTGGTTTCCGGGCAGCCGCTTCATGAGCCGGTGGCGTGGTACGGACCGATCGTGATGAACACGCAGGAACAGCTCCGGGAGGCGTTTGAGGAGCTGGATAAGGGGACGTTCCTGGGGAGGGAATAGCCGAATTCGCGCGCGCTTTATCTGGAATTATGCGTATCAGCGTCCGGGAAGCGAAAACCCAACTCTCCCGCCTGTTGAAACTCGTCGAGGACGGCGAGGAGGCGTTCATCTACCGGCCGGCAAGCCGGTGGCGCGCCTGGCGCCGGTCCGCCGGCCAGCGAAGACCCCGTTCGGCGCCATGCGCGGCGAGTTCCAACTCAAAGACGATTGGGAGCGGCCGCTCACCGCAGGAGAGGTGGAGGATTTCTGGGATGGGAAGTGGTGACGCTCGCCGGCGCGGGAAGCGTTGACGCAGGCGGCTTCAGGCTGAAATCGTTTTGTAGAATCCAGGGAGGCGGTGTGTATTGGGACGGGTGGCGCAGGCGCGCAGGGAACTGGATTTCAGCAAGGAACTGGCGGAGAAGGGCTGGTATCACAGCTTCGAACTGCCGGACGGGACGGTGATCGAGGGGCATCAGAGCCTCGATCGGCTGCGGCGGCGATATGGTAACTTTCCGATTCCGTCCGACCTTCACGGCAAGAGGGTGCTCGACATCGGGGCGTGGGACGGCTGGTTCAGCTTTGAAGCCGAGCGGCACGGCGCGGCGGTGACGGCGATCGATTGCGTCGAGATCCCGAACTTCCTGCGCATGCATAAGAAGCTGGGGTCGCGGGTGGACTACAAGGTCCTGGACTTCTTCGACCTGCCGAAGGAAGGATTTGAGCCGTTCGACTACGTGTTTTTTCTGGGCGTGCTGTACCACCTGAAGCACCC
Organism: Bryobacteraceae bacterium; assembly: GCA_026129905.1. Taxonomy (GTDB): domain Bacteria; phylum Acidobacteriota; class Terriglobia; order Bryobacterales; family Bryobacteraceae; genus JAHCHE01. Next base: position 137,540 of record JAHCHE010000015.1, on the reverse strand, counting down.
GCTGCTGGCGCTGGAGATGGCGTGCGCGATGACCAAAGAAGTGGCGATCGTCGATTCGTTCGTCACCAACGGCGCCACCTTCCGCGAGGTGCCGGAGGACGTTCCGACGCTGGAATTTTACGAGACGGACGAGCTTGGAGGGCACCAGGACAACTGGTTCGGGCCGACGGTCGGCGCGCTGCTCGCGCTTTGCCGGGCGGCGGGTTTTGCGCGGCTCGAGATACTGGAAACGCATTCCTACAACGTCGCCGTGGCGTGCCACCGGCGTCATGAGCCTGTTCCGCAGAACCTGCGGCGCGATGCCCCGGGACTTCGCGGCGTGAGACACGGCTGGAACGGCGGCGTCAACTTCTATACAAGCCGCGAGGAGTACCTGGCCTGGTGGCTCACCGGCTTGCCGGAGGGAGCGAAGAAAGAGGACGTTCTGCTGGAAGTGGACGGATTCGGCGTTCCCACTATCTATCTCCGACCGGTGGAAGGCGGCGTATGGCAGGCGAACTCGCGGCTGCCGCCTGGGTTGAGCGCGGGTTGGAGAGAGGCGCGGGCGAGGCTGCGCGATTCCGGCTACAGCGAACCGGCGCGGATCGCGGTGGACATGGCGCCGCGCTCGGACGAAATCGTGGTCAACGGTGTGCGCGACAGCCGGACGTGGATCGAAAACGAGGTGGAACTCGCCGGGGAAGCGACATTCGCCAGTTGCTGGATCGCGGGCCTGGGCGAAAACGCGGATCAAAGCAACATCCGGATCTACCTGGATGGCGAGCGCGTGGAGAACGCCTTCGTCGGCGAGCCCGACAAGAACGGCGCGCGGCAGGTGAACGTCAAGCTGGGGTCCGGGATGCCGCGCGGCGCGCGGGAGCTGGTGGTGAAGTTCGGCCAAACGGTCTCAGCGCCGCGGACGGTAATGGTCCGGTAGGCGACCCGCTCCGCAGTTCATAAGACGGCCATTTCTTCCAGCAGTTTGCCTTCACGGAAGCGCGAGACGTTGAGGAGGCGGGCGTCGACGACATCCGTCTCGCCTCTCACGATGAGATCGGCGAGGATCTTGCCGGTGGCGGGCGAGTGCATGACGCCGTGGCCGCTGAAGCCGGTGGCGATGAAGAAGCCGGGGACTTCGTTCACCGGGCCGAGGACCGGGTAGTGGTCCGGCGTCATCTCGTAGAGACCAGCCCAACCGCGCGCGGGGTTCACCTCCACGTCGGCCATGCCGGGGACGCGCTCGACCGCGCGGTCGAGGATTTTTTCGACGAAGGCCGAATCGAAGCTGGTCTTGAAGCCGGGCGTTTCGTCGGGGTCGTTCCACGCCAGGAGCAAACCGAGGCCTTCGGGCCGGAAGTGAAAGCCGTTGGTCATGTCGATGACCATGGGGGCGGACCGGGCGATGAGGCCGGTGGGTTCAGTGGGGACCAGCATTCGACGGAGCGGCTTGACGGGGAGGTCGACGCCGGCGCAGGCGGCCACGGCGGCGGACCAGGCGCCGGCGCAGTTCACGGCGGCGCGGGTGGCGATAGGACCAGCCGTGGTTTGCACCGCCGCGATGCCGCGCGCGTCGAGTCCGAGGCCGGTGACGCGGGTCTCCCGCATCAGCCGGACGCCGCGGTCGCGCGCCCGCGCCATGAAGCCGGTCATCACGCTGTGCGGATCGACGAAGCCGTCGGTGGAGCAGAAACTGCCGCCAAGAACGTCGTCGGTGCGAACCTGCGGAACCATCTCCGCAATCTCGGCAGTGGCGATGCGGCGCACCGTCCGGAGCCCGAGGGAGGTCTGGAGTTCGAACGTGCGGGCCAGATAATCCATGTGGGCCGGGCGGGTGGCCAGGAACAGGTAGCCTTGGGGCCTGTAGCCGGAGGGATGACCAACTACTTCGTCGAAGCAACGGAAGAAGGCGATCGAGTACATGGAGAGGCGGATGTTCAATTCCGATGAGAACTGGGCGCGCACGCCGCCCATGCTCTTTCCGGTGGAGCCCATGCCCTGGTGGGGCTCGCGTTCCAGCACGAGGACGTCGCGGACTCCGGCTTCGGCGAGATGGTAGGCGACGCTGGAGCCGACGATGCCGCCGCCGACGATGACAACCTCAGCAGTCTGGTTCATGGGGTGAAATCACCAAACATTGTATGCGGGAATGGAGGTCCTCGCTTTCCGCCGGCGCCGCACACTGGGGGCAGCATCGCGACGTCGACCAGCGAAGGCGCCGAAGTCAGCGGCGGTTGGCGCAGGAAGTGACGGCGGCCTATTCGAACGGGACCGTCGCCGGAGGACCGGCGGCGCTTCCCTGACGTAGGATCAGTTGGATGCGGCCGGCCGGCGCATCCGCGGGGGCCCGGATGTTGACCTGGAAGACACCCGCCAGTCCGGGGGCGAGTCCGGTGAACAGCACGTCGCAGGGGATGCCGCCCAGCAGCGCTTCCACGGGGGTCGCCGCCGGCGACAGGACGTTGAAGGACGCCGCATTGCCGGTTCCCGGACTGTTCTCGACGGGACCAAGCCCAGTGGCGTAGAAATACGCCAGTTCACCGCGACGGAGCGGCCGTTCTTCGGTTACAAGCGTGTTGTCGAGGCGGACGACGATGGCGGAGGTTCCGTCGGAGGTGAACACGCCGGGTTGCCTCTCGAGGACGTTCACTTCGACGGAGGGCGTTGTGGACCCGCCGCGGGCTACCGCAATGGAGACTCGGGACAACCCCTGGACCTCGAACGGCGCCTGGAACGAGACCTGCTCGATGCCGTCAACGTTGGCCAGCGAATACAACGGCGCCGCGGCGCCGCCGACGGTTACGCTGACGCCCGCCAGAGACGTGGGCAGAGGGAAGCTGTCGGCGGCGACGATGCCGGGCGAGTCCAGCAGTCCGGCGAGAAAGATGGTGGCGGCGGAGCCAGGAACAATCCCGGGGACGAAGCTCGCGGCGTTGACGATCGCGTCCGGCGTCAGGGCCGGTCCCGCCGTCGACTCGATACGGTAGAGCACTCCGCCCGAGTAGTCGGCGACGTAGAGTTCGCGGTTTTCGTCTTCGCCGAATGTGGAAATGACCAGGCCGCCGGAGGCGAGCAGCTCGTTGCGCCAGGCGTCGCCGGCGCGGGTGACGCCCCAGATATTGCCCGAACAGTAGTCGCCGTAGAGATAGGTCCCCCGGAGGCCGGGCGACCGCGCGCCGCGGTAGACGAACCCGCCGGTTACCGAACAGCCCAAATCCCGCCCGTACTCCGCCACCGGCAGGGTGAGGCCCGACGGGTCGCAGCCGGGGACGAAGCAGCGCATGCCTTCCATCAGCCGCCAGCCGTAGTTCTCGCCGCCGGGGCTGGACGCCGGCTGGAAATTTACTTCCTCGGCGCGGTTCTGGCCGACGTCGGCGATCCAGAGGTCGCCGGTCGCCGCGTCGAAGGAGAATCGCCAGGGGTTACGCAGTCCGTAGGACCAGATCTCCGGAAGGAAGTCGGGGTTGCCGGTAAAGGGGTTAGACGAGGGAACCTGGTACGCGTCGAGCGACGTTTCGGCGTCGATGCGAAGCATCTTGCCCAGGAGCGTCCGGCCGTTCTGGGCGTTGTTCATGGGATCGCCGCCGCTGCCTCCGTCGCCCGTGCCGATGTAGAGGTAACCATCGGGCCCGAAGCGGATCTGGCCACCGTTGTGATTGGAGAAGGGCTGGCGGATGGTCAGGATGACGGTCTCGGCGGCCGGGTCGGCGCGATCCGGATCGGCGGTGGCGCGATATCGCGCGATGACGGTATCGCCGGAACCGTTCGTGTAGTTCACGTAAAAATACGCTTTACGCGAAAAATCCGGTGGAAATGCGAGACCGAGCAATCCCTGCTCGCCGCGACCGACCGTGCGGGAGCGGATGTCGAGGAACGGCTGCGGCGTCAGTGCGCCGTTCTTCAGGATCCTGACGATGCCATTTTGCTGCGCGATGAAAAGGCGGCCGGAGCCGTCGCCGGCGTGTTGGACGTCGGTTGGATTCTGAAGGCCGCCGACAACGCGCGTCAACGTAATTGAGGACTGCTGCGCATATGATCCGGCGCCGCCCGCCAGGAGAAGCAAGCACGCGGCGCGCAGGCTTGCGGCGGCGCGGATTCGCGGATTCGTAACATGCATCTCACCCCCTCAGCGTCCCGCCATGGGCGCCTAATATTTCAATTTTGCGACGGTAACCGGCCGCTTCGCCATTGCGCCTTTATGCTGTGGGAAACCGGCGCCAGTTAACGGTCGCGTAAGCCGAATTTTGCTTGACACCAAAGGTAGCGAAGCGCATGATGAAGGAAGACCGGCTGGAGTTGGTTAGGCAGGGGTCAGGGAGAGAGGAAGTTGACGTCAACAGGACCAACCGTTAATCTTCCGGAGACATCCCCCGCAGATCAGACGGTGTCGGTGTTGGCCGTGAGCCCGTACCAGGAAGATCACGCCTGCCTTCGCGCGATCTTCAGTCATTCCAATTGGAGAGTTTACCAGGCTCGGGACTGCAAGGAAGCCTGTTGCTTACTCGAGAAGAGCCGCACGCCGGTGCTGGTGTGCGAGCGGGAGCTCCCGGACGGGGACTGGAAGAAGCTACTGGAGAGGGTTTCTTGCCTGCCCGCGTCGCCGCTCGTCGTCGTCACCTCCCGAAACGCGGACGACTCGCTCTGGGCCGAGGTGTTGAACCTCGGCGCGTATGACGTTCTGTCCAAGCCATTCGACCGGGCCGAGGTAACGCGCATCATCAGCCTGGCCTGGCTTCATTGGAAGGAACAGAACGTGCGAGCGTTTCGGAAACCGGTAGCGCGAGCGGCCGCGGCCGGCTCGACTGGTAACATTCAAGCGGCGCTCTGACAACGGGATGGCGAGACACGTCACCGTAGGGGAATCCGGATTTCGCGCCTTTTGAGGGCAAAGAACGGCGGCATTTCGGCTTCATTGCGCGGTAGAATAGGTTCTGCGAGAACGGCGTGAGCTTTCATCGCGTCGAGGGCGGAGGAGGCCGGCCGAACAAGCGGGGGAGCAATGGTGTCCGCAGCCGCATCCACACAACCCGTTCTGGGAAGAGTCTTCCTCCAGGCGGCGGACCCGGATGCCCGGCGGAGGGCCGAGGATTTTCTGACGCGCCTTGGTTGCGTCGTGTGTGGCGGCGAACCGGCAGGCAGAGAAACGCCGGACGTCATCGTGATCGTTGCCAGCGACGGCGGAGAGGCCATTTCCAATCATTTCCCGAACGAGGAGTACCCGCCGCCCGTGGTGGTGTTCGGAGCGCCCAACGGCGACGCGCCGTGGCGCAGAGCGGCGCTGGAGAAAGGGGCGTTCGCCTGCCTGCCGCTCGACGCGCCGCCGGAGGAACGCGCCTGCGCGGTGTTGGCGGCTCGCCGGTTTCGGGCGGCGCAGATCGAGATCATGACGCTTCGCCGGGAGAGCGATCGGCTTTGTACGGGGCTACTGACTTCCTACGGCGAAGAAGCGATGAAACTGCGCGACGCGCAGAAGGAGCGGCAGGAGGTCCAGGAGGCGCTGGACGCGATCCGAGCGCGAATTCTGCGCTATATGCTGTGAGGGCACACGGGTCGCGCGGGTTCAGGAAGCGGAACCGTGGAGAAGCTGTGAGCCACCGATAGACACCGATTAAAGAAAAACCCATGACTTATCGGTGTTTTATCGGTGTTCATCGGTGGCATTCCGTTTTCGCCACCGGTCGAGGAAACGGTCCATGCGATCCGAGCGCCAGAGCGACCACCGTGGCGGCTCCGGGTCCTGGTCAAGGTAGCCGAGCGACAGCAACAGCGGCTTCATGACCGCCACCACGTCCCGCACGCGGCGCGCCGGCTGTAGCCGGTGCTTGGCCACGGAAGAGCGGTAGATTCCCGGCCGCATCGCGCTCAGCGCCGTCTCCGGATCGGGCGCCCCGATGAAGTCGAGCGCCCGCCGCGCCGTTTCATCGAATCTGGAGCAGAGATCCTCGTAGCGGATCTCGAGATAGCGCTCGCGGAGCATCATGCCGAAGTTCCGGCCGACGGCGACGCTGTTCGTCCAGTGCAGCGCATTGTAGAGGGGGCTGTCGCGGCGGTAGGCCGGGCCGGTGAGACGTCGGCCCTGGAACGTCCGGATGCGGTCGGTGTTGAAGTAGACCTTGCGCCAGAACGGGTCGCTTGGGCCGTGGTGATCGCTGAAGGCGACGTCGCGGCCATCACGGACCAGGTGCAGGTAGCGGGCGCGGGGGAAGCAGTAATCGAGCACCGGCAGGATGTAGACGGTCTCGCAAAGTTTCCAGCCCCAGGGCCCGCCGGCATCGCGGGCGAAGCCTTCCAGATGATTCTCGAATACGCGCGCGGCCAGGTCCGAAAGCGGCGCGTCCGGCGGCCGCGCGGGATCCCAGAGCGGCCCGTAGTCGGGATAGTAGTCGCACACCAGGCGCGTTACCAGTTCCAGCAGGTCGAGGGAATCCCAGGATTCGTTGCGGTGCGCGCCGAGAAACACGCCGCCGGCGGCGACGAGTTCGGCCAGCATCCGGCTGCCGGAATGCGACTTGTTGAAGATGACGACCGGGTGGGGAAGGCCGGCAAACGCCCGGCGCAACGGGTGGAGGGTGGGAGAAACGGAATCGGCCGCCGGCGCGAGCATGCACTCCAGGATACGGAAGCGGCGCCGCGGGCGTAAACTCGTTCGAGGCCGATGCATCCAGCCGTCTTTCAACTTTTCGATCGGATCTGCCGCGAGCGGAGGGCGGGCGGCGAGGCGCTCGAGATCGGGGCCACGCCCACCGCCGACACGCTGCTCTGTCTGCCGGCGCTGCGGGGTGCGCGAACGAAGATCGGGGTGAACCTGGCGCCGCCGACGCGCTTCGCGGATTTCGAAATTGCGCAGGCCAATGCAAACCGGCTGACGCTGTTCAACGACGCCAGCTTCGATACCGTGCTGTGCAACGCGGTGCTGGAGCACGATCCGTACTTCTGGCTGACGTTGGGCGAGATCCGGCGGGTGGCGCGGCGCGGGGCGCTGATCGCGATCGGGGCGCCCGGGTACGCGAAGCTTCCGGCCGAGCGCCTGGCAGGACGGCTGAGCAGGCTGCCGCTCGCGGGCGCCTTGTTCCGCAACCTCGCCGCTTCGACATTGACGCTTCAGATCCACAATTTTCCGGGGGATTACTACCGATTCAGCCCGCAGGCGATGCGGGAGGTTCTGCTTGAGGGCCTGGCGGATGTCGAGGTAGGCGCCGTGCTGACGCCGCCGCGCGTCATCGGCGCCGGGGTCAAGCGTTGACCACCCGCTCCAGGGCGTCAAGCAGGGTGGGAAACCACGCACGCAGGGAATAGCGGCGCTCGACGAAGGCGCGGCCGGCCGCGCCGATCCGCCGACGCAACGCCTCGTCTCGCGAGAGCGCGCCGATGGCCGCTTTCCAGGCTTCGAGGGAATCGGCGAGAAATCCACGCTCGTCCCGGCCGATCAACTCGGCGTTGAGGCCGACGGGCGAGGCGACCACAGGCAATCCGGCGGCCATGTACTGGAGGATTTTGCAGCCGCACTTGCCGCGTTGAAACTCGTTATCGACGAGGGGCATGACGCCGATGTCGAACAGGCGCGCCGCCTGCGTTTCGAGGGTTGGATTCCATTCGACGAAGCGCCAGCGAAGGCCGGGCTCGGGCAGATGCGGCCTGGGCGCGGAGACGATCACGAAATCGAAGCCCAATTCGGCTTGCAGCCGGGCGAGCATGCCGAGGTAGGGGAACAGGGTTTCCCGAATCGACCGGTCCGAACCAAGCCAGCCCACCCGCGCCGGAGCGTCCCGGCGTCCGCCGGGAGCGCTCATCTCGTAGGAATTCACATCCACCACCGTCGGCAGCACGGTCACACGCTCCGAGTGACGCCGTGCGAACGAGGCGAGGTATTCGTTGCCGACCGTCACCCAGGCCGCGCGCCGGCAGACCTCGGCGACGTGAGCCTCCCGTCGTCCGAGAAAAATCGCGTCGTCGAAATCAAAAATTACACGCGAATTTATTTCCATTAAGCGCTTTTCGAGGCGTATATTTCCGCCGAGCAGATCGCGGTTGAGGAACACGGCGTCGTACCGGCGGGCCGCGGCGATGTCCCAGTCGCGCAGCAGGCGCCGGAGGGCCAGGCGCAGGCGCTGGTGAAGGGTCCGCGCGAGGGGAGTTCGAAACGGCGAGAGACGCGGCTGCTCGGGGCGTTGCGGGCGCACCGAGACCGTCCAGCCGGCCTTTTCGAGCAGGGGGATGTACTGCCGGATGCGAAAACGGCACGCCGGGTGATCCCAACCGTGGGTGTAGGCGATCAGGCGCCGGGGCAAGGACGCAGTCATGGCGTCCGCGCGGCGTCCCAGGTCCGACGCAAGCCGCTTTCCAGGTCCACGCGAGGCGTCCAGCCGAGCAATCGCGCCGCCTTCCGGATATCCGCGCCGGCGTCCGGAATTTCCGCCGGCCGGGTTTGCCGGTCGAACTCCACTTCGACGTCCCGGCCGCTGAGCCGGAGCAACATGGACACTACCTGCTCCACCGAGACGCTGACGCCGCTACCGATATTGAATATTTCAGGCGCCGAGCCTGTCCAGTTCAGCGCGGCGACGAAAGCCTCCGCGACATCGTCGACGTAGACAAAGTCGCGGCGCGGCGCCGGATCGCCCAGCGCAATTCGGCCCTGCATCAATCCCCGCACGATTTTGGGGATGAGAAACTCCTCCCGTTGCCCCGGTCCGTAAGCGTTGAATATTCGCAGAATGACGATGGGCACGCCGAAATCCCGGTTGTAGGCGGCGCACAGGCGCTCGGCGAGCAGCTTGCTTTCCATGTACGGGTTCAACGCGGCGGCGGGGTGACTCTCGTCGATCGGCAAGCGCTGCGGGATGCCGTAGACATAGGAACTTGCCAGCGCCAGCCGCGCGTGGTTGCGGCGCGCGAGTTCGAGCAGGTGAATCGTGGGTAGCAGGTTATCGCGGTAGAACGACGCCGCGTCGTCATAGCTGGCCGGGACCAGCGTCCGGCCGGCGAGGTGCGCGACGGCGTCCAGGCCCGTAACGCTATCGAGCGAGCCGGGCGAGGAGAGGTCGAAGCCGCGGCGGCGGTTCAGGCGGACGACATTGACCGCATCGCGCTCGAGACGCCGCGCCACGGCGGCGCCGAGAAAGCCGGAACTTCCGGCCACGGCAACGCGCCTGCGCCGCGTCAGCACAGGCGCAGTTTCTCCGCGTCGGCGCAGGCCTTCTCGTAATCGTCGGGCCTGCCGATATCGAGCCAGTAGCCCTGGTGGATGTAGCCGCGTACGCGCAGGCCGGCGCCGTGCAATAGGGTGATGAAATCCGGGAGGTTGACGAATCCGCCGGGAAGGTAATCGAGTACGCCGGGTTCCATGATGTAGATGCCGGCGCTCACCAGGTATTCGAGGGACGGTTTCTCGTCCCAGGCGGCAAAGGTTCCGTCGTCCGCCAACCGGACCACGCCGTAATCCACGGCCTGCACGCGCGGAGCGAGAATCACCGTGACGTCGTTGTTGCGGCGGCGATGCTCCGCCAGGGGCCGGTGAAAATCGAGGTCGGTGAGGATGTCGCCGTTCATCAGGAGAAACGACTCGCGCAGGCGGCTGCGCGCGAGTCCGAGAGGGCCCGCCGTTCCCAGCGGCTCGTCTTCCCGCGAGTATTCGATCGCCAACCCGAGCTTCGAGCCGTCCTGAAAATAGGCGCGGATCAGCTCTTCCAGGTAGCCGGTGGCGATGATTACTTCTCCGATGCCGTGCGCCTTCAACTGGCGAAGAATGATCTCGAGCACGGGCCTGTGGCCCACCGGCATCATCGGCTTGGGAAACGTGGCTGTGTAGGGAAGGAGCCGGCGTCCCGCGCCGCCCGCGAGAATCACGGCCTTCAAACGCGGTACTCCTCGGGCCGGAGTTCCGCCAGCCGCGGCCTCATCCAGGCGATGGTGCGGCGGAGGCCCTCTTCGAGACCGATCCGCGGGGCCCAACCGGTCCGCGCGCGGAGCTTGCCGCTGTCGCACAGCAGGCGATCCACTTCACTCGATTCCGGCCGGCGGCGCTCATCGTCGCCGACCACCTTTACGCCGGCGCCAGTGAGGCGCGCCACCAGGCTGACGAGGTGAGAGACCGAGGTTTCGACGCCGCTGCCGATGTGGACCGCCTCGCCGGTGAAGCCGCCGCTCGCGACCGCCAGGAATCCGCGCACGACATCCTCGACAAACGTGAAGTCGCGCGTCGGATGCGCGTTGCCGATCCGCACGGCGGCGGCGGGGCTGAGAGCCTGCGCAATCACAGCCGGGATCAGGGCCCGCTCCGATTGCCTTGGGCCATAGGTATTGAACGGCCGCGCGATGGTGACGGGAACGGAGAAGCTGCGGTGGTAGCTGGAGGCGAACTGGTCCGCGGCGGCCTTGGTGGCGGCGTAGGGAGACTGGCTGTTTACCGGATGCGATTCGCTCATCGGGCACTGCCGGGCCGTGCCGTACACCTCGCTTGTCGAAGTCAGGACGACGTTCTCCGCGCCGCGCAGCCGGGCAGACTCGAGCACGTGATAGGCGCCGTCCACGTTGGTGCGAAGGTACGCCTGCGGAGTCAGGTACGAATAGGGGATGCCGATCAGCGCGGCGAGATGAAAGACTTCGCCGCAGCCTTCCATGGCGCGGTACACGGAATCGAAATCGCGCACGTCCCCGGAGAAGAATTCGATGTCGGACGCGAGCGGCGAGGCTTCGAGCCAGCCCCGCCGGCCGGCCGAATTGTAGTGGATGAACGCCCGCACGCGGCGGCCTTCGCGCACCAGCGCTTCGGCGAGGTGCGACCCGATGAAGCCGCCCGCGCCGGTCACCAGGACCTTGCCGGATCCGGCCGTCATCGCGCGCCGCTCCAGGCCGCCTGCCGGGCGGCCGCCTCGCGATACACGCCCTCGATCTCGTCGACGTTACGCTCGAGGCTGCGGCAAAGGGCGAGATTTCGAGCAGCCTCTCCCATGCGGCGTCGCAGGTTGGGGTCCGTGAGTCGCTCCATCGCGTCCGCCAGCGCTGCCGTACGGTCCGGTTCCTCGATCACAAAGCCTTCCACGCCATTCGTCATCAGCTCGGCCGCTCCGTTGCGTCGCGTCGTCACCACCGGCAGGCCGGCGGCCCACGCCTCCAGTACCGTCAAGCTGCATGCATCATAGTAGGTCGGCAGGACGAACGCGTCGGCCGCGGCGAAATAGGGCAGCGGATCGCCGACGAAGCCGGCGAAGCGGATGCGATCCTGCACGCCGAGGCGAGCGGCCAACCGCTGGAAACGCGGTTCGGGGGCTTTGCCGATCGCCACCAGCCTCGCTTCCGGGCAGCGCTTTTGCAGGATGCCGAAGGCGGCGAACAGCGGCCGGATTCCTTTGAGACGCGGGTTGTGCGCCGCGAAAAGGAATACCGTTTCCTTGCGCCAGCCCAATTGATGACGCATCTGCTCGCGAAGAGGGGTCAGCCGTTCGGGCGAGAGGCGCTCCGCATCCACACCGTTGGGAATCACGCGGATGCGCTCGGCGGCGACGCCATGCAGTTCCCGCAGATCGCGCGCGACCATTTGAGAGACGGCGATCGTCAGCCCGGCCCGATGCTGGTACTGCCGCCGCTCGAATTCGCGGAGTTCGTTCCGCCAGCGCCGCTGGGCGGGACGCAGCGCGCGCAACCAGCGTTCCCGCCAGTTCTGGCGGCGCAGGTCCTGCCGCAGGTTGGCTTCGCGCGAGCCCATCTGCGGGTGAAGCACGTCGCACGCCCAGCCGGCGCCAAGATCGTGGATGACGTCGCAATTGAGGCGCGGGAGTTCGCGCTCCAGCGTCTCGGCGCGCCGCAGCCTGCTCTCGGACCAAGGCGCCAGGTGGACACGCGGCCAGGCAGGCGCATCCGGCGCGGCGCGAAACGCCAGCGCGTGAACCTCGTGTCCGCGCTCGATCAGCCGGCGCGCGAACTGGCAGGCCCATTGCTCCAGCCCTCCGCCGCGCGGATCGAACCGCTCACACGCCAACGCGATTTTCATCGACACCTTCGCATGTCGTCGTGGCGCTCCCTGGCGGCCCGGCGAGGCTTCGCGGAGCGCCTATCAGGACAGGATACGTTTTTCCGGGCGCTAACTCCAGGGGAGCGCGGAAACCAAAGACCACTTGGTAAAATTAACCAAGTAGGTTGAGCCATCTGTGGAGAAACGAACGCCACACTGCAAGCTGGCAATCATTAAGGCCAAGGTAGCCGCGGGTAAGGTTCGCGCCACGGTTTCCGCGCTTGCCGGGGGCGCGGCCCTGGGATTCACTTACGAAGAGATCATCGGCGTTGTCGCGGCGCTAACGCCGAAGGACTTCTACAAGAGCATGACCACGCTCGCGGATCACCGCATTTGGCAGGACGTCTACCGGCCGAAGACGCGGGCCGGCGACGTGTATCTGAAGCTCACTGTGATCGACGACGTGCTGGTTGTGTCGTTCAAGGCGCTGTGAAGGTATGAGGGAAAGGAGCCATGCCATGAAGTGCCCGTCATGCGGAGCGGCGAAGTTGGTGCGCGACACGCGCGACATACCCTACGTCTACAAAGGCGAAACAACCACCATTCCGGAAGTGCGGGGCGATTTCTGCCCGGCTTGCGGGGAGAGCGTCCTCGCCGCGAAGGAGGCCTCGCGGGTCAGCGCGGCGATGCTGGAGTTCAACAAACAGGTGAACGCCTCGATTGTCGATCCGGGTTTCATTGCCCGCGTCCGCAAGAAGCTTGCGCTCGACCAGCGGGAGGCGGCCGCGATTTTTGGCGGGGGGCCCAATGCGTTTTCGCGCTATGAGAACGGCAAGACCAAGCCTCCACTCGCCCTGGTGAAGCTGCTCATGGTGCTCGACCGTCATCCCGATCTGCTGAATGAGGTCCGGGGCGGGCAGTAGCCGCGTTGGCGGCGGGCTTATCGGGTAGGACCGCAGGCTTGGGCTCAGCCGTAGTACTCTTGTTCGGAAATACGGTGACGTATCCAGCACCGTGGGGCAGCTCCTTGAGCTGCGGCGGGCCCTCGGCCCGCCTCCGTGTGGGCGGCCTGAGAGGCCGCCGCAGGCCGCGGGCCTGCCCCACATGACATGCGAATCGGATACGCAACCGTATTTGTGAAACCCTGTACTTAGTATTTCTGGCCAAGCGCGGCGGCAAAGGCGTCCCTCACGATGTGGCCATGCGCCGGCTGGGGCTCGATGGAAACGGCTTGAGTGGGCCGACTCGTCGCTCGAAGACATGGCGGCGCTCGACAAAGGGATTGCCTGAAGTATACTTCGCTCAGCATGGAACGGATCGTGCTTCGGGGAGGCGTGCTGTTCGACGGATTGGGCGGAGAAGGCGCCGGAGGAGACGTTCTGATTGCCGGCGAGCGAATCGCGGAAATCGGGCGGTTCACGGCGCCGGAAGACGCGCGGGTCATCGACTGCGCCGGACTGGCGGTGGCGCCGGGCTTCATCGACGCGCATAGTCACTCGGATCTGCAGGTACTCGAGGACCGGCGGGAGAAAACGGTCCAGGGCGTCACGACGGAGGTAGTGGGCAACTGCGGGTTCTCGGCGTATCCGGCGGGCGACGACCTTAAGCCGCTGAGAGATTTCGCGAACGGGATCTTCTGCGGCGACGAGGCGTGGGGGTGGCGCTCGGCGGGGGAATATCTGCGCGCGGCGGCCGGCAGCCCCGCGGTGAACGTCGCGTCACTGGTTGGGCACGGCAGCCTGCGCATCGCGGTGGCGGGCAACCGGCTGGGACGTCTCAACGAGCGGGAGGTCGAACGCATGGAGGGCCTGCTGGACGAAGCGCTGGCCGGCGGGGCGTGCGGATTTTCGACGGGGCTGATGTACGCGCCGGGGTCCTCCGCGCCGTTGGACGAACTGGAGCGGCTGTGCCGGGTAACGGCGCGGCGCGGCAAGACGTACGCCACGCACATGCGGAGCTACTTTTCGGGCCTGGTGGACGCCGTGGAGGAGCAGATCGAACTGGCGCGGCGGGCAGGGTGCCGCCTTCAGATCTCGCACCTCCAGGCGGTCGGGGCGAACAACTGGCCGCTGCAGGAGCGGGCGCTGGAGAAGATCGAGGAGGCGCGCGGCGAAGGGATCGACATCGCCTTCGACTGCTATCCGTACGTCGCCGGCAGCACGGTGCTCACCCAGGCGCTGCCGCAATGGGTTCTGGAGGGCGGCATCGACGGGCTGCTCAAACGCCTTGCCGATCCGGCGGAGAGGGCGCGAATCGAGCGGGAAACGGAGGCGGCGCTCGAGTGGCGCTGGAGCGACATCTACATTTCGGCCGTTGGCTCGGCGCGGAACCAAGGCGCGGTGGGGAAGAACCTCGCGGAGTTGAGCGAGGCGCGGGGGCGGGCGCCGGTTGAAGCGATGACGGACCTGCTGGCGGAGGAGCGGGGCGCGGTGAACATGCTCTGCTTCAATCAGAGCGAGGAGAACCTGCGCCGGACGCTCGCGCACCCGCTGTCGAACATCATCAGCGACGGGTTCTACGTGCGGGGGCGGCCGCATCCGAGGCTGCACGGGACGTTCCCGTTGCTGCTGGGCGAATTCTGCCGAAAGAGGGGATGGCTGAGGCTCGGCGAGGCGATCAACAAGATCACGGACAGGCCGGCGCGGCGGTTCGGCATCCGCGAGCGGGGCAGGTTGGCGCCCGGCTATTTCGCCGATGTCACGGTTTTCGACCCGGCGGCGGTCGACAGTCCGGCGACGTACGATTCCCCGGAACAGCCGCCGACGGGCATCCGCTACGTTCTCCGGAACGGCCGGCCGCAACGCGGATAGAGGCGGCGAATTCTCGTGTAGCCGCCGAGCCCCGCGCGGTACCCTGAAGTGGAGGAAACCGCATGCGTCCGCTTGCCCGGCGCGCCTTGGCCGCCGCTGTCCCATTGCTTCTTTCCGGTGTTGTGACGCCGCCGTGCGGCGCTCAGGGACCGCAATGGGAGTTACAGTTTTTTCACGACGCCGACAACTCCGAGCTCATCATCCGGGATTTCGTCTTTCCCTCGGCGCGGCGAGGGATCGCCGGGGGAGTTCTGCTCGAAAAGGGCAAGGCAAAGCCCACGCTGGTGGTTACCTCGAACGGAGGCAGGCAGTGGAGTTTCGTTTCGGTGGACGAGGCGCCGCTGTCGCTCTTTTTCCTGGACGACGCCACCGGGTGGATGGTGACCGAACGCGGCATCTGGCGGACCGAAGAAGCGGGCTTGAGCTGGCGCCGGGTCTCGAAGCTGCGGGGCGTGTCCCGGGTGCATTTTCTCGATGAGAATCACGGATTCGCGGCGGCGACGAAGAAGACGATTTATGAGACGTTCGACGGCGGCAAGGCGTGGACGGCGCTTGGGGTAACGGAAAAGATCGAGGCGAACCCGGAGCACACGGCCTTCACCTGGATCGACTTCACGGACCAGGGCAGCGGATCGATCGTGGGGTGGAGCAGACCGCCGCGCCGGCAGGCATCCGATTTCCCGGACTGGATGGATCCGGCGGCTTCGCAGCGGCGGCGGCAGTGGCCGACTTCCACCATCGTCGTGCAGACGCCGGATGGCGGGAAGACGTGGCAGCCGACTGTCACGTCGATGTTCGGCCGCGTCACGCGGGTGCGGATGAAGGGCGCGGATGGCTTGACGCTGGTGGAATTTCAAGATTCGTTCGACTATCCGTCGGAGGTGTTCCACATCGACCGGCGGACGAACGAGACGCAGCGGGTGTTTCGGGAGAAGGACCGCGCGGTTAGCGATATTGCGCTCGCTGGGGGCAGGGCCTACCTGGCCGCGGTTCAGACCACCGGAAAAATGCTCCAGTCGCCGGTACCTGGGCGGTTGATCTTATTGGTTAGCGACGACTTTGTGAAGTGGACGCCGATGAAGGTGGACTACCGCGCGTACGGGCGCCGAGCAATGCTGGCGGCCCCGGACGAGAGCAACCTCTGGGTGGCCACCGATACCGGCATGATTCTAAAGTGGAACGGCGGGCGGTGAAGTTCCCTGAAACAGGATCGGAAGTCAATGTTTTATCCACAGTTTGCTAACCGGTAGCCAGCCGCATATCATTCATTTCGCGGGTGAAAAAAGCTGATGAAAACTGGCGTATACGGTCCGATTTTTGTTGACTGCGCCCCCGAATCGGAGCATGATTGAATTGGTTCCAAGAGGTTCACTGGAACGGTGAGCCGGAGAAAACGAACCGGACGGAAAGCTTTGTTCGGCACGCGGTATGAATAATGCCGAGGCCGGACGGGGGAGACCGTTTTGGAACGTGATCTTCAGGTGAGCTTTCCGGCAGCGAATCGTGGTTGAGCGCTACGATCCGAAGGGGGTTACTCCCCGACGGGGAGCGGAAGCCCGGGACGCCGCTGGAATCCGGTCGCCGGAACTGGACAACGGGCCTGAGGCGTCGAGCCGCCCCGCGAATGGCCAACACACGCGAGGCGGGGAGCTTTGAGCCAAAGGAGTCCAGGACAAGGCGGCTGGAGGAGACGAAGGAACAGGGCGGGAGCTGTGACCCCACCGCGGTCGGGTTCGTAAGGGCCGGGTCGCTGTGGGCGAGCGAAAGGCCGTTCCGAGTTTCCGGCTCCTGTCAGGAACACGCGACGGCGAAGCGCCGAAGCAAGGCTCGGTTTTTTCGGAAACCGGGCGGAGCGGAGGACGACGCCGGGCGAACCTGACAGCCGTGCTCGAGCCGCGCATGCCGGCCGGCGGGCACACCGGGAAAGCGGGTCACTTGGAACCATTTTTCTATTAGCGGGCCGAGAGAGCAGACTGCTTGCGGCAACCCGCTAGGCCGTTTTCCCCGCCGCGGCCCGCGCTTCCGCCACGTAAGATTCCACGTATCGCTCGAAAGCCTCCTGCACGGGGGCGCGAGCCGCGCCGCCGGTGCGAATGTTCAGACCCTCGATGCTGAAAACGGGCAGGAGCGCGCGGGTGGTGGAGGTGATGAACACCTCGTCGGCGGCTTCCAGGTCCTCGAGGCGGAGCGTCCGCTCACCGATCGAGATGCCTGGGACGCTGATGTCGGATAGAAGCAACTGGCGGGTGATTCCCGGCAGGCAGCCAGAACTCAGGGGCGGCGTCCAGATCCGATTTCCCTGCGAAATGAAGACGTTGGCCGAGGTGCACTCGCTCACCTCGCCGCGCTCGTTCAGCAGGATCGCTTCGTCCAACCCGTTCGCCTGGGCTTCCTCGAGCCAGACGAGGTTGAACGACCAAGAGAGGATCTTGGTTCCAGCGAAGCGCGAGGCGGCGAACCGCGCGTTCTGAACGAGCCCCAGGCGGACTCCGGCGCCCCACTGCTTGACGCCGGTGGTGAAGGCGATGAGATCGAAATCGCGGGTATTCGCGGGTCCTTCCCACATGCCGCCGCGGTTGCGCACGACGAGGACGCGGAGGGTGCTCTCGCGGGCATTGTTGGCTTCCACGAGCCGCAGGAGAGGCTCCTCGATTTCCGACTGGCGCGACGGGAACGGGATGCGCATCAGTTCGGCGTCGCGCCGCATCCGCTCGAAGTGGCGCTCGAAGGCGAACAGGACGCCCTGCGCGACGCGGACGGTGGAGAAAACGCCCCAACCGTTGACGATGCCAACCTGACCAGGCGACAGAAGCGCCGAGGAAGCTTCGTGGATCTCTCCGTTGTGGAGGATGAACGGGTGCATTCTTGCTCCATTCTACAGAACCGCGGGATGGAAAGAAGCGCGGTTTGGAGGGGGGGCTTACTAGGCGTGTTTCCAGTTGGGAAAGGGGTTGGCCTTGCCGGCCGCGGCGCCGCGGAGCAGATCGGATACCCGCGGGCGACGGCGCAGCAACTTTTCGAACAGCCGCTCCAGAGCCTCTTCGTCGCCGTTCAGCCACTGGGGCGGCAACTGGCGCCAGGCTTCGTCGACGACCTCCTCGGGAAAGTGCGTGACGCGGCCGAGCCACGGCTGGAAGTCGTCCCAAGAGCGGACGCGCTCGTAGACGGAGGGGCGGAAGTACAGGCCGGCGAGGGGGGAATCCACGAAGTCCCAGTGCGGGCCGTTGAAGACATAGCCGTGATCCATCATCCAGGCGACAAAACCCAGGCGCGACGGCTGGCCCTCCCGGCCGGGCAGCCATTGGCGCACGTTGGAGCGGAAGAAGATGGACTGCCGGGCGTCGGCGTTGCCGATCCACTTGTCGAAGACCAGGATGCCGAGAAAGTCGTCCAGGTTCACCACTTTTCGCAGCAGCGTGTCCGGGATGAAGTCGTAGACCGCGATCCGGTTCGGGTCGTCCGGGTACCGCGAGCCGAAGTGCCAGCCCGGTTCCACTCGTTCGGTGCGCGAGCCCAACCGGATGTGAACGTCGGGATTGGCGTCGAGAAAATCCGCGGTGACATTGACGATCGCCGTTTCCGGCGTGGCGATCTGGAGGTAGCGGAGAAACACGCCGGCCACCAATTCGTTGACCAGAATGCGGCGGTGCTGAGGATTGTTCTTGAACTTGACGACGTAGAAGTTGCCATCGTCGGCCTCGATCAGATGCGCCTGCGCGCCGCCGCGCATTTTCCGGACCAGACGGCGTGCGTTGAGGGGCATCGGGAATGAAGTAACCTAGAGGTTTACCACAGTGAGGAGGAGGTCATTATTACATGGATGAAGCCCCCGCCGCTCCCAGCGGCCCCGCGCGCGGCAAGGATGAAATCGCGCTGGAATTGATGAAGTTCGTGGCGATGACGACCGGCTACGGCAAGGGCGCGTCCGGGGCGGGGTTCTCAACCAAGCCCGCCCGGACAGCCGAGGAATATGCCGACGCCCTGCTGCAACTCTACGAGCGTTGCCGCGGCGTCGTCCACAAAGACGTAAACACCAAGTAGCCAAGGGCTTCGCCCATGATATCCCTTCGGGATATGGAAGTCAGGAGTCAGGAGCCAGAAGTCAGAATGGCGGTGGAGTACGCTACGCCGTCGTGAAGGAGTAGACCTCCAGCACGAACCGATGGGCCTTCTGGCATACCAGCAGATCCTGAAGCGTCCGCGCCGGCTTCGAAGTGGCCATAGAACAGGAAGGCGTTCACGGCGGTAATGCTCGTGGTATCTCACCCCGCAGGAGTGCGCCGTGAACGCCTTCGTCGAGCATCACGAGCATAGGCTCTTGCCTCGAAGCTCCCACTGGCGATGGCGACGACAGCCGGCGGGATCGGCTTTTGGACGCCTACTTCGAAAACGCCGACGCCGGACGGATCACCGCTTCCGCGCGCTCTTCTTCGCTGGGGTCTTCTTGGCCGCCTTCTTCGCCGCCGGCTTGACCGCCTTCTTCGCGGGCGCCTTTTTCGCTGCCTTCTTGGGAGCGGCCTTTTTCACCACGGGCCGGGGTGTCTTCTTAACGGCCTTCTTCGCCGCGGCTTTCTTGACGGGGGACTTCCTGGCGACGGATTTTTTGGCCGGCGCCTTCTTGGCGGCTACCTTCTTTGCGGCAGCCTTCTTTACAGCAGCTTTCTTTGCGGCAGCTTTCTTCACGGCAGCTTTCTTTGCAACAGCCTTCTTTGCGGCAGCCTTCTTTGCGGCAGGCGGGGCCGCGGCCTTGGAAGCCGGCTTTCTGGGCGGCGCCTTGGCGGCGGGCGTTTCCTCGAGCGCCTCCTGCACTACGACGGTCTCAACATCGACGACGATAGCCTGGTCGGCCGTATCGATGTCGGAGACCGTTTCAGTTTCCTCCGCCGCGACCTCCTGTTCAGCGGCCGGGATCATCGGCGCGGGCTCGAACTCCTCCTCGTCGTCTTCATCATCGAGATCGTACTGCAGTTTTTCGGTCTCCACCTCGATGGCGCCTTCATCAAAACCCGTGTCTTCGCGCTCCTCCTCTTCGTCGGGAGCCAAGCACAACCAATCCAACATTCACAGCCTCCTGTCAGTGGGTTAAAGATACTATAACGCTTTTTGGAGACGACCAAGCGCCAAAGGAAGGCGAGGCAACCGGCGCGGGCAGGCGCCGGAAGCGCCTGCAAGGAACGCCTCACTTTGCGTGACAAAGGAGGGCCACGGCAAGCCGCGCGCGCAGGGTATCGAAGGGCAAGCGCCGGTCAGGGTTCAAGCGCGGAGAGACGCGAGTGGCCAGCGCGAAGACTTGCCGCCGCCGATTTCACGGCCGCGCCGCGGGTGCGGGTGGAGCGGGGCTTTGCGCGCGAGCGGGCGGCGGAGGACCGCGACGGGGGTGGCTGAGCGGCGCTCTTCATCGACGGGTAGCTGACGGGCACGATCAAGAGGTCTCCCGCTTGCGCAAGTCCGCCCGCGTCGCCGTTGGCGATCAGCAGGGATTCTTCGCTGGTTCCATAGAGGGCGGCGATTTGCGAGAGCGTCTGGCCGGGCCCGAGGCGATGAACGCGCCAGCAATCGCGGCGCGAGGCGGGTACCATCTCGAGGGCGGACATCACGAAGGCACCCTGCCCGGCAGGCACGTGAAGGTACCGCCCGGCAGGGACGACGTCTCTGAGGACGGCCGGATTCATTTCGCGGATCTCATCCAGCGGGCGGCCGAGAACGTCGGCCACCAATCCCAGGTGAGTCGCCGCGCGGACATGGATGGTGGCGTATTCCAGCGGAGGGTCGGCGACAAGCTCCTCCAGGCCGTAGTCCTTCGGCCGCTTGGCCATGATGGTGATGGCCAGGATCATGGGGACGTAATTGCGGGTCTCGGGAGGAACGGCTTTGCGCTTGTGGAACTCCCAGAAATCGGCTTGACCGGTGCGCCGCTTCGCGCGCGCGACCCGACCGGGCCCGGCGTTGTAGGCCACCATAACGAGGTACCAATTGCCGTACTCGCCGTAGAGGTCGCGCAGATGGCGGGCGGCGGCGCGAGTAGCGCGTTCGGGGTCGAGGCGGTCGTCGAAATCCGGCGTCCGCCGCAAGCCGTACTCGCGTCCCCGGTAGTCCATGAACTGCCAGATGCCGGCCGCTTTTTTGTTCGACAGCGCGCGCGGCTTGAACAGGGACTCCGCCTGGGCCAAGTAGATCAACTCCTGCGGCAATCCTTCCTCGTCGAGGATCCGCTGGATCATGGCGCGGTAGCGACCCTGACGGCGGAGGCCGCCGACCAGGATCTTGCGGCCGTTCTCGGTCATGAAGTAGCGCATCCACTTGCGGACGGAGTCGTTGAGTTCCAGCGGGAGTTCGGAAGGCGGCAGGGTAAACAAGCCGTCGAACTTCTCCGCCGCATCGAAGGCGACGGCTTGCGGTTCACCGTTCTCGACCGGCGCATCTTCGGGAAAGTCGGCGGCGGTCTCGGCTTCCAAGGAGGCGATCAATTCGACAAGCTCTTCGCACTTGCGCTCGGCGCGGCGGCGATCCCAAGCGTCGAACGGGGTCTCAAGGAGAATATCCACGGCCTGATCGAATTCCGCCCGCGACGCGTGCAGGTCCCCGCTTTCCAGGCGCTCCCGCCCTGAGACAAAACGGCTCTCGGCGTGACGAATGATACTCGTCACCTGTTCCGTGTGGCTGGCTTCCTCCAACTGGGCGTCGGCCAGGATGGGACGCCATTCGGAGTTGGGATCCACCGGAATGAGAGGCGGATCGGGAGCAAGGAACGGATCGAGCGCCGGCGGGGGAACGGGAGGCAGAAGGAAGGCGCGCCTGGCTCGCGTCGCGCACGCGCTCGTGGCGAGCCACGCTGCGAGCGCCAGCAGAGTCAGACGGGAAAAACGACCTGTCTTCATTCTCAAGCGATCAAAAGATTCTCCGCCGCAAGCAGCAAGTTTACGACTTTATAACAATCGGGCCGGGAAGCGCAAGCGGGGCACAAACATTTGCAGGGAAGAATGTTCGCCGCAGTTTCGCCCGAAGTGAAAGCGGAGCCTTTACTCCTCTTCCTCCGCAACGCCCTCACGAGCGGCCTTCGCCTCGGCGACGATCTTGTCGCCCAGTTGCTGCGGCACGAAGTCGTAATGCGACATCTCCATGGAGAAGGAGGCGCGGCCCTGGGTCATCGACGTCAGGTCGTTCTGATAGTTGAGCATCTCGGCCATGGGGACCTGGGCGCGAATGATCTGGGTATTGCCCTTGACGTCCATGCCGGAGATGCGGCCGCGGCGGCCGTTCATGTCGCCCATGAGGTCGCCGGCGTATTCCACCGGGGCGTGCACCTCGACGTTCATGATGGGCTCGAGCAGGGCGGGTTTTGCCTGCTCCATCGCCAGGCGAAACGCTTTGCGGCCGGCGAGCTTGAACGACAGCTCGTTGGAATCGACGTCGTGGTAGGAGCCGTCGTAAAGCACCACCCGGAAGTCGACCACCGGGTATCCGGCGAGGTAGCCTTTCTCGGCGGCCTCGACGATGCCTTTTTCGACCGCGGGGATGTACTGCTTGGGGATCGCGCCGCCGAAGATCTCGTTGACGAACTCGAACTGCTCGCCGCGTGGGAGCGGCGCCATGCGGATGCGGCAATCGCCGAACTGGCCGTGGCCGCCGGTCTGCTTCTTGTGTCGGCCGTGGACATCGGCGTTTCCGCGGATAGTTTCACGGTAGGGGATCTTCGGCGCGTGCAACTCGACGCTGACGCCGTAGCGCTTGTTGAGCTTGCTGACGGCGACTTCCACCTGCTGCTGTCCGCTGCCGGCGAGCAGAAACTCCTTGGTCTGCGGATCGCGGTAGAAGCGCAGGGACTGGTCCTCTTCGAGCATCCGCTGGATCGAGGCGCCCATACGGTCCTCGTCCTGACGCGTTTTCGCTCTTACGGCGAAGGCGATGGAAGGCTCGGGCAGCTTCACCTGCGGATACTCGATGGGCGAACCCTTCTCGTACAGCGTGTCTCCGGAAAGCGTGTCCTTGAGTTTGGCCACGGCGCCGATGTCGCCCGCGCGCAACTCGGTAACCGGGACGATTTCCTTGCCGTTGAGGCACCCGATGTGCGAGAGGCGCTCGACGGCGGCCGACCGGGAATTGAGCAGGTTGGCGTCGTTCTTGACGACGCCGGAGAAGACTTTGAAGTACGAGAGGCGTCCGGCGAACGGATCGGCCACGGTCTTAAAAACGAACACCGACGCGGGTTCGGCGTCGCCGACCGCCCGCTCCACCTCCGCGTCGTTGGATTGGCCTTTTTTCGGGCCCATCGCGGTGGGCGGCGGCAGGTTGTCGACCATGAAATCGAGGACACGGTCCGTGCCGATGTTGCGCAGGCCGGAAGCGCAAAGGACAGGGAAGAGGCGATGCTCGGCCACCGCGTCGCGAAGTCCTTCGATCATCCGTTCCGGCGACAGCGTGCCGCTCTCGAAGAACTCCTCCATGAGGTCGTCCCTTCCTTCGGCGACCATTTCCACGAGCGCTTCGTGGGCTTCGCGGGAGGCGTCGGTGAACTCGGCGGGGATATCGCCGGCCTGGCCCTTACCGTCTCCGTCGGGCTGGTACGAATAGGCCTTCATGGTGATCAGGTCGATAACGCCGCGGAAGTCCCGCTCAGCGCCGAGCGGCAATTGCACGGGAACGGCCGCGCGGCCGAAGGCTTCGTGGATGCTCTCCAAGGCGCGGCTGAAACTGGAAAGCTCACGATCGAGCTTGTTGACCACCAGCACCCGGGGCAACTTGAACTCCTCGGCGAAGCCCCATACCTTCTCGGTCTGCACCTCGACGCCGGCCACGCCTTCCACGAGCACGAGGGCCGCGTCGGCGGCAACCATGGAGGCTTTGGTGTCGTTGATAAAGATATTGAAGCCGGGCGTATCGAGCAGGTTGATCTTGTGCTTTTTCCACTCGGCGATTGCCACCGCGGTCGAGATCGTAATCTTGCGCTGGATCTCCTCGTCGTCGAAATCGGTGAGGGTATTGCCCTCGTCGACGCGCGTCAGGCGCGTGGTGGCGCCGGTGGTGAACAAGCACCCGGCCACCAACGATGTCTTGCCGGAATTGCCGTGGCCGGTGACCGCGACATTCCGGATTTCCCTACCTGCATATACTTTCACTGGATTGCGCTCCTAGGACGGGCCCAAAATTGGCATGGTAACACAGCGCGGAGGGGCGGCAGCCGGCGCGAGATGCGAGGGTTGAAAAGGCGGCAATGCCGGCGCGGGCGTGCGGCGGAGGTTCAGTCGGCTCGCCGCGCGCCTTCCTTGAACTCGGCGACCCGGCCTTCACACTTGTTCGAGGCCACATTGACCGGCCCGGCGCCGGCGACCTTGTAGACGGCGAAGCGTTCGCCGCCGGCGGATGCCCGCTGGTCGACGAAGCGGTTGTCTTCCACGACGATGTGACCCGCGTGAGGCTCGACATAGAAGCCGTAGGCGCGGCTGGGATCGCCATTGTCGGTGAGAGTGTTGCCGCGAAAGGTATTGCGGTGGCCGCTGTTAGCGAAGGTTTCCGGCCGGAAGTAGACGCCGGAAAATCCGTTTCGGGCGATGGTATTGCCGGTGAAGAGATTATCGGTGTCTTTGTGCCCGATGGAGATGCCGTAGCGGCCGTTGTCCTCGATGACGTTGCCGGTGAACTCGCCGTGGCGGACGCGCCAGCACAGGAACAGGCCGACTTCGCCATTATGGTGAAGCTTGGACCCGGTCACTAGCGGTTTGTCGCTGCCGGTGCCGGGATGCACGCCAAAACCGGCATGCCCGTAGGATTCGCAATTCTCGACGCGGATACGCTCGGTGATCTGAAAGCTGATGCCGTCGCCGTAGTAGTTGCGCGCCACGCAGTTCCGAACGGTCACGTTTCTCGCCAGGTACATGTAGATGGCGCCGCCGCGGCAGCCGTCGAGCAACTGGTTTTCGGCCTTGTTGCCGTCGACGATGAGGTCTTCGAGCAGGACGTCTTCGGCTTCCATGACGGCAAGCACCGGAAACGTATTCTGCGCCCGCGCGCGTTTTTCCTGGACGTTGTAGTCGCGCAGGGTCATGGGCTTGATCCGCAGCAGGTTGCCCTGGACGGCCTGGATGGTGGTGACGCTGACGTCCCAGCCGGAGCTCGAGGCGTCGTCGAGAATCGTAAGGCCCATGCCGGCGCGGAACCCCGAAGGATCCGCGACGCGAAGCTGCCATTCGCCGTAATCGCCGTCTTCGAGCAGCGGGCTCTGCGCGCCCTTGTTCTTGAGCAGGATCGTTTGTCGGCCGACGCCGCGCACGGTGACGCCTGAAGGCACAAACAGGCTGTTGTCCATCCGGTAGGTTCCGGGACCGATCGAAAGGGTGTCTCCGGGGCGCAGCAACGCGGCGGCTTTCTGAAGCGCGGCGCTGTCGGCGCCGACGATATCGGCCTGACCCGATTGGGCGACGGTAATCGTGCGGGGGGCGACCGCGGCGGCGCCGCCGCAGGCGGCGATGGACAACGCGAAGATCGTGAGGACGCAGATAAGAGCGACGTTGCGGACGGACATGTTCGGGATTACTCCAGCCCTATTCTACTGCGCCCGCCGCGAGGAGCGCTCCCGGGCGTCAACGCTTGGAGGAGGTCCGGCGGCGTTTCAATCCAAAGGCGATGCCCAGACACAAGACGCCGGCCCCGAGAAGGGCGGAGGTAGCGGGCTCGGGCGTGACAAAGGCGTCGCCTCCGGCGCGAACCAGCGCCCAGACGATCGACGACTGACCGGGCCCGAGGGTCAGGCGCAGCGTGTTCTCGTCGAACAGGCCGCCGCTGAAGCCAAACTGAATCAAGAGGAAAGCGAGCGAGAAATCGTTCGGTTCCGAGCCTGTCGCCGAGATGATGTAGTCGTAATCGATGTCGAAGCCGATGTCGTAGGTGTTCGAGGAATTGTTGGTGATCTTGTACTGGCCGTAGCCCTCGGCGAGTGCGAGCGCCCGGCTGCCTACGCCGTCCGCCGCGCCTAGAGCCACCGCTGCCACTAACAAGGAGGGCACGTCGATGTCCACTATCGCGGCCGAGAGGGCGACGGCGTCGCCGCGTTCGAACCCCGTAGCAAATCCGCTGGCGCGGGGATCGCCGAAAACCAGCCCTTCGGGCAACCCGGGCAGTTCGGAGCCGCCGAGAAAATAGCCGTTGACGCCGATTTCCACGAACGCTCCGGCGACGAAGACCGGCGTCGCGTTAAGCGGTACAACGGCAAGGAAACAAACGAGGACGAATGCGGCTAGATGGAACTGCCTCGCGCGCGGACATCGAACCTGAGCCATCGCTTCCCTCCGGCGGTTGAAGGAAGTATAGCGGACGGCAAAGAGCAATGCAAGCAAGAGTCTCGTGCGAAATCGAGGCTGGACTTTGGCTAGACTGGGTCGGAGGGGATTTGCATTCCGAAGGCTCGTCTTCGGTTTCTGACTGGAGGAAAGTTCATGACCCGTGCAACCTGTATCGCGAGGATTGTGCTGTTGGCCTGCGCCGTTCCTGCTTTGGCCGACCACCCGGACCTGGGGCAATGTTCGGGTTCGGCCAAGGTCGGCTGCGTTGTTCCGAATCTGTTTGGAGAGGGCATCACGCTGTCTCCGGCTGCTCCCGGCCAGCATGTCGCCCATTTTCAGGGCACGCCGGAGTTCTTCCAGAATTTTCTGCCGCTCAACACGGCCATCGCCACGCAACTGACGCTGCTGCCGATCGCGTCGCCGGCATCCGGCTTCACGTACGAGTTCAGCAGCGCGACCGGGGTCTATACGCGCACCGCGCAGAGCTTCGGGCCGATTTTGACCGAACGCGGCGAAACACTGGGGCGGAAACGGGTCTTCCTCGGCTTCAGCTACCAGCGGTTCTGGTTCGATAAGATCGAGGGCCTCAGCCTCGGGTCCCTGCCCGGCGTGCTGACGCACGAGGACACCGGACGGGCGCTGCAGGACATTGTTACCACGTCGAGCAATTTCGATCTGAAGATCGACCAGTTCACGTTTTTTGGAACCGTCGGCCTGACCAATCGGTTCGATGTGTCGCTGGCTGTCCCGGTGACCAACGCGCGTTTACGCGTTGCCGCCAACGCTCAAATCCAGCGGGTCACCGAGCAGATCAATCCGGGCTTCTCCGACTGCCCGCCCGGGTCGGGCAACCCGTGCCACTTCTTTCCGCCTGGCCCGGGCACTACCAGCAGCCTCTTCACCGGGCAAAGCGAAGCGACGGGAATCGGCGATATTACCCTGCGGCTCAAGCACTCCTTGTTTTACGGGGAACACTTTGCCGCGGCGATCCTCACCGACGTCCGCTTTCCGACTGGAGACGAGCTCGAATTTCTGGGCGCCGGCGCGGTGGGCGTCAAGCCCTTCCTGGCGCTTACGCTGAAGAAGGGCCGCGTCGCGCCGCACGCCAACATCGGCTATCAATGGAACGGCGCATCCGTGCTGGCGGGGAACATCCTGACCGGCGAGAAGCGCGATCTGCCCAACCAGTTCTTCTACTCGCTGGGCGCCGATATCGGCGTGGCGCCGGAACGTCTGACGGTGGTGGCGGACCTGCTCGGCCAGCGACTGTTCGACGCTCCCCGCGTGACCCCCAGTTCCTTCACCGCGGCGAACAACCAGGCGTTTCCACAGCTTGGCACGGTTTCCGACTCCTTCGGCTTACATAACGCCGCCATAGGGTTCAAACTGCGACTGGTGAACGAGCTGTTACTGACGGCCAACCTTCTGTTTCGAGTGGACGACAGCGGATTGCGTCAGAGAGCCGCTCCGCTGATTGGCTTGTCCTACTCGTTCTGAGCACTACCGTGCGGCAGGTTGCGGACAAGCCGGCTTGCAAGCGTGGACGCTCGCCCCACCTCTGCCCACCTTTATTGGTCAGATCATCTCGTTAAGGAGTTCCGAGCGCGGCTGCGGGATGATCACCTTGTTGACCAACAGGCCTTTGCGGGCGATCATGTTCGCGCCGGCTTCGACGGCGGCCCGAACGGCGGCGACGCTGCCGGTGCAGGAGGCAAAGGCCTTACCGCCGAGCGCCATCGCCAAGCGGACCTCGACCAGCTTGATGTTGGCGGACTTCGCCATCGCGTCGGCGCCTTCAATCAACGAGGCGACAGAGAAGGATTCGATGACGCCGAGGGCTTCCAGCGCCTCGACTTTCGACGTGCCGCTGAGGGCGGGGAAGATCGAATCGTGCACGTTGGGGATGACAAAGGTGTCGATCAGCGAGAAATCTCCGGCGCGGGAACCGGCCTCCACGGCGGCTTGAACGGCGGCGACGCCACCGCGAATGAGGATCATGTACTTGCCGGAGCAAATGGTCCGCGCGAGCACCAGTTCCACCTCGGAGGTCTTCAGCATCGTGTCGCAGACCTGGAATCCGGCGGCGATGCTGCCCAGTTCAATCAGACCGATGGAATATTTAGCGGCCATTCCAGCTCCTACGCTTCGATTTCGATGTATTTGTCGGTGACGGCGGCGACGCGGCCGTCGATGCTGGCGTGGATGGGCACGCCGAATTCCTTCTCCGGCACAACCGCGACGCGATCGCCCCGGGAAACCGCGGCGCCGTGGGTCACGACGGGCGAGGCGGGCTTGCCGACATGCTGGGAAAGCAGCAGCCGGACACGGGAGGGGCGCCAGTCCAGCGGATCGAACGGCGTTTCGGACTCGTACTCTTCCACCTTCAGCCGCTTCCGGAGAAGGGAAAGAGGCACGCGGCGGTATTCCTTCATCGGATGCACGCGGACTTCGGTCGACTGCACGTACTTCGTCCCCGCAGCTCTCAGGTCGGCTTTCGCGTTGTCGCAGGCCTCTTTGGGAAACAGGTCCTCCGGGCAAGCATAAAGAGTGCAGAGGCCGCAGGCGCAGCAAAGCTCCGCCCACTGGTTCCAATGCTCGCGGCCGGAGAGGGTGAACCCCAGGGTCCGCATCACCTTGTGCGGCTGGACGTCGTAGCCGAGCAGATAGCGGGGACAGAACTCGGTGCAATAGCTGCACTGGTCGCAGGCGGATTTGCCGATGCGGTCCCTGGACTGCCGCGGGCGGCTTTTGCGGACGACGAGGTAATGATCCTTCGGGAGCACAATGAGCCCGCCGGTGGTTCGGGTGACGACATCGTCAAGGTCGAACGACAGCGTCCCCATCATGATGCCGCTCACAAACATTCCAAACTCCGGAGTTGTGGCGCCGCCGGCGATTTCGATCAGGTCGCGGAAAGGCGTCCCGACCGGAACCCAGAACGATTTCGGTTGCCGCACCGCGCCGCCGACCGAGACAAACTTCCGGAGCACCGGCGTACCCTGACTGGCGAAGTGAACGTTATATAGCGTCTCGACATTGTTGACGACGCAACCGACGTTGAGAGGTATTCCGGCCGCGGGGATGAGCCTTCCGGTGGCCGAGTAAACGAGCTCGTACTCGTCGCCGGAGGGATAGAAATCGCCGAGCAGCGAAAGCGTAATTCCGTGGGCCCTGGCCTCCGGCTCGACCGCCTGGACGGCGCGGCGGTTCTTCTCCTTCAATCCGAAGACGCCCTTTTGGGCGCCCGTGGCCTCCATCATCAGCCGCATGCCCGCGACAATTTCCGCGGGGTATCGGCACATCAGCTCGAAATCCTTGTGCAGAAGCGGCTCGCACTCGGCGCCGTTGGCGAGCACGAACTCGACTTGCGCTCCCGCTTTGACATAGGTGGGGAAACCGGCTCCGCCGGCCCCGACGACGCCCATGTCCTTCAGAATGTTGTTGAGCATGACGGTTAAGCGAGATCCCGGCGCGACCGTAACGCCCGCACCTGGAGCGGCTCCGCTCGCACAGGCCCGCGCCGCAATACTCAGCTTACCAATCTGACGGAAATGACGCGCCGCCCGCCCAAACAATTCCGACTGAGGGCGGCGTCAGGATGCCGCTTGGGACTCCGCCGCTTTCCTGGGGGCGCGCTTGACCGCACGTTTCTTGGAAGCGGCTTGCGTTCGCTTGGCTGCCTTATGCGCGGCCCACCGTTTCTTGGCGGCGGCGGAAATGCGGGCCCGGCCTTCCGGGCTTAGTTGTCTTTTCTTACGAGGTCTTCCTCGGCCGGTAACTCCTGCCGCGCCGGAAATCTCGCGCAGGGCGTCAATGGCTTGATCGATGGCGGCCTTTTGCCGCTCGAGCTGTGAGATGATGTTAGTGATTTCGCTCACGGTAAGGTTCCCAAACCTATTAGAACACAGAAAGTTCTGTTTCTCGCGTTCGGGTGAACCCTAGGTTTGGTGGAAAACAGAGCATTTGGAAGTCAGGCGGAGTCAGTGACTCGTAGACTCCTCACGGATCCGTGGACTGGCGAACACCGCTCCCTCGCGGTCGCGGCTCTGTAGAGTTCGAACCCGTATTTTCGAACGGGTGTACTTAGGCGTGAGTGGAGGAGAGGGGATGATGCGCATTCTGATGGTGGGGCCGATACCGCCGCAGCCAGGCGGCGGACCGATCAGCCGCGGACAACTGGCGGCGGCATTTGCACAGGCGGGCCACGCCGTCTGCGTTGTGGCCCCTATCGTAGCGGACGACCTGGGTCCGGGCGACCGTTACGCGGCGGCGCATCCGCAGGTGCGCGTCGCGCGGTACCCCGTGCCATTCTATGAGACACTGCCACACCGGCCGCCGCCGGCGGAGTATCTGCAAGCCGAGCGAGACGCGATTGCGCGACCGCTGGACGAACTCGCGGCGAGCTTCGCTCCCGACCTGATCGTGGCGGGCCGCGAGACACTGGCCCGCCACGTGCCCGACATCGCCGACAAACACGGCTGGCCCGCGGTACTTCTAGCGCGCGGAAATCCCACGTGTCACATCCTGGAGGGCAACTATCCGCGGGACGACGCGGAAGTGGTAGTGGCCGGGTTCCGGCGGTTCGAGAGGATCCTCTCAGTCTCCGATTACATGACGAACGGGCTGCGGCGGCTCGGGTGCTTGAACGTGAACACGCTTCCCAATGCGATCGACATGACGGCGTTCGCGCGGCGGCCGCCGGCGGAAAGGGTTCGCGAGCGGCTCGAAATCCGGGCGGGCAGTCCGGTGATTCTGGTTTCGGGCCACATCAACACGCGAAAACGCTCGCTCGATGTGGCGCGGTCGGCCGTCCAGGTATGGAGGAAGCGGCCCGACGCCGTGTACGTGATGGCGGGCATCGGAGCGCTGCGGGACGACGTCGAGCGGATCTGCCGGGAAGCGGGCGTTCACGGAAATCTTCGATTACCGGGTCTGCTGGATTACGATCAGATGCCGGACGTGGTGAACCTTGCGGACATCGTCTTGATTGCCTCGGAGGCCGAAGGGATGGCGCGCACATATCTCGAGGCGATGGCTTGCGAACGGGCGCTGATCGCCAGCGATATACCGCCGGCGCGGGAACTGGTCCGGGACGGGGACAACGGTTTGCTGTTCCGGTTGGGCGACGTGGAGCACCTGACGCAACAGACGCTCACCGCGCTGGACGATGCCGGATTGAGGGAGCGACTTGGGGCCGAAGGCCGGCGCACGGTTGCCTGGCGCACGCTGGACGCGGTAACGCCCCAGTACATCCGGGAGTTTCAACTGGCGATTGACGCCGTCAGGCGCCGCCGGTCCGGCGGGCGATGACGAGCGTGATGTCGTCGACGGAGGCGGCGGGGCCACAGAAATCGTCGAGCGAGCGGTTGATCGCCTCCATCACCTCGCCGGCGGAACGATGCCGGTTTCGGAGCAGGATTTCCAGGAACCGGTCCTCGCCAAACTCCTCGCCGTCCGGGTTGACCGCCTCGGTGACGCCATCGCTGTATAGCGCGACCATGTCGCCCGGCTGGAAATCTTCGATCCGCTCCTCGTAGGCGATGCCGGGGAACACGCCCAGGACGAGCCCGCCGCCGTCGAGCTTACGAATCCGGCCGTCGCTCGAGATCATAAAAGGTGGATTGTGGCCCGCGTTGCAGTAGGCTAGCTGCCAGTTGAATGGATCGATCTGGCACAGGACGAAGGTGACAAACCGATTGGCGGGACAACTGCCCGCCATGGCGCGGTTGAGCTGGGTCACCATGGCGGCGGGAGTGGCCGGATGCTCCGCCAGCATCTGTACGCGCACCTGGAGATTCACCATCAGCAGCGCCGCCGACATCCCTTTGCCCGCCACGTCGCCGAGCGCCACTACGACGCGACCGTCGGGACGCTGCATGAAATCGTAATAGTCGCCGCCCACGGTGAGGCAGGGCCGGTTGTAGCCGGCCAGGTCGAGGCCCGGCACGTCCGGCGCTTCGCGCGGGAGCAGTTGCCGCTGGATCTCGGCCGCGCGCTCGAGTTCGCTCTCCAAGACGCGGCGCGCCTCGTCGGCGGCGGCAAGGCGTTCGCGTTCAATGCGGAGGGCGGCGACATTGGCCATGATCGTCAGCAGATTCAGATCGTCGGCCGTGAACTGGCGCCAGAGCACGGGCGAGTCGACGTAGATGATCCCCATCACGCGCTCGTCGGTTTGCAGCGGCGCCGCCATCAGGGAATGGACGCCCTGCCGCACGATGCTTTGCCGCAGACGCAGGGCCTCGTCGGACATGACGTCGCCGATGAGCAGGGAGGAGCGTTCGTTCAGGACGCGATCGCGAATCGCGGTGCTGATGCGGAATTCGCCGCCACGCGAGGCGGCGACGGTGAGTTCGGGGTCGTCCTTGTCCTCGAGGACGAGCATCACGCCGCGGGTGGCGCCGACGGCTTCGAGGCACAGATCGAGAATGTCGTGAAAGAGGACGGAGATAGGTTTGCGAGCGACCAGTTCCCTGCCGGCGCGCACGAGGGCGGTGACCGGGTCCGTCCATTGCTTGGGGGGATAGGCCTTGGGTTCGAGGCCCTCGCCGGCGGTTTTGGGAAGAAGGTCGCCAAGGGTCACGGTGTGGGTGGGGAGCTTCTCGGTGGTGTCGGCGAGACTGAAGATCACCGTCGCTTCGCCGGCGGCGGGTTCGCTGCCATCGAAAACGATCGAAACGCGGCTGGCGCTAATGCGATCGCCGGGCTTGAGCGGGGCCGGCTCGGCCAGTCGCTCGTCGTTCAGCAGGGTCCCGTTCTTACTGCCGAGATCGCGAACGTACCACTCGTCGCCCACCTTTTCGAGCGCGACATGGTGGCGGGAGAGGCCGGAGTCTTCGGGGTAAGACAGGTCGTTGCTGCTGGAGCGTCCAAGCGACAGACGGTCGCCCGAGAGCGGGATCGTGCGGTGGCTCCCGTTGGGGAGCGTAACGCTCAATGTGTGGCTCATGCCAGTCGCGACAGCCCAACCCGGCGGGACGGCGCAGCGATTAGCGGAAACTGGCGACGGCGGCTGTTTCGTTGTCAAAAAACTCAAAGAGCGTGGTCAGCCGCGTCACCTGGAGGAGATCGAGCGCCCGTCCGGTTACCCCGACGAGCTTCATGTCGCCGCCCTGGTTTCTCATCGTAGTATATGCGCTGATCACTTCGCCCAAGCCGGCGCTGTCCATATAGCTGACGTTCTGGAGATTCAGGACGACCTTACGATGGCCTTGGGCGACGATGTTTCGCACCGCCTCGCGGACCTGGCCGGTGGCTTCTCCGAGCGTCACGCGGCCCGAAGCTTGCAGGATGGCGACGCCATCCGTTTCCCTTGTTTTCAGAGTGACACTCACTGGTAATTCCTCCTGGCGGAACGCGCCTCCACCTCGCCGCGCACCGCATTGGTAATTATCGCACCAAGGCCGGGCGGCGTAACCGGAATTATCGAGCTATTGGCGGCGGCGCGGCGAAGAGGAGAGCGAGGGGAAACGTGGAACAAAGCGCGGCAGAGGATGCCGGATGAACGAAGGCGCGTTCGCCGCGAGAGCTTTTTCCTCTTCCCGGATGCGGACCCGGAGAATCAGCAGGTTCAGCGCGGAGAAGACGACCGCGGTGACATAGGCGCCGCACATCATCGGTATCGAGAGCAGTTCGAGCGTGACCACGATATAGTTCGGGTGGCGGATGAAGCGGTAGGGACCGGTTGCGACCAGCCTGGCGCCCGGTACGAGGACGATGCGCGTGCTCCAATAGGGGCCCAGGCTCGCCATGACCCACACGCGCAGAAGTTCGGCGCCGACGAGCACGGCGAGCCAGAAGGGCCAGAACGGATCCCAGCCCCTGGAGACGAAATGGTATTCCAGGATCAGCGAGGCGTAGAAGCCGACGTGGATGGCCACCATCGCCGGATAGTGTCCCTGGCCATACTCGATGCCACCGCGCGCGCGCAGCTTCGCCCGGTTGCGACGGCAAATCGCCAATTCAACGACCCGCTGGAGGGACAGGAGAGCGATCAGGAGCGTAAACATGGGAGCTTCAGCCCGGAGGCCGGCCTTCCAGAAGCCTTAGCAGCCGCGACATGATGCCCGGAGCGAGCCGGAGCAACGAAAGCAGCCGTTCGGCAAGGCCCCGGCGATAGGAGAGCCAGAGCAGCGCGGCAGTGAGGAACTCGTAGCGGCGCAGCATCCGCCGGCGATCCCGCTCGAACCGAAACAGCCACTCGTCGCCCGCGTCAAGCCATCGCGGCATCGAGCGAGCGAGCAATTCGGCCGTCATCAAAGCCTGGGCCATCCCGCCGCCGGTGATGGGGTCGAGGAAGCCGGCGGCGTCGCCCAGGAGGGCGGCTCCCGGAACAACGCCGCGGCGCGAACCGGCCCCAAGCGGCGCAACGCCCTGGAGCGGGCTCACCTGTTGAGCGCCCTCCAGCAACTCCGCCACGACGGGTTGCTGCCGGAGCCAGCACGAGAAGGTCCGCCGCGCCGGCAGCGCAACGGAGCCGGCGTCAGCCAGAGCGGCCACCAGCAGTTCGCGGTGCGGCAGCGGTGTCAGATACAGCTCATAGCCCGGACAGGAGAACACTTCGACCCAAGGCCGGAGGCAGCGGTCTTCGCGCAGCCGAAAGTGCGCCCGCATGCCGATCCGGCTACGCGAAGGGGGTAGATCGAGCCCGAGAGCGCGCCTCACTGGCGAGCGGACGCCGTCGGCGGCAACGGTCAGCCGGGCAAAGCGGGGCCGTCCTTCCACGACCAGGCCGACGACGCGCCCGCGCTGGACCAGCGGGCGGTCGACGCGCACGCCGGGCTGCGCCGTCACGCCGG
Source organism: Bryobacteraceae bacterium (assembly GCA_026129905.1). Classification (GTDB taxonomy): domain Bacteria; phylum Acidobacteriota; class Terriglobia; order Bryobacterales; family Bryobacteraceae; genus JAHCHE01. The sequence goes on along the minus strand of JAHCHE010000015.1, from coordinate 102,733 downwards.
GCGTCCTCGCCGCCTCGTCGAACAAAGTCTTGTCGAGGATGGTCCGCCGTTGGCCCAGGCCGCTCCCATTCGGAAAACGGCCTTCCGCGCGACGCGAGCCGAAATGATAGCAGATGCCGTAGAAGCAAGCGCCTCCGGCCTGTTGCCGCAGCCCCAGGCGGTCGAGAACCTCGACTCCGGCGGGCATCAGGCCTTCGCCGCAGGTCTTATCCCGAGGGAATCGCGAGCGCTCATAGAGCTCGACGCTCAGGCCCTGCCGCCCCAGCAGCACAGCCAGCGCGGCCCCGGCGATACCGCCGCCCGCTATGAGGACGTCCGCCATGCGCCGATCACGCTTCCGCCCACCGCAGCAGGAGCATTTCGGCGGAGAACCCCGGGCCGAAGGCGGCCATCAGGCCGTACTCGCCGGAGTCGAAACGCCGGGTTGAGAGCAGGTCGTCCAATACAAACAGCACGGAGGCGCTGGACAGATTGCCAAAATCGCTCAATACGCGCCAGGAACTGGCGGTGTCGTCCGGACCGAGGCCCAACTCCTGTTCCATGTAGGAGAGCAGTTTCTGTCCGCCGGGGTGAAGAGCGAAGAAGGACAGGCGGCTGGGACAAACGCTGTTGCGCCGAAGGAAGCCGTCTAAGACGCCCCTGATCCGCGACTGGATCATCTGAGGCACGTCGCGCGAGAGGACGATATGGAACCCGGTGTCTTTGAGATCGAACCCCATGGCGTCCAGCGAGTCCGGAAAGAAGTAGCTTTCTGTCGCAGCGATGCGGGGGCCGGCGCAGGGACGTCCGGTTACGATGGCGGCCGCGGCCCCGTCTCCGAACAGGATGCTGGAGATGAGGTTCGCCTGCGACAGGTCGGCTCGCTGGAGCGAGAGGCTCGACAGCTCAACGGAAACCACCAGGACGCTGGCGCCTGGAAAGGCGGCGACGAAATCCCCGGCGTGAGACAGGGCGCACGCGCCGGCGGCGCATCCGAGTTCGGTGATGGGGAGCCGCCGGACATCGGACCGCAAGCCGAGCTGGTTGATCAGGTAGGCGTCGAGCGACGGAATCATGAATCCGGTGCACGACACGGTAACGATCATGTCGATGTCAGCGGCGGTCATGCCGGCCCTGGCGAGGCAGTCGGCGGCGACGCGGAGTCCCAGCCGGACGGAGTGCTCCTTGTACTGCTCGACGATCTCCGACAATGGCCGCCGGCGGATAATGCGCTCCAGCGGATGTACGAAGAAGCGGCGCTGAATGCGCGAGTTGTCGATGACGCCCAGCATGGCGCGGGCGCGGTTCTCATCGATGGCGAAGACGCGTTGGAGCCACTGTCTGGCGTCCTCGCGGGTGACGGCGTGCTCGGGCGCCGCGATCGCGGTAGCGGCGATAACCGGCTGGGCGCAGTCTGCCGACTGCGGCTGGGTTGACATGCCCCGTTTCCCTCCTCCGGGCGACCGTCATGCGAGACGAACGTCGCGCTTCGCGCCGGTCTGTTCCTTTCTACAGTAGCGCTTCCGGGGGCACGGGCGTGTCGCCCCAACAACCGCGGGCGCGAGAGGAAGTTCCGAATCGCGGCGCGGGCGGACTATTCGCCGCTGGCCAGCGGGCGGGACTCGGCCAGTTCGCGGGCCTGGCGAATCTCCTGGTCCTTATACTGGAGCTGGTAGAGCTTCCAGTAGATGCCGCGCGTGGCGAGCAGTTGCTGGTGCGTGCCCACCTCGCGGAGATGGCCTTTGTGCATGACAAAGATGCGGTGGGCGCTCTGGATGGTGGAAAGACGGTGGGCGATGATGATCGAGGTACGGCCTTCGACGAGGTTGCTGAGCGCCTGGCGCACGCGGTATTCGGTGTCGGTATCGACGCTCGAAGTCGCCTCGTCGAGGATCAGGAAACGAGGATTATGGGCCAGGGCGCGGGCAAAGCTGATCAGTTGTTTCTGGCCCGTGGAGAGCCCGCTGCCACGCTCGCGAACGGGGTGTGAGAAGCCCTCCGGAAGGGAGCGGATGTACTCGAGCAGATTCACCTGTTCGGCGGCGGAGATCAGGTCGTCGTTGTCGATCCAGGGGGTGCCGAGGCGAATGTTGTCTTCGATGGTGCCGGTGAACAAGTGCGGATCCTGGAGCACGACGCCGAAATGCCGCCTTAGATCGGTGGGATCGAACTCCCGCACGTCGATGCCGCCGATGCGCACGACGCCCTGGCGGGCGTCATAGAAGCGAAGCAGGAGGTTGATCAGCGTCGTTTTACCGGCTCCGGTGTGACCGACGATGGCGATCGTCTCGCCGGGTTCGATGCGGAAGCCGATGTCGCGCAACACCCAGTCGTCGTCCTTGTAGGCGAAGGAAACCTGGTCGAACTCGATGGCGCCGGGTTGTTCGGGGAAAGGCTTGGGATTCTCCGGCGGCCGGACGCGGACCTCGGTATCCAGAAGCTGAAAAATCCGTTCGGAGGCGGCCATCGCCGATTGCAGGACGTTATACTTTTCACTCAGGTCCTGCACGGGGCGGAAAAAGCGCATGCCGTATTGGAAAAAGGCGAGCAGGATTCCCAGCGACATGCGCCCCTGATGGATCTGGTAGCCGCCGTAGACGAGGAGTCCGGCGACGGCGATCATTCCGGTGAATTCCACCAACGGGTAGAACCAGCCGTAGGCCATGATGGAATCCTTATAGGCCACCATGTGCGTCCGGTTGATGCCGGTGAACTCTTCGTGGGTCCTGGCTTCGCGATTGAACAGTTGCACGACGCTGATGCCGCCGACCCGCTCCTGGATGTAGGCGTTGATGCGCGCGATGGCCACGCGGATCCGGCGGTAGCTTTCGGTGGCGCGACGGCGGAAAACAAAGGTAATGGCAATCACCACCGGCGCTCCAGCGATCAACAGCAGAGTCAGCGGCGGACTCAACTGAAACATGGCGATCAGGACGAACGACAGCAGCAGGATGTCCGCAATGGCCGTGACCAGGCCGGTGGCGAACAGCTCGTTCAGAACGTCGACGTCGGTGGTGACTCGGGTAACCAGGCGACCGGCGGGGTTACGGTCGTAGTATGCAATGTCGAGCTTCTGCAGACAGGCCATCAAGTCGCGGCGGAGGTCGAACATCGCCCGCTGGCCCGTCCACTGCATCATGTAAGACTGAACGTACTGGATCAGGAGGGTGGCGACGATCACCACCATGTAGATCGCCCCAAGCTGGGCCAGACCGCGCATGGGATCGTCGGAGAGGAAGCCTTCGGGAAAAATCTGCTTCGCGTGCTTGGCGGGAACCAGATAGCGGTCGACGGCGGTCTTGGTCAACAGCGGCGCGACCACCTGAAAAGCGGAATGCACCAGGACGAGGAGGAGAGAAATCGCCGCTATCCTCCAGTAGGGCTTCATGTAGCGCATGAGCCGGCGGATCAACCGCCAGTCATACAGCTTTCCCTGTACTTCCTCCTCCACCAATCAACCAGTCTAGCAGCCCTGCCGCCGTTCTCCGTAGCGAAGGCAGCGGCAAAGATGTCTATAAGATGTGATCGCTCGCCGCGCCCCGCCGCCGCTTGCCGGATTGGCGAAGCTGCCCGTGGACCCGGTCGATTCCGCGAAACAGGCCGGCCTCCGGCACGTCTCGGACTCCAGCCCCGGCATCCGCCGAAAGCGGTCCGGCAAGGGCTTTGCGTATATCGGTCCGGACGGCCGGGCGATCCGGGACCGGGACGAGTTGCGTCGGATTCGGGCGCTCGCGATCCCGCCCGCCTGGACCGATGTGTGGATCTGTCCCGCACCGAGAGGGCATCTTCAGGCCGTCGGCCGCGACGCGCGGGGAAGGAAACAGTACCGGTACCATGCGCGCTATCGGGAGGTGCGCGACGCGACCAAGTTCGGCCGGATGGCGGCATTCGCGGCCGCCCTCCCGGCGATCCGCCGGCGCGTCGAACAGGATCTCGGAAGGCCCGGCTTGCCGAAGGAGAAAGTACTCGCCACCGTGGTGCGGCTGCTGGAAACCACGTTGGCGCGCGTCGGCAACGACGAGTACGCCAAGGACAACAATTCCTTCGGGCTCACAACGCTGCGCGACCGGCACGTGGAAATCGAGGGCCGGCGCCTCAGCTTCCGGTTCAAGGGTAAGAGCGGCCAGGAGCACCGGCTCGAGCTTCACGATGCGCGGCTGGCGCGAATCGTCAAGCGTTGCCGGGAACTTCCGGGCTACCGTTTGCTACAGTACATCGACGAAGAGGGAGGCTGCTGCGACATCGACTCAGGCGACGTCAACGACTATCTCCGCGAGATCAGCGGAGACGATTTCACGGCGAAGGACTTCCGCACGTGGGCGGGGACGCTGCTTGCGGCGAGGACGCTGGCCGAGTGCGGCGTCTGCCGGTCCGCCGCGGCGGCCAGTAAGAATATCGTTCTGGCCGTCAAGAGCGTCGCCCAACGCCTGGGGAACCGGCCGGCCACCTGCCGCAAGTACTACGTGCACCCGGTGGTGCTGGACGCCTACGCCGAGGGCATTCTGCTCCCGGCGCTGGACCACCGCCGAGCGATCGCCGCCGCGCCGGGAGCCAAGCCCTCAGGACTGAGCACCGACGAACTCTGCGTCCTAGGGCTGATTGCAGACGGTCTACAGCCAGGCCGCAGCGAACTCCGCAGGAAAGCAAGCTGACGGGCAAGTTCACTGTCCGTTGGCGGAGAGGATACCAAGAGCTTTCTTGGCGTCGGCCCGCGTGTTGCGCATCAGGCGCCGAACCGCCTGCCGGGCGGCGACGGGATCGCCCCGATTGATCTGCTCGAAGATCTGGCGGTGGAGATCGACGCCGACCTCAAAGATGTCGGTCAGCCTGATCTGCTGGAGGAATACCTGCGTCAGCGGATCGATCACCATCTCAAAGAACCGGTTGTGAGCCGCTTTTGCGACTGCCATGTGAAATCGGAAATCGGCTTCGATTGTTTCCTCGTCCGTCTTGCCCAACGCCATGTCCGAGAGCGCGGCCGCGATGAGCGCCAGATCCTCCGGGGTTGCCCGAACGGCGGCCAGCGTAGCCACTGTCTCTTCCAGCACTTCCCTAAGCTCGAGCATCCGCTCCATATCGCTGAGCGTCGGCAGAGGCTGATCGCGGAACAGGCGCAGCAACGAGGCCTTGACGCGTTCCGGCGTCGGCGAGGCCGTGAGAGTACCTCGGCCGGCGCGCACTTCGACCAGGCCGCGATCCTCCAGGACTTTTATCGCTTCGCGGATCACGATCCGGCTTACGCGGAAGCGGTCCGCCAATTCGGCTTCCTTGGGTAGTTTCAGACCCGGCTCGCGGTACTCCTCCTGGAGCATCCGCTCCATCTCGGAAACCACCTGTTCGCTTAGCCGGCCGCGTCGAAAGCTCCGTTTTGCCCCAGGACGCCCCCCACGCGATGCCGGTCCGCCTTTCGAGGGTCGCATAACGCTGTCAAAAGCATAGCATTCGGAGGCTCGGCCGAGGCTCAGGACGCAAAATATCATATCTTTCGTGCCCGGGTCTTGAAAGCAGGCGCGGCGTTGAGCGATGATGAACCTTTATCCGAAGGAGGGCATCGTTTGAAGCGGATCCTATGTATCGGCCTGCTGGCCGCCGCCGGATTGCCGGCGACCGATCCACAGGCCGAGAAGCTGGCGAAGGAGCTGTCGAACAAGGGCTGGGTGATCTACAGCGGCAAGACGGACAAGGGCGACTGGGACCTGTTCCTCATGAGACCCGACGGGTCGCACCGCCGCAACGTCACCAATACGCCGAAATTCAATGAGATGGGAGTGAGATTTTCCCCCGACGGCAAGAAGATCCTTTACCGGCGCATCGCCAAGGGAGTGAAGTTCCGGCACGACGGATGGGGCGCGCTCGGCCATTTCGCGATTGCCAATCCGGACGGCTCCGGCGCGGAGACGTTCGGCGAAGTTGGCGACTACCCCTGGGCCTCCTGGAGTCCCGACGGTAAGCAGCTCTCCTGCCTCGCCAAGGGCGGAATCGAAATCCGCGACCTGACAACGAAAAAGATCATACGAACCCTCGACCGAAAAGGCATCTTTCAGCAACTGTTCTGGTCCCCGGATGGAAAATGGTTCATCGGCACGGGCAACGCCTTTGGGGAATCCTGGACGATCGTGCGCATGAACGTCGAAACCGGAGAGGCGGCGCCGGTCGCCAAATTTCAGAACTGCGCTCCGGCCTGGTTCCCGGATTCCAAGCGCGTCGTCAACTCCTACCGTCCGGCGAATCAGGAAGAGGCGGAGGGCGGGAAACTCTCGAGCGCTGTCGGCCAGAAGCCCGGGTACGGCTGGACGCAGATCTGGATGACGGACGCCGACGGGGGCAATCGCAAGTTGGTGATTGGAGAAGACGGCCGCCACCTCTACGGCGGCGAGATCTCCCCCGACGGCAGGCACATGATGTTCGCGCGGGCGGCAACCGATGGCGGCATGGACACGGCGATACTGGGCGTGATGCGGCTCTCCGAGGCTCCGGCGATCCTTGGCGAAAGCAAGGCGCTGAGAAAACTTCATCCCGATGCGAAAGCTCCGGTGGTGCTCGATCTGCCGCAGGGATGGGAACCGCACTGGACCGGCGCGAGGGTGGAGGCCAAGTGAGGACGGCACGGACTCTCGCGCTGGCCGCGCTTGCCGCGGCGCTTACAGGCTGCTCCAAGCCGTCGCACGAAGTGGACACGGAAGTGACTACGCTCGGAACGGCCGAGGTGACCGCGAGACTGGTCGAAATCCCCGGCGAGTTCCCGCCCAACGACCTCTATAACTACGCTTATATTCTGAAGTACAAGGTCCTGAAGGTGCACCGCGGGAGCTTGCCGGAGGGGGAGATCCTGGTGGCCCAGTACAATCCCCTGAAGCCGCGGGACAAGGTTCAGGATGAAGGGTCCGGCAAAGTCGGCGGCCACGTGACGGCGTTCCGGGCGGGCGATGTCCACCGCATGGCGCTCGAATCGCCGGTCGACCAGTTCTGGATGGGCGGCATCATCGACAAGTACTTTGAAGTCCCGGGAACGCGCTACTGGGCGGTTTGGACGAACCCCGGAGCGGAATAGCTTGGTCTTCACGTCGCACGTTTTCCTGTTTTGCTTTCTGCCGCTGGTGCTGGCGATCTACTACGCTCTGCCGCGCTACCGGAACGGGTTTCTGACGGTGGCGAGCTACGTGTTCTACGGCTGGTGGGAGCCGTGGTTCGTCCTCCTGATGATGTTTTCCACGGTACTCGACTTCTTCTGCGGGCGGATCATCGGCGCGCCGGGGGCGACTCCGGCGGGGAGAAAGGCCGCGCTGATGGCGGCCATTTGCGGCGACCTGGGGCTGCTGGCGTTTTTCAAGTACTACACGTTCACGGCGGAGAACGTGAACCGCCTGCTGGGCGTGTTCGGGACGGGAGGGCTGCCGCTCCTCGAGGTGGCGTTACCGATCGGGATCTCGTTCTACACGTTCGAGAGCATGAGCTACACGATCGATGTGTACCGCGGCACGGCGAAACCGGCGCAACGGTTTTCCGACATCTCCTGTTTCGTGAGCTTGTTCCCGCACCTAGTGGCGGGGCCCATCGTGCGGTACAACGTCCTGGCCGAGCAGATCCAGCGCCGCGAGCACACGCTCGACAAGTTCACGGCCGGGATCGCGATGTTCGCGCTGGGCTTCGCCAAGAAGATCCTGCTGGCGAATCCGATGGGACGGGTGGCCGATTCGGTGTTCGGCGCCGCCGCTCCGTTGCCGTTCGATGCCTGGGTCGGCGTGGTCGCGTACGCGTTCCAGATTTACTTCGACTTTTCGGGCTATTCGGACATGGCGATCGGGCTGGGCCGGATGTTCGGCTTCGTGATCCCGGAGAATTTCCGGTCCCCTTACCTCTCTGAGAGCATCACCGAGTTCTGGCGCCGCTGGCACATATCGCTTTCCACCTGGCTGCGCGACTACCTGTACCTGCCGCTGGGCGGCAACCGGAAAGGCCCGCGACGCACCTACATCAACCTTGCGCTGGTGATGCTGCTCGGCGGACTCTGGCACGGGGCGGCCTGGCAATTCGTCGTCTGGGGCGCCTTCCACGGAACACTGCTCGCTTTCGAGCGCTGGATTGGAAAGAAGAGTCCTTATGACTGGCTGCCGCGGCCGGGGCGCATCGCCGTGACGTTTGTCCTGGTTCTGTTCTCGTGGGTGCTGTTCCGGTCGCCGACGCTGAGTCACGCGCTCACGTACATGGGCGCGATGCTCGGCGCGACCGCGTCCTACGGAGCGCCGGCGCTGCTGGCGGCGGAGATCTACACGCGTCAGACGCTGCTGGTGATGGGGCTGTGCTTCGCGATCTCCTTTCAGCGGGTTGAAGTGTGCGACTGGGCGGGCGCTTTGACGTGGCGGCGCGCGCTGGCGCTGGCGCCGCTGTTCCTGGTCGCGCTTGGCGCCATGTTCACGCAGTCGTTCAATCCGTTCCTCTACTTTCAGTTCTGAGCGGCGCTATGAAACGAAGGCATCAATGGTACGTCGTCGCCGGCTTCCTGGCGGTGATCTATGTCGTGCCTGTGACGCAGAGCCTCGTGGAAATCGCGAGCGGCCGCGCGCCGCAGGTTTTCGATATCTTCGAGCGCCCGCCCACGCGCCCCAGTCTGCGGGCGTACGAGAAGGAGATCGAGGACCGGTCCGTGTTCGCGAACGCTGTGCGGCCCTGGGTTCAATACGCCTGGTTCGTACTGCTGGGCGATGCGGGGGAGAAGGTCGTGCTCGGCAGGGACGGCTGGTTGTTCTACCGGCCGGATCTGCGGTACCTGGTGGAAGCGCCCGCTCCGGGCACGCTCGAAGGAGGCGAAGATCCGGCCACCGCTATCATGAACTTCCGCGATCAGCTACAAGCTCGCGGGATCCACCTGCTGGTGATCCCGGCGCCGGGAAAGCCGAGCCTCTATGGCGGCATGCTCACGCGACGGCTGAACGGATCGTCGGAGGTGATGTCGCCCACGCTCGACCTGCTGATGCGCCTCAAATGCGGGGGCGTCGACACGGTCAACCTGTTTGAGCTGTTCGGCAAGACGAGGGCCGGACAGCCATACTACCTGGCTCGGGACACGCACTGGCTGGCGAACGCCGCCGAGATGGCCGCCGCCGCGGTGGCGGCCCGCATCCTCGAGAAGGGCTGGGTGGCGCCGGGGCCGGCCGACTACGGGGTGCGCTCCATTGTGGTCAGCCGGCGAAGCGACATCGCCCGGATGACGCGCGTTCCGCTGATCGAGGCATTGTACCCGGCCGAGGAGGTTCCCAGCCGCCAGGTGTTCGACAAGGCCACCGGCGCCCGCTACAAGGACGATCCGGCGTCGCCGGTGCTGGTGCTGGGAGACAGCTTCCTGCGGATGTATGAGACCGACGAGCCTACTTCGGCGGGCTTCATCGCGCACCTGGCGAGGAATCTGCGGCGGCCGGTGGCTTCCATCGTGAATGACGGCGGCGCGTCCACCCTGGTGCGCCAGGAACTGGTACGCCGCCCGCAATTGCTCCACGGAAAGAAAGTCGTGATCTGGGAGTTTGTCGAGCGCGACATCCGGTTTGGAACCGAAGGCTGGAAGCTCACGCCGCTTCCCGCCGAGCAGGCGGCTATCACGGCGCCTTCCCGTAATCCTTGATCTTCATGGTTTCCCCGCCGCGCAGCGCGGACTGGTGCGCCACGATGCCGGGCATTGTGTAGGCGATCGCTTCCCAGATGTTCACCTCGGGCAGACGGTCCTCGACAATGGCGCTGACAAACTCGTGGGTGATGAACGTGTGCGAGCCGCCGTGCCCGCTGCGGACCCGGAGAGGTTCGGGCAGCTTCTCGAGGTGGTTGGGCTGGTCGTAAGCTTTGATGTCGACCTTGCCTTCCGGATAGCCGTTCGCGTCGATCACGATCTGGCCGTCCTTGCTGATGGCGATCACCGTATTGGGAGAACGCTCCGGCCGCTCCATGATGTAGGACATGCGGTCGCCGTAGAACGAACCCCGTTCCGTGCCTCCGGCGGCGACGTGCCAGAACACCGAGATGCGGCTGGAGTGCCCGCCGGAGGTCTTGAAAAAGCCGGTCGTGTTCCAGAAGGGATTCTTGTACAGGTTGGTGCGGAGGACCTCATGCTGGTCGCCCCAGCCGATGGCGGAGACTTCCACCAGCCGCTCGCCGGTCACCGGAACCACCATGCCGGTGCAGTGCGTCGGGTAGTGCATGGGAGGCAGGCCGTGCCGCCAGGTGGGGAAACCGCGATCGTCGAACATCAGCGGGATGAGCCCTTCGTGGTGGTACTCGGATTCGGTGTAGAAGACCGTGCCGAACTTGCCTTCCTTGGCCCACTGGCGGGCCGTGATCACCTCGGGGCGATAGAAGCTGGTCTCGGCCATCATGTACTTGAGGCCGGTGCGCTTGACGGTTTCGAGCAACTCCTCGAGCTCTTCGGCGGACATCCCCGCCGGAACCGCGCTGATGACGTGTTTGCCCGCCTTCATCGCTTCGATGTCCATCCAGGCGTGCAACGGGGCGGGAGTGAAGACGGCCACCGCGTCCAGCCCCGGGTGCTTCAACATTTCGCGGAAGTTGTTGTAGGTGTTCCCGCACTTGAAGACCTCCGAGAGACGCTGGAGGCGGACGGGGTTAATATCGCAAACGGCGGCCACCTTGGACTTGGGATGCAGATGCCAGTGAAAGGATGAGCCGAACCCGCCGCCTACAACGCCGATGTTGGCGGTGCGGCCGGAACTGCGCTCCCCTACCGGGGTCTGCGCGGGCAAGCGCTGCGCGACGGCCGCCGCTGTCGCACCCACCGTGAATAGATTGCGCCGAGTCAACTGGTCCATACGATTGCTCCTCTGACGTGCTTAGCTGTTGAGATCCGCCGCCAACTCCTTCAACGCTCGAACGGCCTCGGCCGCCAGGGTCTGGGCGGCGTCCTCGGAAAAGGGAGTGGCCTGTGTTTCATAACCGCCCTCCTGAAACGCGGCGCGCGTCGGGATGTAGCCGAAGCCGCCGTTCGTGTAACCCGAGACCAGGGTGTGCGGGAATGGGGACTGCGCGGCGATTTCCTGCGCCGTTTCGGTGAACGGCTCGCCGGGGACCGAGACCAGCGCGATCGACGACCCGATCGCAACGATCATCAGTTCCCAAGGGATGGTTGCCTGTCCGAAGTAGTTGCGCGAGTATTCGGCGCGCCAGCCTGCCTGCGTTGCCGCGGCGGTGGCCAGCCGGACTTCGCGGGCGGCGCCTTCTTTCCGCAGCCGGTTCATTTCGGCGCGCAAGGCGGCCGCCTCGGCTTCGAGTTCCTCGGGCGGACGAAATTTCCTCGCGGGCAGTTGCAGCGTTCTCTGCACAACGCGCAGCCGCGGCGGCGCGGGCTCCATGGGAACGTCCTCGTAGATCGCGATCGGCGCGCCGGATGGCTGGATCTCGATGAAGTCCTCGCGCCGGGGCAGGGTCTCGAGACTGCAGGCGACCTTTGCGGCTTCGAGGCCGAGGATCGTTCCGAGCCGGCGGTAGACGCGGCGATCGCCGGTGAAGCCGCGGCGGGGGGAGAGATTCGCCGCCGCGCCCTGAAGGAACAGCGAGACGCCTCCCACCTCTCGCTCGACCACCGCGCGCGCCGGACCGGGAAAATCCGGCGTGAAAAATTCCGTCTGCCAGCCCATGGTGGTGCCGTGACAGGCGTAATGAAAGATGGTGGCGACGGGGCTTTCTTCGAGATCGTCGAACCGGATCACCTGTACGGTGCGGTCCACCGGGCCGCTCCAGTTGCGGCCGACGACGATCGATCCATCGGGCGCGATAAAACGCCGGTTGACGTTAATGTCGCACTGACCCGCGCCGGCGGCCACTCGGACGGGCCTGAGGTTCCGCTGCGCCTGCCAGGCAGCCGAGGCGATTCGTTTCGGCAGGCCTTCCAGATAGCTGAGGACCATGTCGAGTCCCTCGCTGATGGTGGCCAGACGAAACGTGTTCGGGCCGGAGTGGGTGTGGGTTGAGGAAAAACGGATCCGCTCGCGAGGGAGGCCGGTCAATTCCGTGGTAGCGTTCAGGATCCGATCGGTCCACTCGCGGTCAAAGCCAATCGCGTCGACATCGAGGATCGCCACCTGCTCGCGGCCGTCGGACAGGAAGAGGGCCGTGGCGAGAAACGGCATGTCGGCGCCGATGCCCCGCTGGTGCGTCTGCGCGCCCCATCCACCCTGCGGCGTTCCGGGGGCGGGAGTGACGTCGCACCGTCCGATGCCTGCCAGAAGCTGCGCCGCCATCGTTCAGGCCCTCACCATCGCAAGGGCGTCGGCTACGCTCTTCTCGATCAACGAGCACATTTCGTCGATGTCGGGTTCGTCGGCGATGAGCGGAGGCGCCACCGCGAACCAGGCCGGATCGATGCGGAGAATGATTCCGTTTCTGAGGGCCGTCTTCTTGAGGGCGATTCCCAGATTGGGGTCGGTGAATTCGACGCCCCGCAGGATGCCCTTGCCGCGGATCTCGCGGACGACGCCGAACTTTTCGAGGCAGGCGAGCCGCGAAACCAGGTACTCGCCGAGCCGCTCGGCCTTGGCGCAAAGGTCCTGCTCGACGATCTCGTCGATCACCGCGATCCCGACCGCGCAGGCCAGCGGGTTGCCGGCGTACGTATGGCCGTGCGCGAAGTGGACATTGCCGCCCACCGGGCCGGAGAAGGCTTCCGCCATTTCTTCGCGGGCTATCATGGCGCCGAGGGGCATGGCGCCCGAGGAGATTCCTTTCCCGGTACAGATGATGTCGGGCGTCACGCCGAAGGTTTGCGCGGCGAACATACGGCCGGTTTTCGCGAACCCGGTGATGACCTCGTCGAAGATCAGCGTGACGTTGTAGCGGTCGCACGTTTCCCGAAGCATGCGGAAGTACTCGCCGGTGGGCGTGATAATTCCACCGGTGTTGCCGATCGGCTCGAGGATCACGCCGGCGACCGTATCGGGATCCTCGTGGAGGATGACGTCTTCGAAGCACTGGGCGGCGAACCGGTTGGCTTCCTCCCAGGAGGCGAACCGGTCGCGGTAATGCGTGGGCGGAAAGACCTTGGGGAACCCGCCCATCTGGGGCTCGAACTTCGATTTTCGGGAACCGTTCCCGCTGGCCGCCATTCCGCCAAAGGTGCCGCCGTGATAGCCGTGATAGCGGCTAACGAACTTGTACTTGCCGGGACTGCCGGTCTGCTTGTGATATTGGCGGACGAACTTCATGGCCGCCTCGACGGTCTCCGAGCCGCCGCTGAAGGCTTTGACAAATTTCAGGTTGCCGGGAGCGATCTCGCCGATGCGCTCGACAAAATCGAGAGCCACCGAGGAAATCGCGTGCAGCGGGGGGATGAACGTGGCGCATTCCATCTGCCGCCGCATCGCTTCCATGATGCGGGGATGGCGGTGGCCGAGAACCGCGACAAAGATTCCCCCGATTGCATCGAAATAGCGCCTGCCGCCGGCGTCCCAGCAGTAGAGGCCTTCCGCCCGGTCCACGACCAGGGGGTTTTCGAGGAACTCCGCGGTCGGATAGTAGTCGATGAACGTGCGACGGAGTAATTGTATCTGCCGAGAAGTGAGTTTCACGTACCCTCGCGCCCTAGCCACTAAAGATCATATGTAGCTTTGACGCTTCCGGTCAAGGCGGACTGAGCGAGGATCGGGCGTAGCCGAGCGATTCCACGCGCCGGAATGGAGGCAAAGAGAGAGTTCGGCGATGCCGCTGCGCTTGAGCCCCGGGCATGCCGGACGCGATTTTTTTGAAACATCATACTTGACAGCCCTGCGGCCTTGACCCATAATCGACCAGAGGTCCTGGAGGGGCCACATATGCTTCTCACCTTCAAGAGCCGTCGATTCGCGCTTCCGGCGCTGCTCATCGTTGCCGTTTCATCCGTGACAGGGCAGGTCAACACGGGGCGAATCTCGGGTTTTGTGTACGATCCCGCGGGCGCCAGCGTGCCGGGCGTCACGATGCGCGCGACCAATGAACAGACGGGCATCGTTACCACCGTCGCGAGCCAGGAGACGGGGGATTACCTGATCAACTTTCTGATTCCGGGCACGTACCGGCTGGAGGGGGAGAAGGAGGGATTCCAGAAGAGCGTCCACACCGGTCTGCAGGTTTCGGCGGGCGGCATCAGCCGTATCGACGTTAATCTGCGGGTCGGCGAAACAAAACAACAGGTGGAAGTGATCGCGAACGCGTTGGCGGTGGCGACGGAAACCTCGGAGCTGTCGCAGTCGTTCGGCAACCAGGAACTCGATCGGCTTCCAAACATCGATCGGAACCCGCTCTACCAGATGAATCTCATGCCCGGCGCCAACAACGGGCGGGGAAGCGGCGGCTACGGGAACCTGGGCGGAGAGAACCCGACGGCGCTGGGCAACACGCGCGCGCAGCTCGCGTCGCTGGGCGGCGTGAACGCGAACGCGAACAGCGTCTTTGTCGAAGGAACCTTCAATCGCGAGCCGCAGAATGCAACGGTTTCGGTGCTGCCTTCGATCGAAGGCATCGAGGAAGTCCAGATCTATACGGGCAAGTACAACGCGGAGTTCGGATTCTCCGGCAGCGCGGTGGTGAACGTCATTACGAAGTCGGGATCGAACGAATACCACGGCGCCATGTTCGAATACCTGCGCAACCAGGCGACGGACGCCAAAGGGTTCTTTGCCGAATCGAAGACGCCGTTCCGCAGGAACCAGTTCGGTGGAGCTTTCGGCGGCCCGATCAAGAAGAACAAGCTATTCTTCTTCGGCAACTACCAGGGCACGTATTTCCGCACGTCCGGCGCCAGCTTCATCACGGCTCCGACGCCCAAGATGATACAAGGCGATTTCTCCGAGTTATACGATGCCGGCGCGGACGCGGGAGGGAACGCGAACGGGCAGTTGTACGATCCGTTTTCGCGCGTCTTTAAAGAAGGCCAGGTGGTGAGCGCGACTCCGTTTGCCGGAAACATCATTCCGAAGAGCCGCTGGGACGCGGTCGGCGTCAAGATGAACGATATGAATATCTGGGGCGTGGCCAACCGGCCCGGCGTGGACGACAATCTCTATGCGCTGTTGAAGCAAGGGCAGACGGCGCATTCGGCCGACGGTCGGATCGACTACAACCATTCCGACCGGTCGAGGGGCTTCTTCCGCTACTCGATTCTGCGGGCCTACAACGACAATTCGAGCGACGTGAACCAGTTCTGGCAGGCGGGCGAGGCGAACTCATCGACCATCAACCAGAACATGCAGGTGACGCACTTCTTCAGCTTCAACAGCACGATGATGAATGAACTGCGGCTGGGCGCCAACCTGGCGCCGCGCATCACCACCGACACCAACAGCATGGACCAGGACTACAACAACCAGTTGGGTCTGAAGAACGGCAACCTGGGCGATCCGGCGACGCGGGGGCTGGTGGAAATGAACGTCGATGCGCTGCATACCGTCGGCGATCCCGACTGGGTGGCTTATATCCGAGGTACCGTGCTGCAAGTGAACGATGCCTTCACGCTGGTGAAGAACCGGCACAACGTGAAATTCGGCGGCACGGCCATGCATGTCAGGAACACATCGGCCGACACCTTGGGCGGAACCAGCCCTCGAGGGACGATGAATTTCAACGCGTCGATCACGTCATTCGACGGCGAGGCGCGGCCTTACGGCTACCCTTCCGTTCTGTTGGGGACGCCGACCTGGTCGGCCAGAGCGCGTTTTGTCGCCGGCGCTCCCTACCAGACCTATTGGCAGAACGCCTTTTTCGTACAGGACGACTGGAAACTCCTGCCCAGCCTGACGCTCAATATGGGTCTGCGGTACGAAATGTACACGCTGCCGGTGGAGCGGTTCAACCGCCAGGCGAACTTCAACGGGCAGGCCTTGCTGCTGGCCCGGGACGGCGACCGGAGCCCGGGGATCGATCCGGACCGCAACGGGTGGAGCCCGCGGGTGGGACTGGCCTGGTCGCCGGACCGCGGCAAGACCAGCGTTCGAGGCGGATACGGGCGCTCGTTCTGGCAGGCGTACTGGCAAGGGCCATTGAGCATTCTGGGGCTGACCTATCCGTATTACGCGCAGACGGCGTTCGTGTCGGACAGCCTGGTTCCGGGGATCATCATGGCGCGAGACGGCATCCCGATCGGCAGCGCCGATTATGACGCGCAGGGCAACCTGATTTTTCAGGAGGGCGCGGTAATTCGCGGTGTCGCTAAGGACTGGAGGAACCAGGTAGTCGATCAATTGTCGGTGAACGTGCAGCGGGAAATCGTCAAGGACCTGATCTTCGATGTGGGTTACCTGCGTGTCAAGGGCGGCAACAATCTGCGGGTTCAGAACATCAACATGGCGCCTCCGGGGCCTCCGGGCCAGAGCATCGATGCGAACCGCCCGCTGCACACGACCTTTCCCGAGCTGACCGACGTGCCCATCAGCTACTCGAAGACAGACACCTGGTATGACGCAGTGACGGCGCAGGCGCGAGGACGCGTGGGGCGCTATCTCAATTTCCTGGCGAGCTATGCGCACGGCCGGACGTTCGACAACGCGCGCAACCTGAAGCAATTCGATTACGATCAGTACCGGGGACCGTCGGAACAGGACATCGCGCATATCTTCAACGGTCAGCTAAACGCCGAGGTTCCGGTCGGGCGGGGACGGATGTTCGGCGGCTCCATGCATCCCGTGCTGGACGCGATCGTCGGAGGTTGGGAGTACTCGGGCTTCGTGTTTCTGCGCAGCGGCACGCGGTTCGGCGTTGCCGGAAACACCAGCTTGAACAACGGGCAAACGAACCGGCCGGACCGGATTGGCGATGGCAACCTGCCGGTGGATCAGAGGACGCTGGCCCACTGGTATGACACGGCGGCCTTTGTTCGGCACCCCGACTGGGCGACTTACGGGAACGCGGGAACCAACCCGCTGTTCGCCGATGGCATGGCGCAGTTGGATTCGTCCATTTTCAAGACCTTCAACATCACGGAACGCGTGAGGACGGTGTTCCGGTGGGACCTGTTCAACACCTTCAACCACCCGGACTTCAATCCTCCGACGGCGCGAGTGGGCAGCGGCTCGAACGGGAGGGTGACGTCGACATCGGTGGCGCCGCGAGGCATGCAGTTCGGGCTGCGGCTGTACTTTTAGGATCGGCTTCCCGAACAAGCAAGCTGAGGCGGGCCCTTCTGAACAGCCGCCCGGCCGCTTGCCGCCGGCAGCGGCCTCGCGATACAGTAGGGCCTTCCGGAGGTGTTTTATGCACTCAGGCTCAACTCGAAGGGCCGCCGTCCGGAGCGCCTTTGCGACGCTCGGGCTGGCGGCGTTTCAGAAGGCGGAACCCCAGGTAAAGGACCCGCCCATCTCGGCGAAAGAGAACCTGAAGATCACGCGGCTGGAGACCTTCCTGGTTAAGCCGCGGTGGCTGTTCCTGAAGGTCCACACCGACGCGGGCATCGTCGGGCTGGGCGAACCGATCACCGAGGGACGCGCGCTGACGTGTCAAACCGCGGTCAAGGAGCTGGAGCCGTACCTTATTGGAAAAGACCCGCGGCCGGTGGCGCATCACTGGCAGGCCATCTACCGTCACGCCTTCTACCGGGGCGGGCCGATCCTGACCAGCGTGTTGAGCGGCATCGACCAGGCGCTGTGGGATATCAAAGGCAAAGCGCTGGGCGTTCCGGTGTACGAACTATTGGGCGGTCCTACCCGACGCCGCGTCCGGGTCTACGCGCATGCCCGGGGGCCGGAAAGCGTGAAAGAGAGGCTCAAGGAAGGATTCACGGCGTTCAAGACGGGTCCGGCGAAGCGCCGCCCGGCCCGGTTCGTCGAGACGCCCGCGCAGGTGCAGTACGCAGCCGAGCGGTTCGCGGAGTTCCGGAAACTGGTGGGGGACGACGTCGATATCGGCGTCGATTTCCACGGCGCGATCATGCCGGCGACGGCGAAGCTGCTGATCAAGGCGCTGGAGCCCTATCAGCCGATGTTCATCGAGGAGCCCATCAACGCGCAGAATCACGATGTGATGGCGGAGATCGCCAAGGGCACGCATCTGCCCATCGCCACCGGCGAGCGCGTGTTCACGAAGTGGGGTTTCCGGGAAGTTCTGGAGAAACACGCCGCGACGATTCTGCAGCCGGACCTCTGCCACGCCGGAGGCATCACGGAGTGCCGCCTGATCGCGGGAATGGCGGAGGCCTATTACGCATCGATCGCGCCGCACAATCCACTCGGGCCGATTTCCCTGGCGGCGGGGGTTCAACTGGCGGCGTCGATCCCGAACTTTCTGATTCAGGAGCAGGTCTCGCTCGGCGAGGGCTATATCAAACAGCCGTTCAAGGTGCGGGAAGGCTACCTGGAGCTGCCGACCGGCCCCGGTTTGGGGGTCGAACTGGACGACAATGCGCTAGCGGACAAGATGGGGCACGAGTGGCGGAATCCGGAGAGCTACGACGCCGACGACGGCAGCGTGGTGGACTGGTAGGAAGCAAGCGCTTCGCACTTGATGTCCATGCGGGACATGGAAGCCGAGGAAGTCAGAAGCCTGAAGCCTGAAGCCAGAAGTCCCTCTCGGGAGCAGAGTCACCTGCGGGAGCCGAAGCAGATCTGGGATTCGATTCCCACATGGGCGCGTAAGGCGATGGCGGAGAAGCACGCGCGACTGTTCGCGCTCGACGCCGTGCAGATCGCCCGGGAAGGGTCGGCGAGGGCCGATCTGCTGCCGCTGCTCAAGCGCCTTCAAGCGAGGACATTGACGCCGCGAGGCGCGAGGTGTGGGAGGTATATTTGCGATCACGATGTCAGCCAAATCTCAACAGGCTGGCCTGAAGCGTCGGGGATCGCCGCAGAAGTGCGGAGGCTCAATTTCCGGTTGGCGGGCTACGCTCTAAAGTGGTCCCCGATCCTTACCAGAACGCGTTCCGGGCTGTATGCGCTGAGGGCACGTCAGAGGTGCGACAAACAGCCGATAGGAGCAACCCTGCATTCATCGTCGCACGAGCTTTGCGCACTACCGCTGTCAGGCCTTCCGTTTCCTCCTGGTTGCAGAAGGCGGTTTACAGCATCACATTTAAGCCGAAATCGCGCTTGACGACGGATACCCATGTAGCGTCATCAAGGGCGCCCCATTCTGTCCATTGCTCGTCATTCATGGACGCGCGCCATGCGAGGAAAGGCTCAGCGTCAGGAGTGGCCGAATGCCGTAACTGCCACGCGCCGCTTTCGACAATTTCCTGGATTTTCTGCGCCACCATGTCCGGCGTGGCCGCTCCGGCCGCCAGCGACGCCGCGAACATCGCCGCGATGCGTTTCCCCTGCGGGTAAATCGCCGACTCCGGCATCGCCTCGACGTTCCGGGCCATTCGGGTATCGGTAATTCCCGGCTCGACAATGGCGATACGGACGCCGAAAGCCTTCATCTCTTGCGCTAAGGCTTCGCTCAAGGCTTCCAGAGCAAACTTCGAGGCTACGTACGGAGACATCGGCGCAGGACTGATGCGGCCGGCGACCGACGAAACGTTGACAATCAGTCCCTGGCCGCGTTGGCGCATCGGGTGAGCAACAGCCTGAATGCATCGGATGGCGCCAAAATAGTTGGTTTCCATGCAGGCACGAAAATCATCCAGCGATGTTTCTTCCACTGATCCCAGACGCTCCACACCTGCATTGTTCACCAGGACGTCTACCGTATTCGAAGCGTGGATCCTTGAAAAGCAGGCCTTTACGCTCTCATCTGAGTCGACGTCCATTCGTTCAATCCGTATGGGCAGGCATTCCGTCGCGCTGAGACGGCTCAGTTCCGGGCTCCCCGCAGGGTCCCGCATCGTGGCAATCACCGAGTGACCTGCGCGCGCCAGGACCAATGCCGTAGCCATCCCGATTCCGCGGCTGGCGCCAGTAATCACGACATTAGACATCCGTTCCCTCCAAGCATGGCGTTCAGAATACCCTCCGAACGGCCATAGGCTGAATTTTATAGGATTATGAGCGATTAATCGATGTCGGCATGTTCGGGCATGGGTTACAAGGGGTTAAGCGTAGCCGCGGATCTGTGGCGACTCTGATATACTCGACCTAACTGGGTCTCCCATGGGCTTCCGACTGGAAGGAATTGCTGAACGCGTATGCCGCAGCGATACGTTTGGCTCAAGCTCGCGCTTACGGGATTTCTTACGCTATCTAGTGAAGCGCCAAGCCACGGAAGGCCAAGCCAAGGAGACTGTAATCGGTGTGGAGTTCTTTCAGCGGGACCCGGCATATGACCCCCGCAAAGACCCCATTGTACGCGTGGAAGCCCATCGCCTGAGGAGACGACTACGCGAGTATTACCAAAGCGAGGGCGCGCAGGATCCCTGGCAGCTTGAACTGCCGGCCGGAGCCTATCTTCCTGTTGTCCGGCGCCGGGAAGACGCGGAGTTCGAGTGGCGCATAGCCGTAAGAGTCGAGGCGACGGATCCGCCCACCGCTGAGGGTCTCGCGGCTGAAGTCATCCGTCAACTCGGCACGTTGCGCGATCTCAAGGTCTTAGGTTCCTTGTCCTCGCTCACCTCCCGGGATTCGAGAGACGCCGTGCAACAACTCGGGGCCAATTCCATTTTGGAATGCCGTCTCGATGGATTCCACTTAAAGGCCACTCTCAGCCGGGCACAGCGAGACCGGCTGATTCCGGTCGCTTCGTTTGACAATTTAGTCCAACCGGCGGTGGATGCATTGACAAGTTTCGTGGCGTCAAGCATCGGCCTCCGGCGTACCGGCGGAAATCCGCGGGTAGTGTTAGATCTACAAAGTTATCAGCTCTACCTCGCGGGTCGAGGTTGGTTTCATCGTTGGTCACCGGATAACTTAATCAAGGCAGGAAATTGCTTCGAGCAGGTGATCGCGCGTAACCCTGGATTTGCACCCGCCTACGCCGGGATGGCGGATATTCAGGTGCTGCTAGCCTATTGGCACGCGGACCGAGCGCGCCCCGTGCTCGAAAGCGGGCTGGCCTACGCAAAGAAGGCCCTGGAACTCGATCCCGCCTCGGCGGACGCGTATTGCTCACGTGCCGCGCTCGAAGCGGTGCTCCATTACGATTGGGAACTGGCGCCGCAGCTGCGCTTTGCCGAGGCCGTGGACGCGGTCTTCGCGGCCTATGATCTCGATCCCGCCTCACCCGAAATCGGAAACGAGATAGTATGGGTCCGCAACTGTTGCGGCCATCACCTCGAAGCCGCGGAGCAAGCGCGCCGCATTGTAGAGTTGCATCCAGGCTTTTTGGAAGCCTACTGGTCCTTAGCCGCCGCGGAGTCTTCCTGCGGCAATCATGCGGCAGCAACCGCTGCCCTGGACCGGGCGGAGTATTTGGCCCCCGACGCCCCATTCACTGTTGCGTTGCGCTGCTCTGTGGAAGGCGCGAAAGGAGATGTCGAAGCGGCGCGTCAAAGTTTCGTCCGCCTTGACTCGCTACAGGATCCGGCTTCCGCACGCGCGATCTACCGTGCTTGGGCGTACGCCGCCATAGGCGACGTTGAAGCCGGGATGCAACACCTGGAGCGCGCGGTGGATGTCGCCGATCCGCACGCCCTGTACGTCGAGGTCTTTCCGCCCAACGCTCGACTGCGCTCTCATTTTCGATATCCCGAGATTCTGCGCCGGCAACGGCTGCCCCATCTGGCGGCTCAGCCGGGGCCCCATCGACCGCTAAAAGGAGAACCCGCCGTATGCATTTGACACTTGATCCTGCCATCGCGGCTGCTCGCCTACGAGTCGTGGACGATCACATCCGTTTCGAGTGTGCTCACGAACTCGATCCTCTTATCGCCACTTTCGGCTCAGAGCCCGAACAGCATCACGTCGGACAAGAAAAACTGCATGGTCATGACGCCATTCGCGCGTTCTATTCAGGCCTCTTTCGCGGATTCCCGGATTTCTGGCTGGATGTACAGCAGCGGCATGTAGCTCACGACTCCGTGGTGCTTGAGGGCATGCTCGGCGGCACTCACACAGGCGAGTGGATGGGAATTAAGCCCACGGGGACAAGCATTGAGGCGCCATTCTGCGCCATCTTCACTTTTACGGACGACAGCCGTCTGAAGACAGAGACAGTCTACTACGATAGGCTTTCGGTGCTGACACAACTCGGTACCATCAACGTGCCGATTTGATTAACTCGTCCCGTGTGCTCGGGATAAGATACATTCACGCCCGCGAGACGCGGGTTATAGACTGCCACTTCTAATCGTCGGACGGACGAAGCGCGCGCCATTGCGGTGGACCGCAGCGGAGAAGCCGGTTGGAAAACCGGCTCGCAAACCTGGAGGTTCGCCCCACCTCTAGCCTGGATTACCACGCCACGCCGCACTTGATGGCCGGCGGGGGACGGGGTACGATCATGGCGAGGCTCGCAGACGAGCCGTCGAAGCCACGCGAAGGAGACCTGAGTCATGCCAAGGAAAAGCACGCGCCGATCATTCCTGGGGAGCACGGCCGCCACGGTGGCGGCAGCGTCGGCGGCGACGCAGCAAGCCGGGGGCGCACAGGTTATTCCCGGATTCGATCAGACGCGCACGGAAGTCGACCGGACGCAGAACTGGCAGCCGTTCAGCGACCGCAAGATCCGCATGGGCCTGGTGGGCTATGGCGTCTGCAAGTTCGCGGCGGAGTTCGAATTCCAGCATCACCCGAACGTCGAAGTGGTGGCGGTCAGCGATCTATTCCCGGACCGCCGCGCGGCTTTGGCCGAGCACGTCAAGTGCTCGAAGACGTATCCGTCGCTCGAGGAGATGGTGAAGGACGATCGGATCGAAGCGATCTTCGTCGCTACCGACGCTCCGTCGCACACCCGGCACTGCATCGAGGTCCTCAACCACGGCAAACACGTCTGCACCGCGGTGCCGGCGTTCCGCGGCGATATCGAGGACGCGGAACGGCTGCTGGAGTGCGTGAAGAAGAACCGGGGCCTCGTCTACGCCATGTTCGAGACGTCGGTTTTTCACGACGACCTGTACGCCATGGAGAAGCTGCACGCGGCGAACGTCTTTGGCCGCATCGTCTACTGCGAAGGGGAGTACTGTCACCCGCACAGCCTGGGCGCGCCGCGGTTGGGGTCGTACAAGGACTGGCGCCGCCACGGGGCGCCGATGTGGTACCCGACGCATTCGACGGCCTACTACGTCGGCGTGACGCACGACAGCCTGGTTGAGGTGAGTTGCCTGGGCACGGCGCCGTTCGACGAGAACAGGCGGGAGCCGAATGCCATCGGCAACGTCTTCAATTCGGAGGTGGGGTTGTTTCGCACGCGCGAAGGCGGGCTCTGCCGCTTCATCGTCTGCGGCTCGCAGGGCGAGTATCTGGAGGCGGGGCGGCTCCGCGGGGAATACGCGGGCTACGACTGGCACAACGGGCGCGCCGAAGGGTTCGTCGGCGACGCGGCGGGGAAGCGGCGGCTCGAGGAGGCGAAGGCGAAAGGGGTGAAGACGAAGAAATACGCCCTGCCGCCGGGCGTTTCTCCAGGCGGGCACGGCGGCTCCCACGGCTACCTGGGCGACGATTTCGTGGATGCCATTCTCCGCGGCAGAAAACCGGCCGTCGACGTGATTGACGCATTAAACATGACGGTTCCGGGATATTATGCGCATCTATCCGCCATGAAGGGCGGAGAAACGATGAAAATCCCGCAATATTCGCTTTGAGCGGCTGAGTAGCGACGGACTACGGTCCACGCAGGGGGCGCGAACGGCCGGAGGGAATTCCAATGGGGCGTTTGTCCTCGCTGGTTAAGGCGGATGCCCGATTCCGTCCGGAAGGGAGTTGTGTGAAGGTGAGGGAAGGAGAGGAACATCCCGTGAGAAAAGCGATTCTTCTTTCCTGCTTGACGATAGCCGGCATCGTCCTGAGCGCCCCAGCCCCGGCCAACGGCGGGCCGAGGGATCACAAAGTGGCGATCTGCCACGTTCCGCCAGGGAATCCCGCGAACGCTCACACCATCGTCATCGACTACCACGCCGTTCCCGCGCACCTGGCGCACGGCGACTATGAAGGGGCGTGCGGAGACGGGGGAGGCGGCGGGCCGGAGTAGCTCGCCTGCGCTGACAGCCTACTGACGGGCTACTCAGTGACGGACCTGGCGTCGATCAGGGCTTGGATCTCGCGGAGGAAATCCTCGACGGGCCTTGCGCCTTGATCGCCGTGCTTACGGTTGCGGACCGCGACCGTTCCGGCGGCCGCTTCGCGGTCACCCACCACCAGCATGTAAGGGATCTTGTGGAGCTGCGCCTCGCGAATTTTGAAGTTCACCTTCTCGGAGCGGTCGTCGAGGTGAGCGCGCAGGCCGGCGGCGGCGAGACGCTCGGTCACCTGCCTCGCGTAGTCGAGATTGCGGTCGGTAATCGGCATCACCACAGCCTGAACAGGGGACAGCCAGACGGGGAAGGCCCCGGCGTAGTGCTCCACGAGGATGCCGAAGAACCGCTCGACGGAACCGAACAGGGCGCGGTGGACCATCAGGGGCTGGTGCGCCTTGCCGTCCTCGGCGATGTACTCGAGTTCGAAGCGCCGCGGCAGGGTGAAATCGAACTGGATGGTGGATAGCTGCCAGGTGCGGCCGATGGCGTCCACGAGCTTGACGTCGATCTTCGGGCCGTAGAAAGCCGCCTCGTCGGGCACGAGCTTAATGTCCATTTGCAGGCGATCGGCGGCGTTTTTTAGTGCGCGTTCGGCGAGTTCCCACTGCGCGGCCTCGCCGTCGTATTTCTCGCTCGCTCCGCCGTCCCAGGTGGACAGTTCGGCTTTGTAGTCGTCGAAGCCGAAGGTGTGGAGGGTGTCGAGGGCGAACTCCAGACAACTGACGATCTCCTGCTCGATCTGATCGGGCGTGCAGAAGATGTGCGCGTCGTCCTGGGTGAAGCCGCGGACGCGCAGCAGGCCGTGCATGACGCCGGAGCGCTCGTAGCGGTAGACGGCGCCGAGTTCCCCAAGCCGGACCGGCAGGTCGCGGTAACTGCGCTGGCGGTCGCGGTAGATGAGGATGTGGAACGGACAGTTCATCGGCTTGAGCTGGTATTCGGCATCGTCCAGTTCCATCCGCTTGAACATATTCTCGGCGTAGAAGTTGTAGTGACCGGAAGTCTTCCAGAGGTCGGCGCGGGCCACATGCGGCGTGTAGACGAGCGAATAGCCGCGGGCGAGGTACTGGTCGCGCATCCAGTCCTCCATGATCTTGCGGACCATCCCGCCTTTGGGGTGGAAGAAGATCAGGCCGGGACCGGCGAGTTCCTGGACGCTGAACAGGTCGAGCTCCTGGCCGAGCCTGCGGTGATCGCGCTTCTTCGCCTCGTCGAGCTGCTTCAGGTAGGCCTCGAGTTCCTTCGGGGTGAAGAACGACGTGCCGTAGATGCGCTGCATCTGGTGGTTGTTCTCGTCGCCCTTCCAGTAGGCGCCGGCGACGCTGAGGAGCTTGAAGGCCTTGATCCGGGAGGTGGACGGCACGTGGGGACCGCGGCAGAAGTCGATGAAGCGCGGGCCGAGCGTGTATTCGGAGAAGACGTCGTCGGCTTTCTCTTCGATCAGCTCGCACTTCATGTGCTCGCCGAGCGCGGAGTACTTTTTCAGGCCTTCTTCCTTTGGAGTCATCACGCGGCCGTAGGGAAGATCCATCTTTTGGAGTTCCCACATCTTGCGCTCGATCGTTTCGAGGTCCTCCGGAGTGAAGGGCTCATTGCGCTGAAAATCGTAGAAGAAGCCGGTTTCGGTGGGCGGCCCGATGCCGAGGCGGGTATTGGGAAACAGCTCGAGAACGGCCGCCGCCATCAGGTGCGCGGTCGAATGGCGGTAGACGTCGAGGGCTTCGGGATTCCGGGGGGTGAGGATCTCGAGTCTCGCGTCGCTGTCCAACGGACGGGTGAGGTCGTAGAGTTGGCCGTTGACGCGGGCGACGACGGCATCGTCGGCGAGGCGGCGTCCAAGCGACCTGGCAATTTCCAAGGGGGTAACGCCCGCGGGGGCCTCCTGGCGGCTCCCGTCAGGAAGCGTAACGGTGATAGTACTCATACGGCAGGAAATTCCAGCGTAACATGGGGTCCGAGTGAGGGTCCGAGCGGGGCGGACAGAGGGCGCGCACGCTACGATAAGGGCATTGCGGCAGAGCGTCCGTTTTGAGATCCAGGCGCGGTGCCCGGAGACGGGCGCGCGGGCCGGCCTTCTGCACACCGCGCATGGCAGCGTGGAAACGCCCGTGTTCATGCCGGTGGGGACGCAGGGCACGGTGAAAGGCGTGGGGCAGGAGGCGCTTGAAGAGGAATTGGATGCCAGGATCATCCTGGCGAACACCTACCACCTGTACTTGCGGCCGGGCCACGAAACCATCGCCCGGCTCGGCGGCTTGCACCGGTTCATGGCGTGGCCGCGGGCGATCCTGACGGACTCCGGCGGGTACCAGGTTTTTAGCTTGAGCCGGCTGCGGAAGGTGAGCGACGACGGGGTGTTGTTCCGGTCGCACCTGAACGGGGATGCGCACCTGTTCACGCCCGCCTCGACGGTGGATGTTCAACTGGCGCTTGGCAGCGACGTGATGATGACGCTGGACGAGTGCCTGCCGTATCCAGCGAGCCACGAGGCGGCCAAGGAGTCCACGGCGCGGACCGTCCGGTGGGCGCGGGCGGCGTTCGCCCACTACGACGCGCGCGGCCCGGTTCCAAATGCGCTGTTTCCGATCGTGCAGGGCTCGATGTACGCGGACCTGCGGC
Organism: Bryobacteraceae bacterium; assembly: GCA_026129905.1. GTDB lineage: Bacteria > Acidobacteriota > Terriglobia > Bryobacterales > Bryobacteraceae > JAHCHE01. The sequence goes on along the minus strand of JAHCHE010000015.1, from coordinate 76,074 downwards.
GAGCCTGCGCGGCGGAACTGCTGGAGCTGGAGGCGGACGGCTACGCCATTGGGGGCCTGTCGGTGGGAGAGCCGCGCACGCTGAGCCTGGAGATGGTGGAGGCGACCGCGCCCGCACTGCCGGAATCGAGGCCGCGCTACGTGATGGGGGTGGGAATGCCGGAGGAGCTTGCCGAGTACGTGGCTCGGGGGGTGGACATGATGGACTGCGTGCTTCCGACCCGGAATGCGCGGAACGGCTGCCTGTTCACCTCGCGCGGGAAGCTGATCATCAAGCAGACGCAGTACAAGGACGATGCCGCGCCGGTGGATCCATCGTGCCGGTGCGGGGCGTGCCGGCGATACTCGCGGGCCTATCTGCGGCACCTTTTTCAGGCGGGGGAGATGTTGTACTCCACGCTGGCGACAGTCCATAATGTCTGTAGGTACCTTGACATAATGCGCCAAATCAGGCAGGCTATACTCCTTGGGACCTTCCCCAGGTACCTGGAAGAAATGCGCTCCCTCTTCACAACCGAACCGGGTCCGGCGCGGCCGACGGGACTAGCCGGGTGAGTCCTGGTGGTTGCCCGCAGGCGGGTTCGTTGCGCGGGAGTTCTAGGTAGGAAAGTCGTAGTTCTTCGACATCGTTAGGAAAATCATCGGAAGCGCGGCCGGGGAGCGAGCGGCCTGACGAAGCCGCGTGACCGCGCGAGGTACGCTGTGAATCTGAACCTGTTACTGCTGCAGTCGCCGGGATCGTCGAACCCGATCTTCGGATTTCTGCCGATCCTGTTCATCTTCGCGATCTTCTACTTTCTGCTGTTCATGCCGATGCAGCGGCAGAAGAAGCAGCAGCAGAAGATGCTTCGCGAGCTGCAAAGCGGCAACACGGTGGTGACCAACGGGGGCATCATCGGGACGATCGTGAAGCTGGACGACGACACGCTGGTGCTGCGGGTGAAGCCGGACAACATTAAAATCGAGATGGCGCGGAGCGCGGTGGCTTCGCTGGTCTCCGAGGAAGTGAAGAAGGCGTAAAGCCATGTCGCGAAACCTGAAATACAAAGCTGCGTTCATCGCGGCGGTGATTCTGCTGTGCTTCTACGGACTGGTCGGCCTGCCGAAGTCGCTAGAAGAGGCGCGGAGCAACTTCCGGCAGAACATCAAGCTGGGACTGGACCTGAGAGGCGGCAGCCACCTGGTGCTGCAAGTGCAGGTGCAGGACGCCTTCAAAGCGGAAGCGGACCTGGTGATCGACCGGCTGAAGGAAGACCTGGCGAAGGCGAATATCGGCGTCCAGGCGATCGAGCGGAACGATCCGGCGTCGATGGACGAGGCCGACTCGATCCAGGTGAACATTCGCGGGGTGCCGCTGGACAACACGGGCGCGTTCCGAACCTTGATTGCGGAGCGGTTTCCGCAGTGGGTTCTGACGCCCGTCAGTTCGACCGACTACCGGCTGAACATCCGGCAGTCGGAGGCGCTGGCGTTGCGGCGCGACACGGTGGAGCGGGCGATCCGGACGATCGAAAACCGCATCAACGGGCTGGGCTTGACGGAAGCGACCGTGCAGCAGCGGGGACGCTCGGACGCCGAATCGGAGATTCTGGTGCAAATGCCCGGGGTTGACGACCCGGCGCGGGTGAAGGCGATCCTGCAAACGGCCGCGGTCCTGGAGTTGGTGGAAGTGAAGGACGGTCCGTTCTCGGGCCGGGAGCAGGCGCTGGCCAAGCACGGCGGCGTCCTGCCGCTGAACACGCGGCTGGTAAGGGAGAGGCCGCGACCGGGAGAAACGGGCGAGACCTGGTACCTGCTGGCGCGGGGCGCGGTGATCACCGGGCGCGACGTGCGCAACGCGCGTCCGAGCCGCGACGAGTTCAACAGGTGGGAAACAGATTTCACGTTATCGCAGGACGCGGCGAAGCGTTTCGGCCGGTTCACCGAAGCCAATGTGGGCAACCGGTTGGCGGTGGTGCTGGACGGACAGATCCGGACGGCGCCGACGATCCAAAGCCGCATTGACGACAGCGGCCGGATCAGCGGAGCGGCCAGTGAGCAGGACGCGGCCGACCTGGCGGTGGTGTTGAAAGCGGGGTCGCTGCCGGCCAAGATCGTGTACCTGGAGGAACGGACGGTGGGTCCGTCGCTGGGGGCCGACTCGATTCGGGACGGGTTCATCGCGGGGCTGATCGGCCTGACCGCGGTGATCGGGGTGATGTTGTTCTTCTATCGCAACAGCGGGGTGAACGCGGTGCTGGCGCTGGTGTTGAACGCAGTGATACTGCTGGCGGCGCTGAGCTATTTCGGGGCAGTGCTGACGCTGCCCGGGATCGCGGGCGTCATCCTGACGATCGGCATGGCGGTAGACAGCAACGTGCTGGTATTCGAGCGCATCAAGGAGGAACTCGCCAGCGGCAAGGCCATACCGGCGGCGGTGGACGTGGGTTTCAACCGGGCGTTCCTGACCATCATCGACACGCACGTCACGACGGTGGTTTCGTGCGCCTTTCTCTTCATTTTCGGAAGCGGCCCGGTCAAGGGCTTCGCCGTAACTTTGGTCATCGGCCTGATCGCGAACGTGTTCACAGCCGTCTTCGTTTCCAAGACGATCTTCGAATGGTCGCTGTTCCGCAAGCCGCGGATGGCGCAATTGAGTATTTGACGGTTTTGTGATAGGGTTTGTCATCAGCAACGGGAACAATCGGACGCCGGGCCGTGTCTAACAGAATCGAGTACCGGCGCGACATGCTGCATGGAGCTTTTCAAGAATCCAAGGTTTGACTTTCTGGGCCGGAAGTGGCCCTTCATTATCGTGTCGCTGGTGCTTACGGTCGCGGGGCTGGCAAGTCTGGCGGTTAAGGGTGGTCCCCGTTACGGCATCGATTTCAAGGGTGGAACGCTGATGTACCTGAAGTTCGCGAAGTTGCCGCCTTTGGATCAGATCCGGTCCGCTCTCTCGGAGCGGATCCAGGGCGAAGTTTCGGTGCAGGAAGTGGTGGGCGACCAGGAAGTGATGGTGTCCACGGAGTTGCAGAGCGAAGCGGAACTCGAGGCGGCGCGGCGGAACATCATCGAAACGCTGAACGCGCGCTTCGGAGGCGGCTCGGACAAGCCGGACTTGAACAACGCGGGTCAGCAACTGATCGCCGAACGGCTGAGGGACCCGCTCCAGCGCAAGGGCGTGGTCCTTTCGGAAGACCAGTTGGAGGCGCTGGCGGGCCGCATCCGGGATTTTCGCGACACGCCGCCACGATCGGGACTCCTGCGAAGCGTGGAGGAGCTATCGAAAGTGGAAGGCGTCACGCCGGCGGCGCTGGCGACGATCGGGGAAGAGTTTCACCTGTCGCCGTTCTCTATTCGCAGCATCGAGGTGGTGGGGCCGAAGATCGGCGCGGAGATTCGGCGCCAGGCGATGATGGCGACGCTGCTGGCTTTGGGCGGCATGCTGGTCTACATCGCATTCCGGTTCGAGCTGATGTACGGAGTGGCGGCGGTGATCGCGGTGTTCCATGACGTCATCATCACGGTGGGACTGTTCTCGATCACGGACAGGGAGATTTCGCTGACGGTGGTGGCGGCGCTGCTGACGCTCGTCGGTTATTCGATGAACGACACGATCGTGACGTTCGACCGCATCCGTGAAAATCTTAAGACGATGCGGAGGCTGCCGTACCCGGAACTGGTGAACCTGAGCATCAACCATACGTTGAACCGGACGCTGATGACCTCGGGATTGACGTTCCTGACGGTGCTGGCGCTGTACCTGTTCGGCGGGCAAGTGTTGAGCGGCTTTGCGTTTGCGCTGGTGGTCGGCATTCTGATCGGCACGTACTCGTCGATCTTCATCGCCAGCCCGATTTTGGTATTCTGGCAAGGCGCGTTGGAGCGCCGTAAGCGCGCGGCCGGGAGAGGGCCCGCGGCGGCTCCGGCGCGGAAGAATCCGGTGCGAGGCGATTCCGCGAAGGCGGTCAAACAGGAGTGAGTTCGTAAGTAACGCCGGGAGCCTGGCCTAGGGGAAGAAGCGAAGGACCCGAAGGCGGCCGGGCCAACGGCGTGGAAAGGGCAAAGAGACATGTTCGAGCAAAGTCTAGTGGACTTGGGACAGACCCGTCGGAGCTGGCCGGTACTCATTTCGTTCGCGTTCCAGTGCCTCATGATCGGGGTAATGATACTGGTCCCGCTTATCCGTTACGAGGTACTTCCTTCGACACAGTTAACGAGTTTCCTGGTGGCGCCCCCGCCGCCTCCCCCGCCTCCGCCTCCGCCGGCGGCTGCCCCCGTCAAGATAGTCAAAGTGATCCCGCGGCAGTTCGACGCCGGCAGGCTGATGGCGCCCAAGGAGATTCCGAAAGAGATCGCGGTCATTAAGGAAGACGAACTTCCGCCGCAGACGGGCGCGGTTGGCGTGGTGGGCGGCATCCCTGGCGGCGTGCCCGGCGGAGCGCCGGGAGGCGTGATAGGCGGCATCATCGGTTCGGTGCCGGTCGCGGCGCCCCCTCCGCCCCCCCCGCCGAAGGTCGAAGAGAAGCCCAAACCGAAACCGCCTCAACGGATCCGCGTCGGCGGAAACGTGCAGGCGGCCCGTTTGGTGAACCAGCCGCGGCCGGTCTACCCGCCACTGGCGCGGCAGGCCCGCATCCAGGGTACCGTGCGTTTCAACGCCATCATCGGCCGGGACGGACGGATTGAAAACCTGACCCTGGTGAGCGGCCATCCGCTGCTGGTGCCCTCGGCCACGGAAGCCGTGAAGCAGTGGGTGTACAAGCCCACGATGTTGAACGGCGAGCCGGTCGAGGTGGTGACGCAAATCGACGTCAACTTCACCTTGAGCGGCTAAGAAGCGATTCTAGCGTTTAGCTTAAGTCCAAAAAATCAACTCGCAGGAGAAAGAAAAGATGTTACTACAAGCTCAGGTATGGGCCTTCATGTTCCTCAGCGGAGGAGCAGTCGGATTCGACATCCGTTCGATGTGGGCTCAGATGGGAATTCCGGCAAAGATCGTCGTGATCTTGCTGTTCATTATGTCGGCGTACTCGATCGGCGTCATGATCGACCGCTTCCTGGCCTACAGCGCGGCCCGCAAGCAGTCGCGTCAATTTGCGCCGGCGGTTGCGGGCGCGTTGCGCGAAGGCAAGCTCGACGAGGCGATCAAGATCGCGGACCGGTACAAGAAGAGCCACCTGGCCAAAGTGGTGGTGGCTGGGCTGCAGGAGTTCAAGGCGCACGAACTGAGTACGGAGATACCGGGCGAAGAAATCGAAGCGTCGCGGCGGGCCCTGGACCGCGCCGAAGCCATCACGCACGCGGAACTGAAACGGGGCGTGAGTAGTCTGGCGACCATTGGGGCATCCGCTCCGTTCGTCGGACTGTTCGGGACGGTGGTCGGCATCATCAACGCGTTCAAGGGCATTTCGACGGAAAAGTCGACTGGTCTGGGCGCGGTGGCCGGTGGAATTTCCGAAGCGCTGGTGGCGACCGCGCTCGGCCTGTTCGTGGCTATTCCGGCCGTGTGGGCGTTCAATTACTTCACCACGAGGCTGGAAGGCTTCGATGTGGAGATGGGCAACTCGAGCTCGGAACTGATCGACTACTTCCTCAAGCGCTCCCAGCGCGGCGGGCGGTAGGGTCAACGCTGAACCGGCCATCGGGCCGGAAAGCCTGACGAGTTGATGGCCGGGGAGGTAGGGACGCTCCCTCCCTCCCCGGTAGCAGCGGCGTCGGGCGAGAGGAGAAGCGAGACATGAGAAAAATCAAGGCGCCTGAGGTCACCTCCGACATAAACGTCATTCCTCTGGCTGACGTGATGCTCGTGATGCTGATCATCTTCATGGTTATCACGCCGATGCTTTCGAAAGGCGTCAGCGTCGACATGGTGATGACCGACAACCCCATCGCGATGTCGGAGGCGGACAAGGAAGACGCGGTGTTGATGGCCGTCACGCGCGACGGAAAAGTGTACTTGGGAAGCACGCCCATTACTGTGGAGGACGTGGGTCCCAAGGTGCGAGACCTGCTGGCCGGTTCGTTGGACAAGACGATCTATCTGAAGAGCGACGCGAGGGCGCGGTACGAGCGCGTCGTGGAAGTGGTGGACAACGCCAGGTCCGCCGGCGTGGACAACATCGGCCTTCTCACGGAGAAGAAGAAGGGACGCGGCTCGGGCGGCGACCTGTAGCGGGCGCGGCCAGGCGGCGAAAGGAGAACAGCTAACTATGGGAATGTCAGTCAAGATCGGCGCGGAAATGAGCGAGCCGAACGTGGTGCCGTTCATTGACGTTCTGCTCGTGCTGCTGATCATCTTCATGGTCATCACCCCGCTGACCCCGAAAGGACTCGAGGCGTTGATTCCGCAACCGGCTCCGCCCGGACAGAAGCAGACAGCGTCAGACCAGCGAACGGTGGTGATCTCGATCAACCGGGACCAGAGCCTGATGATCAACCAGGAGCCAACGGACGAGATGCAGCTTGGCGGGCGACTGGAGGAGATCTTCAAGACCCGCGCCGAGCGGGTGGTGTTCGTGAAAGGCGATCCGGACCTGGAGTTCCAGAGCGTCGCTCGCGTGATCGATATCGCCAAAGGGGCGGGCATCGACAAGGTGGGCCTGATGACAGCCAAAGTGGAGGCCGGCGAGTAAGGGCCTCCACGGCCGCACCGTCCCGACATTTGAGAGGACCCGAGGATGAAACGTAACGTTGCACTGTGGATAGCATTGGCGGGCGTGGGGCTGTTGGCTTTCGGCGCCGCCGGCTGCACCAAACTACGAGCCCGCGATCACCTGAACAAAGGCGTGCAGGCGTATCGGAACGCCCAGTATCCGCTGGCGGTCGAGCAGTTCAAGGCGGCCATCGATCTGGAACCGACGTTTGCGACGGCGCGCTTGTACCTGGCCACCGCTTACATGAGCCAGTACGTGCCGGGGGCGGAATCCGAAGAGAACACGCAGATGGCCCAGCGGGCCTATGACGAGTTCCATACCGTGCTCGATGCGGATCCTGGCAATTCCATCGCACTACAGTCGATCGCTTCTCTGTTCTTTCACCAGAAGAAGTTCGAGGAAGCGGAGCAGTGGTACGAGAAAGTGATCGGGGTGGATCCGAACAACAAGGAAGCCTTCTACACGATGGGCGTGATTGCCTGGACGCGGGCTTTTCAAGACCGGATGAAAGCGCGGGCGGAACTCGGGATGAAGCCCGAGGATCCCGGCCCCTTGAAGGACAAGAAGATCCGGGACCAGCTTCGGGAGACGAATCTGCCGGTCATCGAAGAAGGGCTGAAGAATCTCCAACAGGCCGTGAAGATCGATAAGGAATATGATGACGCCATGGCCTATATCAACCTGCTTTACCGCGAACGGGCCGATCTCGCCAACAGCAAGGAAGAGTTCGAGGCGGATTCCCGGACGGCGGACGATTGGGTTGATAAGACGTTGCAGACCAAGAAGCTCAAGGCCGCCCGCAACCAGCCGGGTTTTGGCATCACCGACGAGTAATCGCGTCCGGCACTCATCGTTTTCTTAACCAGGGACCGCTCCCGCGGAGAGCGGTCCCGCCCTCCATTTTCCGCTCCCCATAACTACCGCGCGGTTCGTGTCGCCGGCGGGCGCCTGAAGGCGGCGGCCGATGCGTCGGCGCGAAACAGGGTACTCTGAAAGAACGGAATGTCCACCAATCTGGCTGAGGGGACCGCTGAATCGCCCGCGTCCGCGCGGTTGCCGTTACCGGGCGAAGAACTCTACCTCGCGCTGGAAGCCAAGATCCGGGAACTGCGGCCGAAAGAGGACCTGGCGCCGCTGCGGAAGGCGTACGAGTTCGCCGCGGCCCGCCACGCGAACCAGGCGAGGCGTTCCGGCGAACCTTACATCGTGCATCCCCTGTCGGTGACTCACATCCTCGCCGACCGCCAGATGGACCTGGTGTGCCTTCAGACCGCCATGCTGCATGACGTTGTCGAGGACACCACCACCACGATCGACGACATCCGGCGCGAATTTGGCGAGGAAGTGGCCCGGTGCGTGGACGGCGTTACCAAGCTGGGGAAGCTGGACCTGTACTCGCCGGAAGAACGCCAGGCCGAGAGCGTCCGCAAGATGCTGCTGGCGATGGTGAGCGACATCCGGGTGATCCTGGTGAAGCTCGCCGACCGGATTCATAACCTGCGCACCTTGTCGCATCTGAGCCGGGAGCGGCAGGAGCGGATTGCGCACGAAACGCTGGAGATCTATTCGCCGATCGCCAACCGCCTCGGAATGGGTAAGATCCGGGTAGAGCTGGAGGAACTGGCCTTTCGCTATCTCGACCCGGACTCCTATGCCGAGATCACGCAGGAGATGGAACTGAAGCGCCCGGTCAACGAGGAGTATCTGAACCGCGTCCGGAGCGAAGTCGAGGAGAATCTCGCGCGGGAGGGCATTCCGGCGCGCGTCGAAGGGCGGGTGAAGCGGCCGTACTCGGTGCACCAGAAAATGCGGCGGCAGAAAATCCCGCTGGACCAGGTGTACGACCTGCTGGCCCTGCGCATCGTTACGGACTCGGTCAAGAATTGCTATGCCGCGCTCGGCGTGATCCACACCGAGTGGCACCCGATCCCGGGGCGGATCAAGGACTTCATCGCCATTCCACGCCCCAACCTGTATCAGTCGCTGCACACGTCGGTGATCGGGCCGGAAGGCCACCCGTTTGAAGTCCAGATCCGCACCGAGGAGATGCATCGGATCGCGGAAGAGGGCATTGCCGCGCACTGGAAGTACAAGGAAGGGCGAAAAGGATACCTGCCCGACGAGCAGCAGATCGCGTGGCTGCGCCAACTGGTGGAGTGGCAGCGGGAGATGCGAGACCCGGGCGAGTTCATGTCCACGCTGAAAGTGGACCTGTACTCGGAAGAGGTCTACGCGTTCACGCCTCGGGGCAAGGTGATCGCGCTGCCGCGGGGCGCCTCCCCGATCGATTTCGCGTACGCCATCCACAGCGACGTCGGCAACACGTGCGTCGGCGCGAAGGTCAACGGGCGCATCGTCCCGCTGCGCTACAGCCTTAAGAACGGCGATGTGGTCGAGATCCTGACGCAGGCGGGGCACCTGCCCAGCAAGGATTGGCTCGGGCTGGTGAAGACGTCGCGGGCGCGCAACAAGATCAAGCACGTCATCAAGGCGGTCGAGCGCGCCAAGGCGATCGAAATCGGCGAGAAGTCCCTCGAAAAAGAGGCGCGGCGGTTCGGCGTGTACTTGAGCCGCATCCATCGCAACGACCTGGAACAGATCGCCGCCGAGTACGGCTGCAGCAAGATGGAGGACCTGTACGCCGCGCTGGGCTATGGCAAGTACTCGGCGAGGCAGGTGCTGCAAAAGCTGGCGCCGGAAACGCCGGCCCCCGAGGAAACGGAGGCGCCGAAACCCCAGCAACCGCCGGAGCGCCGCGAGGAAGACTACGTCGTCACGGTGAAGGGGGTCAACGACATCATGGTGGTCCTCTCACGCTGCTGCAATCCAATCCGGGGCGAGCCCATCGTCGGTTACATCACGCGCGGCAAGGGCGTGGCGGTTCACGCGGCCACCTGTCCGAATGTACAGAACCTGATGTACGAAGTGGAGCGGAAGATCGACGTCGAGTGGGCGCGTAAGTTCGAGGAGACTTTCAGCGTAAGACTAATGGTGTATGCCGAGGACCGGCCCGGCATGCTGAACGAGCTTACGTCGGTGCTGTTCAAGGAGAACAGCAACATCCGGAGCCTCGAGGCGAAGCCGGACGGCAAGCGCGGCGGAGGCAGCGCGGTGATCGAGATGACGGTAGAGGTGCGGGATCAGAAACAGTATCAGCGCGTGGCCTCGGCGATGCGGCGGATCTCCGGCGTACGGGATATCGAAAGGATTTCATGAGTCGGCGGGAAGATCCGGAGCACATCGCGATCTCAAAATCGAAGGGCATCAAGATCGACTGGAAGGACGGGCAGCACAGCGATTTCAGCCTGCCGTTTCTGCGGGATCATTGCCCTTGCGCGACGTGCACGGGGGCGCACGGCGAGCCGCCGCAGCGGCCCGAGGCGAGCGCTCCGTTCCAACTCTACAAGCCCGCGCTGAAGATTACGGCCGTGGAGCCGGTAGGAAACTACGCGATCCGGATCCAGTGGAACGACGGACACAATTCGGGCATCTACTCGTTCCAGTATCTGCGGACTCTCAGCCAGGAAACCTGACGCCGGGGCGTTACAGCAGGCGGAAGTTGACCTCGACGGTCGCCGCGACGGCTACCGCCTTGCCGTTCAGGAAACCAGGGCGGAACCGCCACTTCTCGACCGCTTCGACGGCTTTCTCATCGAGACCGAGGCCCAGGGCGCGAACGACCTTGATGTCCCGAGGAAGGCCCTTCTCGTCGACCACGACGTAGAGGACAACTGTGCCCTGATACTTGGCTTTTCGGGCTTCTTCGGAGTATTCCGGCTCGACCTTGAAGACCAGCGATGGCGCGGTGACGCCGCCGCCGATGCGGTAAACGCCGCCGCCGATGCCGCCGCCTTCACCGGGTCCGAAGCCGGGGCCGCGGCCGGAACCGACGCCGCCGCCTGAACCGGAGCCGATGCCGCCGCCGGAACCGGTGCCGTTGGAAGGCGGACCGACCTTGGCGAGCGGATCGCCCCAAACGTTCATGTTGACCTGCGGGACGTTCGCATCGGGCGGAACGACGATCGTCGGCTCCATCACGAGGCGCGGCGCCTCGTTGTAGACGACGGCCGCCGGAGGCACGAACTGCTTCACGTCCAGACGCGGCAGTTTGCCCTTGCTGGCGGGCAGGGGGGACCGGTCGCCGCCGCCTCCACCGCCTCCCATTGGCTTCGGCTTGGGCGTCTGCGGCAAATACGGAGCGATGTCCTCGGGGGGCGCCAGCAGCGTGACGGTGGTCTTCGGTTCCACCTGCATGACGGCGTGAGCGGCGCCGAAGAAGAACAACAGCACGACCGCGCCGACGTGGACGCCGGCCGTGATGAGACTCGCCTTGCGCTCATTGCCGGCCGAGAAGCCCCAGATGCTCTTGACCTGGACCGGCTTCGAACTAACCTGAAGCGCCGGCTGCTTCGGCGGGGCGATGAACTCCCGGACGTTCTGCCAGAACGCCTCGTACCATGGGGGTTCGATGCCTACGCCGGCCAAGCGACTGAGGTGTTCGCTGTCGACCGCGACGCCCGGCTGAAACGCCGAGGTTCTGCGTGCGCTCGCCGCCTCGCCATTGACGTCTGTCGACGGGTTGTAGATTAACGACGTGCCGCTCATCTCGGCTTTGGTGAGGGGCCTGGAGGTTACCAGCAACGGGGGCTGGCTGGCCGGGAAGAAGTAGTCTTTGATCTCTCCGGCGATGGTCAGGAACCAGGGCTTCTCCTGCTTAAAAGCCAGGAGCTGGTTCAGGTGGGCTTCCGCGTTTGGCGCCCTTCCATCCAATTGTTCGTGAAGGCTATGTAACCGCTCCGACATATTGCGTCCAGCCTGATTTAAGGTCGGCGAGGATCACCCGCCTCCGCCGTTATTATGACGCCGCTCGTGTTAGGGGGGTTGCACGATTCACCGGATTCCTCCCTATCGCGCCTATTAAAAAGTGTAGCACATACAAACGCCAAGAGATCGGAATTCTGAAATCCGTAGCCGCATCCGCCTCATTCCGGTCCCAGTACGGACAAGCTAAGGCGTCAGCCTCACCTCAAAGCAGAAAGTCCCGGATGCTCTCCCACATCCGATTCTTGACATCCAGCATCTGGTGGTCTGTCTCGAGTATAACCAAACGAGCCTGCGGATTATGCCCGATGAACTCGCGGGAAAGGTGCCAAGGAACGACGTCATCGTGGCGCCCGTGCAGGATCAGGCAGGGTTGCGCGATCCGGGGGAAGTCCTCGTATGCGTCGAGATCCTGAAGAAAACAATAGCGAAGCGGCCGTTCCGCTCCGTCGCCGTAGTGATAGAAGCCCAGATGGCCTCTTGTTGCCCAAAGGTCCACTTGGCTGGATCCCAGCCGTTCCCGGAATCGAGACGCGAACTGGAAGGCGGGCGCGAGCAGGACCAGCTTTTCCACCTCCGGGTGGCGAGCCGCATAGAGCGCAGCCAGGTAGCCGCCCAAGCTGGAACCCATGATTCGCACCGGCTGACCATTTGCTAACGCCTCTACCAACTGAAGTTGGCGGGTGAGGGTCAAATTCTCAAAATCGCCTTGGGCGAGGTCGGGAACCTCGACCAGAACGCCTTCGGCGGCCAGCCGGTCGACGAAGTAGCGCGCTTTCGATGAAGTCGGGCTGGACGCGAAGCCGTGCAAGTAGATGATTCGAGAAGGCATGTTAATGGGGTTCGGCCACCGGTTCGGGCTCGAACTTGATCTCGGCATCCACTGAGAACATGCTGTAATTCGAATACCGGCAGACGTTTTCCACAACCAGATCGTCGCCGGCCAGGCGGCGGTAGCGCACCGAGGCCGGCAAGAGTACGCCGTAGCCGCTGCGGAAGTAATCCACTTCGGCCAGGTGGCGGACCACGTTCTTCTCATTTTCGCCCGGGCTGCTGCGCAACACGATCCGCAAGGGGAGGTAGTCGCCGCCGCGGACCCAGAGTTCCCCGGCCAGCGGCGCGCGCGCAGCCCGGTTGCCTTCGAAGATCGTCAGCAAGGCGGGGCCGGCCGCCTGTTGGTAGCCCACGATGATCGCGGGGTCGGCGCCGAGGTTCCCCTCGCCGGCGATCTCGAAGCGGTAGTTGGACAACTCCCGCTGCCGGAACAGCAGGATCAGCGGGCCGAAGTCGATCGCCGCGTCCGTGAGACCATGTTTCTGGAACTCGCGGAGCATCCTTTTCTTCAGGCGGTCGTCATCGGAGACGGCGCCAAGCGTAAGCGTTTCTCGCGCCCTCGCGGAGCCGGCAACCGGCATTCCGTCCACGGCAACGACTTTGCGCAGTTCATGGAGCGAGTTCGGGGCCTCGCGGAAGACGCTGAAACCGTACTCGGACAGGATCTCACGCTGGCGGTATTGCGGGGGCGGGGGTTTCAGCGCGTCCTGGCCGACGCGCAGCCGGAAGCGGCGCCGGGTGACGAGCGCTTTTTGTTGCAGGGATTCCTGGCCGACGATCCGCGTGGCGGCGTTCGCGAACGCCTCGGCTTCTTCGGCCAGCCGCGCCAGGATGGGTTCCAGGCGGGGGTCGTTCGACGCGTCGGGCGCGAGCAGCAGCGGCATCAGCATCAGCGCGGCCCGCATATATACCCAGTCTAGCGGGTGTAATCTTGATTCATGCCGCTTCGAACCTCATGGATCTGGTTTTGCTTGTGCTGCGCCCTGATTCGGCCGCTTGCCGCGGAGTTTCGGGACGTGCTGAAGAGCGCGGAAATCGACGCCCGGTTGTCCCAGATCGACCAGGACGCGCCGCTGGTGGAACGCCCGAATTACGACGTAAGGCTCCGGGCCGTCCAAGGGCGACCGTCGCGAGCCCCGGGGGGCGCCGAGGCGGATGAGATTCTCCACATCCGTAACGGAAGCGGCGAAGTCACGATCGACGGACGGCGTCACCGGATTGGCGCGGGCGACCTTGTTCATATCCCGAGAACCGCCGCACGGGAACTGGATCCAGGCAAGGGACGACTGGAGTACGTTGTGGTCCGCATCTTCCCGGCCGGCGACGCGTTGCCGCCGCGCCGCAGCCGGATGGGGCCGCGCACGATGCCGGACGTTTTATCGAAGGCGGACATCGACGCCACCATCGCCGGCCACGACAGTAATCAGCCGATCCATGTCTCGAACGGCTACACGATGAACTATGTCATCTATCCGGGCCAACCAGGGCCGTGGGAGGCACATCGAGGATGCGTCGACGTTTACTTCATCCAACGAGGAACGGCGCGGGCCCTGCTGGGCGGTGAGATCACGAACCCCGCCGAACCCTCCCCGGGCGAGATACGCGGCGACGGCGTCACCGGGGCGCGCGAATACGAAATTGCTCCCGGCGATATGGTCCACATTCCGCGCGACGGCGCCCATCATATGATTCCGCACGGCGATAAGCTGGCTTACATTCTGCTGAAGGTCTGGGCGGAATGAGCGGGGCGCGAGGAACGCCGGCCGGGGCGCCGTAAAAGCAAAGACCGGCTCGCCGTAGGGTCGCGAGCCGGTTTATTCGAACAAGGGGTATCAGGGGTCCGCCCGGCGCCCCTCCTCCAACTAACGGCGCCGGGCTTTTGTCTATAAAGTGCAGTTCGCCCCGGCGTTGTTACAGGCGGCGAGATTTTTTTCGACTCCCGGAGGCCGATATGATCGCCGGTGTGCTACGCTCCCCGTGGAGGATTTTCCATGGAGGAAACATGTCGTCCAAGCTTGCCGTAAACGGCGGGCCGCCCGTGCGAACAGCCCCGTTCACGGCCTGGCCGCAATACTCGGAAAACGATTTTGCGCGGCTTCGAGAGGTGTTGGAAAGCCGCAACTGGGGAGGCTTCCCGTTTCCGAACCGCCTGGCGCGCGAGTTCGCCGCCGCGTTCGCCGAATACCACGGCGCGAAGTACGGCCTCGCGGTGATGAATGGAACCGTCGCGTTGCAGATTGCGTTGCGGGCGGCGGGGCTGCGGTTCGGCGACGAGGTGATCGTTCCGGCGTACACGTGGGAAGGTACCGCGGCGGCCGTGCTGTTCGAGGGCGGCGTTCCCGTGTTCGTGGATGTGCGCGAGGACACCTTTTGCCTGGACGCGTCGCAGGTGGAGGAAGCGATCACGGACCGCACCCGCGCGTTGCTGCCCGTGCACCTGGCGATGCGTTTCGCCGACATGGACGCGCTCGCGGCCATCGCGCGGAAATACAATCTCGCCCTGATCGAAGACTGCGCCCACGCCCACGGAGGGCGCTGGAAAGGCCGCGGGGCCGGCTCGATGGGCGACGCCGGCTGCTTCAGTCTCCAGAGCAGCAAGCTGATGACGGCGGGCGAAGGCGGCGTGGTGATCACCAGCGACCTGCGCTGCTTCGAGTATGCGCAGTCGTACGTCAACTGCGGCCGGGCCAGCGAGACGGACAGGCACGATATCCGCATCGTCGGCTCCAATTTCCGCATGACCGAACTGCAGGCGGCGCTGCTGGCTGGCCAGCTCGAGCGGCTGGAAGAGCAGAACCTGAGGCGCGCCCAAAACGCCAGGCGGCTGGCGGCCGGTCTCGCCAGGATCCCTCATGTCGCCGCGTTGCCGCCGGACCCCGGCATCACGCGGGAGGCGATGTACCAGTTCGTTTTTCGTTTGTTGACGCGAGAGACGCCGGTTTCACGGGACGTTTTCGTCCGCGCGCTCGAAGCCGAAGGCGTCCCGTGCGAAGGCCGGTTTTACGAAGCCGTCTATCGCAGCGACCTGTTTCCCGCCGCGGCGGAGCAGTTTCCCGCGCTGGCGGCCGGCCGCGCGCAGCCCGTCGATTACAGCCGCACGCGCTGCCCCGTCGCGGAGCGGCTGGCTTACGAAGAATCCGTCTGGCTGCCGCACTTCCTCCTGCTGGGCGGCGAATCGGATGTCGACGATATCCTCACCGCGGTGGAGAAAGTGGCCACGCGACTGGGGGAACTCGAGGGTCTCGACGCGGGCGTAAAAGGCGTCAGCCGCACCGGCCGCTCGAAATTGCAGGCCGCGCGACAGTGGTAGCCGGCTACGCTTCCGGCCCCGGAGTCTGTACATTTGTCACGAGGTGGGGCGAGCGTACACGCGGCGAAATCCACGAAAGAAGTGGCGCCGCGGAAGGGGAACTCCTCCGGTCCGGGAGCCTGAAGCCGGCTCAAAGCCGGTTGGAAAACCGGCTTGCGAGCGTGGACGCTCGCCCCACCTCTCAGATCAGACCTACACCCCTGCGAACGGCGCCAACTCCAGAGCCGGGAGCTACGCTTCCGGCCAGGCGTCGTCGCCGCCGGCGGCCCGCGCTTTCAGGTGCTCGTAGGACTCCACCGTCTGCAAGCGCGGATCGTCCACCGGACCGCCCATCGTGAAGTGGTAAAGACTCTGCCAGGCGTGGTCCTTGATGCCGAGCAGCCGGTGACATGCGTCATCGAAAAAACACCCGATGCCCGTCGCGCGAATGCCGGCCGCCTCGGCTTCCAAATAGAGAACCTGTCCCACGAGGCCGGTTTCCCAGAACATCCGCGGGTACGCCGGCGCTCCGTAGCCGGCGATGGCGGCGTCGAATGCGGCCAGCATGCCGGCGGCGAACACGCCCATGGAGGCGATGTCCTGGTGGCAGCTTATCGTTTTGGCGGCGTCGGTGGCGTCGGCAGGGACCAGCAGGAAGAGCGGCAGCTCGGCGTCGGCTTGCTCCCACAGGAATTCGCGAAGCATGGAGGCGCGAAGGCTCTCCGCGTGGGAGGGATCGCGCACCAGCGCGTAGAGACCGGGCGTCACTCCGTTCACCCGATGAACGAAAATTGCCAGTGATACGAGGGGCTGCCAGGGCAGTACGGAAAACGGCATCGGCGCCGCGGCCGGCATGACGCGCCACAGCATCCGCAGGAAAGCGTCCCGGCCCATCGTCGTCACTCCGTCCAGCGCCACCGCGCTGCGCCGTTGGCGAATGATCCGCGCCGCCGGCAAACCGCGTTCGGGCAGTTCGCGGGCGGCCCCTGCGTACGCGTCGCCGTCGTGCGCCAGACCGCTGCTCACGGTTGCCGCGGCGACCTCGTCGATCACCGTCCAGGGCACTTGCGAAGCGCTGAGCCGGTTGGGAACGCCGAGCCATTCCGCGCCGCGTAACGCCGGCAGCGCCGGAAAAGGGCGGCCGGCGGGCGCGAATGCGAGCAGGCAATCCGCGTGTTCCGCCTCGACGCCCTCCTGGCCGTGAACCCCGAGCAATTCGGCCAGTTCCCGCGTGGCGGTCGCATCGTCGAGGCGCGCCGTCCAACCCTGCGCGGCGGCGGCGATGGTCAGAGCCCCGACGGCGTGGCCCGCATCGTGTTGGCAGTAGCGGAAGGCCCGCTCGCCATATTTCCAGGACTCGCGCCAGTGGACCGATGTCAGTCCGATGAAGAACGCCTCCGTCGGGAGCCCGGCGCCGTCATCGAGCTTCCGGCGCAGTTCCAGCGCATGCTCGAACGGAGCGTAGTGATAGACGGCGGGAGAATCGCACAATCCGGGGATGGGGCCGCAGATCAGGTAGGCTTCCGTCGGATGGAGATTGCCGCTCGATGGCTTGACGCGCAGGGACCAGCGGGACTGTACCCGGCCCGTCGAGGTGGTCACCTGCTTCCAGGCCGACAGCGCAAGGCTGTAGTAGAACAGCCGCGCAAAGGACCCGGCGTCCAGCGTCGCCGCGAAGGACCGCGCGCCGTACAATTCATCGTAGGCCGGGGCAGGCGTTTCCGAGGGAATCTCCAGCCGCAGCAGCGGAGCGCCCTCGTACCGACGAAACGGATTCGGCTGGTTGGCCCAATCGAGGTAACCGGCCGAACGAGCGTACCGGTTGAGATGGTGCTTTGTACGGTCGTGGTAACGATAGACGGTTTCGACGGCTTCGGCGGAAGCGTTATTCAGAGGTTTGCTCTTCACGGAGGACTTCGTCGATATTGTCGCGCAGGAAGCGCACCGCCTCCTGGAGGGCGCGCGCCCGGGATGCGCGGCGCGATTTTCCCGGCGCCGGAGTGAGGACCTCCATGAGGAAGTCGAGGTGCTCGGCGATGGAGCGCATCTTGAGGGGAGAGCCGCCCCTGCTCCAGGCGGCGCGGTAGCCGGCGAGAATCTCCGGCGCATGCGCGGCAAGGTCGCCGTCCAGCAGGTGCTCGGTCAGGGCGCACTCGGCGAGGGTGATGGCATTCCAGAACGAGGGTTCGCGACGGTCGCGAAGCGCGGCGACTGCCCGGGCCTCGCGCAACAGATATGCGGCCTCGGCGCGCTGGCCGAGAAGGACGGTGGAAGTGAGCCAGTTGATGAGGGGGTAAGGGTAGACTTCGCCGTTGCGGCTCAGGTGCCGTTCGTGCGCGAGCCGGTAGCGCTTGCCCATGGCCTCCAGCGCGGCGGTCCGCTCATCGGCCGTTGCGATCTGCGCCTGGCGCTTCAGCACGCCGGCCATGAGGATCAAACGCTCTGTCGTCTCGGTGAACTCCAGCAGCCGTTCCAGGCGAGCCTTGGCCCCGTCGAGAAGGGCGCGGGCGGCGGCCTCGTCGCCCTGCTTGTGCAGAATCACCGCCTGGCGAGCTTCCAGGTTCGCAAGTTGCTCGATGGCGGCGACAGGATAGACGGCTTGTTCCTGTTCGAGCGCCCTTTTGTACCAGGCGATCGCCTCGCTCACCTGGTCGAGTTGTCCACAAACGTTGCCCAAAGCCGACAGGATGGCGCCATCGTTCCGCCAGAATTCGGGGATCGCCTTGACCACCTGATCGAGCCAATCTCTTTGCTGCTGAATCCCGCGGGCCGAGGCGGTTTCCGCATCCTGCGCGAGATTGGAAAGCTCGATGGCGACTTCGGCCGGCGAGACCCAGCTTGGCGGCTGCCAGGCAATCGGCTGCCGGGACGAGGAGGAAACACGGAGCCGGTAGTCGTGGTCGCCGTAGCACTGGTAGGCGCCCCACGAATTCATAGAGGGCCACTGCTCCCAGGCGCTCTTTCGAGCCTCCCAAACGGCGTTGCCGAAGGGTTCGCCGTCCAGCATGCGGCGATAGAACTCTCTGGCGAAAACCCCGGCGGCTTCATCGTCAACCGCCCAGCCGGCCGCGACGACGGCTTGGACGCCCATCTTGATGAACTGAGTAGCCAGGTTGGCGGCGAGTTCGTGGCGATGGCGACGCTCGCGTTCTTCGACTTCGTCCGGCTGAATGCGGCCAAGGTGGCAGCAGTTGATGAACACCAGTTCCGGCGTCTGCCTCATCTGGTCGACCTCGGCAGGCGTCAGAAAGATGCCGGGACCGAGGACCATGCCGGTCACTTTGCCGTCGCCCCACTGATAGACGCCGTGGCCGGCAAGGTGCAGGACGCGGTAGCCATCGGCGTACAGGGCTCTGACGACGATGTCGGGCGTCAGCGGCACGGGGCCGCCTTCGACGCGGCTGGTCACGGCGAAGCCGCGGCTCTCCAGAAGATCGCTCACCAGCTTGGCTTCACGGCGCGCTCCGGGCAGGGGCGTGAATTGGCTCGGAGGGTCGCCGATCACCAGGGCCTTCGACTCGTACGGCGTTACGATCTGCTCGCGAAATCTACGGCTCGTCAACTGCCGGATCAGACCGGAGCGAATGGCGTAGGGTTCGGTCTCACCCTTCGTACTGTCGTGAAGCAACTCCCAAGGATAGCGGGCGGCCGCTTCATCGACGACGAGGACGAGGTGGCGACGCTCCGGCGTCCGCTCCTTCAAACGATTGGGAAGGAGAAGCTCGAAGAGCGTTTTGCCGAGGTTCTCGTCCCAACGCGTGTCACTGATGGAACGCTGAATGAACCGGTCGATGAGCGCCTTCTGCATCTCGACGTTGGATTCCTCGACGCGGGCGCGATCCGTCAGAGCGGTGAAGCTCAGCAAACCGGTTTTGCCGTCGGCGGTTACCTGGAGCCGGCGCCACCACCGCGCATCGGGGTCGAACAGGAGTCGCTGCCGGCGGCCGGGGACGCGGCGCAGCCTCGATTCGGCGTCGACGGCCGTTCCAAGGCTGGCATCGTCCGCGATCCGGCGGAGCGCATACGCGGCCTGGATCGCGCGATCTTCAAACAGCTCGACGAACTCGACCTTGGCGATCCGAACGGGTTCGTCCTCTTCGTTCTCCGGAACTTCGAGGGCGAGATTCGCCTGGCGGACCGCCTCAAGTATGGAAGCGATGGATTCGTGGACGGTAATGCCGCCTTCGCCGGTTCCGACCAGGAGGGTCGAGATGCCGAACTCGCGCCGGCGGTCGCCAGCCGCCTGTTCGGTCTCCGCGGCCTTGACGGCAAACCGAAGAATCCCGTGACGAAAGCTGGTGATGAGGCCACCGGGCGTCAATTCGCCCACCCGACCGAGGCCCACGACAATGGCGCCCTCCGGCCGGGAATTCGGCTTCAGTAGAACTTCCGCGCTTCCGATGGGGCCAGGATACAGACCGAGACGGCGGCGAGCCGAGAGCTGTCCGTCGAGCGTGCGGTCGAGATGGGCTTCGGCGGCCACGATGGAGTCGCCCTCATAGTGGCCTACGGCGACAGGGTGCTCGGCGAAAGCGAGATTGCCGTGGGTCACCCACGCCTTGATTCGCTTCCGCTCGGGCCGTCTTCGGACCGAGGGCTCGAGGCCGAGGGCCGCAGCCTCGAGATCTCCGCGTTGGGGGTAGACCAGCGGGGTCTCGATCGGAATCTCGAAAAACTCCTGGACGTCGCGCGGAACGGGAGGCGCTGTGGGAAGCAGCGACGTGACGCCAGTTTCGAGGAGTTCGCGGATGGCGGGGAACGCCGGGCCGAAGTTGGCAAGGTTCCCGTGCCCGGCATTCATGTACCAGGCGCGCATTCCCGATGGAATTCCTGAAAACCACGGGACGCGTCCGTCGCCGCGCGAGGTGGCGACGATCACGATGCGCCGCCTGCCTTCCGCCAGCGCGTCGATCCGGTAATCGATCGGCGTGGCGGGCGCGCAGCCCGCGACATACAGCATCGCTTCCGCGTCGATCGGCGCCGCATTGAGGACCGCTCGCACGCGCCTGGCAGCCTCGATGTCTTCGGAGCGGGGACGGGGCCAGGTTCCCGCCCCGGCCGCCTCGAGTTCATTCCACACTTTGGCGGTGAAGAAATCGCGGCCTTCCCAGACGGGAAGCATTTCGAGGAGACCTCGGTACCGGGAAACGATTTCCAGGATCTGCGGGAGCGTGTGCTTTAAGTCCACCAATCCGAGCAGACGGACCACCGGGTCGCGTCCGAGGAGGACCTCCGGAACGGCGTACGAACCGCCATTCGGCACTCCGAGCATGACCACCCGCGAGCCCTTGCGCTGCCTGAGGGCCTGCCAGACGTCCGGCGCTTCCGCGATCATGGCGCGCGCCAGCAGGCCGCCCATCGAATGACAAAGCAGACGAACCGGCTGGTCGGTTTGCGCCAGCTTGTCGGAGATGGCGCGGCCCAGGCGGCGGCCCTCGTCCAGCAGCGACCTCCGCCAGTCGAAGGGGAAGGGAATCACCTCGTGGGTTGCGCCGAGGTAATCCACCAGTTCGGCATACGCGCTGCCGACAAGCGCCTGCGGTTCGACGCTCGCGGCGTCAATGCGAAGCCGTTCGATGCGGCCCAATGCCAGGTCGGCGGGGTCAAGCCAGACGCGATTGCCTGCAACGGCCAGATGGGAGCCCATGATGCCGGGCAGGAGGAAAACCAGCGGCTGCGGGATGCCGCCCCGCTGCTTGTACGACCGCTCCGCGAGATCGCGGACCTTGACGTCGACGGGCTGGAATCCGGCGTCGTCGCCGTCGGCGCGCTCCAGGCCGGCAACGATCATCCGAGCGGAGGAATTGTTGCGGAAGTACTGAAAGTGGTTGACTTCGGGTCCCTGGTCAAAGTAATGCCGGACGCCCCGGATCCGGGCGGCCCCGCCGTACATAGCCGCGGTATTGACGATGAGGTCGTGATCCTCCTGAAAGAACAGGTCGGTGGCGATCGTCTTCAGCCGTCCCCAGACGCCGGCGCCTTCCAGATCTCCGGCGATGATGGAGAGGTCGGCATCCACCTCGATATCCGGGCGATTGACGATGCGCGTCAGCGGGGAGTCCGGCATCATAGCCTCAAGCCCCGGCAGGTCCGCCGGAGACGCGCGCTTCTTAACGACGGACAGGAGCAAAGCCGTTGCGAATTCGTAAACCGGGTTGTTCCTGAGGGCGGGAATCAGCCCCAGCACGTTGACGAACATCGAGAGGTACCGGTCGAGCCGGTCGGAGGCGAGCGTCGTTCCACGGACGGGGCAGGCGACGCGCACGAACCGCTCGACCTTCGGGCGCTTGTCGCGCAGAAGCGACCGGAGTTCCTCCAGCGCCGCAAGGTCGCGCGAACGGGAGGGCGCGAGACTACCGTCGTTGTCCGCTTCCTGCTGAAATCCGGCGAAATCGAGGGTGTCCAGCGGCTCGGCGCCGCCCGCCACGCCGGAGCGGCAAAGCAACTCGCCGATCAGGCCGCCGCGGGAATGCGACAGCAAGTGGAGGCGCGCGCCGGACGGCAGAGCGCGGACGAGGTCCAGCGCGTTCTCGACGGGACTCGCGCTTAGCGTGTGGTGCTCAAATCCGAAGATATTGTCGCCGTAGCGCGACTCGAAGCGGCGCCAGAGTTGCCGCCGGTCGGGATCGGCGAGATCGCCGAAAGCGCTGGTGGTCCGCGACGCCGTTCCGTGGAGAAGGATCAGGAGCGGACGACCGTTCGAAAGATCGCCGGCCGCGACGGGCTTGTCTTCCAGTTGATCCGGAGCGCGCAGGCGATACAATCCCGGCGCCGGAACGAGGCTCGCTTCGAGTTGGCGCGCGATGGCGGCCGCGGCGAGCGCCGGCAGATCGACTTTGAGCAGACGCAGGGAAGTCAGAGCCAGCCCGCCGATGGCGCGGCTACGCCCGGCGTATGGCCATACGGTGGGAACGGAGAGAACGGCCGGCGCTTCACCCCTCGTCCCGAGCGCGTCGTCGCGAAACTGCGCCACCGACGTCCACTGGCGAATGCCGCCTTCCAATTCGAGTTCGAGGACATCGTCCTCTTCGGCTTCGATAGCGGCGCGCTCCGCGGCCGCGTCGCGGGAGGGTTCAACGCGGACTCCCGCCTTCACTTCTACCTGAATCAGGCTTGTTCCAACTGGCGCCTGGAGGATCAGTTCGTCCGATTGCCCGGCAATTTCCAGCCTGACCATAAGACCTCGCAGTCCATCTGTTCGATGGTATCAGGCGTTTCGGGAGATCGGCAGACGTTTAGCGGAATTTCCGCCCGAGTTATCGGTTAATCCAAGCTTTCGACGATCGGCGGGCCGCGCTCCACTCGAAGAGCGTCACGCGCTCAACCGCCGCTTCATTCGTGTCATGGTAGGTACTTGAGGCGCCTTCCGGCAACGGCGGGATGATCGACATACTCTGTGTTTCCGACATGTGCGTGGACCTGGTTCTGCGCGGCGATGTGCGGCCAAGGTTCAACCAGGTGGAGCAACTCATCGACGACTACGCGCTCGAACTGGGCGGCTCGGCCAACATCTTCGCGTGCCAGTTCGCCAACCTGGGAGGAAGCGCCGGGGTGGCCGGATGGATCGGCGATGACGTGTTCGGGCGGTTTGCCCTCCAGAGACTACAGTCCGCGGGCGTGAACGTGGATCGCGTCGGCGTCCATCCGCGCCTGAAGACGGGTATCGGCGTGGCGCTGGCCGAGCCCGGCGACCGGGCGATTCTCACTTACCTTGGAACCATCGATGCAACGCAACCGGAAGAGCTGACCTCAGGACTCCTCGACGCCTGCCGTCACTGGCACCTCGCGAGCTATTTCCTTCTGAACAGCCTCCGGGGAGCGTGGGCCGATTGGCTGGCCCGCTGCAAGCGCGCCGGGTTGACCACGTCGCTGGACACCAATTGGGACCCGGAAGGCCGCTGGCATGGCGTGACGGACCTGCTGGGCCAAATCGACGTGTTCCTGCCAAACGAAACGGAGGCGCTGGCGATCGCGGGCGAATCGAACGTTCTGAAAGCGGGCGAGCGTCTGGCGGCTATGGGCCCTGTGGTGGTCGTCAAGCGCGGCCGCGACGGCGCGATGGCATTCCAGAACGGACGACGCTGGGAGATCGCTCCCGACTCCGGCGAGGCCCTCGCGATCGTCGACGCCATCGGCGCGGGCGACAATTTCGACGCGGGTTTCCTGCGCGGCTGGTTGTTGCGGCGCAGTATCGAGGAATGTCTTGCCCTCGGCGCGCGCTGCGCCGTGGCCAGCTTGCAAGGGGCGGGCGGGATCGAAGGACAAGTGGTCGAGCCGGCGGATTGAAACCTACCATCATGACGGAACTACTGAACGACATCCTGAGACAGCCGGAAGAGCTGTCGAAATCGCTGACGTACGCCCTGGGTCCGGGCCGGACGGCGCTAGAGCGCGCGGCCGGTTTGGTTCGGGAGGCCGCGCACGTCTACATCGCCGGCATCGGAAGCAGTTGGCACGCCGGCATGGCGGTGGAGTCGATCTTTCGCGCCGGAGGCCGCGCGGTTTGCCTTGTGGACGCGTCGGAACTGCTGCACTTCGGGCGGCTGGCGCCGGATTCGGCTCTGATTGTCCTATCGCGGAGCGGCAGAAGCGCCGAGATCGTCCCGCTGATTCCGAAAGCACGGCGAGACGGCGCACGCGTCGTCGCCATCACTAATACGCCCGCGAGTCCGCTGGCGCGGGATACGGACGCGACGCTGCTGCTCGGCGCCCGGTTCGACCATCTCGTCTCGATATCGATGTATTCGGCGCTGGCGCTAACCGGCGGTCTGTTGGCCTCAACGAGCACGGGCGGCCTGGACGAAGGCGTCGCGGAGGGAATCCAGGCTTCCCTCGCGGGGGCGGGGAACGTGCTTGCGTCGTGGATCGAGGACATCGAGAACAGCGACTGGCTGACGGCGGACGCGCCCACGTATTTTCTGGCCCGCGGCGGCAGCCTGGCAAGCTGTCACGAAGCGCGGCTGCTGTGGGAGGAGGCGGCGAAAGCGCCGGCCACGGCCATGGGCACGGGCGGCTTCCGGCACGGCCCGCAGGAATGCGTCGGGGAAGGAATGCGCATCGGGCTTTGGCTGGATGGCGCGAAGATGCGGGACGAGGATGCCGCGCTCGCGCGGGATCTGCGGAAACTCGGCGTCAAAACGCTGGTGATCGGACAGCAGCCGCCGCCCGAAGCGGGGGATCTCGTTGTCAGGCTCCCCGCCATTCCGGCCGCATGGCAGTTTCTGATCGACATCATGCCGGCGCAGATCGCCGCGGAGCAGCTTTCACGCCGCCGGCGCGTGGACTGCGATTCCTTCCGCATCTGCCCTTACATCGTGGAAGGCGAAGGCGGATTGCTGGGAGCAACTCTGTCGAGCCACGCCAAGGCAAGAAACCTCCAGGCCGGCCAGGACGGAGCATGATCGCGGGTGAATTTCTCACGCGGGAGCAGGTGGAGACCGTCCATCGCAATGCGCTGCGAATCCTATCCGAGGCGGGCGTGGAGGTGGACCATCAAGGCGTCCGCAAGCGGCTGGTTGGTCTGGGAGGCTGCCCGGACCCGCTCGGCGGCCGGGTTCGATTCCCAGCCAAGTTGGTGGAGCGCCTCCTGCCGGCGCCCGCCGCGCGCCGACCGCCGCCCTCGCCGCCTCGTCTGGAAGTCTTCGCAGGAATCTACCAGTCCCGCTTCTTGGATCCCCACACCGGCCAACTCGGCCCGTTTGACGAACTCCGGCTGGAGCAATACGTCGCGCTTGCCAACAGTCTCCCGCGGATCGGCTGGATACGGCTTCTCGGGCTGCCGTATTCGACGCAAGAGATGCCCGCCGCGGTTCTGCCGCTGGCCGAGAAGCTATTCGCCTGGAAGTTCGGCGCCGCGCCATTCGGGTCGGTGCAGTCGACGGGGTTGTGCGAGCCGCTGTTGGACATGTTCGCCTGTCACGCGGCGGCCGCGGGCAGGCGGACCGACGAGGTGTTCACCGCCATCGGCTACCTGGTCTCGCCGCTGAAGCTGGCCCGCCCTGAATGCGAGCAACTGCTCTTCTTCCATGAGCGCGGATACCGAATGGACATCGGCCACCTCCCGTCGCAGGGCGGCTCGGCGCCGGTGACGTTCGCCGGGGCGCTGACGCTCGCGCTGGCCGAGGAGATCTTCCTTTACCTGCTTCAGCGGGCGTTCCGCGAGGACGCCGTGTTCCAGGTGGGCGAGGCCATCATGACCGTCGACATGCGAACCGGCGTTCCGCTCTACGGCCGTCCGGAACTGCACCGCGCGTGCGCGGCTTTCGGCGATATCGCCCGGTACTACGGCTGCCCCTGCGTGGTCCACACCGGCCTGTCGGATGCCCGAACGCCTTCGTTCGAGGCGGGCGCGCAGAAAGCCACCGGCGCGCTGACGGCGGCCCTGACCGTTGGCAAAGGCGTGATCGAAGCAGGCCTGCTGGGAGTCGACGAAATCTGTTCACCGGTCCAGATGATCCTCGATCACGACCTCGCCGGCAGCCTGGAAGCCCTGTTCCGGGCTCCGGTGGTCAACGACGCGGAATGCGCCGTGGACGAAGTGCTCCGCGTCGAGCCGGGCAACAGCTTCCTGGGCACGGATCTCACGGCCCAGCGCTGCCGGAGCGAATTTTACCTGCCGCGAACCTGGTCCAACCGGCCGCTCGAGGCCTGGCAGCGAGCGGGATCGAAGACCGACGCCGACCTGGCGTGTGAAATCTACGCGGAGTTTGAGCGCGGCTTCGTCTCCCACAGCCGGACCTCCGATGCGGAAGAGAGAGAGCTGCGGAAGATCATAACGCGCGCGGCAAATATGGAAGCGGCGTGACAGGGACGGACGAGGATCTGGAAAAATGATGGGATGCGGAGAACGAAGGAGCATGGGCTTGGAACCGCTTAAGTACGAGAAGACCTCTTTGCGTAAAGCCGGCTTAGACGAAAGATGGCTTCAGGATCAGATTGCCGGAGACCCTTCCATACTCGGCCTCGGCGAACTGACGTTGTACAGGAGAGAGCACAAACAAAGGGCCGGAGGGCGACTCGATATTCTCCTGACGGATCCTGATAATGAAACGATGTACGAGGTCGAGGTTATGCTCGGCGCAACGGATCCCAGTCACATCATCAGGACAATAGAATATTGGGATATCGAAACCCGCCGCTATCCGAATCGAGAACACAAGGCGGTGATCGTGGCGGAGGAGATCACCAACCGTTTTTTCAACGTGATCTGGCTCCTGAGCCGTTCGATTCCAATCATCGCTGTCCAACTGGACGCGCTAAAGGTCGACGGAAGACTCCTGCTGCATTTCACAAGAGTCCTCGACACATACGAGCCTCCGGAAGGTCCGGAGGAGCCGACCGTAGTTGATAGGAAATGGTGGGAAGAGCAATCTTCTCCCGAAGCGATGGGGGTTTTCGACCGCCTGGTGGCGCTACTGTCGCAGTCCGGGGTGAATGTCAGGTTCAACCAGGATGCGATCTACCTATCGGGCAAGCGGAACTTCGCCCGCATCATACCGAAAAAAGGCGGATACTGCCAGTTGCGATTCTTCCGGCTATCCGAAGAAGAGAGGAGCGAGGCACGGCTGAGGATCGAGGCGGCCGGCTGTGAGGCTGAGGAACGTTCAACTCATAAATTGTGGATACGCCTCGACGGTTCAACACTTGATCGGATCGGTCCTGTGCTCCTGGACCTTGTACGGCGTGGAGTTGAGTTGGAGGCCTGAAGCGCGGTCAGCGGCGAGTTGCCGGCGCCGCAGCGGGCGTCGCGCGCGGCGGCAGGCCGTAATAAGCTGTCTATTTGGACCAGACGGCCCGCCGGCCGGCGGGCGCTTTCCAAGCAACGAAGGAGCTTCGATCAAGTGGCGGAACCGAAACGCATTCTCAGCATTCACGCGCATCCGGACGACGCGGAGATGCTCGCCGGAGGCACGCTCGCGCTCCTGGCGCAGCGCGGCCACTCCATCACCATCGTGACTATGACGCCGGGCGACTGCGGATCGACTGAGCTAGCCCCGGAGGAGATCGCCGGGGTCCGGCGGGGAGAGGCAAGGGCCGCGGCGAAGGAAATCGGCGCGGATTACCTGTGCGCCGAATTCCGCGACCTGGCCGTGTTCAACGACGATCCGTCCCGGCGCCGGGTTACGGCGCTGCTGCGACGGCTTCGGCCGGACCTGGTGTTGACCGCGTCGCCGGTGGACTACATGTGCGATCACGAGGCCACCAGCGCGCTGGTTCGCGACGCGTGCTTCGGGGCGCCGGCGCCGAACTATTCCACCGGCGACAATGAGAGCGGTCCGCCGCTCCGCGAAATCCCCCACCTGTATTTCATGGACGCCGTCGGCGGGATGGATCGCGACGCCCGGCCGATCGCGGCGGATTTCTACGTCAACATCGGTTCGACGTTCACTACGAAGTGGACGATGTTCGGCCGGCACGAGAGTCAGCGGGCGTGGCTTCGCAAGCACCACGGCATGGACAACTACCTGGAAACCATGGAGGAGTGGACGCGGGAGTGCGGCCGCCGCGCCGGCGTCGAATTCGCCGAAGGGTTCCGCTTGTACAAAGGACACCCGTATCCGCAGACGCCGTTGGTCGAAGAACTGCTGGGGCCGGAAGTGGTGGTTCGTCCGCGGTAGCGCAGCTACTTCATAATCTGGACGAGATTGCTGTAGTCGTCCGTCCACATCCTGACGCCGGGGCGCGGCGCCAGGGGAACCCCGGCCGCCTTCAGGTGCGGTTCGTCGAACAGCGCGCCGTTGCGCGTCACGAGCGCCCAGGTGGAATGGGACACTTCCAGTTCCGGGGCGCCGAGATGATGGATCACGATCCCGCTCGCGCCGAACGCTCGCGCCGCCTCCGCCACCACCGGCGCGAGATCGAGCCACGTGTTGGTGATGTGCAGCGCCAGGACTCCGGCCGGCTTCAGGTGCCGGAAATATTGCTCGAACGCTTCGCGCACGAGCATGTGAACGGGAATCGACCCGCCGGAGAAGGCATCCACGACGAGAATGTCGAAAGCCTGTGGGTTTTCCTTGGCGAGCGAGAGGCGGCCGTCGCCCACCACGACGTCCACTTTGGCCGGGGTGTCGGAGAGAAAGTGGAAATAGTCGTTCGCGAGGCGGACGACCATCGGATTGACCTCATAGAAGCGGTAACAGTCGCCCTTCTGCCCGTAGGCGGCAAGGCAGCCCGCGCCCAGGCCGATCACGCCAACCCGAAGCGGCGCCGGTCCCCGGTGGCTCAGGAGGAGACCGATGCCGGAACGGAGGCCGTAATAGCTGGTCGGCTGGCGCCGCAGGTCCGGCGACAGAAACTGCCGTCCGTGGTCGGTTCCGCCGTGCACCATCACGCGCACGGTTTCGTTTTCGCGAAGGCTCGGAAAGTCGATGACGCGCACCGTACCGTAGAAACTCCGCTCCGCCGCCAGCGATCCTTTGAGAAACGAGCGAGCATGCACGAAAACGGTGGCGGCCAGAAAAAGGCAGACCGTGATCCAAAGGACGTCGGTGCGCCACGACCGGCGAAATGTCAGTCCGAGCGCAAGCGCCCCGAAGGCCGCCAGCGCCAGAGGCAGTTCGAAATAACCTGGAAAGACCAGCGGCGCGACAATCGAGACCGTGAAGCCCCCGAGCGCGCCGCCGACGGCCACCATCAGGTAGAAGCGGGTCAGGTGGCGCGGATGCGGCTTGTGGCGCACCAGTTCGCCCAACCCGAACAGGCAGCAGACGAACAGTCCGGCTGAGAAAACGACCACCGTGACGCGGACGTGTTCCGCGAGCCGGGGCTGCCAGAGGAAGTAGGCCATCGCGATCAGCGCGACGGCGAGCAGCCGTACGAAGACGCCGCGCGGCGCCAGTTCCTCGTTGCCGAAGCAGATCATGAAGCTGACCAGGTAGACCGCCAGCGGCAGGATCCACAGAAACGGAATGGACGCGATGGACTGCGTGAGGTAGTTGGTGACCGCTACGAGCAGCATCGAGGGCAGAAAGGCCAGGATCAGCCAAAGCAGAAGGGTTCGGAGGGGCGTCGGCCCGGAGCCGTCCGGGACTTCCCGCGGCGACGGACTCTCTTTGGTCGCCAGAACCGCTACCCCGATGCAGAGGATACAGAAGGCGGCATACAGACCCGACCAGGCCCTGGCCTGGACCTCGGTGGCCAGGAACGGCTCGACGGCGAACGGATACGCCACCAGCCCCACGACAGCGGCGAGGTTTGCTACCGCGTACAGCCTGTACGGCAGATGCCGTCCGCTGCGCGCGTACCAGGATTGGACCAGGGGCGCCGTCGTGGAGAGAAGAAAATAGGGCAGGCCGACGGTGACGGTGAGCAGCCCGAGGATGCGCCACGCAGGGTCCTCGCCGCCCGCGGGCCTCCAGCCGGCGCCGGGCGTCACGGGAAGAAACAACAGGCTGGCGCCGAGCAGAGCGGCGTGGAGGACGCTCTGCGTGGCCGGACGCAGCCGCGTGTTAATCCAATGGGCGTACAGGTATCCGAGCAGCAGGAAGGCCTGAAAAAACACCAGGCCGGTGGTCCAGACCGACGCCGCGCCGCCGAACCACGGCTGAATGAGCTTCGTGATTACCGGCTGAATCTGGAAAAGAAGAAACGCGCTGAGAAAGACCGTCGAGGCGTATAGCAGCATCAGGCCTGAAACTGGAGCTTATCATCAAGACGCGCGGCGGTTCACGCCGGATTCGTCAAAGCCTGGTCCAGGTCCGCGATAATGTCCTCCACCGCCTCGATGCCCACCGAAAGCCGGAGCAGGTTGTCCTTGATGCCCATCCGCTGGCGCTGCTTCGGGGAAATCTCGCGGTGCGAACTCATGACGGGGTAAAGGATCATCGAGTGGACGTCGCCTAGCGAGGTGGCTCGCACGACGAGCCGCAGCCGGTCCATGGCTGCGAAGATCTGGTCGCGGCCGGCGTTCGTCACCTCGAAGCTGACGATGCCGCCGTAGAGGCCGTCCGGCAGCAGGCGGCGGATCGTTTCCGCGTCGGGATGGTTCGGGTCGTCCGGAAAGTGCACGCGCTCGATGTCGGGCCGCTGCCGCAGCCAGTTCGCCACCTGGCGGGCGTTGAGACACTGGCGCTCCATGCGCAAGGCGAAGGTCTTGACTCCGCGCATGGTCAGGTAGCTCTCAAATGGGCCGAGCACCGGCCCGCAAATCCGCGCCAGCGCTCGCAGCGCGTCGTAGTGGCGCTGGTCGGAAACCACGATGCCGCCAAGGACATCGCCATGGCCCGCCAGGTATTTCGTGAGGCTGTGCACGACGATGTTAGCCCCATGTTCGAGCGGGCGAAACAGCAGCGGAGTGGCGAACGTGTTGTCGATGACAAACGCCGCGCCTGCGCCGGCGGCAAGCTGCGCGATGCAGTCGATCGGCCCCATCCGCAGCAGCGGGTTGGAGACGGTTTCCATCACGACGCAGCCCGGGCGTTGCTCCTGGATGGTCTTCCGCACCTTGTCAAGGTCGCAGAAATCGACGAACTTCGTTTCGACCCCGAGCGGCTCCAGCACCTGGTTCAGCAGGCTGAACGTGGCGCCGTACAGAGCGTGCGAGGCAAGGACGAACTTGCGCCGGTCCGTGAGAGCGGTAAGCAGGGCCGCGTGCATCGCCGCCATCCCGGAGGCGCACGCGAGGGCGCCGTGGCCGTTCTCGAGCGAGGCGACCAGTTCCTCCAACGCGCTATTGGAGGGATTCTCGTACCGCGAATAACAGAACCCCGCCTCCTCGCGGGCGAAAATCCGGTCCAGTTGCTCGGTGGTTTCGTAAAAGAAGCTGGCCGCCGTGTGGATCGGCATCGTGACGGGAACCGGCGGGCCTGGCTTCTTGCGATCGCCCGCGTGGACAGCTTTGGTGTTGATCTTCAAGCGTTACTTCCTCTTCCAGCGGATTCCGTCTTTGGTGTCTTCGAGCGTAATGCCCTGGTCGCTCAACTGCCGGCGGATCTCGTCGGCGCGATTGAAGTCGCGCGCCTTACGGGCGGCGGCGCGCTCGGCGACCAGGCGCTCCACTTCCTCGTCGGAGATGGCTCCGGCCTGCGCGGCGGGGCAGAGGACGTCGAAGACGGAATCGAAGTGCGACAGCAGGTCCCGCGCCTCGGCGGCGTTGCCGGACCGGAAGTCGCCGGCGTCCATGGCTGTGTTGGTCTCGCGGATGTATTCGAACAGGGCGGCGAGCGCTTCGGCGGTGTTCAGGTCGTCGTCGAGCGCGGCGTCGAAGTGCGTGCGCGCCTCCTGCGCGCGGGCGGAGGACGCCTCCACGCGGCCTTCGGGAAACGTCTCGGTGTCCACGCGCAGCTTGAAGTTGCGTAGCCGTTCGATTGCCGTCTCGGCCGCCTTCAGACCGTCAAACGTGAAGTTGAGCTTCTTGCGGTACGGCACGGACGCCAGCAGATAGCGCACGCCCTCCGGCTGGCAGCCTCGTTCGAGCAGGTCGCGCAGCGTGTAGAAGTTGCCGAGCGATTTCGCCATCTTCTGGCCTTCCACCATCAGGTGCTCGGCGTGGAGCCAGACGCGCACAAAGGGCCTTCCGGTGAGCGCCTCCGATTGGGCAATCTCGTTTTCGTGGTGCGGAAACGTAAGGTCGATGCCGCCGGTGTGCAGGTCGATCGTTTCGCCCAGGTATTTCATCGCCATGACGGAGCACTCGATGTGCCACCCTGGCCGTCCCGGACCCAGGGGGCCTTCCCACGACGGTTCGTTGTCCTTCCGGCGCTTCCAGAGGACGAAGTCCCGCGCGTCGTCCTTGTCGTATTCGTCCACATCCACGCGGGCGCCGGCGCGATGTCCCTCGAAATTACTGTGCGAAAGCTTTCCATATTCCGGAAAATTGGCGATGCGGAAATAGGTGGAGCCTTCGCTGTCGTAGGTGTAACCCTTTTCGCCGAGCCTGATAATCGCGTCGATCATCTCGTTGATGTGCTCGGTGGCCCGGACCAGCTTTTCGGGCGTCTCCAGGCGCAGCGCGGCGGCGTCCTCAAGGAAGGCTTTCTCGTATTCGGCCGTGTACTCGCCGATGGTCTTGCCCTGCGCCATCGCGTTGCGGATGATCTTGTCCTCGACGTCGGTGATGTTCATGACGTGGAGGAGCCGGTAGCCCCGCGCCCGCAGCCACCGGCGCAGGATGTCCTGGAATGTGAAGGTGCGCAGATTGCCGATGTGTACGTAATGGTAGACGGTGGGTCCGCAGGTGTACATCCGGACCGTGTTGCTCTCCAGCGGCGAAAAATCTTCCACCTGCTGGCTCAAAGTATTGTAGAAGCGCAGAGGCATGAACTCTCGATCTTCATATCGTAACAAGGCGGGCGGCGCAGGGCGCCTGTTCCGGTGAGAGCTAAAATCGAATGGTGGCCACCAAGACTCTCATGACAATCGCGGAATTGGAGCGGCTGCCGGCCGAGGACGGGGTGCGCTATGAGCTCGACGGGGGAGACCTGGTTCGCATGACGTTCCCGAAACCGCGACACAATCTGCTCGTTGGAAGGATATATCGGATTCTCCTGGAGTTTGCTGAGCGAACCGCTCTCGGCATCGTCTATCCGTCCGATACCGGCTACGTGCTCTCGCGCGATCCGGATACCCTCCGCGGACCCGATGTCACGTATCTGCCGGCCCGGCGAGCCTCCCTGGTCGACCCGGACCAGCACATCGAAGGCGCGCCCGACCTCGCGGTGGAGGTCGTCTCACCCTCCGATTCGGCGGAGGACCTTGACAAGAAAGTAAAGCAGTACCTGGCCGCGGGCGGCCACACCGTGTGGATTGTCTACCCGCTCACGCGCACGGTCCAGGTCTACCAAGCCGACGGCGGCGTACGGCAGCTCACCGGCGACCAGATACTCGAGGCTCCGGAACTGCTGCCAGGCTTTGCCGTCCCGGTCTCCCGCTTGTTCGAGGCTTGAGGCTCAGGTCATCCGGAACGTCAGCGCCGCCGCCGACTGCTTCGGGAGCGTGACCGTCGCGACGCCCCCGGAGAGGGTCACCGCGAGCTCCGATGGGACAACTTCGCCAGGTTTTGCGAATGTGTTCGCCGCCTGCGGATCGGCATGCGCGAGAACCGTCCCGCGACCCTCGGCGGCGTTCATTCCGCCCGAAAAACGGATCCGCGCCGTCACCGAATCCTCCGTGGAAGGATTGGTCAGCGTCAACGCAAGCGCTCTCTCGCGCAGCGACGCCGAGCCCGCGATGCCGGCCAGTTTCCCCGAGCCGTCCAGCAGCGGAACCTCCCGATCCGCGACCTTGATCGTCATCGGAACGAGACGGCCGTTCATGTGCGGACGGTACATGTCGAACACGTAGTAGACCGGCGTCCGGACATACTTATCCCCCTGCGCCATGAACAGCGAGTGCAGGCAGTTGATGGTCTGCGCGATGTTGGCCATTGCGATCTTCTCCGCGTGACGGTTGAAGATGTCGAAGGTCATCGCGGCGTGCAAGGCGTCGCGGAGCGTCATCGTCTGGCTGAGGATGTAGCCCGGGCTCAGGCGTTCGCTTTTCGGCGAATACCAAGTGCCCCATTCGTCGATCACGAAGCGGGTGCGATGGTTGCGGTCGAACCTGCCCATCTCCTCCCAGTGCCGCTCGATGATTTCATCGATCCGCTGCCCCGAATGGAGGACGGCGTACCACTGGCGGGCGTCCGACGCCTCCGCCACCACCGGACCAGGCCGAAAGTCGGTGTAGTAGTGCAGCGCGAAACCGTCCGGCAGCGCGCCGCGCGTGCCCTGCATTCCCTCGAAGAATCCCGTCGTCCAGCCCATGTCGTAGTCGGCGGAATGGCCGCGGGGACCGCATGCCACCAGGAACGGCCGGACGTACGACGGCGCCTGCGCGGTGTACAGGCGGTACAGCGTCGCATACTCGCCCGGCGTCATCTGGCCGCCGCATCCCCAGGACTCGTTGCCCACGCCCCAGTACTTCACGCCGAAGGGTTCGCGGTCGCCGTTGGCCGCCCTTTCGTCGGCCAGCGACAGCGTTCCGGCGGGAGCGTTCGCGTAGCCGACCCAATCGTGGAATTCCTTCGGCGTCCCGGAGCCGACGTTGGCGGCAAGGTACGGTTCGGCGCCGACGTAGCGGCACAGGCGGATGAACTCGTGCGTGCCGAAGTGGTTCGGCTCGGTGGCGCTGGTTCCCGGCGGCATCTGCGCTTCCCAGTAGTTGTACGTGCGGGGCCGTTTCGCCGGCGGGCCGATGCCGTCGCGCCAGTGATACCCGTCGGCGAAGCACCCGCCCGGCCACCGCAGGTTCGGCGCGCCGATGCGTTTCATATCGTCGGCGAAGCTTTTGCGGATACCGCCGACGTTGGCGATTTTCGAGTTCGTACCCACCCAGATGCCGTCGTAAATGACGCCCCCAAGGTGCTCGATGAAGTGACCGTAGATGTGCGGGCTGATGGTTTCGCCGGGGCTGTCGGGCCGCAGGTCGATCTCCGCGTCCGCCGCCCAGATCGCGCGAGCCGGCGCCAGTCCCAGGGCGCCGGCCTTCAAAAAGTCCCGTCTGCGCATAGGGATACTCTATCCTGTCGCGGACGGCCGCTGGATAACCTCGCGCGCTCCCCATGCCGGGAAGGCGCTGCTGGTATAGTGGGAAGATACTCCTCTGGAGCGAGATGCCTCCTACCACACTCCATACTGAGGTCAACGGCGATGCGGCGCTGGTGGCGCGCGCGCAGAGCGGCGATCCCAATGCGTTCGAGGAGTTGATCGGCCGCTACGAACGCAAAGTGTTCCGGCTGGCCAGGAACATCACCAACAACGAGCACGACGCCGAAGACGTGCTTCAGGAAACCTTCCTCAAAGCCTATTCGCACCTGGACGGCTTTCAGGGCAACTCGAAGTTCTACACCTGGCTGGTGCGGATCGCGGTCAACGAAGCGTTGATGAAGCTGCGGAAGCGCAAGTCCGACAAGACGGTTTCCATGGACGAGGGAATCGACACCGGCGAGGAAACCATGGTGCGGGAAATCGCCGTCTGGGACGACGATCCGGAGCAGCGCTACTCCCAGGAGGAGTTGAAAGCGATCTTGCAGGACGCCGTCCAGAACCTGCGCCCGGCCTTTCGAACCGTGTTCGTCCTGCGCGATATCGAGGAGCTTTCCACCGAGGAGACCGCCCGTCTGCTGGATCTGTCGATTCCGGCCGTCAAGAGCCGCCTGCTGCGGGCGCGGCTGCAACTGCGGGAGAGACTCACCCGGCTATTCAAGCGCAAAGGGGACGATGTCTTTGCTTACATGTAAGGATTTCCTCCACGCCCTCAACGAATACCTCGACGAGACCCAGGACGCGGAACTGCGCCAGGAAGTGGAGAAACATGTCAACGAGTGTCCCAACTGCTGGGTGGTCTTCGATACCACCCGGAAGACGTTGAAGGTGTTCAAGGGGATGGAGCCCCAGGTGATTCCGCCGGAAGTCCACGGACGCCTCATGGAGCGGCTCCAGAAGAAGATGGCGCAGCGGCAGAAACCGGCGCCGTAGCCTGCCCTGCCGGACATAGCCCCAGAAAGAACTCGCACCGCCGGCAGTGACCCCCCTCGAGGAGGGGGAACGCGACCCTGTCCTGCGCGTCGCGAAACCGGCGCACCGCGGCCAGCTCTTCCTCCAGGGCCGGTTCGTCCAGGCTCACATCGACGACCCGGTTCGCGCGAAGGAAATAGAGCAGCGCGCGGTCCGGCAGCTTTCCGGTGAGTCTCTGGAAGGCCAACGCATACATCCGCAGTTGGAGTTCGTAAGGCGCCAGCCGCCCGGGCTCGGCCGACGGATCGAATTGGTCCGTCTTGTAATCCACCAGCGCCGTTTCCCCAGCCTCCTCGAACCACAAGTCGATCTGCCCTCGGATTACGACGTCCTGCAGTTCCATGACGAAATCGAACTCGCGTTCCGTCCGCGCGGCGGCTTCCACGCGGCGGGCCAGCGGCGAGGCGCGGAACACCTCCACGAGCCGGACCGCTTCAGGCAAAGGCGCTTCCACCGCCACCCCGGCCAGTAGTTGATGGACCTGCGTCCCGATCTCGGCCGCGGACACCGGCCGTTCGTCATCGCCGGTGTCCGGATCGTCGTCCACCGGCGCGGACTGGCCGAAGCCGAGGTAATATCGCAGGTAATACCGGCGCGGGCAGCCGGTGAAGGCGGCGATATGCGTGACGGGCGCCCCCGAGTCGTGCTGATCGCGCAGCGGCGGTTTCGGCATGGCGAGTCCGGGCGGCTCATCGGTTTCAAACGGCCGCGGAAGATCTTCCGCCACCGCTTGATTCGACAGGATAACGCGCACCGGCGCTCCGTCCACCAAGCGTTCGGAATCGTCGTCAGTGAACTCGCCGTCAGGAATCGCCAGCCGCCCGCCTGCCAGCTTCGACCATGACGAGCCGTGGGCTCTGAGCGCGCGCGCGTACGAGAGCACGAGGTGTTCCTTCGCCCGGGTCGCCGCCACATAAAGGAGCCGCATCTCTTCGTCGCTGTTCCGCCGATCGGCGTAGCGCCGGAGCGCGAGGTAGGCAGGGTCTTCTGCCGCTTCCTGCGTCGCTGGATCGCGCCAGCGCACCCCAAGGCCGGTTCGGGGCGAGTAAGCGACGGGATCCCTGTCCTCCTGCGCCCTTTGATGGAGTCCAGCCACAAAGACAACGGGAAACTCCAGACCTTTGGCCGCGTGGATGGTCATTAACCGGACGGCGTTTGCCGCCTCGGCGGGCGGGGCCTCGGCGAGATACTCCGCGGTTCTCAGGCGCTCGAGTTCGTCCAACAGTTCGGCCAGCGGGCGCCCGTCGCGTACGTGCAAATCGCGAAGCAGGGTGAGGAACCGGTCGAGATTGCGCCGCGCCTGCGCGTCCAGGCCGCCTTCGTAATCGGATTCATCGATAACGCGGGCGGCGAGGCGGTCGGGAGCGACGTCGCGGCGCGCGCGGAGATCCGTAATCAGATCGCGCAGCCACAACAGGCGCTCCACGTCGGCCGGGTCCAGCGTCGCGGTCTTCGGTCCCAGGGCCACGATCGACGGCCACAACCAACCGTTCTGCTTCAGGCTCAGCAGCGTCTCGTCCCGGATGCCCACCAGCGGCGACCGCAGAACGCCGGCCAGGCTAACCTCGTCCCTGGTATTGGCCAACGCGCGGAGAAACTGAAGCGCATCGCGCACCTCGCGGCTCTCCATCAGCGTGCGCCCGCCGATCACCAGCGCGGGAATGCGGAATTGCCGCAGCGCACGCTCCATGCGGTCCAGCACGCTGAATTTCCGCGCCAGCACCGCGAAGGAGGAGAACGGCAGGCGCATGCTCTCCGCCAGTTCCCGAATCCGGCGCGCCACCCAGAGGGCCTCGCGATGGTCGGCTTCCGCGGAGTCCGAGCCCGCCGCGACGATCGCTTCGACCGGCGGCTCCGGCTTCGGCTCGAACTTCGCTTTTGCCTCCAGACGATGTTGTTCGATGCCCGGAACGCCGGCGAACAGCGCGCCCACCGCCTGAAGGATCCCGGCCCGGCTGCGATGGTTTTCCCTGAGCCGGTCCACCACGTCGCCTTGGCTCTCCAGCCCGTCGCGGTACTCGCGAAATACCTCCGGGTCGGCATGGCGAAAACCGTAAATGGACTGGTTGATGTCGCCCACGCCGAAGAAGCGCCCGGGCCTGCGGATGAGGTCGAGGATCCGCCATTGCAGGCGATTGGTGTCCTGAAGCTCATCCATCAGGATGTAGTCGAACTGCTCGCGCACCCTCTTTTGCACGGCCGGGTCGCCGCGCAGCAACTCCAGCGCCTGCTCCTCGAGGTCGGAGAAATCCAGGCTCGCGATGGCCCGTTTCCTGGCACGGTACGCTGCGTCGAGGCGCTTCAACGCGTCGAGCAGGAGCGCCTTCGACGGCCGGAACCACTCCTCGGCAAGCCGCGCCCGCACCGCCGGCAGCAGTTCGTCTCGAATCTCCGTCAGCGCCTCCTTTGCGCGCGGCGCCAGATGGCCCAACTTAGCCGGAAATTGCGACAGCGCCTCAAAATGTTCGGCGACGGCGTGGGCGTCGGGAAGCCTCCGGTAGTCCGACAGCCATTGAAGCAGCAAATCGCGCTTTTCCTTCCGCTTGGCGGTGGACCATTCGCCCGTCATCCCGGCCACGTCTTCGACGGCGGACGTCAGGCGCGAGAACGCCGCGCCGGAAACCGAGTCAGGCGGTTGCCGCAGCGAATCGATTCCCACACCCGCGACACGAATCGCTTCGTACGCGCGAATCAGGGCGCCGGCCAGGTCCAGATTCCGGCCCGCGGACGAACTCGAAACGTACAGCGACGTCAGAAGCTTCAGCATGCCGGCGCGATCGGCGGCGAGAATGCCGTCCAGCGCCTCGTCGGCCGCGTCGTCCAGCAACGACTGGCTCTGCGGCTCGTCCAGAACGGCGAAATCGATGTCCACGCCGGCGGCGATCGCGTTTTCCTTCAGCAGCCGCGCGCAAAAGCCGTGGATCGTCGACACGTACGCGCGCTCGATCTGCTGCCGCAGCGTGGGCGCCGTTTCGAGAGCCGCCGCCAGCCGCATTTTGATCTGGGTGGACGCCTTCTCCGTGAACGTGATGGCGAGGATGCGGTCCGGCGGCACGCCCCGGTCGCGGATCAGCCACGAAAACCGCGCGATCAGGACGCGGGTCTTGCCGGAGCCGGGACCCGCCACCACGCAGACGTCCTGTCCCGTCCGCTCTGCGGCGTTTCGCTGATCCGCGGAAAGGCTCATTGGCTGCGCCCTCCGGCCACGGTCACCAGTTCCTGCGTTTCCACGCGGCAGATGTCGCGGTGATCGCAACGTTCGCAGATGGAACCGTCCGACGGCGCGGGGGCGATACGTCCCTGCCGGAGCGCACCGGCAACCGCCATCGCCGCGGCTACTGCCTTGTCGGCCATTCCACGCAGGTACGCCGGATCGCAACGGGTCCCGATCGTTTCGTCCCTCGGCCAATCCGCCACCCAGCCGTCCCACGCGACGCCCCGGCGCATCGCGCAGAAGAGCATCCCGACGGGTTCGACGCGAAACGCGGCGCGCGCGGCCAGCAGGTAAAGGCCGGCCTGCACGCTCTGCTCCTGCTCGTTGCTGTCGATGTAGCTCTTGATCCGGTAGCCGGGGGCGTACTTGTAGTCGATCACCAGCGCCTTCCGGCCTGGCAGCACATCGATACGATCGATGCGGCCCTGCACGGAGATGCCATCCTGGAGCGGAAGCTTGAAGTCGCTCTCGCTCAGCGTCTCCCTCGCGCCGGTCGTCAACGGCCGCCGTAGAAATTCCCGGAGACTGCCGAGCATCTCCAGCCGGACGGCCTCCGTCCGATGGCCCTCGGGTACGCGCGCTTCCCGGGTGGACTCGCGAAAGATCTCCTCGAAGGTCTGATCGAGCATCAGCGGCATGTTGAGGCACGCGGCGATGACGTCGTGGGCAATCTGCCCCTGCAGCGGCGGGTCCAGGCGTTCGCGCGGCGGGGTGGGCCGGCCCGTCAGCCGGAGCGACCGCTCGGCGAAGAACGCGAACGGGCACGCGAGAAAACGCTGGATCGAGGAAGCCGACAACGTGGCGTGTTTCGCGGCCAGCCACTCCAGCAGGCGAGCGTCCTGTACCGCCGGGGTCGAACGGCGGACTCGCGGCCGCGCCGGCGCCGGACGCACGTCAACCACGCCTTCGACGGACGCCAACACAGATTGAAGGTAGTGCTGCAACAGGAACGACGGCAGGTTGTCGTCGCCCTTCGCGTTGTATTTCGGATAACTCAGCGTCAGCGACTCGGTCGCCCTGGTGGTAGCGAGTTGGAACAGGAACCGTTCCTCGGCGTTGGCGTCGGATGAGGTGCGCAGGTGAACGCCGCGGGCGCGGAGGCGAAGCCGCGCCTCGTCGCCCAGGAGCGGATCTTCGAAATGATGGCGGGGGAACTGTCTCTCGATCAGCCCGCACAGG
Organism: Bryobacteraceae bacterium; assembly: GCA_026129905.1. GTDB lineage: Bacteria > Acidobacteriota > Terriglobia > Bryobacterales > Bryobacteraceae > JAHCHE01. The sequence goes on along the minus strand of JAHCHE010000015.1, from coordinate 35,608 downwards.
AACGCCACCGGCAGTTCCCACTGGCGCGCTTCGTAGGCGTCCATCACGGCCACTACGTTGCGGCGATGGTCGCGCGGCCAGAACGGCGCATTGCCGAGGTTAGCTTTCACCTCGGCCCAAAACGCATCCAGAGGCGCTTCGCTCTCGTTGCCGAACGCCTCTGCCGTTTCGCCCAGTAGTCTGATGAAGGCTTCAACGGCCGCGGCGTGGGAGCGCCAGAGGAACGCCTGCTCGTGCCCGGCGCCGTCGCGAACCGGCGGAGATGGGAACAGCCCCGCCAGGGCGGCTAGCCGCGCGCACCACCGTTGCGCCGGCCGGGCCGCTCCGCCTGCCAGTTCCGCCGCGGCCTCCAGCAGTTCCCCCAGCCGCCGTCCCGCGAGCGCAACGAGAGACTCCTGCCCCTGCGCCGGAAGCTCTTCGAGTACCGCGAACTCGAAGCGGTCAAGCTCCTCGGAAGCCGGCAACATCCGGGCCGCGGCGAGAGCCCGCTCGTGATCCCACCCGTTCAGGAGCGCGTCCACCAGGCGCGCGATCCCGGCGACCGCCGGATGCGCGGACAGCTGCTGCGGAAAGTAGTAGCGCGCGGGAATCCCGAAGCGTTCGAAAGCGGTCCGCAACGCCGGAACGTATGGATCGTAGCCGCGGACGATGACGCCGATCTCGCGAAATGGCCGGCCTGCGGCGGTCTCGGCCAGGATGCGCCGCGCGATCTCCCGCGCCTCCTGTTCCATGTTGGCGGCGGCCACCAGCGCGACGCGCGGCGCGGGCCGGCGTTGCTCGAGCCGCCGCTCCTTGAAACCGCTCGCGGCGAGGGTTCGCTTCGGAAGATTGGCGCCTTCCCAATCGGGCAGCGTCAACACCACCTCGATTCCCGACTCGGCGAGCGCCGCGATCAGCTCCAGTTCCACGGGCGCGAAGACGTAAAAGCCGTCGAACAGCGCTGCGTCGACGCCTGCCATCTGCCGGCCGCGAACCCGAGCGGATGCCGTCCGCAGACGGCCGGCGCGAGTAGAAAGTCCTCGCTCCTGGACAGCCAGGCGGACCCGGGTGAACACGCCGGCGATGGCCTCCTCCGAGGCGGACCGCGACGGCTCATCGGACGGCGGCGTCCACCCTGCCGATTCCAGTTCGTCGATCAGCGCCGCCAGCGCCGCCTGAAATCCGGGGAACTCGCGTACCCGCTCGAACGCGGCTGCCTCAGGGGCCTCGAGCGCCGCCCGAACCAGCGATTGAAAGACCGGCTTCGAGGCCTCCGGCGGCGCGCCGGCGAGTGAATCGACGAACTTCGAGAATGTCTGGATGGACCCGGCGCGCAAAAGCAAGCCCTCGCGCGCAAGCTGATTCCTCAGATGCTCCGCCATCGTGGCCGTCGGGACGATCAGACGCACGCGGCCCGCGCCGCCCGCAAGATCTCGGCGCAGGCGTTCGAGCACGGTATGCGTCTTGCCGGAACCCGGAGGACCGGTGAGAATCAGCACCCCACAGTATAATCGAGCACGGCTGAAAAGGACCTCAGCGAATCACCTGAGCGCGGAAGATCGACAGCTTCGCGCCAGATTCGCTGTAGACGTTGGGGCTCAGGCCGGCTTTCTTCGCCAGGGCGCCCAGGAAGTCCTGGCGCGTCCAGCGGCGGCCTTCGGCTACGTGAGGGAGAAGCAGGCCCGAGTGTCCTCCCGCACTCAGATGGCCCCCGTCGCGGCCCACCTGGAAGCCGGCGGGATCGGCGAGGCGCTTCATCGGCGACAGGACGGAGATCTCAATTTCGATGTCTCGATCCGAAGGTTTCAGGGGGTCGAAGCGAGAGTCCTCCACCGCGGCGGCGATCGTCATCTCCGGGACCACACTGGCTAGCGGTTCCACCGCCCGGCAGCGCCCGACGCAACCTCGCAACCGCCCATGTTGGCGCAGCGTGACGAAGGCCGCGGCCGGCCGTTGCAGGGCAGGCGTGGGCGCCGAGAGCGGGACCGGAGCGGCCTTGCCGGTGCGCTGATAGTGGTGCAGCGTCTCATAGGCGCTGGCGAGCAGGCGACGCTTATCCTCCTCGCCAAGGTGGAATGAACGCCAGGGAAAGTATCCCAGCGCGGCGTAACTGACAGAATGGCGATAATCGCCGGTAATTTCGCCCGAGGTCTGGTAGTCCAGCGTTTGCTGGAACAGGTCCTCGCCCCCGCTTGACGCCTTCAGGACCTGGAGCAGAAAGGATACAGGATCACGGCCGCAAACCGTCGCCGCCTCCGCATCCAGGCTGTCGAGAAACAGGTCCGGGTCCAGGCTCCCGGCCGCCTCGATGAAACCGCCGTCCAGGGCCTCCAGCCTGGCCGCGATGGCGGCGTCGCACGGAAACGGCTTGTAGCCGAAGCTGCTCCCGTAGTGCGTGAAGTCGGAACTGGCTACGATCACCGTTCCGGGCCCGAGACGACCGGCCAACTCGGCGGCTGCGGCGTGGCGCTCCGCCGTGGAAACCGAGGATACGTATATTGGCAGGACGCGCGCGTCCGGAACCGCCTTTTGCAGCAGCGGAAACTGAATCTCCACCGAGTGGTCGCACAGCGCCTCTTCCCGCATGGCGCGAAAGCCGGACGTCTGAAGCAATTCCCGCGCGAGTTCCCGATCCACCGGCAAATCGCCCAGCGGCGTGCGGTACGCCTCGACTTCGGGCAGCCACAGTCCGGCCGGGGCGCCGCGGTGCGCGAACCCGAGCACGATCACTTGGGGCGGCCGGCTCCTCGATATGTGCCGGTAAGCGGCGGCGGCCACCACTCCCGAGTAGACCAGTCCCGCATGGGGAACGACGAATGCCGCCCCTCCCTCCAGCGGGTGGGCGCCGGTCCGCCCGGCGGACCTTTCGAAAAGCTCCTCCAGCAGGTCTTCGAGCGCGGCGCGCTCGCCCGGATACCATGACCCGCTATAGGGCGAGCGATGCAATTCCATCACCGGCATGGCGCGCTTAAACGTATTCTAAACCGAATTGCGGATTCGTAAGTGGGAAATCGACGGGGATCGGACGGCTACCGGATATCGATCGTCACCGCGTTGGAAGGCCTGGTGTCCACCAGCAGCCGTACCTCCACGCGCCCCGCCCCCGCCAGGCTCTCCGGAATGCGGACGTTCACCTGGTCGAGTCCTTCGAACTGCGGCTGCGGCCCGGCGTACAGCACATCCGCAGACTCGTCCCCGATCGTGGCCTGCACGTTTTCAAGCGCTGAGCGCCCTCGGATGCCGGTTCCGAACAGGCTCACGATCACCTGGTCGGACGGGGCGCCCGACGAAATGGGCGCCGGCTCGCAGGTTCCGGGAGCGTCGCCGCACCGGAAGACGTCGAGCGGCGTCTGATGGCCTCCGGCGGTCACCCGCACCGCGACCGCGGCCGGAGCGCCCCGACCGTCGTTGTTCGCGGTGAACAGCGAGGGGGCCACCGCCTCAATCTGCGCCACGCCGGTGGATCGGACGCCGGTTGCATCTTCGACGGAAAAGGTCGCCCCGCCGGCGGCGGTCTCCGCGGGAACGATGCAGTTGATCTGCCTCGGAGACACGAACAGCAGCGGCGCGGGCGTTCGCCGGCCCCGGCTGTCGATCACGTACACCTGTACGCCGGCAAGCCGCAGCGGGAGCGGCACGTTGGAGGCCGCCTCGGTCTTTTCGGCGAACCCGACGTCGAACAGGCTGACAATCGAGCCGGGCGCCACCGGCAGGCCAGCCTGGTAACTGGCCGCGGAAACCGCCGCGAGCGTCGTAGCCGCCGGGCGGCAGGCTTGGCGAGGATCGAGGAACGAGCCAAAATTGACCACCATCGCCATCTCGGCGAATACCTTGGCGGGCGAGGGCGGGCTGTCGTAGGCGATCGGCCTTGCCCACTCGCTGCCGGACAACGGACAATCGAACACGTCGCAGCGCAGTGGAACTACGAGATCCGAATAATAGATCGTCTGGACCAGTTCGTCGGCGGTCGCCGGATCCAGTTCGTACAGCGACATGAAATTGTTGCTGCGGCTGTAGGAGGTCAGATCCGCGCAGCCGCCGCTGTCGAGCGCGCCGTCGCGGTTCGTATCGCTGGGGCAGGTGACCGGCACATCGACCGCCTGCGTACCCAAGACGTTAATCCCCAAAGGGGAAACCTGCTCCGTGCATTCGGCGGCGTTATAAAGGGAACAGTTCGGAGGCTGATAGAGCGCGTGAGTTGTGCAACTGTTCCATTCATACCAGCCGTCCCGGCAGTTATTCATGCACTGTCCGGCGTTATCGCAGACGCGCATGTTGTGACACCAGCCCTGGAACTGGTGGCCGTTCAGCTTCTGGCCGAAATTCGACGTTACGCCCCAGTTGCCGAACGGCGCTGAGTGGAGCGGGTGAGGACACTCCGCCGACACCGGGCCCATGACGCGCCTGTCACGGTTCAGGCCCGCTACCGAAAGCCGGCAGATCTGCGCTTCGCCCGGCCACCTGGCAAGCATCGCCACGAGGCACAGCAACGCGGCCTCTGTCCAAAGCCGCTTCACAGCACGCCGTAGTATCGGGCCATCCAGTAAGGCAGAATGTAGTCGATTCCCGGCGATTCGATCCTTCCTGAACCGCCGCCGTACAGAAGGAACGGGCTGCGCTGCCACAGGAAATCGGTATTCACGCGCTCATGCGCCGGAATGGGCGTGCAGGACCGGTCCTCCTGGAGGCAGGCGGCGTAGCGGCCGCGCAGGTCGACCCACTCGTCGCGAGCGGGCCGGTACAGCCACTGTTCGAGCAGAATTCGCGTTTCCAGATCCCGCCCCCCGTTGGGCTCGCCGAGCGCCCGGTCGATCATGTTGAAGTGCGCGTTCAGGTGGCTGCCTGTCGCGTTGCGCCAAGCGCGATATGCCCTCTGGTACCACCAGTTGTAGTACGAGTTGCGTTCCAGGCGGATCAGGTTGAACAGGTTAATCGCGGCCAGGTTGAACTTGAAGTACGAGTTGTGCGGGTCCAGCGATTCATAGGCGATCGGGTTCACCACCGACGAGGCATACCAGAACCGGTACACCCCAAACAGGGCCTCGAAACGCTCCGGCGCCACGCGGCGGCCCACCTGCATGAAACTGAGCTGCTGGTCCGAGCGGCCCCAAAAGACGGTGCTCCAGGAGCCGTCGGGCATCACCACCGCCCAGTTGTCGTTTAACAATCTTCCTAGCAGCCGCGCAACCAGGTCGTGCACGGTGGCGCGCACGCCCGGATCGTCCACAAAGTCGTAGGCCACGCCTAGCCCGAAGAACACGCCCGAGTACTGATCGCGCGACGTGTTGCCGACCCATTCGTATGGCGCCCCGTTGAGCGTTCCCGCATAGTGGCGGTGCGGCGCCTCCTCCGAGAGAATCCCCGCCGCAAACGGGGACCCGGCAGGGACGAGGCAGCGGGCCAGGCGGTCGCCGCCGGTGACATCCACCAGCGACTTGATGCCTGCCAGCGCCGCCCGGACGTTGTCCAGAGCGTCCTCCCAGCGCGTCACACTGTAGCGAAATGACTCAGCCGCGAGGTAATGCCCCGTCCAGATTGCCGAATCGCCGCACCGCGTGTAGCCTATCAGGGCGCCGGAGCCGTCGTAGATCGGGTCCAGGATCGTGCCAAAAGGCATGTGGCGTTCCCGGATGGACCGGCTGAGCCGTAACGCGTCCTCCTCCGTCGCGCCACCCGGCGCCGCTCCAGCGGTAAACGCTAGAAACACGGCTGCGTAGCAGACGACGCGAACGCGCTGCGGCCGGCCGAGGCTCCGCCCGCCGGCGATGCTTGTTGAGAGGTGCAACTTCACAACTGCCTTCCTGCGGCCGGATCCCGCGCCGGGTGGACGACGCGTCTCTCCCGGGCGGCCCCGGCAATCCCTGAAATTGGCTACTGAAGTGAGGGGAGCAATTCCCCGGCCATTCTCCTCGGCCGGGCCATCGCTTCCGGAGGTCCCGCCATGCCGCTTTCCGGGCTGTTCGAAGAAGCACTCACGTTTTCATTCCGCGTTCACTCCCGTCAGGTCCGCAAGGGTGGCGAGACCCCCTACATCTCGCACCTGCTGGCGGTGGCGGCGATCGCCCTCGAGTACGGCGCCGACGAAGAAGTGGCTATCGCCGCCCTGCTGCACGACTCGGTGGAGGACCACGGACCGGCGCTTCGCGGGGAGATCCGGACGCGATTCGGCCCCCGCGTGCTCGGCATCGTGGACGCCTGTTCCGACGCCGAGGGCCATCCCAAGCCGCCCTGGAAAGAGCGCAAGGTCGCTTACATCCGGCGCGTGGCGTCCGCCGACCCTTCCGTGCAGCTTGTCTCGGCGTCGGACAAGCTTCACAACCTGCGCGCCATCGCACGGGATTTCCGGACGCTGGGCGAAGACCTGTGGACCCGTTTCACCGGCGGGCGGGACGGAACCCTGTGGTATTACCGCGAAGTGGTCGCGGCTTTGACCACGGCCCCGCCCCTTCTCCTTGCCGAGCTGCGCGTAGCTCTGGAAGACGTCGAGCGCCTGCTGGCTACCTCAGCGGCACCGCATTCTTCTTGATGTAGTCCTCCAGCCGCGACTCGCGCCCCTGGCCCGGGCCGATGTAGTGGAACGCTTCGGCGTACTCCACGCCGTACTTCTTGCCGAGTTCGCGGTTCCTCGCCAGCACGAATTCCTTGATATAGTTGCGGTCGGCGGTGGCGTCGTCGTTGCCGAGCAGCGGCAGCCGCAGGTTGCGCTTGGCCAGATCCGCCTTCAGCCGCGACCCGTTCGTGCCCGCGGGCCCCTTGGCCACGTTGGCCCGGTTGGCTTCCACTTTCTTGTCGATCGTGCTGCTGATATCGACCACGCGGGTGATTTCCGGGCGCCGCGCGAAGTAGTATTTCTCCTGCACCTCGTGCACCTGAAGCCCGGCTGCCAACTGCTCAGGGTAATCGTGCCGCCGGCCCGCGATCCAACAGGCCGCCTCCGTTGCCCGCGCCAGCGTGTAATGATCCGGATTCTCCTCGTCGTGGGCCCATGGATCCCAACACACGACGGTATCGGCTTTCACCAGCCGGATCAGAAAGATCAGCCGGCACAGCAGCTCGTTGAAAGCGATGCCCCCCATGTAGTGGTTGTTGTAGTTCAGATCGAAGTGGCCCTTCAGTCCCAGTATCGGAACCAGGGCGGCGTTGTCGCGCTCGTTGCCCAGCACGTTTTCGCCGATGGTTCCAGGCGTTCCCAGGCCCGGCGCGTCGCCCATGTCGTCGTTGGTCGCGCGGACGAGATAGCCGGTGTAGCCTTCCTCGATGAGCTTGGCGACCGTGCCCGCGGACGACAGCGGGACGTCGTCCGAGTGCGCCTGCAAGGCCAGCAGCACTTTGCCTTTGTGGGGCGCGCCGGAGGCTCGCCTTTCGAGAAACACTTCTCCAGCCGGCTGCTGCGCCTGGGCCCGCGAAAGCTGCGCCAGCGCCGCGCCGGCCATGAATTTGGTGAACAGATGCCTTCGTAGCATGCGGGCCATTATACTGATCCCAACCTCTCCGCGAAATGTCCGTTAAGGGTGGCGAGACTTTGCGAACCTAGAGGATTGCCTGATGCCCCCGGTTCAGGCGATAATAATTTATGGGATCGCCCAACATCCTTAGCTATCAAAGCTGCCCCGGGGGGAGTGCTTGAGAAGATCAGGACCGGACGAGACGCTGCGGTGTTCCTTTTGTCATAAGAGCCAGGACGTTGTTGGAAAGTTGATCTCGTCCCCGGGCGATTACCCTCGGGCGTACATCTGCGATGAGTGCATCGCGGTCTGCAACTCGATTCTCGAGGACGACCGCACCGAGCACCATCACGGCGCCCCGGCCAAGCTCCCCAAGCCACTCGAAATAAAGGATTATCTCGACCAGTACGTCATCGGGCAGGATTCCGTCAAAAAGAAGCTCGCCGTCGCGGTTTACAACCACTACAAGCGCATCCACATGAACAAGCAGCGCGCCAACGACGTCGAGTTGGCCAAGAGCAATATCCTGCTGATCGGCCCGACAGGCACCGGCAAGACGCTGCTCGCGCAGACGCTGGCCCGATTTCTGGATGTGCCCTTCGCCATCGTGGATGCCACTACGCTCACCGAGGCCGGCTATGTGGGCGAAGACGTGGAGAACATCATCCTCCGTCTCCTCCAGAACGCCGATTGGGACGTACAGCGCTGCCAGCAAGGCATTATTTATATCGATGAAATCGACAAGATCGGGCGCAAGGACGAGAATCCCTCGATTACGCGGGACGTCTCCGGCGAAGGCGTTCAGCAGGCGCTTCTGAAGATCCTTGAAGGCACGGTGGCCAACGTCCCCCCGCAAGGCGGCCGTAAGCATCCGCACCAGGAGTTCACGCCCGTGGACACCTCGAACATTCTGTTCGTTTGCGGCGGCGCGTTCGTCGGCCTCGAGAAGATCGTCGGCCGCCGCGTCGGACACTCGTCGATGGGTTTCACCGGCAACGAGGCTTCCGCCGAGCCCCGCCGGCCCACCACCAGCGGGGGCCGGGACCTGAACCTGCTGGAGAAGATCCAGCCGGTCGACTTGATCCGCGCCGGCTTCATCCCGGAATTTATCGGCCGTCTGCCGGTCGTCGGCGTGCTCGAGGACCTGAGCAAGGATGCGCTGGTGCAGATCCTCACCAAGCCCAAGAACGCGATTATCCGTCAGTACCAGAAATTGTTCGAGTTCGAAAGTGTTAGACTGAAGTTTACGGACGATGCCCTTGAGGCCATTGCGGCTTTGGCAATGGAACGCAAAGTTGGCGCGAGGGGCTTGCGCACCATCCTCGAGGACCTGATGCTGGACTTGATGTACTATCTCCCTTCGTACAAGAAGATTCGCGAGTTCATGGTGACCAAGGAGATGGTCCTGGCCCGCAACATCAACTTGACGCTCCTCGAAAAGGCTGGTTAAGAAACAACTTAAACTGTCAGCCCTCAGCCCTTCGCTCGCCTGCCAGAGGCTGACCGCTGGCGCTGACCGCGACTTCACTGCGATCGACGAGGCCAATGCTCACCTCAAAAGAAAAATCCGAAACCAAGCGGTTGCCGATGATGCCGATCCGCGACGTGGTCATCTTCCCGCACATGATGACCCCGTTCGTCGTCGGACGCGAATCGAGCGTCCGCGCCCTCGAACAGGCTTTGCTCGCCGACAAGAAGATCTTTCTCGCGACGCAGCACGACGCTTCCGTCGACGAGCCCCGGCCCGACGAGATCTACTCGGTGGGGACGATTGCCAACATCGTGCAAAGCCTGAAACTGCCCGACGGCAACATCAAGGTGCTCGTCGAGGGCGTCGAGCGCGGCAAGATCGTTTCCGTCAGCGAGGAAGAGGGTTTCTTCCGGGCCATCCTGCGAACCTATGGCTTCAAAGTCGAAGCCGGGCCCCAACTGGAATCGTTGATCAGCCGCGTCACCGGACTGTTTGAGCAATACGTCAAACTCAGCCAGAACCTCAACTACGAGACGATGATCGCCGCTGTCCGCGTAGACGATCCCGGCAAACTGGCCGATACCGTCGGCGCGAACCTGCAGCTCACCATCGACGAAAAACAGGAACTGCTCGAAATCTTCGACCCGATCGACCGCCTCACCCGCGTCGCCGACATGCTCGACATCGAGATCGAGAAGCTCAACGTCGACCGCACGATTCAGGGCCGCGTCAAGCGCCAGATGGAGAAGGCGCAAAAAGAGTACTACCTCAACGAGAAGATCAAGGCGATCCAGAAGGAGCTGGGCCGCGGCGAAAAGAGCGAATTCGACGAGCTGCGCAAGAAAATCGAAAACGCCGGCATGACCAAGGACGCCAAGGAAAAGGCCATGCAGGAGCTGAAGCGGCTGGAAAACATGCCGCCCATGTCGGCCGAATCCACTGTCTCGCGCAATTACCTCGACTGGCTTCTCGCGGTGCCCTGGAAACGCAAGACGCGTGAGATCCGCGATCTCGTTCACGCCGAGAAAGTCCTCGAGTCGGACCACTACGGGCTGGAGAAGATCAAGGAACGAATCCTCGAGTTCCTCGCGGTTCGCCGTCTGGTCAAGAACCCGAGAGGCTCCATCCTCTGCTTTGTCGGACCTCCCGGCGTGGGGAAGACGTCGCTCGGAATGTCCATTGCCAAGTCCACCGGCCGTAAGTTCGTGCGCCTGTCCCTCGGCGGCGTGCGCGACGAAGCGGAGATCCGCGGGCACCGCCGCACCTACATCGGCGCGCTGCCCGGGCAGATACTCCAGATGATGCGAAAAGCCGGAACCCGGAATCCGGTCTTCATGCTCGACGAGATCGACAAAATGTCGATGGATTTCCGCGGAGACCCCTCGGCGGCGCTGCTCGAAGTGCTCGATCCGGAACAGAACTTCATGTTCATGGATCACTACCTCGACGTCGAGTACGACTTGAGCCAGGTGTTCTTCATCGCCACCGCCAACGTGCTCCACACCGTCCCGCCGGCCCTTCAGGACCGCATGGAAGTCATCCGTCTGTCCGGCTATACGGAACTGGAAAAGCTCGAGATCGCCAAGCGCTTTCTCGTCAGGAAACAGATGGACCAGACCGGGCTGGACCGCGACCAGTTGGATTTCGCTGATGGGGGCATCCAGAGCCTGATCCAGTTCTACACCCGCGAGGCGGGCGTGCGGAACCTCGAGCGCGAAATCGGCAATATCTGCCGGAAAGTGGCCCGCAAGGTCGTCAACGCCAGGAGCGAGAAGGCGAGAAAGAAACTCCCCAAAGTCGCCGTCTCCGGCGCCAACGTTCCCGAGTTCCTCGGGCCGCAGAAGTTTCGCGACTTCAAATCCGAGAAGCATAACGAGATCGGCGCTGCCATCGGCCTGGCTTGGACCGAGGTGGGCGGCCAGATTCTGACGACGGAAGCCACGGTCATGGAAGGCCGCGGCAAGATGATGACCACCGGCAAGCTGGGCGATGTCATGCAGGAGTCCGCCCAGGCCGCAATGAGTTACGTCCGATCGCGCGCCCAGACGCTGGGCCTGGCCCGGGACTTCTACCGGCAGCTCGATATCCACATTCACGTGCCGGAAGGCGCCATCCCGAAGGACGGCCCTTCCGCGGGCATCACGATCGCGACTGCCATCTGCAGCGCCCTGACGCAGATTCCCGCCCGCGCCGAGGTCGCCATGACCGGCGAAATCACCCTCCGCGGCAAAGTGCTGCCGATCGGCGGCCTCAAGGAAAAGCTGCTGGCCGCGCACCGGGTGGGGATCAACGAGGTGATTCTGCCCCGCGACAACGAGAAGGACCTCCCCGATATTCCCGAGACGGTCCGTAACGACATGAAGCTTCACCTCGTGGACTCGATGGACGAGGTCCTCAAAGTCGCTCTGGAGAAGGAAATCAACGCGCTTCCGCTGCCGGCCGGTTCCGCGGTGGATCTCGCCGTGACCATGCCGGCCGACGAAGAAGTCCGCCATTAATTCAACAGCGGAGTTCGGGAGTGACCCGCAGGCCCGAATGAAGCATGCGAGCACAATTCCTAATCAGCGCCGCGCGCCCGGAGCAATTCCCGGGCGAACACGGTCCCGAGTACGCCTTCCTGGGAAGGAGCAATGTAGGGAAATCGTCGCTGCTGAATTCGCTGCTCGACGCCCGAACCCTGGCGCGAACCAGCGCCTCGCCGGGCTGCACCCGGATGATCAACTTCTACGAAGCCGGCGATGGCTTGCGCCTGGTGGACCTTCCGGGCTACGGCTACGCCGCCGGACCGGTGGACGACAAGCGGCGCTGGAAGAGCCTCATCGACGCGTACCTGAAAAAGCGCGCCACGCTGCGGCTCTGTCTTCTGCTGCTGGATGCCCGCCGAGGCTGGATGGAAAAAGACCTGGAACTCAAGCGCTGGCTCGAGTTCCACCGCCGGCGATACCTCGTGATCGCCACAAAATTCGACAAGTTGAGAACTGGAGAGGAACGGCGCCGCGGACTTTCCGCCATCCGCGAACAGATGCAGGAAGGCGAGCCGGTACCTTTCTCGGCCCTGACCGGCCAAGGAGTGAGTGAGATTTGGCAAGCGATACGCAACACCTAGACCCCAGCGTCGACGACGCTACCCCCGCCACCGCGGAACAGACCCCGCCCGAGGCTCCCGAACAAGCCCTGCCCCCCGCCCCGGAGACGGCGGAAGCCAAAGTGGAGCCCCCTAAGCCCGAGCCCCGCGCCGAAGCCCCCCGCGAACAAGCCGCGCCCCAGGTCGGCGGCAGGCAGGCGCGGAAGAAGCACGGCGGCAAGGGCATGAACAAGAACGACACCCTCGATCTGGTCGAGCTGAAGGAGATGAGCATTCAAAAGCTCAACCAGATCGCCAAGGAACTCAACGTCGCCGGCGCCGCCGGCTTGCGAAAGCAGGAGCTGATCTTCAAGATCCTCCAGGCGCAGGCGGAAAAGAGCGGCCTCATCTTCGCCGAGGGCGTCCTGGAATGCCTGCCGGACGGCTTCGGCTTCCTGCGCGCCCCGGAATACAACTACCTCCCCGGGCCCGACGACGTCTACGTCTCCCCGTCCCAGATCCGGCGCTTCGACCTTCGCACCGGCGATACCATCTCCGGACAGATCCGTCCGCCCAAGGAAGGCGAACGGTACTTCGCCCTCATCAAGGTGGACGCGATCAACTTCGAACCGCCCGAGGAAGCCCGCAACAAGATCTTTTTCGATAACCTCACGCCGCTGTATCCCAATGAGCGCGTGCGGCTTGAGACCCTGAAGGACAACTTCAGCGGCCGCGTCATGGACATGCTCACGCCGCTTGGCAAAGGCCAGCGCGGGCTGATTGTGGCCCCTCCCCGGACCGGCAAAACGATGCTGCTGCAGAGCATCGCCAACTCCGTCACCACCAATCACCCGGAAATCACACTCATCGTCCTGCTCATCGACGAGCGCCCCGAAGAGGTGACTGACATGCAGCGCTCGGTGCGCGGCGAGGTCATCAGCTCCACGTTCGACGAGCCGGCCACCCGTCACGTCCAGGTGGCCGAGATGGTGATCGAGAAAGCCAAGAGGCTGGTGGAACACAAGCGCGACGTGGTCATTCTGCTGGATTCGATCACCCGCCTGGCGCGCGCTTACAATACCGTCGTGCCCCCCTCGGGCAAGGTCCTCTCCGGCGGCGTCGACTCGAACGCACTACAGCGGCCCAAGCGCTTCTTCGGCGCCGCTCGCAACATTGAGGAAGGCGGCTCGCTCACCATCGTCGCAACCGCCCTCATCGATACCGGCAGCCGCATGGACGACGTGATTTTTGAAGAGTTTAAAGGCACCGGCAACATGGAGATCCACCTCGACCGCAAGCTGGTGGACAAGCGGGTCTTTCCCGCCATCGACATCCACAAGAGCGGGACGCGCAAGGACGAACTCCTGCTGCCGTCTCAGGAACTCAACCGCGTCTGGGTCCTGCGCAAGGTTCTCAGCCCGTTGTCGGCCGTCGAGTCGATCGAGCTGCTGCTCGACAAGCTCGGCAAGACGCGCACCAACGCCGAATTCCTGGGCTCGATGAGCGCCTGAGGCGTCCTCCAAGATACGAGCCGGCCGGATTCTCGGGTGAGGCCGGCGTGCCGGCTCCAATGCGGCCAAGCTTTTGCCGCAGGCCGCATAACCTTGCGGCATATAATGTCGTCATAACTGTTTAGAGGCCAAATGCGCGCGCTGCGGCAGCCGAGCGCGAGGAGTGTAGCCGATGCAAGTTCACGGACGAACTACGACCTTACCAGGCGTTCCGCCTGAGCAGCCGCCGCGTACCCCGCAACTGGCGCCACGGCCCGAACGGCGCCGCGGGCGGCATTGGGCCTGGCTGATTATCCCGCTGATCGTCGCCGCCGGCACGGTGATCTACCTGCTCACGCGGCCCGCCGGCGCCAGACCTGGCGCGGGAGCGGCGGCCGTCGCCGAGATCCCAACCTTCGTGGTCGACGCCCGCCCCATTGAAAAGACTGTCAGGGCGACCGGCGCCACGCAGGCGGAGCGATTCGCCAGCCTCCTGGTTCCGGTCCTCCAGGGCAACCGCGGCGGACGGGGGCGCGATGCGCAATCGATGGCCGGGGTTCAGGTCAATTCCACGATTACCGTGAATTCCACCTCGTCGGTTGCTCGTTCGTCCACTTCGTCGAGACTGAGCGACACGGGCGCCCTGTCGAGTAGCGCGGGCGAAGGCGCCCAGGGCGTTTCCGGCGCTCCGCGAGCCGGTTCCAGCGCCATGCGCGCCGCCACCAGCCGCGTAGGCAGTGGTTCCGCCTCCCAGGGCGGATCCAGCGGCTCGTCTCCCGGCAACGTCTCCGCTCCGCGTCAGACAGGCGCCACCGCGATGGGCGCAACCGGATTGGGCTCGACCTCCTCCGGTTTGCGGGGAGGCTCCCAGGGGCCTGGCGCCATCGGCGGTGGAGGCGGCGGGGGACGGCGCCGCGGAGACTTCCACCTGGCGGTCGAGACGCTTGCGCCCGCCGGCGTGTACGTAAAGAAGGGAGACATTGTCGCCGAGTTCGACCGCCAATTCATGCTACTCCGGCTGGAGGATTACCGCTCTTCGGTCGTCCAGGCCGATGCCGCCCTCAAGAAGGCGCGCGCCGACCTCTCGGTTCTGCGCGAAGCCCACCGCCAATCGATCGAATCCTCCGCCGGCGAACTCGACAAAGCTAAGTTCGACGTCAAGGCTGCCCCTGTGCTCTCCGCGATCGATTCCGAGCGCCTGAAGCTCGCCCTCGAAGAGGCGGCCGCCGCTTACAGGCAACTCCAGAGCGAAACGGAACCCTTCGATGTCGGCCAGCGCGCGCAGTTGCGCGTTGCCGCCCTCGAGGTCGACGAGGCGAAAAACGAGCTTCGGCGGGCCGAAGCCAACGTCGACAAGCTGGTTTCCAAGGCCCCCATCGACGGCATGGTGGTGCGCATGAACGTCTTTCGCGGCGGCGAGTTCACCCAGGTTCGCGAAGGCGACGAGCTCTGGGGCGGCATGCCTTTCCTGCAGATCGTCGATCCCAGTTCGATGATGATCGACGCCGTTGTCAACCAGGTTGACATCGAGAAGGTCCGGATCGGTCAGCAGGCCACTGTGCGCTTCGATGCCTTCCCGGAACTGGAACTCCCGGCCCGCGTTTACGCCATCGGTACGGTTGCCAAGGCCCGCCAGTTCCGGCAGGAGTACGTCAAGGAAGTGCCGGTGAAGCTCAAGCTCGAGAAGATGGATCCCCGCGTCATTCCCGATCTTTCGGTGAGCGCCGACATCGTCGTCGCCCGCGAGGAACGCGCCGTGGTGGCCCCGATGGAGTCGGTTTTTCGGGACGACGACGGAGAGCCTTTTGTCTTTTTGAGAACGCCCTCCGGCTGGCAGCGGCGTGAGATCGAGATTGCGCTTGCCAACCACGTCGAGGTGGGCGTGCGGACCGGCCTCGATCCTGGCCAGTCCGTGGCCCGGGTCCGCCCGCCGCGCAGCGGGCCGTCCCCGAAGTAGAAAGAAATGTCAAAGGATATCAAACCAAAGAAGAGAATCGGCCAAGGCAAGGTCTCCCGCCGCAAGAAGATTATCGTCTGGGCCTCCATCGTCGCGGTGGCCGGCGCGGGAGCTTATCTGGCGTCTCGAGGCCGCGGAGAGACCAAGGTCGAGGTTCCGGTGACCCGAGTACGCGTCGGCGAGTTCATCGATAGCGTCCGGACGCGCGGGGAAATCAAGAGCAGCAATTCCGTCATTCTCTCCGCGCCGCAAGTGCCCGACCTCCAGATTGTCAGCCTGATGCCATCCGGCCAAAGGGTTCGCAAGGGAGAGATCGTTGTCGAGTTCGACGCCGCGCAGCAGGAGCAGAACCTGCTCCAGTACGCCACCAGCGTCCGCACCGTCGACAGCGAAATCGTGCAGACGCGCGCTTCGCACAAGATCGTCAACGAGCAGGACGCCATGAACCTGATGACGGCCGGCTATAACCTCGAGCGCGCCAAGCTCGAGGCCAGCAAGGCCGAAGTCATTTCGGAGATCGAAGGCGCCAAGAACCGCATCAACGTGACGATCTCGGAAGGCGAACTCGGGCAGGTCAAAACCGCCCTCAAAGCGCATGACACGTCGCAGGAAGCCGACCTCGAACGGCTGCAGCAGCGCAAGGACAAGACGGTGCGCGATCTCGAGCGCGCCAAGGGATATCTCTCGCGCATGGTGGTGCGCTCGCCCATCGACGGCATTGTCAACATTCTCCCGAATTTCCGCAGCGCCGGCTCGTGGGGCTCCAAGCCGCCGCCGTTCAAGGAGGGCGACACCGCCTGGACCGGAGCGGGCATCGCGGAAATCCCGGATCTGTCCCAGATGCGGCTCGAGCTGAACCTCGAGGAAGTGGATCGGGGACGACTCCAGATCGGCCAGCCCGTGCGGGTGCGCGTCGATGCCATCCCGGATAAGGAATTCGGAGCGGATCTGGATTGGATCAGCCCCATCGCATTTCTTCAGTTCCGCATGACCGGGACGTCGGAAAAGAGTTTCCCGGCCCGCGCGACGTTGCAGCAATTGGACGACCGGCTCCGGCCCGGCATGAGCGGTACGGCCGATGTGATCATCGAGCGGCTCCCCAGCGTGCTGTTGATTCCGGCCCGGGCCAGCTTCATGCACAACGGGAAGCCGGCGGTCTACGTCCAGAAGGGCCAGAATTTCCAGGTCCGCAACATCGAAGTAGGTAAGCGCAACGACGTGGACCTGGTGGTACTCGACGGCCTGAAAGAAGGCGAGATCGTGGCTTTGGAGGATCCGGCCGAGGCCGCTAAACGCGCCAAGCAACTGTAGCCCGCCGCCGGACGGCGCACGCCGCGCCCCCGGCTGGCGTCAAACAGGTTAAGGATTGTATGAAAAAGTTTCGAAAAATAGTCCTGCGCGTCCTCATCGTGGCGGGCGTGCTGGCTGCCGCCTGGGGCGGTTACCGCTTCATGCAGCAGCTTCCGCAACGCCAGCGCGAGGTGCCCACCGCGCGCGTCCGCAAGGGTGACGTCATCGTGCGGACCTTCTCCCGCGGCGAGTTGCGGGCGGTGCGTTCGGTCACGCTGATCGCTCCCAATCTGTTTGGAAGCGTGCAGGTCACGCGCCTGGCGCCCCTCGGCGCTTTCGCCCGCGAGGGCGATCTAATCGTCCAATTCGACGACTCCGAAGTCCTCGGACGACTCGAAGAAAAGCAGATCGAGCTCGACCAGGTCAGCGAACGGATCAAGAAGGCCGAGGCCGACCTCGCCATCCGCACCAACCAGGACGAAGTCGAGTTGCTCCGCGCGCGGTACGCCGTGCGGCGGGCCGACCTCGAGGTCAAGCGCAACGAATTGCTCTCCGCCATCGACGCCAAAAAGAATGAGCTGAACCTCAAGGAAGCCCAGCAGCGCCTGGACAAGCTCAAGAGCGATATCGAGTCCCGCCGCAAGCAGGCCGAGGCCGAGATCGCCGTCCTGCGCGAGGAGAAGAACAAAGCCGAACTCGAAATGGCCCGCGAGAAAAGCCGCCTGCGTCAGGTGAAAGTGCTGGCGCCGATGGGCGGACTCGTTGCCATCCGCCAGCAGCGCGGCAACTTTTTCTTTGCCGGCACGCAGATGCCCGACATCCGCGAGGGCGACGAACTCCGCCCGGGCATGCCCGTGGCTGACGTGCTCGACCTTTCCGACCTCGAAATCATGGCGCGCGTCGGCGAACTCGACCGCGCCAATCTCCGCGAAGGACAGAACGTCGTTATTCAGCTCGATGCCCTGCCCGAGAAGCCGATCAACGGCAGGATCAAGGGACTCAGCGGAACCGCCAGCGCCGATCCGTACTCCAACGACCCGGCCAAGAAATTCGACGTCACTTTTCAAGTCGACATGCGCCAGTTGCTTACCACGCTGGGCGCTAAACCGGACCAGGTGCAGCGGATTCTCTCCACTGCCGAGCACAACCGCAGGCGCTCGCCGGCGCAGGCGGCCCAGCCGCCGACGATGCTGGCGGGGATGATGTCACCCGGCGGCGGGGGCTTCGGTGGAGCCCAAGGCGGGTCCGGAGGCTTCGGCGGGGGCCAGGCAGGCGCGGGCGGCGGGTTTGCGGCAGGCGGGGCCGGAGGCGGTCAGCCGGGAGCGGGCGGCGGCTTTCCCAGCGGTTTCGCTCAGGCCGGCGGCGCGCCGGGCGGCGCGGCGGCCGCGGGCGGCCAGCAGCGGCGTCCTGGCGGCGGTTTTACGCAAATGCTTTCGCGCCTTCCCGAAGAGCAGCGGAAAAAAGTTCAGGAGGCGCTGGACAAGGAACTGAAAGGCAAGAAAATCGAGGACCTCACGCCTGAAGAGCGCCGCGAAACCTTCGGCAAATTGCGCGCGGCCGGCGTGTTGCCCCAGGGAGGCCCGCCCGCGGGCGGGGCTCCGGGCGGTGCGGCCGCCCCGTCGGAGGGCGGGGGCGGCCCCGCTTCCCAGGGAGGCGCGGAGATCACGGCCATGGCTCGGGTCGGCAGTTCCCAGTTCAGCGATGCCCAACTGGCCAGTGCCAGGCTCCCTCTTCCCCCCGAGGAAGAAAGCCAGCTCGACGTGCTCCTGCGTCCCGGACTCCTTGCCGATGTCCAGATTATCGTCGAAAAAATTCCGGACGTGATTCATATCCCCGTCCAGGCCGTGTTCGAGCGCGCCAATCAGCCCATGGTATACGTGAAAATCAAGGGAAAATTCGAAGAACGCCTTATCAAACCGTTGAAGCGCAGCGAGAACACCATGGTGGTGGCCGAGGGTCTGGCCGAGGATGAAACCGTCGCATTGGCCGATCCCTATGCCAAGCCGGGCGCCAAAAAGTCCGAGGAACCGCAGGGAGGCGCGCCGCCCAATCCGATGGGCGGGTTCGGCGGCGGCGGAGGAAGGAGTCGTTAAATGAGCGCGCTGCCCGGTTATTTTCCCGAACTTTTCATGGGGCTTTCCAGCCTCATGGCGCACAAGCTTCGCAGCCTGCTGACGATGCTCGGCATGATCTTCGGCGTCGGCGCCGTGGTCGCGATGCTGTCCATCACCGCGGGCGCCCAGAAGGAGATGATGAGTTATATTGACCTGCTGGGCGTCAACAACATCATCATCGAGGCGCGGGAAGCGGTCGACCGCAACGAACTGCAGGCGCGCCGCGCCGTCTCGCCGGGCCTCACCTTCCGCGATTTCCGCGCCATCTCCGAAAACGTTCCCGGCCTGGACTCCCTGACGCCCCGCAAGCGCTTCAAACCGATCAAGGTGCTGCCGAAAACCTCCCAGGAGGTGCCACTGCTCATCGGCGTTGAGCCGCAGTTCCTCGATATCAATAATCTCCGCATCGTCGAGGGACGCTTCTTCACCGATGAGGACAATCGGGAATCCGCTCCCGTATGCGTGCTCGGTGAATCGGCCAAAGTGGCGCTGCTTGGCTTTGAACCGGCCGTGGGCAAGTACGTCAAGGTCAACGACGCTTGGCTTCAGGTGGTCGGCGTCCTGGCCCCCCAGGCCACCGCCGACACGCAGATGGAGGGCCTCGAGGTTGCCAGCAGCAACTACCTGGTCATCGCGCCGCTCAACACCGTCATGCGCCGGTTTGAAGACCCTAACAGCTATCTGAAAGACGAAATCGACGGCATCTATATCAAGGTGTCGCAGGGCACCGACTCGATCGAGACGGCGAACGTCGTCAACGCCATCCTCGCTTCGACGCACAAGGGGGCGGGAGATTTCGCCGTCACCGTTCCGGCCGGCCTGCTCGAGCAGAAGCGGCGCACCCAGTTCATCTTCAGCATCGTGATGATTTGCATCGCCGGTATTTCTCTCCTCGTCGGCGGCATCGGCATCATGAACATCATGCTGGCCACCGTGCTCGAGCGCACGCGCGAAATCGGCATTCGCCGCGCCATCGGCGCCCGCCAGAAAGACATCGTCCGCCAGTTCCTCACCGAAGCGGTCATGATTTCCATCCTGGGCGGATTGATCGGCATCGCCTTTGGTTTTTCGCTTTCCCGGATTATCGCCGCTGCCGCGGGGTGGTCCACGGTGGTCACCACCTCCTCGATCGCCGTTGCCTTCGGCGTGTCCGTCGGCATCGGGCTTCTGTTCGGCATTTATCCCGCTGTCCAGGCGGCCAAATTGGATCCTATCGAGGCCATACGTTACGAGTAGTTTGTATTGTGATGCGACTTAAATATCTTCTCCCCGGTACTCTTTTCCTCGCTCTTTCCCTCGGCGCGCAGCAGCCGCCTTCGACATTTCAGCAGTACATTCCCGGCCCCGGCGTCAAGTCGATGCCGGACGGGGCCGCCGTCCTCGACGCCCCCGTGTTCGGAACAGGGGCCTATTTTCGAACTCATTTTCGCAGCGAGCAGCCGCGAATTTTCTTGAAGGCCCCCGCGCGCCTTTCCGACTTCGCCGTCGACGGCCACATCGAACTGTCGCTGAAAAACTACCTCGAACTGGTTCTGGCGAACAACACCGACATCGAGGTCCAGAAGTGGGCGCTTGAAATTCCGCGCAACGCCATTACCCGCTCGCTCGGCGCCTTCGACCCCGCCGTGCTGGCGACCTTTCGCAGCACCCGCGACACCACGCCTACAGCCAGCGAACTGGATGGCGCTCCGACGCTCACCCGTCTCACTCAACCGCTGAGCTTCACGTACCAGCAGACCCTCGATACCGGCACCATCTATTCGCTCGGCTTCAGCGGCAACAAATTCTCCAGCAACAGCGCGTTCGCCACGGTGAACCCTTCGATCGGTTCCAGCCTGGATTTCTCGGTTCAGCAGCCGCTGCTGCGCAACTTCGGGCGCTTCAATAACCGCCTGGCCGTGATGGTCGCCGAGAGCCAGTTGAAGCGGAGCCGGCATGACGTCGAAACCGAATTGTTTCGGCTCATCCAGGTGGCCGAGAACACTTACTGGGCTGTGGTCGAGGCCCGCGAGAACCTGCGCGTGAACGAGGAAGCCCTCCGCCTGGCCGACGCCTTGCTGAAGCGGGCCGAAAAGGAACTCGAATTAGGCGCTATTTCTCCGCTCGACATTTACCAACCGCAGCAAACCAAGGCCAACCGCGAGATCTTCGTCACCCAGTCGCACTTCCGTCTCGAGCAGACCATCGACGCGCTGCGCCGCCAGATTGGAGCGGACCTCGATCCCGACTTCCGCCGCGTACCCATCGAATTGACCGAGCCCGTGCTGCCGCCGACCGAGACCGCCGCGCCGGAACCGGAGCAGTTGATTGAGCGGGCCTACCTCAAGCGGCCCGACCTCAAGTCCGCGCTGCAGGGTCTGGACATCGACGACCTCAACTTCGATTTCGCCCGGAACCAGCTTAAGCCGGACCTCGCGCTCGGCCTTTTCTACAGCACGTCCGGTTTGGGCGGTACCACCTTCACCGAACAACAGGGCGTTCCCCGCGTCATCCCCGGCGGACTCGGCGATGCCCTCAGCCAAGTCTTCGGCTTCAACTTCCCCACCTACGGCTTCAGCCTTTCGCTGCGGCTGCCCATCCGCGACCGGCGCGGCGCGGCCAACATGGCCGACGCCGTCGTCAGCAAACGCCTCAACACGCTCCGCGCGCGCAACATCGAACAAGGCATCCGGCTCGACGTCCTCACGGCCGTCAACAACCTCGAGAGCAGCAAGGCCGGCGTGCGGCTCGCCCAGGTCTCCGTGGACTTCGCGCAGAAGCGCGTCGACGCCGAACAGAAGAAGTACGATCTCGGCGTCACCACCATCTTCTTTCTGCTCCAGGCCCAGAACGACCTCGCCAGCTCCCAGGCGGAACTGGTGACCCAGGCGGCGCAGTACCGCCGCAACCTCACCAACCTCCTCCGCGTTACCGGCGATCTGCTGGAGGAAAGAGGCGTGGTTGTACAATGAGGCGACGTGGGCCGCATCCGAATCCTCTCCGACGCGGTTGCGAACAAAATTGCCGCCGGCGAAGTGGTCGAGCGGCCGGCCTCGGTTGTTAAGGAACTCCTTGAAAACTCCCTCGACGCCGGCGCGGCCTACCTGCGCATTGAAGTAGAGAAGGGCGGCCGCCGCCTGGTGCGCGTCACCGACGACGGCGCCGGCATGCTGCGCGACGACGCGATGCTCGCCTTCGAGCGTCACGCCACCAGCAAGCTCAGCGACGTCAACGACCTGTTTGCCATTGCCACGCTGGGATTCCGCGGCGAAGCGCTGCCCTCCATCGCCGCCGTTTCCCGCCTCCTCCTGGAAACCCGGTCCGCCGACGAAACCACGGGGACGCGCGTCGAGATCGCCGGAGGAAAGCTGCTCCGCTGCGACGAGGCGGCGCTTGCCCGCGGCACGGCCATCACTGTCCGCGACCTGTTCTTTAACGTCCCCGCGCGCCGGAAATTCCTCCGGTCCGAGCAAACCGAACTCGCTCACATCGCGTCGCTGGCCACCCACTACAGCCTGGCCCATCCGGGCAAGAGCTTCGAGCTGCTGCATGAAGGCAAGTCCCTCCTCGACGTCACGCCGGTGGAGAGCATCCGTGAGCGCGTCTTCCAAGTCTTCGGCAGCCGCACGCTCAGCGACCTGGTGGAACTCGAACCGTGCGAGACCGTTCTCGAAGCCCCGGCGCCAGGAGATGCCCCGGGCGATGCGGAGGTTCGCCGTCTCCGGCTCATCGGCTTCATCAGCCAGCCGCAAGTCCACAAACTGAACCGCAATTCGATCTACATTTTCGTGAACGGCCGCCTCATTCGCGACCGGCTCATCCTGCACGCCATCTCGTCGGCGTACCACAACGTGATCCCGCCGGCCTGCTATCCGTTCGCGCTCCTGTTTCTGGAGTGCGGCTTCGACGAAGTGGATGTGAACGTCCATCCGTCGAAAACCGAAGTCCGTTTTCGCCACGGAAGCCTCGTGCACGATTTCGTTCGCGACGCGCTTCGCCAGGAGTTGATCGCCAGCCGCCCCGTCTCCAGCCTACCCCCGGCCGCCGTCGCCCGCCCCGCGTCGCCGCGCACTCCCGGCGCTCTCCCAGCCCAGGCCGCGGCCGCGCTGCCGTTCTCCGAATTCAGCCAGGCGATCGAGAATCACGGCTTCGCCGAACCGGTTACCGAGCCGCCGCAAACGGCCGCCGAGCCGCCGCCGGCCGATGAGCCTGAAGCGATTCCCGATTTCACCCTGCGCCGCCCGCAGGCGCCCGCTCCGCGTCTCGACTTCGGCGGCGCTTCCATTCCGGTCTCCGAGCCGCCCGCGCCTACCCTGAAGCTGAAAACGCCCGACACGCACGGACCTCTGCCTCCCGGCCTGCTGCCCGACGAAACCTACAGCCTCAATCAGCTCGTCCACCTCCGCCCGCTCGGACAGATCCACGAGAGCTTCATCGTCGCCGCCGGCCGCGACGGCTTGTGGATCGTCGACCAGCACGTTGCGCACGAGCGCATTCTGTTCGAGCAGGTGCTGCGCCAGCAGGCGGCCGGCCGGGTCGAGCGACAGCAGTTGCTGATCCCGATCGTGCTCGAACTCACCGCCGCTCAGCAGGTGGAATACGCGCGCATCGCCGACGAGTTACACGCCTCCGGCTTCGAGACCGAGCCCTTCGGCCATCGCGCCATCGCCGTGAAAGCGGCGCCGGCCGTAGCCGGAGCGGCGGACCTGGAACGCCTCATGTTCGAGATCCTCGAAATCGGCGAATCCGAGCTTCGCCGCCTGTCGATGGACGACGTGCGCCGGGCGATTGCCGCCTCCATCGCCTGCCGCGCGGCCATCAAGGTGAACATGCGCCTCGACCAGGCGAAAATGGAATGGCTCCTCTCCGCCCTCGCGAAAACCGAGTGCCCCATGAGCTGCCCTCACGGCCGTCCCATCGCCTTGCGTTACGCCACCCGCGAAATCCTCAAAGGTTTTCTCCGAATCTGAAACGCGCCGGACGATTGGACAACCCGCCCGCCGCCGCGAAACACTGGGACGAGCGGCTATGAAGGATTGCCTGTTCTGCCAGATGGCCAGCGGCTCGCGCCAGGCTCTCACCGTCCATGAAGACGACGCCACGATCGTTTTCCTGGACCACCGGCCTCTTTTTCCAGGCCATTGTCTCGTCGCTCCGCGCGCGCACTTCGAAACTTTGCCCGATTTGCCTTCCGATCTCGTCGCGCCCTTGTTCACCACAGCCCAGTTGGTGGCCCGCGCGGTGGAGGAAGGAATGCAGGCGCAGGGAACATTCGTGGCTATCAACAATAAGGTGAGCCAAAGCGTGCCCCACCTGCACATCCACGTCGTGCCGCGAAATAAGAAGGACGGTCTGCGCGGCTTCTTCTGGCCCCGGCAGCCGTACGAGGATGACGCCGCCGCCAAGCGCGCTCAAGAGGCCATTGCCGCCGCCGTCCGCCGCCTCCGCGCTTAGCGCCTGTCCGGCGGAAACAGCCGGTAATACAGCAGTCCGTAGAACTCCTTCATCGCCGTTTCCGTATTCCCCAGGCCCGCCGCGCTAGGCAGGAAATCCAGCAACCTCGCCGGCCTGTCTTTCACCCGCCGGTAGTCGGTAGGGAACGGAATCACGTCGAGCCCCTGGCGCCGGAACAACAACGCCGCGCGCGTCATGTGAAAGGCGGAGGTCACCAGGATGATACGTCGAAGCCCGCGCTCGCGAGCCGCTTGCGCCATCGCGAACGCCTCTGCCTCCGTGTTCTCCGACGGCGGCAGCGCGATCAGCGATTCTGGCGGGATGCCCCTCGCCGCGGCGGCGTCCCACATCGCCTCGGCCTCCGAATAGCGCGGCTGCGTCCAGTAGAATGAGCTGCCGGATAGCACAAGCCGCGGCGCCTTGCCCACTTCGACGACGCGAATCCCCTGCTCCAGCCGGTCCGCCGCCTCGGTTGACTCGATGGCGGGCGGTTCCTTTCGGGCATCCGCGGCGCCGCCTCCCAAAACCAGCGCGGCCTCGGCCTCGGGCAACTGCGCCAGGTTCACCGGCGGGTGCAGGTCTTCCAACACGCCAATGACGCGGTCCCCGACGGCCGGGATACTCGTCAGATAGATCCAAAGCAACGCCGCGCCGGATAGCAGGCGCTTGCGGGCCAAAGTCGCCAGCAGCAGCAGCCACACAGCGATGCCAAGCGGCAGAATAGCCGCCGTCGCCAGTTTGCGAACCGGCAGGAACAGGAAGAGCGTCATGGCGTATCTTTCCATGGTCGGCTATTTGAATCGATATGGGATAATCGCGCTAGCCGGGCATGCTGAAACTGGCAGACCAGATCTCCTTCCATAACCGGGACCGCGCCGTCGCCAACCTCACGCTGCTCGGCCAGAATCTGCCCGACGGAGCGCTGAACCGCCTGCGCTTCCTGCTTGCCTCCAGCGCCGACCCCGATACGGCCCTTCACTACCTGGCGCGGCTGCGCGAGGAGCGGCCCGCCGCGTTCCAGCGCCTCTCCGTACACCCGGCCGAGATGCAATACCTGGTGGCCGTCTTCTCCGCCAGCCGGTTCCTTGCCGAAGACGTCCTCAAGTACCCGCAGTGGATCGAGCGCCTGCGCGATCGCGGCGACCTGTTCCGCATCCTGTCCTCCGCGGAATACCTCGCTCTCCTCGATTCCCATCTCGCCGCGTCCGCCCCCCGCGCCTCCCTGGCCGAGACTCTGGCTTACTTCCGGCGAAAAGAACTCCTGCGCATCCTCATCCGGGATCTGCTCGGGTTCGCGGCGGCCGCCGACGTCGCGCTGGAGCTGTCGAACCTGGCCGACGCCGTCCTGGAAACGGCCTACCGCAACATCCGCGGCGATCTCGCCGGACGCTACGGCGCTCCCCGCTACATCGACGCTTCTGGCGCGTCCGCGGGCTGCGGCTTCTCCATCCTCGCGCTCGGCAAACTCGGCGGCCAGGAGCTGAACTATAGCTCCGATATCGATCTCATCTTTATTTACTCGGCGGGCGGCGAAACCGGCGGACCGGAAATCATCGCCAACCGCCAGTTCTTCGGGAAGGTCGCCAACCAGCTTACGGACCTGCTGTCCACCTACTCGCCGGCGGGCAAGTGCTATCGCATCGACCTTCGGTTGCGTCCCGAGGGCCGTCTCGGGGAAGTCTGCATCTCCGTCGATGGC
Source organism: Bryobacteraceae bacterium (assembly GCA_026129905.1). Taxonomy (GTDB): domain Bacteria; phylum Acidobacteriota; class Terriglobia; order Bryobacterales; family Bryobacteraceae; genus JAHCHE01. The sequence goes on along the minus strand of JAHCHE010000015.1, from coordinate 9,666 downwards.
GCCAAGGCGTATTACGGCCAGCGCGCCCGAGATTGGGAACTGCAAATGCTCATCAAGGCGCGCGTCTGCGCCGGAGAGCCCGAGCCGGGCCAGGAATTTCTCGACTACGTCGAGCCGCTGATTTACCGCTCGACGCTCGACTTCTCCGCCGTCGAGTCGGTTTCGGAAACCAGGGAGCGCATCCAGGAGAAAGCGAACGCGCGCTCCCGGAAGAATACCGGCCTCAACGTCAAGCTCGCCCGCGGCGGAATTCGCGACATCGAGTTTCTCGTGCAATGCCTCCAGCGTCTGCACGGCGGCCGCAATCCCTGGTTGCGCCATGGTGGCACGCTGCTGTCGCTGCGACGCCTCTACGACAAGCGTCTGCTTTCCCATTCCGAGTACTCGCGGCTCGCTACCGCCTACGAGTTCCTGAGGAATCTCGAACACCGGCTCCAGTTCGAGGACGACCGCCAGACGCACGAGTTGCCTTCCGCCCCGCGGCAGATGGAACTGCTGGCCCGTCGCATGCCGGACGACCACTCCGGAATCGTCCCCTCCGCCGAGCGCCTCCTCCAGCGGCTCAACAACCACCTCGAGGAAGTCCAGGAGATCTACGAGCGCGTCATTCACTCGCAGCAGCCCCTCTACTACAGTCCCAGCCCGGAAACGCCGTTCGGGACCCCCGTGGATGAAAATGGCGAGAACGCCTTAGATTGGATCGAGCCCGCCATCACCAACCTCGTGCGGTTTCTTGACGACCGGGCGCCCCAACTGGCCGCCGCGCTGTCCCGCAGCCGTCTCCGGCGCGGCGCAGCCTCGTTCGAGTACTTCCTCGAGCGCGTCGTCGATCACCCGGAGTGGCTCGGCTGGCTGGACCAGGATTCCCAGCTTGCCGCCCACGTACTGGACCTGTTCGAACACAGTTCGCATTTCGCCGAGCAGCTCGTGCGCAAACCGGAGCTGATCGAGGAAATGAAGCGCATGCGGGAGTCGCCCGGCCGCGATCCCAATTACGCGGAGCTGGCCGGTCTGGCCGACGACCCGTCGAGTCTCCGCCGCTTCTTTCAGCGCGAGATGCTGCGCCTCCAGAGCGAGAGCATTTGCCTCCAGAATCCTATCTTCGATACGCTGAAGCGCACCTCCCAGCTCGCCGACGCCGTCGTCGCCGCTTCCTACGACCTGGCCATCGAGCACACGGCTCGCGCCAGTCCGCCCTCGGACGGCTACGCAGTTCGCGGCCAGATGATGGTAATTGCGCTGGGCCGGCTGGGCATGCTCGAGTTCGATCTCGCTTCCGACGCCGACCTGGTCTTTGCCTTGCCCGATGACGATGCTGCGCAAATCCCGTTCTGGACCCGCGTGGCGGAGCGCATGATTCAACAGATCACCGCCTACACCGGCGAGGGCGTGATGTTCGCCGTCGACACCCGCCTGCGGCCCAACGGCCGCGAGGGACCTCTCGTCCAGACCGAGCGCAGTTTCAAGGACTACTTCGGCGGCAAAGCGGAAGCCTGGGAAGGCATCGCCTACATGAAGTCGCGCGCCGTGGCAGGCAATACCGAGGGTGGTACCGCGTTTCTCAATGAATTGCAGGACGTCGACTGGCGCCGCTACGGGCAGAGCGGCCGTTCCAAGAAGAAACTCTGGGAGATGCGCATGCGCCTGGAGAAGGAACAAGGCGGGTCCAACCCGCTCAAGGCGGGCCGCGGCGGCTACTACGACATCGACTTCGCACTCATGTACCTGCGCCTGAAAAGCGCCGGCATCTTTTTCAAAGTGCTCAACACGCCCGGCCGCATCGACATCATCGAGCGCATGGGGCACCTAGACCGCCAGGATGCCGAATTCCTCCTGGACGCGGCTACGTTCTACCGCGCCGTCGATCACGGGCTGCGGGTGTTCTCCGGCCACGCCGAAGGCAACCTGCCGAAATCCCGCCCCCAACTCGAAGCGCTCGACCAGCTTGTGAGCCGCTGGACGCCCGAGCACTTGCACGACCAGCCTCTCGACATCGAACTCGCCCAGATCCAGTCGCGGACGCGCGAATTCTTTGACCGGCTGTTCGGCTGACCAACGCTGACCGGCCGCTTCCGCTCTCCCTCTGGCCGCCGTCGTCTATGATGAAGATATGAATACAGTGTGCCGGGCCGGCACGCTTACGGCGGTTTCTCTTCTCGCGCTATCTGGCTCGGCGCAGGTCGTCGAATTCGAGTCCGGCGGCCTGAAATATCAGACCCTCACCCGTAACGGCTTGACGATTATGTTCGCTCACATGCCGGCGCAGGTACGGACGTACTCCATTGTTCAAGTCGCCGCTTCGAACGGATCCCCGGAACCGGTCGTCGTGCGCCCGGAGGATTTTCGATTCGATTTCGCCGATGGCCGCTCGATTCAGGCGCTGCCCGCCCTCCGCGTCATCAACGAACTGGTTCGCAGCGCCAACGGCGACGACGTCGTCAAGCTGGTGACCACCTATGAAATGGGCCTCTACGGCATGGACCGGTTTAGTTCCACCAACGGCTACGAGAAGCGCCGCCAGTCCGCGTTGGCCGTCGTCTCCTCGACCCGGCTGAAGGCCGCCGCGGCAGCTTCGGCCATCGCTCTCGTCGAAACCAGGCTCGATCCCGGCGAATCCACCGATGGCGCGGTGTTCTATCCTAGCCCCGGCCGCCTCGCCGGCGAGTCGCGCCTTCGGGTCTACGCCGCCGGCCGCCTCTTTGAATTCCTCCCCAGCGCGCCCGCCTTGGCCCGCAAGTAGTCCTGCGTCTTTCGTCAGGGCCGGCGGTCGAGCAGGAATCCTAGCATCGACGCGAGGGCTTTGCCGCGGTGGCTCACCGTCATTTTGCGGTCGCTTCCCACTTCGGCGAGCGTGCAGCCGAATGGCGGGAAGAAGAACAAAGGGTCGTAGCCGAAGCCGTTCGACCCGCGGGGGGAGTGCGTGAGAACTCCTTCGACGACGCCGTGGAAGGTTCGGATCAGCTCGCCGCGATCGGCGAGAGCCACCACGCAAACGAAGCGCGCCGCGCGGTCCGCGACGCCGGACAGGCGGTCGAGCAGCAGGCGGTTATTCCGCTCGTCGGTGGCGTCGGGACCGGCGAAGCGGGCGGAAAGGATGCCCGGGGCGCCGTCCAGCGCGTCGACCGCGAGGCCGGAGTCGTCGGCGAACAATGGGCCGGGGGCGCGGTGGCTGTAGTAGACGGCTTTCGCGATGGCGTTTTCCTCGAAGGTCGCGCCCGTTTCCTCCGGCGGAGGGATCTCGCGTAGACCCGGGACAGGCTCGATCGAGACGGCGCCGGGGAAATGCCCGACGGCGAGCCGGAATTCGGCCAACTTGCCGGGATTGGTGGTCGCGCAGTAGAGAGTCACCGGGACTCGAGAGCCTCGCGCTGAGCGGTGAACAGCCGCTCGATGCCGCCGCGGGCGAGTTCCAGGAGTTCGCGGAGCTGATCGTCGCCGAAGGGCGTCCTTTCCGCAGTGGCCTGCACCTCGACATACTGGCCGCTTCCGGTCATGACTACGTTCATGTCCACTTCAGCCTGGAAATCCTCCTCGTAGCAGAGGTCGAGCATTGGGCGACCGTTGACGATGCCGACGCTGGTGGCCGCCACGGGCTCGCGCAGCGGGTTCGCGGCAAGGACCTTAAATCGGACCAAGCTGCGGAGGGCGAGCACCAGAGCCACGTAGGCGCCGGTAATGGCGGCGGTGCGGGTCCCTCCGTCGGCCTGGAGGACGTCGCAATCGACGATGAGGGTGCGCTCGCCGAGCGCCTCGAGGTTGGTGACGCTGCGGAGCGAGCGGCCGATCAGACGCTGGATCTCCAGCGTGCGGCCCGACTGGCGGCCCTTGGAGACCTCTCGCGGCGTGCGCGTCGCTGTGGCGCGGGGAAGCATGGAGTATTCGGCGGTGATCCAACCTTTGCCCGCGCCGCGCAGGAAGTGGGGCACGGTGTCTTCCACGGTGGCGGCGCAGAGCACGCGCGTGTTGCCCAACTCGATGAGAGCCGAGCCTTCGGCAGTGAGCAGATAGTCAGTCTGGAGCTTGAGCGGCCGCATCTGGTCGGGCTTCCGACTGTCGATCCTCATGGGGCGGCCGACCTTAGGATGGCGTAGAACAACAGCGAGAGCAGGGCCATACCCGAGATGATGAGCACGAAGCAGGGGATGGCGCTTTTTCGCGATTCTTTTTTCTTCTTGCCTTTGACCGGTTTGATCTTTGCCATAGTCCGGGGCGCTCCGCGGGAAACGCCGAGCGACCACTCACGGTTTTATCATGAGATGGCGCCTATATGAGACGACGAGCCTGGCTGGTTTCCGTTGCGGTCATCGTGAGCTGTGGAGGAACGGCCCAGGAGGAGTTCGCGTATCCTTCCACCCTGGGGGACGGGTGGAAGCTCGAGGGGACCGCCCGATTGACAGCGGACGAAACGCCGGACGAGATTCGGCGGCTGGGTTTGCGGTCGGCCTACCGGGGACGCTACGCCGGAGCTGGTGACCTGACGGTGACGGTCTACTGGATGACGTCGGAGGCGGGCGCGTTCGAACTGGCGCAGAAATGGCGGCCCGAGGCGGGGCGTCTGGCGTATCACCAGGGGGACCTTTTTGTGGTTCTGGAATCGGCGGGGATGGATCACCGGTCGTTGGCGGGGGTTGCGGAGCAGATTGAAAGGAGCCTCAAGGAATCTCGATGATGGCGCGCGGAATCACGTTGTGTTTGGCGATAGCGGCGGCGGCCGGCGCCGCGGCAGACGAAACGATCGTCATCCGGCCGGTGGAGATCGACGATGTGCTGGTCAACCCGGGAATGGGCGTCCAGACGTTCCAGCGGTTCAACGGCGATGCGCTGAACCCGGGGAAGCGCTGGTCGGAAGTCGGCCCGACGGAGCGGTTGGCCAGGAGCGGGGAAAAGCCGGACTATCCGGATTCCTCGATCGCGTACTTCCGCTGGTTCTGGCGGCAAATCGAGCCGGAGGAAGGGAGGTACCGGTGGGAGATCATCGACCTGGCGCTGGAACAGGCGCGCGAGCGGCGGCAGCGGCTGGCGATCCGGCTGATGCCGTACGACGAGGGCAGCCCGTTGCCGGAGTGGTATCGGAATTCCGGGGCGAGACGGGCGAACAAGCCGGAGGACAAGGACGGGAAGATCTGGTCTCCCGACGCGGCCGATCCGTTGTACATGAAGCACTGGGGCGGGCTGGTGAAGAGCCTGGCCGCGCGATACGACGGCCACCCGTACATGGACAGCGTGGATATCTCGACGGTGGGCTATTGGGGCGAGGGGTGGGGCCCACACGTGCCGGACTGGCCGTCACACCGGGCGTTGATCGACCTCTACCTGGAAGGCTTCCGGCGCACGCCGCTGCTGGTGAACTTCGACGAACCGCCGGTGCTGGCCTACGCCACCAGCAAGGGCACGGGTTGGCGGCTGGACTGCTGGGGCGACATGGAGGGTCCGTACTGGGAGAGCTGGGGTCGGAAGCTATCGCACATGCTGGACTTCTATCCCCTGCAACTGGTTCGCGCCGAGGCGCAGGACGCGTGGCAGCGCGGACCGGTGTCGCTCGAAACCTGCTGGACGCCGGAGTACTGGAAAGACGGCGGCTTCGATCTGAACTACATCATCGAACAGGCGTTGCGGTGGCACGCCAGTTCGGTGAACATCAAGTCGAGCCCGATTCCGGCGGAGTGGAAGCAGGCTTTTGAGGAGTTCCAGAAGAAGATGGGGTACCGCTTGGTTCTGCGGCGGGTGGAGTTGCCGAAGACGCTGAAGGCGGGCTCGATGGCGCCGTTGAGCATGTGGTGGGTGAACAAGGGCGTGGCGCCGGTCTACGGGGATTACCGGCTGGCGTTGCAGTTGCGGTCGGAGGCGGGCGGCGCCGCGCTGCAAACGCGGGCGGATATCCGCAAGTGGCTGCCCGGCGATGCGCTGTACGAAGAGACGGTCTACGTTCCCGAGCAGCTCCGGCCGGGGACGTACCGGTTGCGAACCGCGCTGCTCGATCCGCGGACGCAGGCGCCCGAGATCCGCCTGGCAATCGAAGGACGTCAGCCGGACGGCTGGTACGATCTCGGCGGCGTCGAAGTGCGGTAATCACCGGCGGGCGACGGCGGTCGTGGCCCAGCGTCCGGGGATTTGGGTAAAGCAGATGGGGCAATGGCCGTCGTCGCGCAGCCGGTTCTTAAGGACGTGGAAGCCGAAGCGGCGAATCAGCGCGCTGCCGCAGGATGGGCAGGAGGTGTCTTCCAGACCTTCAAGGCGTCCTGGAAGATTACCCGCGTAGACGTACCGCAGACCGGACTGGCGGGCGATGGCGGCGGCGCGCGCGAGGGTCTCCGGCGGAGTGTTGTCCGGACCGGTCATCTTGTAATCCTTGTGGAAAGCCGTGACGTGCCAAGGGATGTCGGCGGAGATGCCGGCAAGGAAGTCCGCGATTTCGCGAAGCTCGGCGTCCGAGTCGTTGAAACCGGGAACGATCAAGGTGACGACCTCGAGCCAGAATCCCATCCGGTGGATGAGGCGGATGCTGTCGAGGATGGGCTGGAGGCGGCCGCCGAGTTCGCGGTAGGCGCGATCGCGGAAGCTCTTCAGGTCCACTTTGTAAAGGTCGACCCAGGGTTGGAGGTATTCGAGGACCTGCGGGGTTGCGTTGCCGTTGGAGACAAAGCCGGTCATCAGGCCGCATTCGCGGGCGCGGCGGAATACAGCGACGGCCCACTCGGCGGTAATCAGGGGTTCGTTGTAGGTGCTGACGATGACCTCGGCGCCGCAGTTGACGGCCTCCTCCACCAGTTCGTCCGGGGTGGCGCGGCGAGGCGGGGCTACGGCGCGCGGGTCGCGGATGGCCTGGGAAGTGACCCAGTTCTGGCAATATCCACAGTGGAGATCGCAGCCGAGCATGCCGAAACTGAAAGCGGGGGCGCCGGGCCAGGCATGAAAGAAGGGCTTTTTTTCGATGGGGTCGCAGTGGGCGCCGGCGACATAGCCCCAAGGCACGTAGAGCTTACCGCCGAGATGGAAGCGCACCTTACAGACGCCGGATTGTCCGTCAAGAATGGGACAGCGATGGCCGCAAGCGAGGCAGCGAAGGCGATTGGCGTCAATCGGTTCGTGAAGATCGCCTTCGTGAACGTTGTGCTGAAGAATCTGGGCAAACGCCGACATACTTCCCCTGGCGTCCCTTGACGGGACCTTGCCCACTCGCCGACGGTCCGGCGCTCAGGCGCGACTAACGGCGCCGCGGCCGTTGGCGGCGTGGGACGCCGCGGCGGCGAGATCGTCGATCCGCTGGTCCATCGTTCGCTCGTCGAGGAGAAGGTCCTGCAAGGTTGTCTTGTCCAAGACGGTGGCCAGCATGGTTTGCATCGAGCTCCACAGGGCGCGAAGCGAACAGTCGTCGGCGTGCGTACAAGCCATTTCGCGTCCGGCGTGGCGCTCGCAGAAACTGGGTCCAAACAGCGGCCCGCCGAGCAAGTCGATAATCGCACCGATGGTGATCTGGTTTGCGGGGCGAGCCAGCGAGTATCCGCCGGACTGGCCACGAGCGCTCTGCACCATGCCGCCCATGCGGAGCAGGCGCATTAACTTGGCGACGTTGGGCACAGAAAGACCTTCGGCCCGGCTGATTTCCGGTATCGTAAGGCTTTGGTCGTCACCGCACCGAGCCAAGTGCAGCAGACACCTCAACCCATACTCCTCCTGAGCACTGAGCTTCATACCGCCTCCTATTGTAACTTGATTCGGGCGTACAGGAAAGGAAATTCAGAGCCAGAAGTCCAGAATGGGCGGGGCGGACCGGGGCCGCCGCTATTTTCCGTAGTACGCCGCGTTGCGGGCGGTGAACTCGGACCATTTCTCCGGCAGATCGTCGAGCGCGAAGATCGCCTCCACCGGGCAAACCGGAACGCAGGCGCCGCAGTCGATGCACTCATCGGGCTCGATGTAGAGCATCTCCTCGGTCTCGTAAGCCGGTTCGTCCTTCTTGGGGTGAATACAATCGACCGGGCACGCGTCGACACAAGCGGTATCCTTGGTCCCGATGCACGGCTCGGCGATGACGTAAGCCATGAACCCTCCTTTGAGTGAATGTCTTAAATCAGAGGGTACATGAAGGGCGCCGGGGAGTCAACCGAACGCGCGTGGGAAAAGCACGAAGAAGGTGAAGCGCGCGGCTGGATCGGGCAGGGGAGGCTGAGACTTCACCACGGAGCTGTTGACCTGGCGGCCAGTCTGATGAGGGAAGTACGGTGGAGCCCTGCGGGTGGCAGTCAAGGCCGATTCGCGCAGTGGTGTTTTCAAGCCCGTCGCAGAGCATGGCTTCCGGTTTCGTGGTCTGGTGAATGGTGGTGGCCTGCAAAAGCCAAACCCGGTTAGGAGAGTGCACGCCGGAGCCGCCCGGTCAGGGGGGGAGGCGGGCATGAGCCGGAAAAAGACGAGACAGCAATCGGTGACAAGAAGCGCCGCGGGTACGCGCCGACGCGGCGGGAATCGACATCAGCCCGATGGACAGACGTGAAGTCGAGCGATTCCGACAGGGAGTCAGGCGCAAGGCGGTGCTCGGCCAAGGCGCGTCGACGGAGAGAGCGGGGCTGAAGCCGCCGCGGCTGAAGCCCACTCCCCCAGACAGGGCGGGAAACTTTGCATGGAGTAAAGCAAGTGGACTCCACGCGTAAAGGCGCTCGGGAATGCCCAGACGCTTTGCGCCGGGGTCCATCGCGTCCGTTAGAATCTCAACAGACCCGTGACGGCCCGACTGGCAACGATCGGCGACGCGGAGGCGATCGCGCGCATCTACAACCAGGGAATCGAGGACCGGGTGGCCACGTTTGAAACGCGGCGGCGCTCGGCCTCGGATGTCCGGGCGTGGTTCGACGGACGGCATCCGGTCGTAGTGGTGGAGGAAGACCGGCGCGTGGTGGCGTTCGCGGCCACGTTCGAATACCGGCCGCGGGAGTGCTACTCGGGGGTGGCCGAGACTTCCGTGTACGTCGAGCGCTCGAGGCGGGGGCGCGGCGCGGGCCGGGTGGCGCTCGAAGAACTGATCCGGCGGGCCTGGGAGGCCGGTTTCTGGAAGCTCGTCTCCCGAATCTTCCCCGAGAACCGCGCCAGCCGGTCTCTGATCGCCTCGGCCGGATTCCGCGAGGTGGGCCGGTACGAGAAGCACGCGCAACTCGACGGCGTCTGGCGCGACGTCATCATCGTCGAGCGCCTGCTGGAGGATCCGGGCGGTCGGATCTTGATGGTTTGAAAAACGTCACCGCAGAGCCACGGAGGACGCAGGGAGCAAAGATTCAGGAGGCTCCTGAACCCTGCTCTGATTCGAGGCGCAACACGGGCGCCACCACAGGTCGTGCGACCATAATTAACCGCCGGCGAAGGTTATTTTTTCATCAAAAGGGTCGATTCATCCTCCCGGCCGGCGATAACTTGACGCCATTCCTCGGAACTGAGGATATACGGACCGTCGGAAAGGTCCCACTTGAGGCGAAAATCCGGGATGGTTGGGTTTGTTTGGTTTTTTTCGCTCTTTTCGTTGGCGCTGCCTGCGGCCGCGGCGGCGGTTTTCGAGGCCTCGCGTGGGTTCGTTTCGCTTGCGGCGGGTTGCGGCTCCGGCGCGATGGGCCGCGCCATTTCCGGCGGCGGTTCCTGGGGCAGGTAGCCGGCTTGGCCGGTGCGGACGCGCTCGAGTTC
>JAHCHE010000014.1 GCA_026129905.1 Bryobacteraceae bacterium | reverse complement strand
GCTCGAGCCGCAAGGCAAGCGCTGACGGGATTGTTCTCGATGTACCGCCATATGCGCTCGAATTCACCTTCGTTGCGAACCAGATGATCGTAGCTCTCGTCCTGCCAAAACGGCTTGCCCGTCCGCCGAAGCAACAAGTTGGCTTGTTTCGCCGTCGCCCCTTTCAGCGAGCCGAGGAGTCTCGACACGCTCACCTGGGGAGTGAGAAGCGGATGGACGTGATTGGGCATGACGACCCACGCGTGAAGTTGGTAGTGTTCCGCTTCGACCCCATATTCGAGGGAGGTCAGAACCAACTCAGCGATGGCGGGCTGTCTCAGAAAGAGTGCGGTAGAAGCGTCAGATTCTCAAGCAGCATGCGGCGCACACAGCCAGGCGGCCTGAGAGGCCGCCGCAGGCCAAGGGCCTGCCCCACAGAGCAGCATAGCCGCAACCAAAGACGTGGAGAAACTGCTTCCCCTGGCCACCTAGCAGAAATCTTCGCGGGAAGAGAGGAATCTGAAGGGGTGTAATACCTGAGTCCAGGTGAACTGGCTTTGGACTCTCTATTCCACCTGAAACTGCTGCTTCGTTTCGAAGGTCTGCTCGCCGACGTGATCGCGCACCGTCAGCAAAATCGTGTAGGGGCCCGTGGCCAGGTCTTTCGTCAAACTGAGGCTCAGGCTGCCCGGAATGTACCGCTCCGGGTAGAACGACGCGCGCTCCTCTTGCGCCGCCACCTCCTCCCGGTACAGTTCCTTCCCGCTGTCCCGCAGCACCGTTAACCCGTAGTCGATCGAGAAACGGTTGCCCTCGCCGAACTTGTACCCGGTGATGTCGAACCGCGCCCACACCACGTCGCCGGGCTTATACGCCGCAGTCGTCAGGGGCCGCGTGTCCGTCTCCGAGCGCAGGAAGCGGAAGTTCCGCACCGTCAGTTCGTCGCTGGACGCCACATTCCGCCCGCGCACCTGGAACGAAACGTCCTTTGTCGCGGTGGTTCCGGCCACCTCATCGCGCACCGTTATGGCGATTCGGTACGTCCCCGAGGGCGCCGCCGGCGGCGCTAACACCTCGTACTGCGCCAGCGGCGTCCACTTCGCCTTCTTGTCCTCGGCCGTCATTTCGCCGGACAGCCTGCCGGACTCTTCCTCCTTCAACCGCAATGCCGCCGGATCGAACGCTTCTACCCGGTAGGTGAGCTGGAGGCTTTCCTCATCCCCCTTCTCCTTCAACGCGAAACCCGCCACTCGAAACGTGAGAAACACCGTATCGCCCGGATAGAAGTCGTAATCCGCGGCCAAAGGCGGCCCGCCGTCGTATTGGTGCAGCGTGGTCTGCACTACCTCGAGTTTGGCTTGCGCGAGAAGGTGAACGGGGCCCCATACGCCGGCCGTCAATAGGCAGAGAGAATGGACAAGAGTCCCGCGAGGCGCGAATCGCATAACCTTGTCTTAATTCTACCGTTCGGCAGACGGGGCAGAGGCGGGTTCCGGAAGGTCAATCGCCGGCGGCGCGCCAAAATCCAGCGGGATCTCCACCAGCGCGGTTCGCTCTTCTTCCAGCGCGCCCCCGTCGCTGACCCGCAGGCGGTAGGCCGCCGACGGTACGTCGAACACGATCACGCCGCGCAGCGTTGCGTCCGGAGGCATGATGCGCAGCAGTCCCAGCGCGTCCGGAACGCCTTTCAGTTCGGACTCCTCCATGAACGCCTTACCTTGGCCGTCCTCGACTTGCAGCAAAGGCAGCGCCGTCTCCGCGTCGCCCGCGTTGTGAATGTTGAGCCGCACGAGCAGAAATCGATGCTTCGGCACGAGCTGATCGAACCCGTCCCCAAGGTGCATCCGCCACTCCGAATCGGTGACGGTGTACACCACCGAGCCCGCCTTCACCTCCTCGCCCATCTTGTACACCGCTTCCCGGTTCACGCGCGGCGAGCAGCCCAACGACAGCGCCGCGGCAAGCGCCACCAGGCCGGCCGGAATTCGTCTGGAAACTTCGGTATTCAAGCCCACGATCTTAATCCAGCGGATGACTTCGGAACAACTGGTACACTGATTTACCTATGCCGTTCGGCAAAGGGTCGCTGCATCCTTCGGAGCATTCCACGCGTCGCGACGCCGCCACCGGCGCGCCGATCCACCAACTCACGTCCCATCCTTCCATAAACCACGCCACCTACTTCCTGCAAAGCTCCTTCTATCCCGACGACAGCGGCCTGATCTTTGTTTCGTACCGCACCGGCACCGCGCAGCTCTTCGAGGTGACCCCGTTCCCCGGCGGCGACATTCGCCAACTCACCGGCGGCCAACCCATCCATCCCTTCTCCCCGGCGATTCACCCGGAAGGCGACCGCATCCTGTTCGTCCGCGGCGGCGCCATCTGGCAGGTGGACCGTCGAACCCTCGCCGAGGAGCGGATCGTCGATTTCCCGGGCGCCCAGTTGGGCGAGTGCTCGCTCGATCCGGCCGGCGAGTGGATCACCGCAGCCGCCAAGCGCGGCCCGGAAAACGGCCTCGTCGTGGGCAGGGCTGACGGTTCCGCCTGGAGCTTCATCGGATTCCCCCGCACCGTCATCCACCCGCAGTTCCACCCGCTCGACCCGGAGTGGATCGAGTTCGCCGGCGACCCCGCGCCGCGCATGCACCGTGTTCGACGCGACGGCGGAGGACTCGAGTGCCTGTACCGCCATGGCAACGACGAGTTCGTGGTGCACGAGACATTTCTGGGACGCACGGGCGACCTGGTTTACACGGTGTGGCCCCGCGCGCTTTGCCGCCTCGACTGGAACACGCGCCAGCCCTCCGTCATCGCGGAGTTCAACGCCTGGCACATCACTCCGAATCGAGCCGGCTCTCAGGTGCTGTGCGACACCAACTACCCAGACAAAGGCCTCTTCCTGATCGACGCCGGCACCGGCGCGCCTCGCCCGGTCTGCCTCTCGGAAGCGAGCAATCAAGGCTCGCAGTGGCGCAAGTCTCGCTATGCGCTGGCCGAGGATTTCGCCGCCGCCCGCAGCGCCGCCGCCGGCGCGCTGAGCTGGATGGAGGTTTCCACCGACACCGTCTACGGCCCCCAGTGGACGCACCCGCACCCTTCGTTCTCTCGCGACGAGCAGAAAGTGGTTTTCGCCAGCGACCGCACCGGCCACCCCCAAGTCTACGCCGCCGTGCTGGAAACGCCCTGAGGCGTCTTTCGCCCTACCAGCAGCCACGTTTCCAGCAGCCCCTTGCCCTTCACGTCGATCGGACCGCGGTACGCGAATTCGTAGTCGCCATCCAGTTTTTCAAACACCTCCCGCGTCACTTGGATCGCGTCGGGCAGGCCGTGCGACTCCATGCGGCTGGCCACGTTCACCGTGTCTCCCCATAAGTCGTAGATGAACTTTGTCGCCCCGATGACGCCGGCCACCACCGGACCCGTATTCAACCCAATGCGAAGCGACAAGTCCAGACCGAGCCGCGCCCCGTGCCGCTTGGTCTCCGCCATCAACTCCAGCGCGATGTCGGCCATCCTGGAAACGTGGTCCGGATACTGCTTCGGCAGCCCGGCCACCGCCATGTACGCGTCCCCGATCGTCTTGATCTTCTCCACGCCGTGCGCCTGCGCGATCGCGTCAAACCGGCGGAACAGGCCGTTCAGCAGGTCCAGCATCACTTTGGGCGACATCCCGTCCGACAGCGTCGTGAAGCCGACGATGTCGGCGAACAACACCGTGACGTCGGCGAAGTTGTCCGCGATCACGTTCTCGCCGCCCTTCAGCCGGTCCGCGATCGGACCCGGCAGGATGTTCAGCAGCAGCGCTTCGTTTTCCTTGTTCTTGGCCCGGATCTGCCGGTTCTGGTACTCGATGGCGTCCGCCATCAGGTTGAACGCCGACGCCAGCATAGCGATTTCGTCGTTGGTCCGGACCACGATCCGTTCCGCCGTATCCCCCGCCGCGATTTTCAAGGCCCCCGCCGAGAGCTTCTCCACCGGCTTCACCATCGAACGGCTGATCAAAAACGCCGCCCCCGCCGTCGCGATGCACACCAGCAGCGTCAGCCCGAGCATTCGCGCCTCCAGTTCCTCCACCGGCGCGAATACTTCGGATTCCTCCATCTGCGTCTCGATCGCCCACTGGAGCCCCGGAATCCGCAGTGGCGCATACGCCACCAGCGTGCTGTTGCCGTACGGGCCTTCCGTGAAAAGCGCGCCTTCCTCGCCCCGCAGCGCCGCCTCCGTCGAAGGCAGCCGGATCTCCTGCTGCAGCACGGTCGTTCCGTACGAGCGGATCTTCTCGAGCGATTCCTCCGGATAGTTCCGCCCCCGCAGCGCATCCAGGTAGCCGTCCCGATCCTCGATGAACTTCCGGGCGTCGCTTCTCATGAGATAATCGGGCCCCACTACGCGCGACTCACCCGATCTGCCCAGGCCGTCCCGCTCCCAGGCTCGGTCCCCGCTCAGGATCCTGTTGATTTCCCGCGCCGGAAGCCGGAATGCGAGTACGCCCGTACAGCGCCCTTCCTCGATAATCGCCGAGCACACGAAACCCGCCGGCGCGCCGAGCGACGGCTCGTACGGCTCGAAATCCACCACGTACGCGGCCTCCGGGTCCGTGGCGTCCCGGCACTGCTCGAACGCGCCGGCCAACTTCGTATTGCGGTACGGACCCACCCGGAGGCTCGTCCCGAAATCCGGTTCTTTCTTTACCGAATACACGATCCGCCCCGTCTCATGGTCGATCAGGTACAGGTCGTCGTATCCGAAACGCTGTAGCATCCGGCGATACAGCGGATGATACCGGGCGTGTACGCGGCTGTATCCCGAGCCGTCCTTCGGGTCCGCGAGTTCCTGCTTTTCTCCCTGTGGGTGCGGGTTATCCACGATAAAGCGGCTCTGCAACACGTACGGCGCCCGGCCTTCCGGCAGGTATTCCTCCGGCTTCGACCGTGGCGTCATCAGGCGGCTGAGGCGCGGCAGATAGCGTTCGCGATAGTACCGTTCCACCTTCTCGCGCAGATCTTCCGGCGGGCGGGGACCATCGAGTTCCCGAACCGCGTCGCGAAACTCGCGCATCGCCCCGGCGAACAGAGCGGCCTCGCTTGCGTTCAGAGCGCGCTCCACCACGCCCTGAAAGTAGCTCTCTAACTCGTACCGCTTCTCCTGCCGGACGCTGGTCAACTGGAGCGCCACGCGTTCGGTGAGGCTCGCGCGGGCGGCCCGGTAGCCCAACCAGCCGGAGATCAGCACGCCGGCCAGGGCGGGCGCGAGGAGGGCCAGAGTCAGTTTGGCGCGAATTCTCATTGCGCGCGAGGTTCAGGAATACAGTGGCGAGAGCCTGGATTTGTCGCTAACGCGCAGCGGCGCTTTCGCTTACGCCCTCCGCGCGCGCGCAGAACCCTCTCTCGAGCGTGCATCAACACCCCCCCTGACGCGATCGAATGAGCTT
Organism: Bryobacteraceae bacterium; assembly: GCA_026129905.1. Lineage (GTDB taxonomy): Bacteria > Acidobacteriota > Terriglobia > Bryobacterales > Bryobacteraceae > JAHCHE01. The sequence goes on along the minus strand of JAHCHE010000014.1, from coordinate 213,580 downwards.
TTTTTGGAGTATATCTCAGACCCGCAAAGCGAGGCGCGGGAGGGGCAGAGCGCTCCCGCCGGCCGCTGTGGTAAACATCTATCTATGGGGCTGTTGTACGCTGGGACCTCCGGGTTCGCTTATCCCGGCTGGAAACCCGACTTCTATCCGGCCGACGTTCCGCAGAGCGATTTCCTTCGCTATTATTCCGAACGGCTGAACAGCGTCGAAATCAACTACACCTTCCACCGGACGCCCGCGGCTTCCACCATCGAAAACTGGTTCGGCGCCACGCCGCCCGACTTCCGGTTCACCCTCAAGGCGCACCAAAAGATCACCCACGTCCTGCGTCTCCGCAACGCCGGCGCGGTGACCGAGGTTTTCTTCCGGGCCATCGATGCGTTGCGCTCCGCCCAGCGTCTGGGACCGGTGCTTTTCCAACTCCCGCCCAATCTACGTTGCGACGAGGCACTGCTGGAGGAGTACTTGGCCCTGTTGCCGGACGATGTCCGTTGCGCCTTCGAGTTCCGGCACGATTCCTGGTTTAATGACGCGGTCTTCCGCCTTCTGGAGAGGCGCGGCGCCGCCCTCTGCATCGCCGAATCCGAAAAACTCCGCGTGCCCGAGGTAATCACCGCGAATTTCGTGTACTGGCGGCTCCGAATGCCGGACTATTCGCCCAAGGATCTCGATACGGTGTCGGAGAAAACGGCCGAACTCACGGCCCAGGGCAAGGATGTCTTCGTGTACTTCAAGCACGAGGAGAATCCCCAGTCGGCGCTCTGGGCCGAGCAACTGCTCAAGCGCATAGCGCCGCCTAGAGTATCGGCGACTCGCGAGGTGAAGCCTCCGGCTCGCCCGGTTCGCCGCCGCGTCGCTGTCTGAACTTCCGTTCCACCTCGCGCAGTTCCGTTTCCTGCTTCCGGATCAATTCCTCCAGCTTGCGGATCTGCTCTTCCGGCGGCTTGATGTTGAACTCGTGCGCGCGAATCTTCTCCTCCAGCGCGCGTATGTCCGTCTCGGCCGCCTTGACAGCCTTCTCGCTCAACTCCTCGATCTGCCGCTGAAGCTTCTCGATCGCCTCCTCGTTCCGGGGCTCCGCCAGCGCCTGCTTCGATAACTCGCTGGCAAGCTCGCGCGTCCGCTCGGTGATCGGCTTGATTTGTTGCTCCACCTTTTCCCGGATCTGCTCGCCCAGCCTCCGGATTTCCTCTGCTTGTGGGCGAATCTGCTCGTTTACCTGTTGGCGAATCTCTTCCGACAATCGGCGGATTTCCTCCCGATTCGCCCGCGTCGCCTCTCGCAACGCCCGGCGCTCCGCCTCCGTTGCCGGTTCGGGATTCGCTTCCGGGGCCGGCGCGGGCCGGGCCGGCGCCTGGGGCGCTGCTACAGGGGCTGGCGGAGCGGGAGGCGCGGGAATCAGCGTCCCTGCCGTCGCCTGCGCCCGTTCGGCCGGAGCGGGAGGCGCGGGCGGGACTGGCGGAACGGGTGGCGCCGCCTCGGCTTCCCTCTCAACCGCGATTGGCGCCTGCGCCATCACAAACAGCGGCGACATCAGGCTCAGCGAAACCGCGCCCGCGCCGAGCAGAACCAGCGTGAAAACGCCGGCGATCTTCCTCCCGCGCGAATGTTTCTGTCGATCCTTATATAACAGCATTTCCACTCTCCTGAAGATCTCTTTCTTGCCGCTTGCCATCGACAACGCCGGCGCGGCGCGCGCCTCATCCGACGCAAACTCCGCCAGCTTGGCCAGGCACGTCGCATACCGGCGCGGCTGACCCGTCCGCCGCACAACCCAGTCGTCGCAGGCAAGCTCTCTTTCCAATTGCAGCTTTCTCCCAACCCATAACACGGCCGGGTTAAAGAACAGCGCCGCTTCCACGACCCTCTGCCCGAGCTTCGTCCAGTCGTCCCGCCGCCGCACGTGCGCCGTCTCATGCAGCCAGATGGCGCGCGCATCCTGTTCGGTCATCCGCTCCGCCAGCGCCGCCGGGAAGAGTATCGCCGGGTCTGTCATCCCGGCCGTCATCGGGAGTTGGATCTGCCTGGAAACGCGAAGCCGCGCCCTCCGTCCCGGCCCAACCTCTCCCGTCCATCGTTCGGTCCAACGCCGCAGCGCCTCAGCCGGCGCCTCGGCGTCCGCCTTCAATTGCTGCAGCCGGCGCACGCCCCACGCAAGACGTCCCGCGAACAAGCCCGCCCCCAGCAGCCACGCGACGAAAAATGCCCGCGCCGGCCAGCCGCCCGGCACGGTTATCGGGAATACGCGGAACTCCGGCGCCGCGCCGCCCTCATCCGCCACTGCCGTCCAGGTGGCTGGAACCGATCTGATTTCCACCGCCGGAGCCGGCGCCCCGGGCCAGCTTGCGATCACCTGCGCCGCCGGTAGAACGAGCGCCGCCGCCAGCGTCGCGCACCAGACGGCGTAGCGGATCGCCGCGCTGAGACCTGGCGCCGATTTGAGCAATATCCATGCTAGTCCCGCCAGAGCAATGCTCTGGCACGAACCGTTCAGAACCGCCTCGAAAATCGCCCTTGAATCCGGCGCGCTCATTCCGCCTCCTCGATCATCCGCCGCAGCTTGCGCAACTCCTCCGCGTTGAGCCGCTCATCTTCTAATACGTTGAGCACGAGCAATTCGGGCGAATTTTCAAAGAATCGGTTCAGCAGGTGCCGCACCGCGCTCCGCTGCGCGTCCCGCCGCTCGATCAACGGCGCATACACGAACGCGCGCCCGCGCTTCTCGTGCCGCACGTACCCTTTCTGCTCCAGAATCCGTAGGGTTGTCAGAACGCTGCTATAGGCCAGCGTCATCCCTTTCGGCAGCGATTCGGCCACCTCCCCGGCCGTCGAGGGAGCCCGCTCCCAGAGCACCTCCATCAGCCGCAACTCCGCGTCCGTCAACGTCGCCGATTTCGGCCGCGCCACCTTCTCCCTTTCCTTTCTGCTAAAGAATTAGTAGTTCATCTCCAGCCTACCAGCGAACCCGCCGCCTGTCAATTAAAAAATTAAAAGTTGGCCGGTTGGCACGAAGCCATCGGCGGGCTGTCCACTTGAATTACCGTGGCTGGGCGGCGCCGTAGTGGATAATTGAGGCAATGTCTATGCTCTGGCATCGTGATCTTCGTCTTCTTGCTTTCGGCATCCTGTGTTCTCCGAGCTTCGTGCTTGCACAGATCGAATGCAATATGGAGGCGGCGTTCCGGTTCCCGGGGGGAGACGCCAATGCCAGGGTTGTTAGGCGGTCGACGGATGGAGCCCTGCTCTATGACGGACCGCTGGCGATCAATCTCGACGGCGCTCCCAACGCCTATCACCCGAGGGGCAGGCCCGCTGGAGCGCTCGACACGATCTGCAACGGCGCGAACGCAATCTTGCCGGACGGATCCAAAGTTCGCGGCGACGTCTCCTGCGGCGCGTTCCTGGAGAAGTTCAATGAGGCGCGCGATGCTGGTTGGATCGCGCCAGGAAAGCCGCGCGTTGAGTGGTATGGAGTCGCGACCGAGGGAGACAGCGGCGATCTGAAGCACAAGCCTTGCATCCAGGCCGCGGGTTCATTCGAGGGCTTCTTTGTATCGCAAACGGCATTGCTTGCGGATCCAACAAAAGGGCGCTGCGATGTCAGTCGTTACCTTAACTCGCTGGCGATTCCGTTCTTTGTGTTACCACAAAGCAGCGAGTTTTTCCTCCAAGGCATGAAGAAGGGCGACGTCGGCGTTGCGCTTCATGCAGCAACGGGTAACGTCGTCTTCGCGATCTTTGCCGACGTCGGTCCAAAGAACAAACTTGGCGAAGGTTCGTTTGCCCTTGCCCAGTTGCTCAAAGGACGCCCCCTGAATCCGAAGCCCACTCGGAGCCAAGTCCAAGACGCTGCGTTCGCCGGCGGCGTGCACGTGCTGATGTTTCCCGGTTCCGATATCAAGCCGCCATACACCGCCGAACGGATTGTCAAAGCCGGCTCGGAACGGCTCAACGCATGGGGAGGCGAGCAGCGCCTGAAGGCCTGCCTATCTGTTGTTCAGTAGCTGCCGCGGCTGGGCGGTTGTTCGGGGGGACGATTCACTTGAGGGCCGAGGCCCTAGGCGGCCGGCATTCGGATTGATCGTGGCTGGGAGGCAGGGACTCGAACCCCGATAGGCGGATCCAGAGTCTGCAGTCTTACCGTTAGACGACCTCCCAAACCTGCTGTCTTATTTTATCACTTCGCGCCCGCCCGCAAGCGTAACACCGGCCCCCGGCGGCCCTTCAACAAACAGGAGGAGTATATGGAGAGCAGCGCAAAGTTCCTGGGGCATCCCATCCATCAGCAACTCATTGTCTTTCCGTTGGGTCTGCTGGGGATGGCGGTGATCTTCGATATCATCTCCATGGCCACCGGCAACCTCCGGTGGACCGAAGCCGCCTTCTACATGATCGGCGCGGGCATCGTCAGCGGCCTCATCGCGGCCGTCTTCGGGCTCATCGACTGGCTCGCCATCCCGCCCGGCACGCGCGCAAAGCGCGTCGGATTGACGCATGGCCTCGGCAACGTTGTAGTCATCCTTTTGTTCCTCGTCAGCTTCGTTCTGCGATGGAACAGTCCCGCTAACCCCGGCGCAATCGCTTACCTGGCGGGCGTTGCGGGCTTCCTGCTCGCGCTCGGAACGGGCTGGCTCGGCGGCGAACTCGTGTCGCGACTCGGCGTCGGCGTCGACGACGGCGCCCACCTTGACGCCCCCAGTTCGCTCGAATCGAAAGCCGGCGTCCACCCCGCTCATCCGCCTGGCCACTAGCCCCAGCCCGGGGCCGACCGCTGGACCGAAACCTCGCCCGCCGAAAACACCTCGCCATCGTCGACCTCAGGCGGTCGGAACGATCGACGCATCGAAGAGACCGCTACATCGCTAATGCGTGGTTCTGGTTTGGCTTTCTCGCAGTGGGCGTGTGGTACAATCGCCCAAATGCCTGGGAGGCTGGGCGCACACCCCCCTCGAAAAGGGCCGATGCCGCCTGGGGCGGGGGACGCATCGTTCCGAACCGTTGGAGAGGCCATCTCGGCCTATCGCCGGCGTATGTTGCAGCCAGGAAGTCGAGGACCTTGGTCGCAGACCGATCTGGCATGCGCGAGCGGAACCGACCAGGCGCACATCAGCCGGATCGAAAGCAACCAAAAGCACCCGCAGTACCCGACTCTCGCGCGGATTTGTGAGGCACTCGATCTGCCACCCGCTACGCGTCACTATCTCTTCGCCTTAGCCGGCTTTCCAACAACTCCGCCGTTGCCCAACGAAGAGGCAGTGAGGGAGGAGCTGATTCAGTTCACCCCGCTGATCAGCACGCTCCCCTATCCCGCCCTATTGATGGACGAGGGCGAACGTGTCTGGCATCTCAACGTGCTGCTGGCCACCTGCTGGGGCGCATGTTTCGGCAGCGATAGCCATCGCGAATGCCTGTCGTCGATCCGAGGAAAAAGAAACGTGCAGTTCCTGTTTCATCCCAAGCACTTCCCCACCTGGCGGGTGTACTTCCCGAAGCTCCACCAAGTAATGGACCGGCATGTCGGACTATTCTGGCGCGCCTACCAACTGCGGCCGTGCGATCCCGATATGAACGAAGCGCTTGGCATGCTGCAATCGCACGAGGAGTTTCGGAGACGATGGCGGGCCCTGGAAGCTGGCAAGATGAACCTGCTGCTCGTGGAGCACGATCTGCTCCAGGTCGCCCATCCCCGTCTCGGATCGCTGCTGTTCGCCATCTGGCGCACAAAGACCGCCGCCGACGAGCGGTTTATTCTCGCGCACTTCACCCCCGTCGACGAGGCGACTGCGCGGGCATTGAGTCGACTGGCCGGCGTCTGACTAAGCGGGCGCATGTATTTGGGACATTGCCTGGCTCGCGGGATGGGGGTATGGTGGTGGAGGTTTATGCTGAGAACACTCCTACTACGAGCTATTCTCTTCGCCTGCGTCTGCGTGACGCGCGGGGAGGGCCAGAAGCCAGAAGCCGGGCGCTATGCGGAGCCGCAATTCAAAGTCAAGGCCACAATAGGCACGATGGTATCGATGCGGGATGGAGTCCGGCTGTCGGTGGACATTTACCGACCTGATAGCAAGGGACGGTTTCCGGTGATTCTGACCCACATTCCGTATGACAACATGACGGCCTCGACCTGGTTCGGACAGGCTCGCGCGAGGTGGTTTGCGGAACGCGGCTACGTCTTCGCCCTCTCCGACTTTCGGGGACGATACGACTCGGAAGGAACATTCGATATTTTCGACCATCGGCACAAGACCGACGGATACGATCTGGTGGAGTGGCTGGCACGGCAACCCTGGGCCGATGGCAAGGTGGGCATGACGGGTCCCTCTTACATGGGCTGGAGCCAGTGGTGGGCGGCCAGCCAGGCGCCGCCGTCGTTGAAAGCGATTGTTCCGGAGGTAGCCCCGCCCGACCAGTTCTACAATGGTCCGTACCAGGACGGAATCCTGGTGTGCTGGGCGATGGATTGGGGCGCCGGCATGATGGCGGGCCGGACGAACCAGCGGATCGGAGAGGGCGCCTACGGAGGCTTTGCCAACGGCCGGGCCGACGACTACATGCATCTGCCGTACCTCGACCTGCCAAAAGTGAAGGGAGCGGCCAACGCACCCTGGTTCGAAACCTGGATTCGCCAGAATCTCTCGACCTTTGAATACTGGAAAAAGATCTCCTATCAGGGCATCGAGAACTACTCGAAGATCACCGTGCCTGCGCTGAACATCACCGGTTGGTTCGACGGCAACTTCCCGGGATCCCCAATGAACTACATTGGCATGAAACAGCACGGCGCGACGCCGGCCTCACGACGTCCCCGTCTGATTATCGGTCCGTGGAGTCACGGGATCAACACGCGCGAACTGGTGGGTTTCGATTATGGCGCCGATGCTGTCCTTGACCTCAACGGAATCATCTGCCGGTGGTTCGATCATTTCCTCAAGGGTGTAGACAATGGAGTCGAGCGGGATCCCCCCGTTCAGGTCTTTGTAATGGGCGTTAACCGGTGGTATGCGGAGAGCGACTGGCCGCTGCCTCAAACCCATTGGACCCGGTACTACCTGCACAGCGGCGGCAGCGCGAATTCACTGAAGGGCGATGGAACGCTGACCACGCACCCCCCCGGCGAAGAGCCGCCCGACACGTACGTCTACGACCCTGCCGATCCCACGCCGGACCCGTTTGACAAGGCGGGGAACCGCACGATGCCGGTAAGAAGAGTGGGCCACATCGAAGGAGCCGTCGACACCCGGATCGGGGCCATCCGGGATGATGTTCTGGTTTACCAGACGCCACCTTTGGACGCGGACGTGGAACTGACCGGGCCCATCGAGGCCAAGCTGTTCGCCGCGACCTCGGCGCGAGACACCGATTGGATGATGCGAATCATGGACGTGCACCCGGATGGATACGCTGCGCTGCTGGCCGACGGGATTATGCGCGCACGGTGCCGGGACCCCGAGAACGCGGGGGCGTACAACCCGGAGAAGCTCAGCGAGATCAAGCCGGACACCGTTTACGAGTACACGATCCGCTTCTGGCGGGCGGTGGGAAATGTCTTCCAGAAGGGGCACCGGATCCGTATCGAGGTTTCCAGCAGCTACTATCCCTATTACCTGAGAAACCTCAACACCGGCGCTGACAATGTCGGGCTCGAGACGAAGTGGGTAGTGGCGAAGCAGAAGATCTATCACAACGGGCAATACCCGTCGTCAGTGCTGCTGCCGCTGATTCCGCCGCGAACACTCAGCCGCTGATCACCGGACCTCCACCACCAGGCGCCGCTGGCTGTCGGCTTGCGCGGCCTTGGCCCGCCTGTAAGCTCTAAAGGCCTCGGCGCTGTCCTTATTGCGCCCCAAGCGCTGGAGTGCGCGGGCCAGGAGATAGTACGCGTTGGGATTCTGCTGATTCAGAGCGATGGCTTTCTGGAAGGCAGCCACTGCCTGCTCATCTTCGTTGGTTTCCGCCAGCAGCTTGCCCAGCAACAGGTGGGAGCGCCAATCGTCAGGTCCGAGTTGGAGCGCCCGCCGGGTGTATTCGAGCGCCGTTTCGAGGCTCCAGCCTTGCTGGCGCCGGAGCTCGTATTCGGCCTTGGCGCCATAGTACCAGCCGGCGCTGTTTCGTGAGCTCTGCGCGCGAAGCCGGGCAGCGATAGACGCGGCGTTCTCCCAGTCGCTGCTGATGTCATAGCACTCCGCGAGAAGGCTAAGGAGGGATTCGTCATTCGGCGCACTCTCGAGGAGGTCCAGGAACATGTTTCTTGCCTTCTCGAAGTCGCGGACCTTCAGATACGCGACCGCCAGCGCCGACCGGATCCGGAAAGACGCCGGCAGGATTTTTCGCGCCGCCTCGAAAACGGCCACAACAGCCGTGCGTGCGTTACTTTCGGAGAGAACCTGCCCCAGATCGAGATAATATTGTTCGCTATCCGGCGCCAGTCGTATCGCTCGCTGCAAGTGATCGATCGCCTGTTCGACGCGGCCCTGCCTGTAATGCGTCTCTGCCGCCATGCGGTGCCAGGCGGGGGAGTCCAGTTGGCGGTCTTCCACCCATGTGGGCCGTTGCGTTAGTTGTGGTGTGGCGAGCATCATCGAACACGATGCCGCTGCCAGGAGGCCAAAACATTTTGGGTGGACGAGTGTCATGCGCGGCCCTCCAGCCCTAATTCCGCAAGAGATCCAGAACGGCGGCGGTCATGGCCAGGGTTCCGGTTTTGAGTGTGGGTTCGGCAGCGGGAGCGAATAAATCAGAGTGTAGCGACGGCAGGAGCTGTACGCCGTCGACTTGCTGGAATCTGGCGGGGTCTACTGAACCCAGCCAGAACAGGCAGATCGGGATCTTCTCGGCGCTCATCCCGTACACGCCGAAGTCTTCCCCCCCCATCACCGGTTCCGCGACTCCAACGTTCTCCTTGCCCAATACTCCGTCCAGCGACCGGGTGACCCTCCGGGTAAGCGCTGGATCATTGTACACGGGAGGAATGGATTCCGATTCGCGCAATTTCAGGATTGGCGCGCGGTCCTTGGGTATACCACCCGCCGCCGCGATACCGTTAGCGATCCGCTCGATGGAACCAAGAATCCGGGCGCGCACCGCATCGGAGTAGTAGCGGACGGTCAATTGGAGTTGCACCGCGTCCGGGATGATATTGTGTTTCGTCCCGCCGTGAATCGAGCCGATGGTGACCACCGCCGGATCGGTCGCCGGAATCTCACGGCTGACAATGGTCTGAAGCGCCAGAATGGTCTGGGCCGACAGAACGATGGGATCCTTGGTGGTGTAGGCGTACGCTCCGTGGCCACTCACGCCGCGCATTGTCAAGTCCAGGTTGTCCGTTCCGGCGAGCGCGTTTCCTTCCCGGATTCTGACCTTTCCGGCCTCCAGACCCGCATCGGTGTGGAGCGCCAGAATCACGCTGGGCTGGGGGAAGCGCCGGTAGAGGCCATCGGCCAGCATGGCCTTGGCGCCGGTGCTGAGTTCCTCGGCTGGTTGCCCGATCATCACCAGAGTTCCTGTCCACTGGTTTCTGAGCCGGCTGAGCAACCGGGCAGCCCCGGCAAAACAGGTCATGTGGACATCATGACCGCAGGCATGCATAACGCCCACCTCGTTCCCTTGGTTGTCCCTGGCGCGGACCTTGCTGGCATAGTCGAGGTTGGTTGCTTCGGTAACGGGCAGCGCATCCAGATCGGTGCGGACCATGACGACCGGCTGTTCGCCGTTTTCGAGGACGGCCACGAAGCCGTGGCCGCCGACGCCGGCCGTAACCTCAAAGCCCGCGTCTTCGAGTTCCTTTCGCATCCGCTCGCTGGTGCGGACCTCGTGCAGAGACAGTTCCGGATAGGCGTGAAGGTAGAGGTAGAGATCGAGCAAGGAGCTGTACTCGCCATCGACCAGTGTCTTGATGTCGGTGGACGAATCCGCCGGCAGGGGAGCGCCGGCGCCCACCGCCAGCCTGAAAGCCGCCAGGAGGAGGGGAAGCAGCCTTTTCATTCAGAAGTCCATCCGGAGGCCCAACTGCACTTCACGTGCCGGCGTGGAGGTGGTGCGAATCACGCCAAAATTGGCTGTTCCGAACGCCGTGCCCGGATTGCCGAAGTTTGCGTGATTGAGGGCATTGAAGGCCTCGAGGCGAAATTGAAGGCGACGTCGTTCTCGGATCAGGAAGTCCTTGTACAGGGAGAAGTCCACGACATGGACGGCCGGCCCCTCGATGGTACCGGTGCCCGCGTTGCCAAACGTGTAAAGCTGCGCCCGGGCAAAGGCGGCAGTATCGAAGAATCCATCCAGCATGTCCTGCTTGCTGCTGTAGCTCTCACGCTTGGGATTGCGCAGGAGATCGGGCCGGCTGCCTCCCGCATTCGAGTTGTTGAATGAATCGGTCGGCGTCAGATGGAATCCTGATTGGAGGGTGGCGATGCCTCCCAGTTTCCACCCCCCTAGGATGTACTGGACAGGGCCGCTGATGCTGCCAGCCACGGCCTTTCCCCTGCCAACGGGGATCTCATATATCCAGCTCAGCGCGAGGATGTGGCGAATGTCAAAGGGAGTCGGTCCGGCGTCGGCTTTCCAGTTCCTTGTGTCGCGGAAGGGTACCTGACCATTGAACTTGATCCCTGAGACCGAGGTGCCAAGAGCCTTCGCCCAGGTGTACGCCAAGGAGATAAGTAGGCCGTCCGGACCGAGCTCTTTTTTCATCTTGACCTGCAAGGCGTTGTAGTTGTTAGTGCCCCACGACGGGTTCCCATTGAGGCCACCGAACCCGGCGTAGGGCAAGCGGGAAGCCACCGAACCCGGGCCGGGGAAGGGCTGGTTAAAGCTGTAATCCAGGTACGCTTTGCGCCCGGCATTGCCGACATACGCGATCTCTCCGCCAATCCTGGACGTGAAGGCATGGCCGAGACTCAGAGAGTACTGCATTAGATACGGCGTGCGATTCGTCCTGGCAGTGACTACTCTCCCTGCTGTGGAGGGTACCACGGTGGTCTGATAAGGCCTCTCGAACGTGATCGCGGGAATGTCGGGGTTGCTGCTGATAGCCAGGGAAGGGACCCAAGGCGGCCCGAAGGCCATGGCCTGAGTCACATTCTGGGTAACCCAGTTGTAGAACATGCCATAACCTCCCCGCAGGGCCGTCCTGTTGCTGCCGAAAACCCTCCAGGCGAAGCCCAGGCGCGGTGCGAAATCGTTGCGATCAGTTCCCATCACCATGTTGCGGGGCAAACCGAGCGACTCGGCGGTGACCGCGCCAGGCGGAGTCCCGGGAAGCGTCGGGACCTGATTGCCAGCGAACACGAATTTTTGTGTCACCAAGTCGAACGCGACCAGCCTGTTCTGTTCCTCCACCATGCGGGACCATATTTCATAGCGCAGGCCCAGGTTCAACGTCAGACTCCGGTTGACTTTCCAATCATCCTGGAAGTAGAACATGTACCAGCTTTGCGTCAGGTCCTCTACCAGGCGGTTTCCGTTGACCGAACTGCTGAATACCTGTCCCAGGAGGAAGTCGGCGAAGGAATGGAACTGGTTGCCCGGTGCGCTGACGCCGGGAGTTGTGTAATTGGGGCCGAAGTTGATGCCACCGCGAGTGTTGGCCTCGAAATCAACCGGAATGCGGTTGCGGATGATGTCTGTTCCAACTTTCACAGTGTGTGCCCCGGAAACCTTGCTGAAGGTGTCCGAGAAGACATAGTTGGTGTACGGCTCCCGGACGGGAGCGAAGGGGTCATCGGCGATGTTAGACCATCCATTGACGCTGATGTTTGGAAATCCTGCCTTCTGCCTTTCGGGGTCCAGCCCCTCGATTCCGGCGCCCTGAAAGAACTCCGGTCCGGAGACCGGGCCGCGCGAACCTTTGTCCAGGAAGAAACCGGCCACAGTCCCTTCGTTGTCTGCGGTGCGCTGATACTTGCTCACACCGAAGTTGAAGGTATTCAATGCCGAGGGTCCGAAGCTGTGCGTCCAGGTGGAGTTCCAGTTGTAACCCCGGAGATCCAGGTTCTGCCCGAAACCCGCGATGGGGGTAATCAGACCCGGCCGCTGCAAAGGCTCCAAGGCGTTGTCCACTTGCCGAGTGAAACGAACGGCAAGAACGTCTTTCTCCGAGAAGTTGCGATCGTAGCGGATCGAATACTGGTTCCCATCCGCCGTCCTCGTAGGATTGGAGACGAAGTTTCCTGCTAGCCCTGGCAGCGTGGGATCCGGCCAGAACTGGCTGACGAAACGAGCCTGCCGGGTGATGCGGTCTTGGGGGATCAGGTTGCCGGCAAAGGGCTGGCGCTGACCAGTGGCGCGGTCCAAGGTAAGGGGATCGAAGATCATCGCACCTGTACCAGTGAAGTCTCCGTTCTTGATCGCGACCGGAGGGACGTTCATGGTGGCGGTCAACCCTCGCGTCAGGCGCTTGCCCTCGTATGCGACGAAGAAGAAATCTTTCGAGGACTTGGGAAGCCTCCCTCCTAGCGTCCCGCCGAACTGGTGACGCCGGAACTCCGGAAGCCCACCCGGCTGGAAAAATGGACGGGCATCCAGGTCGTCATTGCGCGTGAAAAAGAAGGCCGAGCCCCGCAACTCGTTGGATCCCCGTTTGGTGACCACGTTCACCTGCGCCGCGCCGCTGAGGCCGAAGGCGGCATCGTACGTGTTCGTCTGGATTTTGAACTCCTCAACCATGTCGAGACTGGGAGAGTAGTTCTGCCGCCCGGCCCCGAATTCCATGTTAATGACGCCATCAATCATAGTGGTGTTCGATCCCGGATCGGTACCGTTTGCACCGAAGCTTCCTCCTGATTCGTCATAGAAAGCGGCGTTGGCGAAGCTGCGCTGAACCCCCGGGACGAGCAGCGCCAGTTGCAGATACTGGCGCCCATTGAGCGGTAACTCGAGCACCTTCCGGTTGTCCACCACTTCGCCGATAGTAGCGCTGTCGCTGGCAATCACCGGCGGCGCGCCGACGACGGTGATCGCCTCGGTGACTTCGCCCACTTGCAGCATCATGTCGATCCTGGCGTGCTGATCGACTTGCAAGACAATGTTCTGAACCGTCTGGGGCCGGAAACCGGGCGCCGAGGCCGCAATCCGGTATTCGCCGGGCCTGAGGTTCGGAGCCACATACGTCCCGTCGTTGGCGGTCCTGACGGTTCGCTGCCAGTTCGTCGCTACATCCGTCACCGTGACGGTGACTTCCGCGATGCTGCCGCCGGAACCATCAGTGATCGTGCCAAGGATAGTGCCGCTGCTCACCTGAGCGTACAGTGACGGGAGCAACACGGCTAACGCGCCGAGAAGCACCCCTGTTCGTTGGCGCATGATCCCTCCGTAGTTGCAAAGTCTACTGTCGAGTCTAGACCGACTCCGCGGAGAGAGCAATGTCCGGCGTACATTTCGGTATGCGCCGCCCGATCTCGGCATCGGCGTCGACGACGGCGCCCACCTTGACGCCCCCAGTTCGCTCGAATCGAAAGCCGGCGTCCACCCCGCTCATCCGCCCGGCCACTAGCCCAGCCCTCCCAACGAGTCGGACGCCTTGTGCTATAGTCGGCCTCCATGACCCGCGCGCTTCTGGGATTTCTTTTCGTCTCCTCGCTGGCCGCTGCCGACTGGATCGCCGTCGTCCAGAAGTGGGACGATTCCATCAGCCTATACGACGCCGCCACCGGCGCCTCCATCGCGCGCATGCCCGCCGGCCGCAAGCCGCACGAATTCGTCCTCTCGCCCGACCGGCGCCTGGCCTACATCTCCAACTACGGCGCCGACCGCTGGACCGAGAACTCGCCCGGCGAAAACACCATCACTATCGTCGACCTCAAGGCGCGCAAGGCGGCCGGAACGATCGACCTCGGAAAGTACCGCCGCCCCCACGGCATCCACCGCGCCCGCTCCGGCAAGCTCTACGTCACCGCCGATTTCCCCGGAGCGCTCCTGATCGTGGACCCCGCCGCCCGCAAGGTCCTTCGCGCCATCGAAATCGGCCAGGAACTGCCGCACATGGTCGCCGTCACCGCCGATGAGACCGCCGCCTTCACCGCCAACTCCGGCTCCGAATCCATCACCGCCATCGATCTGAAGACCGGAACCCCCGTCGCCCACGTCAAGGTCGGCGGCGTCCCGATGGGCATCGCCCTCTCGGCGGACGAAAGCAAGGTGTATGTCGCCAACCGCCCGGGCAACGCCGTCGTGGTCGTCGACGCGCGCTCCCGACGCGTCCTATCCGAAATACGGATTCCCGGCCAGCCCGCGCGTCTCCTGGTCTTGCCCGGCGGCAAGCGGATGCTCGTCGCGCTGATCGATTCCGGCGAAGTCGCCGTGATCTCGCTCGATGACGAAAAAGAGGTCGAGCGTTTCTCGGTCGGCGACCACCCGGAGGGCATGGCCGTCGACGCGGACAACGGCGTCCTCTACGTCTCCGCCCAAGGCGACAACAAAGTGGTGAAGTTCTCCATGCCCGGCTGGAAGCGCCTGCTGGAAATCGATACGCCCGCTCGGCCCGATCCCATCGCCGTGCTGAACCGCTTCGAGTAGCGCTCCGCAAGCCGGTTTCCAACCGGCTTACTGTTGACTTTCGACGGCGCCCCCACAACCGCGGTTTGGAATTGCTGTTTTCTAACAGTCGCTTCGCTCCGCGCACCCGGCGTTCATCCCCGGCTATCACCCGCCGGGCGCCTTCGCCCGTCCCGCGTAGTCCCGCAAATAGCGCACCCAGCGCTCTTCCTCCCCCGCGGCGTCGAACGTGTTCCTCCAGTACGATGATAGTTTTCGCATCCGCTGCCGTTCGGTCGCGTCGATCGACCTGTTCAGTTCTTCGGTCACAAAGCCGTTCGCCGCCAACGGGCCTTTCAGCAGCCTCCGCGTCGAGGCGCAATCGCTGATATCGCCCAGGTATTGCTGAATCTGTTTCAGCGATTCCAGCCGCGACTCGAACGCCGGACCGTACAGCGGTTGGAAGATTTCCAGCGCGTACCGGAAGCTCTTGGTTCGGATGCGGAACCGGTGCAGGGACTTGGGCTTTCTCTTCTTAAGCGCTTTCCGCCCCGCGCCGAAGAACTGCTCGGCCAGCCGCGGCAGCGCCTCCCGAGCATTGTCGGCGGGGCTCTTCGTAAGATCCCATTCCAGGGCGCGCTCTCGTTTCATCAGGAACCCAATTGCAGATCCGCCCGCCACTTCCGCGACAGGTTCGCGCCGTTCCACCGCTTCAACTGCTTCCCCAGCGAACTCTCGGCCACCTTCCGCTCGCCCGCGATCGCCGTCCACAGCGCGTCTTCTTCGCCGACCCCCGACTTGGCCAGAAAACCGAGCGCAATATCGCGGTCCCGAACCTCGCCCGCCGACTTCCGTATGTCGCGGAGCCGCCTCCGGATCTTCCGGGCCGCTTTTCGCGGAACCAACGCCCTGAATATCGACAGCGTCTCGTCGAACCGCCGGATCGCCACCCGCAAATCGTGAACCGCTTCTTCGTCGGCCCCTTTCGAAGCCGTCGCGATCTGAAATGCCAGCTTGCCCAGGCGCGTAGACATTTGTTCGCCGGCGTATTGACGGAAATCTGGAGGCTCCACCTGCTCTCCCTAAGACAGCTTAACCCTTGACCTTCACCAGCGCCAGTGGCACGCCATACACTTGGCGGAAGATCTCCCCGGCCCGCTCTCCGGCCCATTGCTCCAGGTCCGTATCGGCGGCGGACTGGATGTAGACCGCCACGTTGCCGTTCCGCATCTGGCATTCCATCGCCTCTACCCGCTGTGCGTGGCTGCGGTCCAGGCTGTCGGCCAGCCGCAACAGTGGGGTCAGCAGCAGCACCACCCGCTTGTCGGTTTCCGAAAGCGCCTCAAACTCCGGGTGGCGCTCCGTCGGCATCGATTTGCGATGGTAGCGGCACAGCAGCGAAATCAACCGGCGCTCTTCGCTCGTGAATCCCGGCATGTCGGAATTCGCCGCCAGGTACGCCGAGTGCTTGTGGTGCGCCGTGTCGCTCACGTAATGCCCGATATCGTGCAGGTACGCGGCCGCGTCCAGCAAAACCCCGTACGACGGCGCGAGTTTGTGAATCGGCTGGAGCGATTCGAACAGCGTGTGCGCCAGGTCGGCCACCTTCCGCACGTGCTTTACCGACACCCCGTAATGCTTGGCCAGTAGCTCCACGCTCTGCCGCTGCTCGCGCTTCAGCCGCGACAGTTCCCGCCCCACGCCCCGCTCGGCCAAGTCCGCGATAATCCCGTTGCGGACCCCGGCGGAGGAGTAGTACAGCGAAGGAATGCGAAAATCCTGTGCGATCCGATGAAAAACCGCCGCTCCCGCGACGATGATCTCCGCTCGCCGCGGCCCTACTCCGGTGATCTTTCGCCGCTCCGCCAGGCTCTTCGCCCCCACCTGCTGGTAGAACCTCCGGATCTGCGGCGACGTTGCCCGCAACCGGTCCACCGACTCCCGCCGCGAACGCGGAACCCGGTTCACCGCCGAAACGATGGCGGCCGCTGTCGCTGACGTGCCGATCGCCCGGTCCCAACGACCCTTCCCCATCCGCTCCACCGCGCCCGCGATCTTCTCCTCGATGTATTCTTCCAGCCTGTGGAGATCCCGCGCTTCCGGAGGATCGGTCTTTAGAAAAACCTCCGTCAGCCGTACTGCCCCCACCGGCTTGGAGTACGCCGCCGTCATCTTCCCCGCTTCCGACCGGACGATCTCCGCGCTGCCGCCGCCCACGTCGACGATCAGCACTCGATGCGCTGGATGCGGCCACGTGCTCTGGACCCCCAGGTGGATCAGCCGGGCCTCCTCCTGTCCCGAGATCACCTCCACCGGCGCTCCGATCGCCTCCGCCGCGTCTCGCAGAAATTGCTGCTGGTTGCTCGCGTCGCGGACCGCCGCCGTCGCCACCGCCCGAATCCCTGCCACGCCGAACGGCCGGTACGCCTGCGCCATCTTCGCCAGCACCCCTGTCACCAGCGCCGCGGCTTCCGGACTCACCGTCCCGGTTCGAAAGACGCTCTCTCCAAGCCGGGTGACTTCGCGCGCCGACGCCAGTTCTTTCGGCGGCAATCCGGGAGTGACTTCGGCGACCAGGAGGCGAACGGAGTTGCTGCCGATATCGACGGCGGCATACCTCGGCATATAGGGATATAATAGACGTTCCCGCCACGTATGGCCTATTTCGTACAGAACCGCTTCCGCGGCAAGCTGATCGTGGTCGAGGGAATCGACGGCTCGGGCAAATCGACGCAGATCTCCCTCCTCAGCCAGTGGATGCGCGGCCTCGGTGTGGCCGTCGCCTTCAGCGAATGGAACTCCTCGCCCCTGGTCCGCGAAACCACCCGCCGCGGCAAGAAAAAGCAAACCTTCACCCCCACCACCTTCAGCCTCATTCACGCCACCGATTTCGCCGACCGCACGGAACGCTACATCGTTCCCATGCTCAAGGCGGGCGCCGTGGTCTGCGCCGACCGTTACGCCTACACCGCTTTCGCTCGCGACGTCAGCCGTGGGGTTGCCCCCAACTGGGTTCGCAATCTCTACCGCTTCGCCATCCGCCCCAACCTCGCCTTCTACTTCCGCGTCCCCCTCGAAGTGGCCCTCGGACGGATTCTCGGCGGCCGCACCGCCATCAAGTATTACGAAGCCGGCATGGATCTTGGCCTCTCCAAAAGCGTCGAGGAGAGTTTCCGGCTCTTCCAGGGCCGCATCCTCGAGGAATACGAATCCATGGCCCGCGAGATGGGCTTCCACATCATCGACGCGACCCGAACCATTGAGGAGCAACAGCAGGAAATGCGCCAGGTCGCCCTCCGCGAGATCGGCGAAAGCCTGCGCACGACGGTTCTCCGAAGCGAAGGAGTGGCGCGTGAGCGAACAACGTTCGCCGCTTGAGTTCTACCGGGACCCCCTGCCGGGCGTCGATCCGTCCGAGTTGCACGGCAAGCTCATCGTCATCGAGGGTCCCGACGCGGTGGGCCGCACCACCCAGATCACCCGCTTGCAGGCCTGGCTCGAAAACCGCGGACACGCCGTCCTCCACACCGGCATGGCCCGCTCCGCCCTCGCCGGCAAAGGCATTCAGCAGGCCAAGCAGGGCCACACCTTCGGCCCCCTCACCATGACCCTGTTCTACGCCACCGACTTTGCCGACCGGCTCGAGAACCAGATCGTCCCTGCCCTCCGCGCCGGATTCGTCGTCCTCACCGACCGCTACATCTTTTCCCTGTTCGCCCGCGCCATCGCCCGCGGCGAGGACCGCAAGTGGATCGAACAGGTCGCCGGCATCGCTCTCGTGCCCCACGCCATTTATTACCTGCGCGCCGAGGTCAAGCACCTGGTATCGCGCGTTGTGGTCGGCCGCGGCGCCTTCGACTACTGGGAGAGCGGTATGGACATGCGCTTCGGCGCCGACATGCACGAGAGCTTCGTCAAGTACCAAACCCGCATCACGCGCGCCCTGGACAACATGGCCGCCGGCTACAACTTCACCGTCATCGACGCCTCCCACAGCCCCGATGCCATCTTCGCGGAACTACAGAAGCACATCTCCGCTCTTTTCGAAGCGCCGAAACTGAAAAAAACCCTCCGCCCTCCCCGTACCGTCGTCCGGCCGGCCAGGCCGATCCGCCGGCCGCGATAGCTATACTTTGCTTTTCTTTATCGGTGTTACTTAGGAAGGTTGTCCCATCGCCTGCGGCGCCATCCCGGCGACAATCAGCGCCAGTAGGTTCCACGCCACCAGGAGCGCGAATAGCACGTTCATCGTCGCCAGCAGCCGCCGCTTCCCCATCATCCACACCGCCAGTCCGAGAGCCAGCGCCAGCAGCTTCACCGTCACCAGCCCGTGCAGCGGCGACGTCGAGCTGTCGATAAACCACCGCACCACCGGATTCGCCTCCCGCACGCCGTGCAGCAGAAACGCCACCGTCGTCAGGAAATCCAGCACTTGAAGGTAGGTGTATTGGATGAAGGTACTCGACAACGCTCCGGCTCCGATCTTCCACTCTAAACTGCCGCCACGCCCCCCGTAAATAGGACGTCGCGGAGTACACTGGCTCATGTCGTACCAGTACAAGGAGACGCAATGAACCCATCCCTCCAGCGCTTGTCACTCGCCGCCCTCTGCGCGGCCCTGCTCCTCGCATCGTGCGCCGCCCGCCCCGAATACGACGTGATCCTGCGCGGCGGAACCGTCTACGACGGCAGCGGCGGCCCGGGCGCCGTTGCCGACCTCGCCATCAAGGACGACCTCATCGCCGCCATCGGCGACCTCTCCAACGCCAAAGGCGAAACCGAACTCGACGTCAAAGGCCTCGCCGTCTCCCCCGGCTTCATCAACATGATGTGCTGGGCCAACGAATCGCTCATCGAGGACGGCCGTTCCCAAAGCGATATCCGCCAGGGCGTCACCCTCGAAGTCATGGGCGAAGGCCACTCCATGGGCCCCCTCAACGAACGCATGAAAAAGGAGATGCAGGAGGAGCAGGGCGACATCCGGTACACGGTCGAGTGGACCACCCTCGGCGAATACCTCCAATTCCTCGAACGCCGCGGCGTCTCCCCCAACGTCGCTTCTTTCATCGGCGCCGCCACCCCTCGCATCTACGTCATCGGCTACGACGACCGCGCCCCCACCCCCGCCGAGTTGCTCCAGATGCAGGACCTCGTCCGCCAGGCCATGCGCGAAGGCGCCCTCGGCATCGCTTCTTCCCTGGTCTACCCGCCCGGCTTCTTCGCCAAAACCACCGAATTGGTCGCGCTCGCCAAAGTAGCCGCCGAGCACGATGGCCTCTACATCTCCCACCTCCGCAGCGAAGGCGAGGAATTGGAAGAAGCCGTCCAGGAACTCCTCACCATCGCCCGCCAAGCCAATATCCGCGCCGAGATCTACCATCTCAAGGCCGCCGGCAAGGAGAACTGGCCGAAGATGGACCGCGTCATTGCGACCGTCGAAAAGGCCCGCGCCGAGGGCCTTCACGTCACCGCCGACATGTACACCTACCCCGCCGGCTCCACCGGCCTCATCGCCTCCATGCCGCCCTGGTCTCAGGACGGCGGCTTCCGCGCCGCCCTCAAGCGCTTCCAGGACCCCGCCACGCGCAAGCGCATCGCCCACGAGATGCGCACCTCCCGCAAAGGCTGGGAGAACATGTACCTGCAAGCCGGCTCGGCCGACGGCGTCTTGCTGGTCGGCTTCCGCAACGAAAAACTGAAGCCGCTCACCGGCAAGCGCCTCTCCGAGATCGCCCGCATGCGCGGCCGCTCGCCCGAGGAAACCGCCATGGATCTGATCGTCGAGGACGACAGCGAGATCGGCACGGTCTACTTCTCCCAGTCCGAAGACAACCTCCGCAAACAGATCCAGCTCCCCTGGGTGAGCTTCTGTTCCGACTCGCCCTCGCTTGCCCCGGAAGGCGTCTTCCTCCAAAGGAGCGTCCACCCGCGCGCCTACGGCAGCTTCGCCCGCCTCCTGGCCCGCTACGTCCGCGACGAAAAGCTCATCCCCATCGAGGAAGCGGTGCGCAAACTCGCCGCCCTCCCCGCCGAAAACCTCCGCCTCGACCGCCGCGGCCTCCTCAAGCAAGGCTACTTCGCCGACGTCGTCGCCTTCGACCCCGCCCGCATCCAGGACCATGCCACCTGGGAAAAGCCGCACCAATACGCCACCGGCGTCGCCCACGTCTTCGTCAACGGCGTCCAGGTACTGAAGGACGGCGACCATACCGGCGCCAAACCCGGCCGCTTCATCCGCGGCCCCGGCTTCAAACCCGCCGCTCCAGGCGCCTGATCCCTTCGCACAACCTTCAGCACGAGGGCGGGGCGAGCGTCCACGCTTGCAGGCCGGCTTTCATGCCGGCTTGTCCGCGACAGTTTCCTGCCTCCGCGGCCGATCCGCGAGTTGCGTGACCTGACCCGCGGGCGCGCGCACGCGCAGCAGGGTCGCGACCGATGACTCTCCTTCACGTGTTCTCCGCCTCGCGGCGGAGGCCACAATCTGTTGTGCCACGCACAAGCGTAAGCGTCCGGGCCAGATTCACAGGCGGGTATGCGCCAGACGGTTGCCGGCCTCAGGTCAGGTCTCGGCTCGAGCCCGTTTTCATCCACCGTTGTGGCATCCTGCAGTGAACGATTCACACGCTTTATGTCGCCCTTGTATCCCTATTAATCAATGATTTATGAGGAGAGCAATGTGATTTCTCGGAATACTCGTGATAAAACCAGGATGAGGAGCCCGGATCCGCGGGCCGGAGAGGCGTATTGCGTGGCGCGCGTCCGGATCGGGGCTGTTTGGCCCTGGCTGCCCGCGACGCAACGTAGGACCGCCATGCGTCGCGCCGATTCGCGACGGAATTTCGGCCCCACGCAAGTCCAGCATAATGTATGACTTAGGCGGTTTCCCACAGATCGGCTTCTTTTCGCATATTTGTCGCGCCATGCGTCGCGCCCTGGATCTAGCCGATCGCGCCGTTTCTTCCGGCCTTGCGAGTGTGCTAGATTGTCTCCGCGGCCGGCCGCCTCGCGGCGGAGGGCCCGGGGGACGTTCGCCCGTCCCGCCCCGTCCGCCGGCCGGAATTCGGTTGCCGCCCGATTCGTGCTTAGGAGAATGGCTTTATGAAATGGTTCGACTACGCCGCTCCGCGGACCGTCGCGGAAGCGGCCGGCATCCTGGCTTCCCATCCCGGCGCCCTGCCCTTAGCCGGCGGTACCGACCTGTTGGGACAGCTACGGTCACGCGTCAGGGAAACAGACCTCGTTGTGGACGTCAAGCGCATCCCGGAATTGAACGAGATTTCCTGGGATGCCGCGCGGGGACTGACCCTCGGCGCCGCCGTGCCCTGCTATCGCATCTCGGCCCATCCTGTCATCCGCCGGGCCTATCCCGCCCTTGCCGACGTCGCCGCGCTGATCGGGGGCGTGCAGATTCAGGGCCGGGCCTCGATCGGGGGCAACCTCTGCAACGCCGCGCCGAGCGCGGACGCCGTGCCCGTCCTGATCGCGCTGGGCGCCGTCTGCCTGGTCAGCGGCCCGGGCGCTTCGCGCGAAGTCCGGGTCGAGAACTTCTGCACCGCTCCTCGCCGCCACGTCCTGGAACCCGGCGAGATATTGGTGGCCTTCCAGTTGCCGCCGCCCGGCCCCGGCGCCGGGTCGTACTATCTCCGCTTCATCCCGCGCAACGAGATGGATATCGCCGTGGCCGGCGCCGGCGTCGCCGTCACGCTCGACGACGGACATATCCGCTCGGCGCGAATCGCGCTCGCATCGGTGGCGCCGACGCCGTTGTTTGTCGAAGAAGCCGGAGAGTGGCTGGCCGGAAAACCGGTCGAGCCTCAGAGCCTCGCCGCCGCCGCCGACTTGGCTCGCAAAGCGGCGCGGCCGATCACCGACATGCGCGGCACGGCCGAGTACCGCCGCCACCTCTGCGCCGTGCTCACGCGCCGCGCGCTGGAAGCGGCCATCAAGAGGGCGAAGGAGGAACGGTCATGACGCATCGAAAAACGCTTGTCCGCGCGACGGTCAATCAGGAATCGGTCGAGTTCCTGTGCGAGCCCCGCCAGAGCCTGCTCGAATGCCTGCGCGATATACTCGGCCTCACCGGCGCCAAGGAGGGCTGCAACGACGGAAACTGCGGCGCCTGCACCGTGATCCTCGATGGCCGCCCGGTGAATGCCTGTCTCGTGCTGGGCGTCGAAGCCGAAGGATGCGAAATCGAAACCATCGAGGGCATCGCGCGCGCCGGCGCGCTTCACCCGGTCCAGCGCGCCTATCTCGAAAGCGCCGCGCTGCAATGCGGCTTCTGCACACCCGGGCTCATCGTCGCCACCAAGGCCCTGCTCGATCAGGAGCCCAACCCGTCCGAGGAGCGGATCCGCATGTGGCTGGCGAACAATCTCTGCCGGTGTACCGGCTACGATAAGGTGATCCGCGCGGTCCAGCGGGCCGCCGAGGAAATGCGGGAGGTGAGAGCATGAGCGAATCGACCTACGCCGTCGTCGGCACGCGCCCGCCCCGGCACGACGCCACCGACAAGGTCACCGGCCGCGCCCACTACGGAGCGGATTTCCAGCTTACCGGAATGCTGCACGGCTTCATCCTGCGCAGCCCCCACGCCCACGCCGCGATCCGGCGGATCGATGTGAGCAAAGCGGAGGCCTTTCCCGGCGTCAAGGCGGTGGTCACTTCCGCCGATCTGCCGGAAAGCCCCGAACAGATGGTGGACATTGGCGAAGGCGCCATGCCGCTCAGCTACATCCGCGGCAACATGTTGGCCCGCAGCAAGGTCCTTTATAAAGGACACGCCGTCGCCGCCGTGGCGGCCGTCAGCCCGCACGTCGCCGAAGAGGCAGCCTCCCTCATCGAGGTAGATTACGACGTCCTGCCGTGCGCGCTGACAGTCGAGGACGCCATGCGGGACGGCGCGCCGGTCATCCTTCCGGACCTCCGTACCAAGGAGTTCGGCGAACAGACCGGCCGCCCCGGCAATGTCGCCGAGCATTTCCGCCACGTCCTCGGCGACGCCGAAAACGGCTTCACCGAAGCCGACCTGGTCGTCGAGCGGGAATTCCGCACCGCCACCGTCCATCAGGGCTATATCGAACCCCATGCGACCACCGTGCTGTGGAATGAAGACGGCCACGTGCTCGTCTGGTGCAGTTCCCAGGGCGCCTTCACCGTTCGCAAGGCCACGGCTGCCGTGCTCGATCTTCCCGTGCTGCGCGTCTCGGTGACGCCGCTTGAAATCGGCGGCGGATTCGGCGGCAAGATCCGCATCTACCTCGAGCCCGTGGCCGCGCTGCTGTCGAAGAAGTCCGGCCGCCCGGT
Organism: Bryobacteraceae bacterium; assembly: GCA_026129905.1. GTDB lineage: Bacteria > Acidobacteriota > Terriglobia > Bryobacterales > Bryobacteraceae > JAHCHE01. The sequence goes on along the minus strand of JAHCHE010000014.1, from coordinate 189,805 downwards.
GAAGATCGTCATGTCGCGCCAGGACGTGTTCGAAGGCACCGGCCCCACGCCCGGCTCGCACATGAGGATCAAGATGGGCGCCCGCAAGGATGGCCGCATCACGGCCGCGCAGGCCTACCTGGCCTACGAGGCGGGCGCGTATCCCGGCGCGATGGTGGCGCCCGGCGCGATGTGCGTCTTCGCGGCGTATGACATTCCGAACGTGGTCATCGACGGCTACGACGTGGTGGTGAACAAGCCGAGCACCGCCGCCTATCGCGCGCCCGGCGCCACGCAAGCCGCGTTCGCCACCGAGAGCGTGGTGGACGAAATCGCCGAGAATCTCGGCCTGGACCCGGTGGAGTTCCGGCTGATGAACGCCGCGAAGGAAGGTACTCGCCGCGCCGACGGCCCGAAGTTCCGCCGCATTGGCTGCGTCGAAGTGCTGGAGGCCATGCGCAATCACCCGCACTATCGCGCGCCGCTGGAAGGACCCAACCGTGGCCGCGGCGTCGCGGTCGGCTTCTGGTTCAATGTCGGTCTCGCCTCGAGCTGCACCATCAGCGTGAACTCGGACGGCACGGTGAACCTGCTCGACGGATCCGTCGATCTCAGCGGGACCCGCACGTCCGTCTCGATGCAGGCGGCCGAAACACTCGGTCTGCGGGCCGAAGATGTCCGCCCGTCGGTCGGCGACACGGACTCGATCGGCTTCACCGAGGTCACCGGCGGCAGCCGCACCACGTACGCCACAGGCTGGGCGGCCGTGGAAGCCGCTCGCGACGTGATAGGGCAGATGAAGGAGCGGGCGGCTCTCCTTTGGGAAACCGACGCCGCCTCGGTGGAGTTCGACCGCGGCGTTTTCCGCGCGGGCGGCCGTTCGATCACGTTCCAGGAACTGGCGGCCCAACTCGACGAGACGGGCGGCCCGGTGGTCGGCCGCGGGGCCGTGAACCCGAGCGGGGCCGGCGGGTCGTTCTCCGGCGCTATCGCGGATGTCGAGGTGGATCCGGAAACCGGGAAAGTCTCCGTGCTCCGCTTCACCGCCGTGCAGGACGCCGGCCGGGCGATACACCCCAGCTACGTCGAGGGCCAGATGCAGGGCGGCAGCGTTCAGGGTATCGGCTGGGCGCTGAATGAGGAGTACTTCATGAGCGCGGAGGGCGCGATGCTGAACTCGAGCTGGCTCGACTACCGCATGCCCACCAGCCTTGATTTGCCGATGATCGATACCGTCATCGTCGAGGTCCCCGATCCGGAACATCCCTTCGGCGTGCGGGGGGTTGGCGAGGCCAACATCGTTCCGCCGCCAGCCGCGGTGTCCAACGCCGTCTATCGCGCCACCGGCGTGCGCCTCTACCGGCTGCCGATGAACCCCGTCGCGGTGATGGAGGCGCTATGGCAAAAGGAGAGCGAGCCGGGTGGCGGTAGTCTTCATTCCGACGCTGCTGCGTGACCTCACGGGAGGGCGCGACGCCGTGGAAGTTCAGGGCGCCAACGCCCGGCAGGTGATCGAGGAACTCGAGCGCGCCTGCCCGGGCATCCGAGCGCGCCTGCTTGACGGGGAGCGCCTCCGGCCGAACATTCGCATTGCGGTCGACGGCCGGATCGCTCCCCTCGGCCTGGTGGAACGCGTCTCCCCCGCCAGCGAAGTGCACTTCGTGGTCGGCATCGCCGGCGGACTCGGGCCGCCGTGACCTATTGCCGCGGCGTTGCCTCCAGCAGGAGGAACTTCTCGAAACGCGCCTCGAGCGAGCCCGCCGGGCCCTCGACGGTCCCGAGGTCCTTGCCTTCGGCGTAGTCCGTGACGCGGTACGTTCCCTTGCCGAGGCCCCGGAGCTGGATCTTGCCGTTCCACTCGGGGGCGAAGAAGGCGTAGTACATGGCCTCCCCTTTCCGGATCGCATGCGCTTCCGGACGGTCGAAGCCGATATCGTAGAGCGCGCCGAGGTACTCGCCGCGGGACAGCATTTTCTCCCGGTAGAGGTTCACCCACTTCGCCCAGGCCTGTTCCTTGGCGGGCGTCAGGTCGAGCTTGTCGGGCTTGCCCGCCGATCCGGCCGGCCAGACGAAGTTGGTGCCCACGACGCCGCCGACGCCGACCGTCGAGGCGAAGTCGTCGCCGCCGTCGCTCATTTCGACGTGGTCGCCGAAGTACGCCATGCCGTCGCCGGCCAGCGCCTTCAGCGTCTTGCCCTTCGTGCGCACCTGCCACGAGCTGGTGGGGTCGGAGGCCACGGACATGTTCATGAACGGGAGCATGAAGAAGGAGTAGGCCGTGCCGCAGGGGCAGAACTCCAACAGCGCGTCCGGCTTCACGCTTCGCGCCGTTTCATAGATGGCCTGGAAGAACTTCGGAAGCGCCTCGACCGATTCCTCCGGCGCCGCGTGCTTGTGGGCGGGGTTGTAGCACGGAGGGACGCCGTTCATGTGCTGCCCGTCCAGCTTCAGTCCGTCGAACCCCCAGTCCCTCATGATCTTCACCACCAGCTCCCGGTGGTACTCGACGACGCGCGGATCGGCCGGACAAAGGTAAAAGGCGTCCCACCAGGAGATCTTCTGGCGCGAGCCGTCGGCGTTGAGCAGAAGCTGATCCGGGCTTCCGGCGATCAGCTTCGTCCCCGGATCGACGGCCAGCGGCGCCCACCAAAGCTGCGCCTTGAAGCCGTCCTGGTGGATCCGGTCCACCATGGCCTTGATATCGCGGTCCCCGCCCGGGAACTTCTTCGGGTTCAGAAACCAGTCGCCCTCGGCCGTCTGCCAGCCGTCGTCGAGGGTTACCCAACGGAAGCCCAGCCGCTTCACTACCGGCAGGGCGCCATACAACTGTGACGCCTTGAAGTCACGGCCGTAACCCCAGGCGCACCAGATCGGAGCGAACGCGTCGTCAGGCGCCGGCTGAATTTCGATGCCGCGCCGCATCATCATCCTACGGTAGTCCGCCAGGGTGGTGAAGTAGTCGCCCCGGTGAACGGCGACAAAGCTGCGGAACGTGCGGAGGGTCTGTCCGGGTTCGAGCTTCCCTTCCCGTTGGAAACTGACCGCCACGGTCGCCCGGTTGTCATCGGGCATCGCGACCGGCAGCGAGACCAGCTTCGGCGCCAGTTCGAGGTGGCCCACGCCGATGCCGGCATCGCCGCGCCAGACGTCCACCACGGGCGTCCCGCCGCCGTAGTCGGTGGCGTTCATGCCGAGGTAGTTCTCCTGGCGGAAACCGCTCTTAAGGGGGAGGACCCAGTCCGGGCGCGACTCGTACGAGCCGCTCTGAAACGACCAGAACGCGGGCGCCTGCGCGTCCCTCCGGGCGTCGATCGAGTAATGGTGATTGGTCCAGCCGCCGAGCTTGAGGGCGGCTCTGCCCGTGTTTTCGTACTCGACCTCGAACGCGGCGGTTCGCGGGAACTCCTCGTACGCGGTCACCGTGACCGTCTTCTTCAGGGACGGCCCCGTTCCCCAGATGGTCCAGCGCCGGCCGGCGCCCAGCTCATCGTTGACCTTCTCGCGCTTCTCGCCCGCAAGCGCGAAGTCGGCGACGTCAGCGCCGTCTACGGTGATGAACTCGGACGGCGCGTAGTCTCCTAGCGGAATCTCCTTGCCGTCGAACACCGCCGCGACGCGGCTGTGCATCGTCCGGTTGAATTCGATCCCGATGTTGCCGCTCCGGATCGCGACCTGCTCCGGCGCGCCGCCGCAGGCCGCCAGCAGCAACGCGGCGAGCGCAACGCAGCCAGGCCGGCTCATTGCGCCGCCGCCTTTCTGGCGTTGAGAATCCGCAGCGCGTTGTCCCGGTACAGCCGTTTCAGAATGGAGTCCGGCAAATTGAAGCCGTTGAGGCTCCAGTGATAGCCGAACTGCTCCGTTTCGTAGAAGTGCTCGTCGGCGGTCTCCAGTATCCGAAAGGTGATGCGGTACATCGCCTTGTCGAAGCCCATATCCGTGCCGTAGACAAGGCGGTCCCGGTATTTCTCGTAAAAAGCGGCCGCGAATCGCGGTATCGGCGCCGTTTCCGCATAGCGGGCGGAGATGTCGGCGTAAAAATTCGGGTATTTCTCAAATAGCGTGCCGAGCCGCGTCAGATCGTAACTGAGGTTAGCGAAGTGGCAGGCGATAAAGGTGGTCTTCGGATGCTTCTTTATCGTCCTTTCGAGGATATCGATCATGCCGGAATGGCCGACGATATCAGGCTTGTTGTCGAGCCGCCATTCGAAGGCGTTCATCAGGCCGTCGTTGGTCTGGTCCATCTTCTCGTACATCCAGATTGGGTCGGCCACGTGAATGTTGACCGGCATACCCAACTCGGCGCACTTGCGGAACAGCGGATCCATCCGCGCGTCGTCGGGATGGAGTCCTTTGGCCGCTTCCCGCCGGAAGGCCATCCCGCTGCCCTTATCGCTCAGCTCGCCAACGCCGCGCGCCCCGACGCGGTAGCAGCGCTCGAGTTCCTTGACCGCGGCGGGGCCATACCCCGGCTGGTCATAGCCGGAATAGTCGAAGCCGCACCAGAGCTCGAACCGGTCCGGATACTTCGCGTACTGCTCGTAAGTAGCGTCGAAGCGCGAGCCCACGGCGCCCGTGAGGATGATCGTCTTCTCGATGCCGACCTCGTCCATGTTGCGGACCCATTCGGCGATTTGCTCCGGCCCTTTGGCGTAAGGGTGCGAGTGCATATCGATGACCCGATAGCGCGCTTTCGGAACGTCGGTTCGGGGAATTCTGTAAATCGATTTCGGCCGGTAATCCTTGAGCAGGATTTCCTCGGGCGATGGTTGCGCCGCTGCCGGCGGGAGACCGCCGAGCGCGAGAAGAGGAAGTAATGAAGAGAAAAGGAGCCACCGTTTACAGTTGAATCGAATCATGCTTTCTCCTACTCAACCCAGACCACCGCCCCTCTGCCGATCTCCGGAATCACGCAGGCAAGCCGGTCTTCTGCCCATTCCGCGCGAATGTCGGTCACGCTTCCAAGGAACGGGAGCATGCGAACGACGCCTTTGCGGCCGCTCTCGAAGCTGATTTTGACGTCCCGCTCCGGGATAGGGACGACCACCTTCTTGCCGCGCAGGCCCTTGAAATTCGCGAGGAAGACGTGGGGCTTGCCGTCCACGGCGGCGATCTGCGCGGAAACGAAGGGCGACGCGCTCACTTCGACGGAGGGCTTGACGTCCGATGCCTGCGCCAGTTCGCGGATGAACGCGGCCCGCATCGCCTCGAACCCGGCGTCTGCTTGGAGGCCGCCGGCCGCCTTTCCGTTGAATTCCTTCTGTAGCTGCCGGTAGTAATCCCGGCCCGGGCATTGTGGATGGTAGAGGGATTTCCGCGGGCCGCGGTTCGACGTCTTTTCGCCGGGGTTCGCGATTCCGAGCAACGCGTGAACGGGGTTCCGGCTCCGCTCCGCGCCCGTCTCATCGTATCTTCCCGTCTCGCCGGTGACGACCAGCGTCTTACCGGAGGCGGCGAGAGCGCGTAGCGAATCCACTTCTCCGTCCCCAAGGCAGCGGGCGTCGGGCAGCACGAGCGCTTCGCCGGCGAAGGCCCGCAGCGTCCTCGGCGTCACCACCTGGAACTCCAGGTGAGATTGCATGAGCAGCATCATCGCTCCCCGGTAGGACTCGATGAAGGAGTTCGCGAAGTAGTTCCTGGTCTTGTCCGAAAAGTAGACGCCAATGGGGCGAATGGGCCGGCGCGGCTGGAAGAAGACCTTTTCGTGCTCCTTGATCCAACGGAAGATCTCCGCGCGGGCGGCGAAATCGTTCGACCCGGACATCACGTGCCCGCGCGCGTCCCACGTGTTCGCGCCGGCCATGAGTTGCGCCATCGCCAGGTGCTTCATTGCGTCGGCGGGTTTGACGCCTTCGTCGTTGTCCCACGAGTAGGTCAGCATCCACGATGGCTTGCCTTCGGCGAACGCGCGGAACGAGTACATGCCCACGAGGTTGTCGAACCAGTGAAGCGGTTCGCGGACCGCTGCCCGGCCGCCTTCGTCGTATTCGTGCGCAATGGCGTCGACAACCGGGTACATGTCGTAGACGTCCGAGCCGACCACCACAGCCGGCTCTTCGATGCCTGGATAAATCTCGGCAATGGTCTTGCATTTCGGATTCACGGCCTTGGCGTTGGCGGCGATTTCCGCCATGAAGGCGGTAAGGGCCTCGATCCGGAAGTCCACCCACCTGCGAAAGTTCGCGTCCCGGAAATCGCCGAGCTTGAGATCGGCCCTCGCGTTGAGACCCGTCTTCGCTTTGAAGGCAGCCACGGTGTAGTCGTCGAAGCTGGCCCAGGTGTCCTCCCAGCCTTCGAAATGGGTCATCCAGTAAGGGATGTCGACGTAGATGCCGTCGATGCCGGTGGCCGCGATCTGCCGGACGCGCTCCATGTAGACTTTTCGCCACTCGGGGGCGAAGGGGGTGATCCACACGTCCTCGTCGCCCGTGCGGATCCAGAAGGCGCTGCCGCCGCCGAACACGGCCGGCTCGCCCTTGAGGTTGCGCTGCAACCAGTCCGGGTGGTCCTTGGCCATCGAATGGGGCCGCCGGGCAGCGTCCGCCGTGATGCACTCCGTGCCGGCGATGTAGACGAACGCGTGGTTCCCGGCCGCGTGCGCCTGGCGGGCGGCTTCGCGGATGTCGGCCAGTTTCGCCTTGGGATCGAGCCAGCTTTCGTAGCGGCCGGTGATGTCGTTATCGACCTCGATGCCGAAGACGAACGTCTCGCCGGCGCTGCGCACAATTTCGCCGGCGTTGCCGGAGCGAAGGGAATGTCCGCCAATGCGGACAAAGTGGGTCCAGTCCTGCTGCGTTTGCGCGGACGTTGTACCCAGCAGCAGAACGCCTACCGCTATCCGCCGCCACATGGTTCAATTGGTCACCCTGCCTTTCAGGAACCTGGAACGCCCGCCTTGCGATAGAGCTTGCGGATGCGCGGCAACTCGGTTTCCAGTTCCGTAAGCCCGAGCGAATCGATCATCGTCCGCACGGGAATCCGAGGATCGTTGGACCAAAAGATCCCAAGATCCTCATCCGTATAGTAGCGAAAGCCTACCTTGTCGCCGTAGCGATCCTGAAGGGCTTTGCCGTGCTGAAGTTTGGAACTCCAGGGGAGCAGGGCGTAGCTGAGGTCGATCTCCTCGACGAGGGTCTGTTCCGGCTCCTTGATCTGCGCGACAATTCTGCCGGTGGGCTCGAAGACCGACGCGTTGTTCCGCCACGTGCTGGAGACGACGTAGTAACGGTTCTTGAGCGCCCGGAAAGCGGGCCGAGCCGTTTGCGGGGACTGCGTCGGCCAGGCCACGAGTTCGGCGCCCTTGCGCGCCAGTTCTTCCCAGCCGTAGTCGTGGACGATGTCGAAGCAGATCTGGATGCCGAGCTTGCCGAAGTCGCACTGGAAAACGGGCGCGTCCTTGCCCGGGGTGACGCCGCCCTCCAGCGAATCCGTGCCGGAAGCTACGGCGAGGTGCAGTTTGCGGTAGATGCCCACCACCTCGCCCTTACGGCCGAACAGAATCGCGACGTTGGAACAGGATTTGCCGTCGCTCTCCAGCATGAACGTGGGCACAACGATGTAGGCGCCGTGTTCGCGCGCCTTCCGGGAAAAGGCGTCCTGAAGCGGGCCCGCCAGCGGAACGGAACCTTTCATCGGCTCCGGGAGTTCGCCGGTGACAGCGGCTTCCGGCAGAATCGCGAGGTCCAACCCGCGTCCGTACTTCTCGCGAGCCTGGCGCGCCAGGCGGTCGACGAATCCGGTGAGTTCCTCGAGGCGACGATCGAGACCCGGGTACGGGACCCAGAACCGCTGCATGACCGTGCCGACGATCACCTTGCGGGGCGGGTCGGCCGAGGTGGTCTTTCGCTCGAGTTCGGCGGGAAAGCCGGCCTGGCCTACGGCAGCCAGCGCGCAAAGCGTGAGGAGAGCGCTGCGTGACACATTCGCATCCTTGCGGTAAAATCGGCCGGGCGGCGGGCGGGCCCGAGCCCAGGCTCATCGTAGCACTGGCGGGACGGGTGCGTGCGGAACCTGCCGACGGCGGTCCGGCTACATAGCAGGCCCAGAGGAGATCGATGCGCCATCCATGGACGTCAGGACAAGGATAAAGCTACTCCCATGCGAATCGGCGATGCTCAGGGCACGCCAAGGTACTTCGACCCGGATCACGCTGGGCGTCTCGTCGTAGGCGGAGCGGAAGCGGTCTTATCAGGTCGGAGGCAGACAGGAGCTAAACAAGCGACCGCGCACATGAGCAAGACCTACATCAATCAGGCCGTAGGACGACCCGAACGGGAAGACTTGGCGAAGATCGCTGCGACCGAGGAAGGCGCGTTCTTTGCTCGAAACCGGCGCCTTGCGCAACCTTATCGAGACCGCCTCCTCGCCATCGCGTTGTGCCAGGGAGCCGCGCTTCAATATCTTGGAGGGGGCCACGGGGTGAACGACTTCGACGACTGGCAGATCCAGCCGCTGCCCGGCGTCGGGGGAGGTGAAGTAAGAGTGGCCGCCAGACGACAGGACCTCATAACCCTTTCGACGAAACTCACTGGGTGAGCTGCTTGAGGGAAATCCTCACGAGCAGTTCTTATGGGGAGGGGCTGGAAACGGGCGAGAAAGCTCAGCGCCGCGCCAGTCCCTTACCTGACAGTTGTCAATTTGGACAGGAGCGATGCGCGATGGATCCGGCTGCCTCTTTGCCGCAGAACGCCCGTTGCTGGTCTACCGAAACCCCTCCACCACCATAATGTCTTTCACGTCGTAGTCCAGTCGCACGTACAGCAGCGAGCGCCCATCGGGCGAGAGCGCCAGAACGGGCGCATTCCAGAACGGCTCTTTGTCCAACGTCGCCAGGCGCGTGATCTTTCCGGTTCGCGCGTCTTGAAACCGGATCGCGTACCCCGGCCCGTCCGCGGAAACGAAGTAGATGCCCTGCGCCTGCACGCCCCACGACCGCGACTTGTGGGCGAGTTCAAGACCCGGCACGAGTTTCTCCGGCCCGCCATCCACGGGAACTGACCAGATCCCCGGCGCCCATTTGTTGAAATACACCAGCCTGCCATCGGGAGAGGCCCAGGCCTCACGCGCCCCGGTGCGCGTGATTTGCCCGGCGGGACCGCCCTCCGATGGCATTTTCCAGATCTGATCGCCGCTCCCCCGGTTAGAGATGAAATAGATCCAGCGGCCGTCGTGCGACCAGGCTGGCACGGCGTCGTCGGTGGCGTCGAACGTCAATTGGCGCGGCGGTCCTCCCTCCGCCGAGACCACGAAGATCTCGGAACTGGCGCCGGGCCGCGAGTCGAACGCGATCCACCGCCCGTCCGGCGACCACCTCGGAGAACCCGTCGGAGCGCCGCCGATCGAAGTGATTTGCGCGAGGTTGCCCCCGGTTCTGCTGCAAACCCAGATCTCATCGTTTCCGCTTCGCGTCGAAACGAACGTGATCTTCTCTCCGTCGGGCGAAAACGCCGGGCTGGTGTCTTTGCGAGACGATTGGATCAGGATCTTCGGCGCGCTGAACGGCCCCGGCGTCCGCCCGCCTCCGAAACCGGAACCTTCATGCCGGTAGATGTTCAGATCCTCAAAGGCTTCGCTGTATGCCAGCCGGTTTCCCCGCCGCGAGATCGCCGGATAGTACGCGGTCAGCGAACTTAAGGGGACCGGCGCCGGTGTTCCCCCGTCGGCCCGGATCCGCCAGAGGCCTTCCCCGGAATCGCCCCGGTTTGAAGAAAAGACGATCTCGCGGCTGTCCGCGCTCCAGCTCACGCCGAACGTCGGCCTGTTGTCGAACGTGAGTTGCCTGGCGGCTCCACCCCGCGCGGAAACCACAAACACCTCCCGCGAGGAAGCCGAAAAGCTGCGAGTGAGGGCGATCCACTTTCCGTCCGGCGAAAACACCGGTAGTCCGTCCGTGTGCGGTTCCGGGCTGGTGATCTGCGTTTCCGTCCCCGTGTCCAAGGAGTGGAGGATAATTCCGCCACGGGCGAGCGCAAGGGTCTCTCCGTCCGGTGACCACGATACCCCGGCGCGAGCTTCGGCAATCTTACGTTCGGCGCCGCCCAACGCCGGGATCACATAGATGGCGTAGGCGTCGAAACCTTCCATCCTCCGGCAGAACGCGATATAACGGCCGTCCGGCGACCATTCAGGGAGCATGTCGTCGACAGGATCCCGCGTCAGTTGAAGCGGCTCCCCCGCGCCGATCACTTGGACGTAAAGATCCCACTGGCGGGACGGGTGGTTCCCATCCCAGGAGAAGGCGATTCGGCTTCCGTCGGGCGAAAAGCAGGGGAAATCTTTCGATCCGGGGAAGCTGGTTACCGGAACCGCGCGGGACGGCGGCCTGTCTTGCCGTCCCCCGTGGCGGTTCGCCAACTCGCAGCCGAGCGCCGCGAGAACTCCGACGACCGCCAGCGCGATTGCCGGCCTCAGGCGTCCACTCATGTGTCCGGCTCACCGGCGGCTGTGCGCTTCTTCTCGCCGCGAGGCGCCATTCGTTGTCCCCCGCTGCGATTCTCCGCCCCCTCCGCCACAGTTCCACATTATATGCATAAGGCGACGTGCGCCTTTGTCGGCGCGGGCGCCTCACTCCCGCTCGTAGAACGGCGGCGGCTCGATCCCCAGCGCGCGCAGGTACACGTATCCCTGACCGCGGTGGTGAATCTCGTTGTCGATGGCATACAGCAGCAGGTCGTAGGCGCGGCCCGGATATTTGCCGAACGCCGTCATCGTCTCGTCAAAACGTTCCGGCGGAATCCGCGGCCACAAGGCGCCGATCCTGGCGGTGCTGTCGTCCCACAGTCCAAGGATCTCCTCCTTCGGCCGCTCTTCCCGGGTGAACGATTCGTCCCATTCCCCTGTCGCAACGCCCCGGACGAGCGGCTCTCCGATGGCGAGCAGCTCGAGGGCCATCGCCCCGAACGAGCGCATCGAGCCGATCGAAAATCGGAAGAGCTGTTCCTCCGGGAACGCTTCGATCGTGCGGCGAGTCAGGCGGCGATGCCCCTGCCAATGCTGGAGCAGAGCCTCCGCGGGAATCACATGCGTCGAAGCGCCGGTTCCGGATGCCATGCAAGAACGATATCACCCATTGCGGACAGCTTCCGTCCTCCGCGTCGCTTCGTTTCCGATGCGCCTCCGCCGCGCCGCCTACTGCTTGATGAGTCTCCCTACCGCCCGAAGAAGCCTCCTGGTTCCGGGCCCAGCGAACCATCCGGAAAACGGCGCCTTGGCAGAGGTGGAACCGGCAGCCCGAATCGCCGATGCCACCTAGTCCGAAGGAACTTCGGCCTAGTCCGCGCTTCCTCGGTGAAGATACCCGGCGGAGCGTTCTCCAGCACGCGCTGAAACTCTTCCGTCGGCACATGCCGTTCCGTCGCCGCCACGTCCAATGGCGAGCCATAGACCATCAAGTGCGCCAGGAAGGTCGGCAAATCCGACAGCGTTCTCTCCGGGGCGTCGTACCAAACCACTTTTCGGGCGACGCGAAGAAGCTCCGGCGGATAAGGCAGCGGGAGGATCATCCTTCGATACTCCTCGGCGCCAGGCCACGGCGGGGGAACAGAACCGGGAGCCCGGCGATGTTGACGGAACTGGCCCACCTCGTCAGATCGCGCTGCATAGCGAGAGACACGCGATCCAGCGTGCCGTCTCCGTAGAAATGAAGCGCTCGTAGGCTGATCGCCGGATCAAAGGAACGGTCGATTGCCTTGCCTGCGGCCAGCGCCAAACGAAGGTTGATCCCGTGACTCACAAGCGTATGGTTATCCACATAGTCCTTCCAGTTCGCGCACGCACCTGGATCACGCGCAACTTCATTCCAGCGAGGTCGACACCTGCACGCGCGACCCTGCGGCGCGGCGCGGATCCTCGACTCGATCGAGATTGTCAAGCCCGCCGAAGAAAGCTACCTTGACAGGACCGTCACGATCGACGAAAACCTCCAGGGCCGAGCTGTAGCGCCAGAGCCGTACCGCCGTAGAGCACAAAATCCTGCGGTACTGCGTCAAGATCGGGCCACAGCAGCCGCTGCGACTCGGGCAAGATGTCTAACCGCGGCTGAAATGTCGGTGGCATCTCTCTCGCGCGCGACGGAAGTCGGAGCGCCTCCGGTCTCCTGCGGTCCCACAACGCCAACGACCGGCCCGCGCTCTTCCGTATACCTTACTGCTTGATGATCGTCCCGTCCATGCGGCGCACTTCGCCCCAGCCCCCGTTGTACTTGCTGCGGAAATCGCGCTCGCCGTGGCCGAACGGGTAGCGCTTGGCCGCCGCCTCGTTCACTTCGATGCCCCAGCCGGGCTTCTCGTTGGCGTACAGGTAGCCGTTCTTCATCTCCGGGCAGCCATCGAACACCTCACGCGTCTGCTCGCTGAACGCCGAGTACTCCTGGATGCCGAAGTTCCAGCAGGCGAGGTCCAGCGCGACGTTGGCCGCGTGGCCCACCGGCGACACGTCGCCCGGCCCGTGCCACGCCGTCCGCACGCTGAACGCCTCTCCCAGCGCCGCCATCTTGCGGCACGGCGTCAGGCCGCCCGCTTGCGTCACGTGCACCCGGATGTAGTCGATCAGCCGCTCGACGATCAGCGGCGTCCACTCGTGCGGGCTGTTGAACAGCTCGCCCATCGCCAGCGGCACCGACGATTGCTGCCGCAGGATGCGGAACCAGCCGATGTCCTCCGGCGAAACCGGGTCTTCGAGGAAGAACAGGCGGAACTTCTCGACGTCCTTGCAGAACTGGATGGCCTGCGTCGGCGAGATGCGCTCGTGCACGTCGTGCAGCAGTTCCACTTCCTCGCCCAATTCCTTGCGCGCCGCCTCGAACATCTGAAGCGCGCGGCGGATATACATGGCCGGCTCGTAGACGGGACCGTCGTGCAGCGCCTGGATCTTCGCCGCCTCGCCTCGCCGGCCCGCGCCGTAGCCCGACATGCCCGGGACGCCCACCTGAATGCGGACGTGGCGGAAGCCTCGCGCCATGATCTTGCGCGCGCTGTCGATCAACTCCGGGATCTCGCCGCCGGAAGCGTGGCTGTAACAGTCGGCCGCCTCGCGGCACTTGCCGCCCAACACCTGGTAAACCGGCATCCCGGCCTGCCGCCCCTTGATGTCCCATAGCGCCTGGTCCACGCCGCTGATCGCGTTGTTCAGCACCGGACCGTTGCGCCAGTACGAGCTGTTATAGCAGGCCTGCCAGGTATCGTCGATACGGTCTGCCGGCTTGCCGAGCAGAAACGGCTTCAGGTAGCGCTCCACCGCGGGCACCACCAGGTCCGCGCGCTGCGTGAACGTGGCGCAGCCATAGCCGTACAGCCCGTCCTGGTCCGTGACCACTTTCACCACGCACAATCGAAGCCCCTGCGGCGACGTGGCGATCACCTGGACGTCCTTGATCTTCGGCGACGGCATCCCCCGGGTCGCGCGTTCCACCTGGGCCTGTGCCTTCATTTCCCTCTGGCTTACCAGGCCGGCCAGCGAACCGCCGGCCGCCATCTGCAAAAGATTGCGACGCTTCACTATGCTTTCTCCTTGTCTTCCAGCATTCGTTTCAAATTGTCGAGCTGGCGCCGCTGCTTGCGCTCGCGCGCGCCGAGCGAAATCACGTAGCCTGCAAGGATGACCCATGCCGACGCCAGTCCGTAGAACATGAACATGAAATTGCGTTCATCCATTTCGGCAATTCACTCCTTCAAAACGCGCCGTCACAGCGCGTGCGCCATCCGCCGCAGCGCATCGATCTCCCGTTGCGTTTCCTCCTGCCGCATGCGGATCATCACAAACGCCGCCGCCAGCAGAAGCCACGCCAGCCAGTTCTGGTACAGCATGGTCTCCATGAACGGATCGATATTCCCGCCTCCGGTCCGGAAGCTCAGAACGGCGCCCGGGTGCTGCGTGCGCCACCAGTCGATCGCCTTGTAGGTGATCACCACCGACGTGAAGGCGAAGATGCACAGCACGGCCGAATTCTTCGCGCGCTCGGTGGGATCGTCGATCGCCCTCCGCAGCATCAGGTACCCGAGATAGACCAGCAGGCAGATCAGCGCCCAGGTCAGCCTCGGGTCCCATGTCCACCAGATGCCCCAGATGATGCGCGCCCAGATCGCGCCCGTCACCAGCCCGACGGCGGTGAACGCCACTCCCACTTCCACCGCCGATACCGCCAGCGCGTCGATGCCCGCGCGCCTTCGCGCCAGGTAGACGGCGCTGGCGGCGCCCGCCACGAAAAACGCCGTGAAGCACACGAACCACGACGGTATGTGGAAGAACATGATGCGGTAGATCGCCCCCTGCTCCACCTCGTCCGGAAGCCGCAGCAGAATGACGTACAGGTTTCTCACCAGCCATAGGCCGCCGGCCGCGGCCAGCGCATAGATAAGCTTCTCCCTCATGTGATTCGCCTCACCCCACCAGGACGATGTCGACCAGCGCCACCGCGAGAGCGGTAAAAATGATATCAAACCCAACCAGCAGCCGGAGCCAGATCAGCTCGTCTCCCGCCAGCGGCTCGCCCGAAATCAGCACCGTCGTCAGCCGCATCGCCGACATCAGCGCCGGAATCAGCATCGGATAAACCAGCATCGGCAGCATCAGCTCGCGCAACCGCAGGTTCACCGTCAGCGCGCTGAACATCGTGCCGATCACCGCCAGCGCCCATGTCCCCAGCGCCAGCACCAGCATCAGCGGCCAGAACCGCGTCGTCCAACGTACGTTGTAAAAAACGCCGAACACCGGAAGACACACGATCTCGATCCCGAGCAGCAGCAGCACGTTCGCCGCCGTCTTCCCCACGAACAGCGCGGACCCCGGCACGGGCGACGCGATCAGCGCATCCAGGCAATCGTTCTGCAATTCCCGCGAGAACGAGCGGTTCAGGATCAGCGCGCCCGCAAAGGCGAACACCAGCCACAGCAGGCCGCCGGAAAGCTCCCGCGCCGTGTCGCCCGTCGGATCGAACACGAAGCTGAACAGCAGCAGGATCACTACCGCGAACGACAGCGAAGCGTTGATCGCCTCCTTCGTCCGCAACTCCGACCGCAGATCCTTGGCCGCTACCGTCAGACACTGGCGCGCGAACCGCATCAGGCCTCACCGTAGGTCCGGTACAACCAGGAGGGGTCGGTCAGCATTTCCGGCGGGCGCTCGCCGTGAAACGCCAGCCGGCCACGGCTGATCAGGCCGACGTGCGTGGCCAGTTCCAGCGCTTCGCGCAATTGATGCGTGGACATGAGAATCGTGCGGCCGCGCGCCAGCATCTCCCGCAGCAGGTTCTGCAGCAGCGCGATCGCGCGGTCGTCCAGGGCGGTGAACGGCTCGTCCAGCAGCAGTACTTCCGGGTCGTGCAGGAACGCCCGCGCCACCGCCAGCCGCTGCCGCATGCCGCGGGAAAACTCCCTCACCAACCCGTCGCGGACGTGCGCCAGCCCTGTCCGCTCCAGCCACTCCATCGCCGAGCGCCGCGGATCCTTCAGCCCGAAGATCCGGCCGAACAGAACCAGGTTCTCCAGCGCCGACAGCTCGTCGTATATCGCGATGCCGTGACCCAGCACGCCGACGTGGCGCCGCGTGGCGGAATCGCGAGCGTCCTGACCCAACACCGTCACCTTGCCTTTGGCCGGACGCGACAGCCCCGCCAGGATTCGCAGCAGCGTGGTCTTACCCGCGCCGTTGCGGCCGAGGATGGCGATGCAGGCGCCTGGGTTTACGGAGAAGGTGATCTGCCGGAGCGCGGGAAAATCGCCGAAGTACTTCCAGACGTCGTCCACGGCGATGGCGGACATCAGCGGCGCCGGGCCTCCGGCGGAGTCTCCCCCGCGCTGCCGCCGCGCCGGTAGAGCAGGATGAAACCCAACAGGAGGATCAACAGCGCCAGGCCGAGGATGGCAAATACCTGTTCGTAAATTCTCGCCGCAATCGTTTGAATGCCCCGCCCCCCGCCGCCGCTTGAGGGTCCCTCGTCCCCGCCCAGTTGCCCGACGCCCTCGACGTGGACCGAGTATTCCTTGCTCCGCACGTCGTACACCGTCGCCAGCGTCTTCGGCTCCTGGCCGATCATCGCGATCGCGTCGCCCGTCAGCGTAACCCCCCGCGGCGCCACGATCCTCACCGGACCTCCGTCGTGGAGAATCCGGCCCGCGAAGATGTGCGTTTCCGGCATCGGCAGCACGTAGGTGATATCGAACCGCGTCTCGCCGGGTTTCACGGGAAAGTCGATTTTCCGCACCCCCGGCGTCTTGGTCTCCTGCGCGCTGCGCTGCACCGGCATTCCCTGCGGCGCCGTGATCGTCAGGCGCGGTTCTCCCCGCGCGCCGTCGGGCACAAAGATGCGCAGCGTGCCGTTGGCCGGATCGTTGTACGTGACGTTGCCGCTGTTCTGGAACACCACGCTCTCGTTGACGTGGAGGATGCTGTCAATCGGTTCCAGCAGCACCATGTGCTGCGATACCTTGGCGGAAGCGGCTTTGTTGGACGAATCGTACACGGCCAGCTCCAGCCCGCTGGTCTTCGCGCCCGGCTGGAGCATCTCGTTGTACAGCACGTTGGCGTAGATGGTTTGCAGCAGGTGCGCTCCGGAGATCGTCTCGTCGATCCGGAACTTCCCCTCGGCGTCCGTCTTCACCGTCTTCACCGGCGTCATGCCGCCCGCCCCGGCAAGGGCGTACAAGGTGATCACGGCCCCGCCCTGCGGCTTGCCGGTCGTCCGGTTGATCACCGCGCCGTCCACCGCCGCCTGCGCCGCCGCGCCCGATGCCAGCAGCCCCGCGAACAGCGCCGCCAAAGCCGGCGCCCGGCCTCTCATGCGGTGGCCTCCCGCATCGGCTTGCCGCACTCTCCGCAGAATTTCATCTCTTTGTCGAATTTCGCGCCGCAATGGGGGCACAACCGTCCGGGGGGCGGCGCGACGCGCGCGGGCACGGCTTTTCCCTTCACGCCGGCCCGGCCGAGTACCGCGTCGATCTCCGCCATCACCCGGGCCAGGTCTTTCTGCAAATCGAGCTTCGTCTTTTGATAGTCCTCGTCCGACAGCTTGCCCACCCGGTATTCGAACTGCAAGTCCCGGAGGCCTTCGTAAATGCGCGCCTTTCTCTCGTCCAGGTGTTGAACGGGGGAAACCGGCGCCGGCTTGGGAAGATCTTTCGCCCGAACAAGCAGCACGAAGACCACCGCTCCGACGATGAGCAGCGCGGCAACAAACAGTGTCATTAATCGAGTTTTGTCAGGTCCTGCTCAATGCGGCTCTGGTAGCGCGAAAACAACTCGTCGTCGCCGCCCGCCGGCGCGGTCGCGGGCCGTTGCAGGAATCGCTTGATGACCCACCAGACGATAAAAAGACCGCCAATGAGGGCGACGAACGGCATCACCCAGCCTACCAGATTGAAGCCTTCGGCCGGCGGCTTGGTGAGGACCATCACGCCATGCGCCCTGACGAATTCCGCCTTGATCTCTTCTTCGGTCAGCCCCTTCTCCACCATCGCCAGCAGCTTGGCCCGCCCGGACTCCGCGCCGCTGCAACTCAGCATGTTGCAGCTTGTCAGCGTGTAGACGCAGGAGCCGCACATGCAGCGCAGTTGTTCTCCTATGCGGCGCACCTCCGGGTTCACCAGCGGCGTGGGCTGTTGCGCCAGCGCAGCCGCCGCGATCAGGAGTGGGAGCACCCTACGGGCGAACCGGAACATTCGTGTCCACCATTCCCAGCACTTCCGTGCGCGCGTATTGTAGTCGCTGTTTGCTCGGTATCAGGCACACCACCGTGCCGAGGAAAAGAACCAGCGTGCCGATCCAGATCCAGCTCACCAGCGGAAACACGTAGGCCTGGATTACCGCCCGCTGATTGTCTTGGGACATGCCGGCGAAGTTGAGGTACAGATCTTCGTTCAGCCGCCGCCGGATGGACACCTCCGAGGTGCCCTGCTGGCTCGACATGAAGAACCGCCGTTCCGGGTGCAGCGTGCCCAGGTGCGAGCCGTCCCGGTAGACCTCCACCGAGGCCCGGTGCCACTCGTAGTTCGACGTCCGCCCCTCGCTCACTTCGGAGATCTTCATCTGGTAGTGGCCCAGCCGCATCTCGTCGCCCACCTTCACCTCGGCCGTCGTGTCGTGGTTGAACGCCGCGCCGGTGAAGCCGATGAACATCAGCACAATGCCCATGTGTACGATGTAGCCGCCGTAGCGCCGGGTGTTCCGGTGCGTCAACTCCACCATCGCCGCCAGCCAGTTGCGGCGCGTCTTTGCGCGGATCGCCTGCGACCCCTTCAGAAACTCCGACCCGATCGTCCAGGTGACGAACACCGACAGTCCGAACGACATCAGCGCGTAGAAATGATGGACGCCCGCCGCCAGCAGAATCGCCGCCGTCGCAAAGCCGGCGATCAGCGGCCACAGGAACGCCCGCCGCAGGCTCTCCAGCGAGCTGCGCCGCCACGCGATCAGCGGCCCCACGCCGGTGAGGAACAGCAGAAACAGGCCGATCGGAATATTCACCCGGTTGAAGAACGGCTCGCCGACGCTGATCTTCTCGCCTGTCACCGCTTCGGAGATCACAGGGAACAGGGTCCCCCACAACACCGCGAAGCAGCTCGCCAGCAGGATCAGATTGTTAAACAGGAACGACGATTCCCGCGAGACCACGCTTTCCAGTCGCGCCTCGCTCTTGAGGTAATCCAGGCGGTCCAGGATCAGGTAGGCGGTCGCGGCGATCTGTATGGTGAGGAACGTCACGAAGTACATGCCGATCGGCGACTGCGCGAAGGCATGTACCGAGCTCACCACGCCGGACCGCGTGAGGAACGTCCCGAAGATGCACAGCAGGTACGTGGCCGTGATGAGGACCATGTTCCAGACCTTCATCATGCCCTTCTTTTCCTGCATCATCACCGAGTGCAGAAACGCCGTCGCCGTGATCCACGGAAGCAGCGACGCGTTCTCCACCGGATCCCACGCCCAGTAGCCGCCCCAGCCCAGCACCGCGTACGCCCAGCCCGCGCCCAGCAGGATGCCCGCGCTCTGGAAGCCCCACGTGATCAGCGTCCACCGCCGCGTGGTGTGTATCCAGGCGTCGCCCGGCTGCCGCGTGATCAGCGACCCCATCGCGAACGCGAACGGAACGATGAAGCCGACATAGCCCAGGTACAGCATCGGCGGGTGAATCGCCATCGCCCAGTACTGCAGCAGCGGATTCAGCCCGTTGCCGTCCGGAACCCCGATCACTTCCCGGCCCACGGCCAGCACCTTGAACGGCATCGCGATCGAGCTGATCAGCAGCAGGAAGAAGCACTGCGTCACCATCAGCGTCGCCGTTACGTACGGCATCATGTCCCGGAACCGGGTCCGGTTGGTGTAGATCACCACCGCCGAATACGTTGAAAGGATCCACGCCCAGAACAGCAGCGAGCCTTCCTGTCCGCCCCACCAGGCGGCGAACTTGTACGCCAGCGGCATGTCGCGGTTGGTGTGCGAAGCCACGTACGCCAGGCGGAAATCCCCCGTCATCAGCGCGTAAACCAGGCACGCGGAAGCGAACGTCAGCAGGAACCAGATGACGTAGACCGCGCGCTCGGCGCTAATTACCAGGAAGGGCTTGCTCTTCAGTTTGCCTACGATCGACCCCGCGATGGCGTAGATCGAGAAACAGAAGGCGAGCAGAATCGCCAACGACCCCAGATTTTCCATAGTCAGTCTCTAGGACGAAGCCGGAGCGCGGCTTGCCGGCGCCGTCCCCGGTTGGGCCTCGTACTTGGAGGCGCACTTCGCCTGAATCTTACTGGCTCGAAACACCCCGTCGGAACCCATCTTGCCATCCGCCAGCGCCTGGGCCCGGTCCCGGAACGTATCCGGAAGTGGATCGCTGCCTTCGTACACCACGCGCAGCCGGTGGTTTTCCTGCGTCAAAACGAAGTGCACCTGCCGTCCGTCCCGGAGGATCGACCCGGGCTCGACGTCGCCCCCGACGCGGAGGCGCTTGCCCATGGCCTGATCGCCCATGTGCTCCAGTTCGGCGATTTCCTTGTAATACGTGCTCGACTCGTTGATCCCGCCCATCGCCAGCCAGACCAGAGTCCCGATGACAGCCACAATTAGGACCGCGAATTTCGTATAGGTCTTCATCTGCCCTCTTTTCGGGTGTATAACTATGCCTCCAGTATAACCCTGGCCCCGCTGCCTTCGGGGAGCCCCATGGATCGGCTGACGTGGGGCGAGCGTCCACGCTGGCAAGCCGGCTTGATGCCGGCTTTAAACGCGACTAGGAGCCCGCGCAAGCCGGTTGGAAAACCGGCTCAAAAGCCGGTTGGAAAACCGGCTCGCAAACCTGGAGGTTCGCCCCACCTCTGAATCGGAGATCCACGCCGCCCGCCAATGTGCAAACTCCCGCCTGGCAAGCGCCGCCCCGGCGGAGCGCTACCGGGAGACTTCCCGCCGCATGTTCTCGAGCGACAGGGTGAGCGGCGAGGCCAGCGGCAGGCTGGCCGCCAAAGCCGGGTCCGGAAAGGCGCCGTAGCCGCATACCGTCTCGCGGAACAGGGAGACCAGCTCGAGGTCCCGCCAGCCGCGCCGGGCTTCCTCTTCCAGCGTCGTCAGCGCCTCGTCCCGCGGGTAAGCCGGCTTGTACGGGCGCGCCGTCGTAAGCGCGTCGTAGATGTCGGCAATCTGGAGAATCCGCGCCAGGAGGGGTATCTGTTCCCCCTTCAGGCCGTCGGGGTACCCCGTGCCGTCCCAGCGCTCATGGTGGCTTCGGATGATCGGCAGTACCGGCGCGAGCGTCTTCATGGGACGGCAGATCTCCTCGCCTCTCACCGCGTGAGCTCGCATCAGTTCCCACTCCTGCTCGTTTAACCCGCCTTGCTTGAACAGCACCGCGTCCGGAACCGCTACCTTCCCGATGTCGTGCAGATAGCCGCCTCGGTGAAGCGCGGTGAGCTGATAGTCCAGCAGTCCCAGGGCACGGCCAAGACGAACGGCGTAATATGCGAGCCGCTGGCAATGGCCGCTGGTGTACTTATCGCGCGCCTCCACCGCCTGCGCCAGCGCGAACAGGATCGTCTCGGCTTCCTCCAGCGAGTCCACCGCGGCTTTGTTCCGCAACAGGGCCTTGATTCGCGTTCGTACCACCTCCGGGTGGAGCGGTTTCATCAGGAACTCGTCCGCCCCCGCGGCAATGCTGTCGATTTCATTCTCTACGCCGGGTACATTCGCCAGCATAAGGATAGGAACAAACTGAGTCCGCCGGTCGGATTTGATCCGCCGGCACAACTCCGCCCCGCTGTACTCCGGCAACACCAGGTCGATGACGATCAGGTCCACGCGCTCGGCTTCCAGCATCGCGAGAGCCTCCGTAGGCCGGATCGCCTCCAGGAGGCGGTACGGCGCGGCCCGAAGCATCGCCTTGAGGACGCGGCGGTTAATGTCCTCCGCGTCTACAATCAGAATGGTCGGCCTGTTCCCCGCGGCATCGCATTCCGGAGTCCAATCCAGCATGGTGCGCGCCGGCGCGATGCTCGCGGCGGGAATCTCCGTCAGCGCCGGGTTTAGTTTGCTAGCGACTTCGAGACGCATGAGAAAGTTGAGAGTTCCTCTGCGTCTTATCGGGCGGAACCGGTGTAAGATTTAGGAATCCCGGATGGAATAGTACATTAACCCGCTGGTAATAAGATGAACCGCACAGCTATCGTTCTCACCCTCGCGGCGGCGGCGCTCGTCGCCGGACCTCTTACCCGGGGCGAACGCGACCGCGCCCTCAGCAGCCTCCACGCCTCCCGCAAGATGTTTCTCGACGAGGTCGCCGACCTCTCCGGCGCCCAGTGGAACTTCAAACCCGGCCCCGACCGCTGGTCGATCGCCGAATGCGCCGAGCATATCGCCCTCAGCGAAGACGCCTTGTTCCAGCTCGTTTCCGAAAAAGTGTTGAAATCGCCGCCGGACCCGTCGAAGAATACCGAGGCCCAGCGCGCCAAGGACGCCCAAGTCCTCGATGCGATCCCCGACCGCGCCGTCAGGGCGCAGGCGCCCGAATTTCTGAGGCCCGCCGGCAAGTGGTCCACCCGCGAAGACCTTATCGCTCATTTCAAGCAGAGCCGCGGCCGGACCATCGCCTTCGCCGACAACACCGACGCCTCCCTGCGCGACCATTTCGCCCCGCACCCAGCGGTGGGCGAACTCGACGCCTATCAGTGGATTCTCCTCATCTCCGCGCACTCGGAGCGCCACGTCGCGCAAATCCGCGAAGTCAAAGCCGCCCCGAACTACCCCAGCCGATAGTCGTGGCGCGCGCTCTCAGCGGGCCGAGTCCACACTCGCGGGGACTCTTGCGCCGGCAAACCGATGAGAGGTCCGGGCTAGAATGAGAGGGATAAATTGGCCACCTCCACAGGCAAGCTCGAGCAGGCGGAAATAGAAGCCCAGGTCCTGGAGGCCGTCGGCGAACTGTTGCGCGCCAAGGGCGCCGGCGAACTCGTCGAATCCCTCCGGCCGGACTCCAGTTTCGCCGAGCTTGGCATCCGTCGTTCCGACCTCCTGGACCTTCTGGTCCGGTTCGAAAGCCGCTTCGAAGTGGAATTGCACCCGGTCATGGCGGAGCGCTCCGAAACGCCCGCCGCCTGGGTCAAGGCGATCCTCGAAGGCCCGGAACTCGTGCCCGGCCGCAAGTACCGGATCACGCCGCCGCGCGCCGACGCCCTGCCGGAGCCTGTCTCGGCGAAAACGCTGATCGACGTCCTGGTGCGCCACGCCGAAGCGGATCCCGGCCGGATTCAGATCCACCTCCTCGAAGGCGACTCCGGCGAGGGCATCACGTACGGCAAGCTCTACGAGGAGGCTTCCGCCATCGCCGGGGGCCTGGCCGACCTGGGGCTCCAGCACGGCGATGCCGTCGCCATCATGCTCCCAAGCTGTTCGGGTTTCTTCTTCTCATTCTTCGGCACGATGCTCGCCGGCGGCATCCCCGTCCCCGTCTATCCGCCCACCCGCCCCGAGCGAATCGAGGACTACGTCCGCCAGCAGATCGCGCTGCTGCGCAACGCCGGCATCCGTTACATGATCGCCTTCGAGCGCGTCAAACCGGTCACGCAGATCCTTCGGGTCAATCTTCCCTCGTTGATCGAGGTGACCACGGTGAAGGCCTTGCGAAAGTCCCGCGCGCGGCTCGGCGCAGGCTCCGTGCGCACCGCCCGGACCGCCGTCTTGCAGTACACCTCCGGCAGCACCGGCAATCCCAAGGGGGTCGCGCTCAGCCATGCCAACATCCTGGCCAATGTGCGCGGCATCGGGACCGCCGTGGAGATCAATCCCGGCGACGCCGTCGTAAGCTGGCTTCCGCTCTATAGCGACCTCGGACTCATCGGCTGCTGGATGCTCAGCCTGTACTACGCCATCCCCGTCACCATCCTCTCGCCGCTCGATTTCCTCAAAGCGCCGGAGCGCTGGTTCTGGGCCATCCACGATTCCCGCGGCACGCTATCGGCCGCCCCGAATTTCGCCTACGACCTCTGCACGCGCCGCATCCCGTTGCCTTCGCTCGAGGGCGTCGACCTGAGCTGCTGGCGCGTGGCGGTGAACGCCGGCGAACCGGTCCTGCCCGAGACCGTCGACCGCTTCACGGAGCGCTTCCGCGACTTTGGATTCCGGCCGGAAACCTTCCTGCCCTGCTACGGCCTAGCCGAATCGACAGTGGCGTTGACCATGCCTCCGCCGGGCCGGCTTCCCGTCCGTGATCGCGTCAAGCGGGCGCCTTTCGAGACTCGCGGCTTCGTCGAACCGGCGTCCCCCAACGAGACCCATTCGCTCTGCTTCTTCTCGACCGGCGAACCGATCCAGGGACAGGAGATTCGCGTGGAGGACGACAGCGGCGACGAGACGCCCGAGCGCGCGGTGGGACGCCTCCTGTTCCGCGGCCCGGCGACCATGCAGGGCTACTACCGGGACCGCGAAGCCACGGAGGCCTCGATTCGTCCCGGCGGCTGGGTCGATTCCGGCGACTACGGCTATATGGCCGGCGGCGAGTTCTACTTCAGCGGCCGTAGCCGCGACTCGATCCGAAAAGCGGGACGGACCATGAGCCCGCTCGACGTAGAGGCCGCGATCGGCGACGTGCGCGGCGTGATGCCGGGTTCCGCGGTCGCCTTCGGCGCCCCCGACCGAGACTCCGGCGTCGAGCGCCTCATCGTGGCCGCCGAAACGGACGAGACCAGCCAGGAGGAATTCCGGCGGATCGAGGCGGAAATCGTCCGCCTGGTGGATCATTATCTCGGCATGCCGCCCGACCGCGTCCAGTTGGTCGAGCCCGACTGCCTGCCGCGGACCGCCAACGGCAAGATCCGCCGCAACGACACCCGCTCGCGCCACCTCAAGAACAAGCTGCGGTCGCGAAAACGTCCCCCGTGGCTCCAAATCGTGAAGCTGCGCGTGGAAAACGTCGGCTCGCTGGGCGCGCTGGGCCTGCGCCGGGCCGGCGGCGCGCTGATCCGAGCCTGGAGAGCGGCCGTCACCTGGCTGATCGCGCGCGGGGCGGGCGCCTGGTTCCGGCTCAACGGCAACCGGACCGTCGTGAAGCGGGCGTCGAAATGGATTCTCAAGCTCCACGGCCAGCGATTCGCGGCGCAGGGCGCCCAACTGCTGGAAGTGGGCAGACCGTCGCTGCTGGTGGCGAACCGGTCGGGCCTGCTCGATCCGCTGGTGGCGGTCGCGGCCCTGCCCGTCGATGTCCGCTTCGCCGAGGTATCGGCGCTCTACGGCCTGCCCGAACCGCTCGCTTTCCTGCTCAGGCCCCTGGTGCTCGGCCACGACGACGATGACCTGACGCCGGTGGCCGGCGCCCTGCGCCAACGCGTGCGCCGGGCGCTCGAAGGGGATGGGGCAGTGGTTCTGTTTCCCGACTCGCCCATCGGGGCGCCCGTTCCGCGCGCCCGCTTCCGGCTGGATCCGCTGCTCGCCAGCCTCGATGCGGGCGCCAACGTGCACCCGATTTCACTCCGCGAGCGCGCGCTTTCGCGGCTGGCCGCCGAACGCGCGCAGGCCCGCAAGGTCACCATGATGATCGTGCGGGAGTCGGTGCGCAACGGCGATGGCGTCAGCGCGTGGCAGATGCGCGACCGGGTCCGCGACGCCATTGGTGAGTACCGTGCCTGAGCCGACATTGTCGCTGTTGGTCCGGCTGGCCGTCGCGTTCCTGATCGGCTCGATTCCCTTCGCGGTGATCGCGATGCTCGGGACGGGCGTGGATATTCGCAAGTACGGCTCCGGCAATCCCGGCTTCAACAACGTGCTGCGGTACAGCAAGCCTCGCTCGCTGGTGTGCCTTGCCGGCGATGCGGGCAAAGGCGTCGCGGCGGTCCTGGCGCTGCGCTACCCCGGCGAGGGGATCGAGGTTTCCTGGCTCGTTGGGCTGGCGGTGATGCTGGGGCACTGCTATTCTCCGTTCCTCCGCTTCAACGGGGGCAAGGGCATAGCGACATCGGCCGGCGTCATGCTGGTTCTTCACCCGCTGCTGGCGGCGGTCAGCGTCCTGGTCTATGTCGCGGGCCGGATGCTCGGGCGGCGGAAAGGCTGGATCGAGGAAGGGGCGCGGGCATCGCTTGCGGCTTCGGCGCTGTTCTCCGTGCTGCTACTGGCGACCGAAGGGACGCAGCAGTTCGCCTACGCCGTTGCCTTGTTGGCGATCGTCACCTGGAGGCACAAAGACAACTTGCAGCGGATCGCCGCCGCCCGGGCGTAGCGGGATGGCTCCGCGGTTCGCCTTTTACGACTTCGACGGCACTCTCGTCTCAAGCAACGTGGTGACGCAGTACGCCTGGTACGCGCGCCGCCTGCCGTCCCGCTGGCGCGCCGCCGCGAAAACCGCCCGGCTGGCGGCGATGGTCCCGCTGCTGTTCGGTCTCGACCTGTACTCGCGCCGCCTGTTCAACGAGGTCTTCTACCGGGAGTACCGCGGCATTCCCAGAGAGTGGTTGGTCGAGATGGCGGAGAGCCTGTTTGAATCGGTGATCCGTCCGGCGGTCTATCCGGGCGCGAGGCCGCTGGTGGAAGCCGACCGCGCGGCCGGCTTCCAGACGGTGCTGGTGACCGGCAGCCTGGATTTCGCCCTGGCCCCGGTGATCCCGTACTTCGGCTTCGACCACGTGATCGCGAACTCGATGCGCTTCGAAGGGGGGCTCGCCACCGGCGACATCGTGCCGCCGCTGATCGCGGGACGCGAGAAGGTCGAGGCCATGCTCAGCCTCTGCCGCCAGTATAATGTGGAGTCGGTCCAATCCAAGGCATACTCCGACAGCATGTCGGACCTTCCGATGCTCGAAGCCGTGGGGTTGCCTGCCGCGGTGAATCCGGGGCGCCGCCTGCGGCGCATCGCCCGCGAACGTGGATGGCCCGCCATGGATTTGAAGTAATTCACATGTTGACAAGCGTCGAAAGAGTCCGGCAGGTTCGGGCGCGTCCGTTCGAGTTCCCTGCTCCAGCGCCGAATTGCGTCGGCCGGCTGGCGGACGTCTCTCCGGAGGGTTGCGTCGTCACGCTGGACGAGCGTTCGGCGCCGCGCCTGCTCTGGTACGGCGAGGACCTCCTGGACGTGAAGCTCCCCGCCGGAACGCGGATCGTCTACCCGAAGCCCACCATCCCCGGCGTTCCGAACCGGAAGGCCGGACTCCGGCACGCGCTGGAGAATCCGGAAGAGATGGAGCCGCTGGAGGCGTTGCTGCGGCCGGGCATGAAGGTCACCATCTGCATCGACGACATTTCCCTGCCCCTGCCGAAGTTCCGGAGGCCCGACGCGCGGCAGGAGATGCTCGAGATCGTGCTGGAAATGCTGGCCGCGCACGGCGTCGACGACTTTCACATCGTCATCGTCACCACCTACCATCGCCGGATGGAGCCGTTCGAGATTCTGTGGCAGGTGGGGCAGAGAATCTTCGACGCCTATTATCCCGGCCAGCTCTACAACATGGACGCCGACGGTCCCGGGCAGATGGTGGAATTGGGCCGCACGGAGCTTGACGAACCGGTGCGCGTCTTCCGCCGCATTGCCGAGGCGGACCTGGTGATCTACCTGAACGTGAACCTGGTCCCGATGGACGGCGGCGCGAAATCGTTGGGCGTGGGCGCAGCCGATTTCGCCGGTCTCGCCTCCAACCACAACCCCGCCACCATCATTGCCTGCGACTCCTATTTTGACCACACGCAGTCGCCGCTCACCGCTTCGGCGGACCGGATCAACGACGTGATCGACCGCCACTTGAAGGTCTTCCACGTCGAGACCGTCATCAACAACCAGATGTTCGACCCGACGATGGAGTTCTTCGTCAAGAACGAGGACCGGTGGAACGCCCTCGACAAGGCGTCGTTCAAGGCGGCGCAGTACGCCTTGCGCAAGGTTCCGCGCAACCTGAAGCGGGAAATCCTGTTCAAAATCCCGTCGGCGTACAAGACGATCGCCATCCACGCGGGCGAGTGCCACGCGGTTCACGAGAAGACGGTCCGCTACTGCTACGCCCAATACTGCGTTCCGGTGGAAGGGCAAAGCGATGTGATGGTGGCAGGCGTGCCGTTCATCATGCCCTATAACGTGAACTCGATCCTGAACCCGATCCTGGTTCACTGCCTCGTGCTCGGCTACGTCTTCAACATGTACCGGAACATGCCGCTGGTGAAGAAGAACGGCGTGCTGATCATGACCCATCCGCTGTACGCCGAATTCGACCCGCGCCACCATCCGTCCTACATCGAACTGTTCCATCGCATCCTGCCGGAGACGCGCGATCCGTTCGAGATCCAGCGCAAGTACGAGGAGGAGTTCGTCCACGACCCGGACTACCTCCGGATCTTCCGGACCGGCTACGGCTACCACGGCGTCCACGCGCTCTTTATGTGGTACTGGGGACAGAACGGGCGGCATCACGTCGGCAAGGTGATCGTCGTCGGCGCCGAGGATCCACGGGCGGCGCGGACGATGGGTTGGGAAACGGCGGCGACGATGGAAGAAGCCCTCGATATGGCCAAGTCCCACGTGGGCCGCACGCCGTCGGTGGCGCACCTGAAGTTGCCTCCAATCAACATGGCGGACATGCTGGGCCGGCCGGAGAGCGTGGGAAATGGCTAAGCCGATCCTGGTCACCGGCGCCAGCGGCTTCCTGGGCAAGCACCTGGTGGCGCAGTTGCGCGCGGAGTCCAACGGCGCGCCCCTGCGAATCCTCAATTTCGGACCTTGCCCGTTCCGGGACGATCCGGCGCTGGAGATCGTCGAGGGCAGCATCACCAGCCGCGATGACGTGATGCGCGCGATGGAGGGGTGCGGGCAGGTCTACCATCTCGCCGGCGCGGTTTCCCGAAATCCCCGCGACAAGTGGAAGATGTTCGACCTCCACGTCGAGGGCACGCGCAACGTGTGCGAGGCGGCGCTGCGGCACGGCCCGGAGAAGGTGGCGCTGGTCTCCTCCTCCGGCACGGTGGCGGTGAGCAAAGAGCCGGTGATCCATAACGAGGATTCGGGCTTCCAGATCGAGGTGGTCGGGCGCTGGTATTACTACCTGAGCAAGATCTACGCGGAGAAGCTGGCGCTCGATTACGTGCGGCGGCACAGCCTGCCGCTGGTGATCACGAACCCGGCGCTGCTGCTTGGACCGGGTGACGACTTCGGCTCGTCGACGCGGGACATCGAGATCCTGCTGAAGGGGCAGCTTATGGGAATCCCCGGCGGCGGGATGTGCTTCGTGGACGCGCGGGACGCGGCGGCGGGGCTGATCGGGGCGATGCGGTTCGGCCGCGTGGGTGAGCGCTACCTGCTCGGCGGCGTCAACTGGACGCTGCGGGAGGTGATGGAGCGCGTGGCCGAGATCGCGCGCATCCGGCCGCCGATCCTTCAGCCCTCGCTCGGATTCTCGCTCGCCAGCGCCCGCGTCCTGCGGCGCCTACTGCCGCTGGCGGGCAAGTCGTTCCCGCTCGACGACACGACCATCGAGATGTCGGCGCACTTCTGGTATTTCGACTCGGCCAAGGCCGCTTCCGAACTGGGCTTTGGCGCCCGCGACCCGATCGAGACCCTGCGTGACACGGTGGCCTACATCCGCGCCCGCCAGTGAAGCCGGGCTACGCCTGCCGGGGCGCTGAAGCGGCGAGAGTTGTAGGCGTCCGGCAATCCTTGTAGGCTGAAAAGAATGCTGGGCACTGGGACCCTCCGGCGTTTCCCGTTCGCGGTGGTGGCGCTTGCCGCGATTCCGGGGACCTGCCTGCGGGGCGCGGACCCGGCGCCCGAGCAAGTCGAGTTCTTCGAGAAACGAGTGCGCCCGGCGCTGGTCCGAAGCTGCTATCCGTGCCACAGCGGCGCCATCGCTTCGCCGATGGGGGGACTGCGGGTGGACAGCCGTGAGGCGCTGGCCGCCGGAGGACAGCGCGGCCCGGCGGTGGTCGCCGGCGAACCCGAGGCGAGCCCCCTGTACCGGGCGCTGACCTACGCAGGCGAGCTGAAGATGCCGCCGTCGGGGAAGCTGCCCGACGTCGAGATCGCCGATATCGGCGAGTGGATCCGGATGGGCGCTCCCTATCCGGGGGCTGAAGGCGGGGCGAAGGCGCCGGCGGCGCCGCTGGAGAAGGCCCGACGGTCGTGGCCCTTCCGCCCGGTTCAGGATCCGCCGGTTCCGGCGGTGAAGAACACGGGCTGGGTCCGTACGCCGGTCGACGCTTTTGTTCTGGCCAAGCTGGAAGCGGCGAGGCTCGAACCGGCGCCGCCCGCGGACAAGCGCAGCCTGATCCGCCGCGCCACGTTCGACCTTACGGGACTGCCGCCGACGCCGGACGAAGTGGACGCCTTCCTGCGGGACTCCTCGCCGGACGCGTTCGGCCGGGTGGTGGACCGGCTGCTGGCATCGCCGCAGTACGGCGAACGGTGGGCGCGGCACTGGCTGGACCTGGTACGGTACGCCGAGACCAACGGCCACGAATTCGACAACGACAAGCCGGCGCCCTGGCGGTACCGGGATTACGTGATCCGGGCGTTCAACGCCGACGCGCCGTACGATCAGTTCGTACGGGAACACATCGCGGGCGACCTGCTGCCGCGCAAGCGGCTGTCGGAGGACGGAGCGCTGGAGGAGTCGCCGCTGGGGACAGTGTTTTTCTGGTTCGGCGAGGTTCTCAACAGCGCCACGGATTCGGTGAAGTCGCGAGCCGACGAGGTGGACAACCAGATCGACGTCGTGGGGAAGGCGTTTCAGGGGCTCACGATCGCGTGCGCCCGGTGTCACGATCACAAGTTCGACCCGATCCCGACGGCGGACTACTATTCGCTGGCGGGCATCTTCCACTCGACGGCGCTGCGAGAGGACGCGCTGGATTCGCCGGAGCGTGCGGCGGCGACGCGAG
This sequence comes from Bryobacteraceae bacterium, assembly GCA_026129905.1. Taxonomy (GTDB): domain Bacteria; phylum Acidobacteriota; class Terriglobia; order Bryobacterales; family Bryobacteraceae; genus JAHCHE01. The sequence continues at coordinate 159,517 of JAHCHE010000014.1, read as the reverse complement.
AGCTGAGCCGGCGGATTCGGGAAGTGAATGCCCGGATCGAGGCGCTGGAGGGCGCGGTTCCCGCATCGCGGCCGGCGATCCGCTATCGGCCGGAGGACGCGCCGTTCGAGACGTTCGAGGGCGGCTTCGGAGCGTGGCGCACGGCGGGCGCGGCCTTTGGCGAGGGGCCGGTGAACGGGGAGGCGTCGTCGCTGGGGGCGGGTGCGGAGGCGTTCACGGGCACGCTGACGTCGCCGAAGTTCCGCACCACGGACAAGCTGTTCTTGCACGTACGGGTGTCGGGAACGAAAGCGGACGAGAAGCTCAAGGAGCGCGGGCCTCTGCGGTTCACCATTGTGGCCGACGGGTACAAGGGCCAGCACATCGTGCCCGACGGGACGCCGGGCGCGTATTGGAAGACGCTGCGGCTGGTGCTGGAGCGCAACCGGGACTGCTATTTCGAGATCGTCGATCACAGCCGCGAGGGGTACATCGCGGTGGACGAGATTGTCTTTTCGGATTCGGCGGAACCGCCGGAAAATCCGGCCGCTCCGGAGCGCGGCGGGGCGGGGGCGGTTTCCGCCGACAGCGGAGAGCTGGAGAGGTTGCGCCTGCTGCGGCGGCAGCTTGAAGCGCAGGCGCCGGAACCGGCGTACGCAATGCTGGCTTCCGACGATTGGCCGCGCAATGCGCGAATTCACGTACGGGGCAACCACCAGCAGCTCGGGGAGGAAGCGCCGCGGGGATACCTGCGCGTGCTGAACGGCGGCGCGGCGGCGGTCCGGGAGGGCAGTGGCCGGCTGCAACTGGCCGAGCGCCTCGCCAGTCCCGACAATCCCCTGACCTCGCGGGTGATGGTAAACCGCATCTGGAAGCACCACTTCGCGCGCGGGATCGTCCGCACACCGGATAACTTCGGCGCGACCGGCGACGCGCCGACGCACCCGGAGCTGCTGGACTATCTGGCGAGCCGGTTTGTCGAGAGCGGCTGGTCGGTGAAGGCGATCCACCGCCTCACGATGTTGAGCAGCGCGTACCGGATGTCGAGCGAGAGCGCGGCGGAAGCGCTGCGGGCGGACCCGGAGAACAAGCTACTGCACCACATGCCCGTGCGCCGGCTGGAAGCGGAGGCGATTCGCGACAGCCTGCTTTCTGTGGCGGGCGCGCTGGACGCGAAGATGTTCGGCCCGAGCGTGCCGCCGCACATCAGCAAGTACCAGGACGGCCGGGGCAAACCGGAATCGGGTCCGCTGGACGGCGAAGGGCGGCGGAGCATCTACATACAGGCGCGGCGCAATTTCCTGACGCCGATGTTTCTGGCCTTCGACTATCCGCTTCCGGTGAGTTCGATCGGTTCGCGAGGATCGTCGACCGTGCCGTCGCAGGCGCTGCTGATGATGAACAACGAATTCGTCGCGGAGCAGGCGGGGCGGTGGGGACGGCGAGCCATCTCGCAGGCGGCTGATCCGCGCGAGCGCGTCCGGTGGATGTACGAAACGGCCTTCGCGCGTCCGCCGGAGCCAACGGAAATCGACGAGATTCTCGGATTCGCCGAAGCGCGGCGCTCGCGGCCGGAGGAGGAAATCTGGGCCGATATCGCGCACGCGCTGGTTAATTCCGTCGAGTTCATCTACCTGAGGTAATATGCCCGTACACCGCGCCCGATTCACGCCCGAACGTCACAGCCGGCGAGAGATGCTGTGCCGGTGCGCCAACGGATTCGGTGGCGTGGCGCTGGCGTCGCTGCTGGCCGAGAGCGCCGCCGCGGCGTCCAGGCTGCCGGCGCCGCATCATGCGGCGAAAGCCCGGTCGGTGATCTTTCTGTTCATGGACGGCGGCCCGTCGCAGATGGACACGTTCGATCCCAAGCCGCGGCTGACAAGAGATAACGGCAAACCGATTCCGCTGAAGACGCCCACGACGGTCTTCAATATCAGCGACAAGATCCTGGCGTCGCCCTACGCGTTCCGGCAATACGGCGAATCGGGCGCATGGGTGAGCGAAATCTTCCCTCATATGGCGGGCTGCGTGGACGAGCTGACGATCGTGCGGTCGATGGTTTCGGACCACTCCGAACACACGGCGGCGAACTACTTCATGCACTCGGGGTCGGGGTTCCAGGGGCGGCCGAGCATGGGCGGTTGGGTGGTGTACGGGCTCGGCAGCGAGTGCGCCAACCTGCCGGGGTTCATCGTGATGGAGAGCGGCTTGGTTCCTCCGGGCGGCATGGACCTGTTCGGCAGCGGGTTCCTTCCGGCCAGTTACCAGGGCACGCTGTTCCGCAAGGGGGCGCAGCCGATCGCGGACCTGGAGCCTCGCGAGAGCGACGCGGCCGCGCAGCGGGAGAAACTCGGACTGGTGCGGCGGCTGAACAAGGGCGTGCTGGAGCGGTTCGGCGCGGTGAGCGAGGTGGAGGCCACCATCGCGAACTACGAGATGGCGTTCCGGATGCAGTCGGAAGTGCCGGCGCTGCTCGACCTGAGCGGGGAGACGCCGGCTACCCGGAAGCTGTACGGGCTGGACGAGCCCGACACGGAGGAGTTCGGCCGCGAGTGCCTGCTGGCAAGGCGGCTGGTGGAGCGGGGCGTCCGGTTCATCGAACTGCTGCCGCCTTTTCGCAAGGGCTGCGACCGGTGGGACCAGCACGGGAGCCTGGCGGAGGGTCACCGGGTGAACGCCCGCGCGGTGGACAAGCCGATGGCGGGGCTGTTGACGGATCTGAAGGCGCGGGGATTGCTGGACCAGACGTTGGTGGTGTGGGGCGGCGAGTTCGGCCGGACGCCGTGCGCGCAGTTTCCGGACGGCAAGTACACCGATAAGGTGGGCCGCGATCATAACCCGTTCGGTTTCACGATGTGGCTGGCCGGCGGCGGCGTGAAGCGGGGACTGACCTACGGGGCCACCGACGAGTTCGGCTACTACGCGACGGAGAACAAGGTTCATGTGCACGATCTGCACGCGACCATGCTCCACCTGCTCGGCCTGGACCATAAGCGGCTGACGTTCCGTTTCGGCGGGCGCGATATGCGGCTGACCGACGTCCACGGCGAGGTTGTCCACGACATCCTGGCGTGACGGGCGCCGGTGGGCGTGGGACGCGCCTTTTTCTGAGAACGTCTATTGCAGCAGCTTCAGAATTTCCCGAAGCTCGCGGCGGATTTCATCGAGCGCTCCCGGCGTCGCGTCGAACAATTCGCCTTGCGACGACGGCTTGGGGGGCTTGGGCGCCGCCTTCTTGGCGCGCTGCCCGAGGTACTTGCGCGCGCCCTCGATCGTGAAGCGCTCCTCGTACAGAAGCCGCTTGATCTCCAGGATCAGCTCCACGTCTTTGCGCCGGTACAGCCGGTGACCGCTGCCGGACTTCCGCGGCGTGATTGCCGGGAACTCCGATTCCCAGTACCGAAGCACGTGAGGTTTTACCGCCGAAACCCGGCTCACTTCCCCAATGCGGAAGTAAAGCTTGTCGGGAATCTCAGGCGTCTCAGGGCTCCGCGCTGCGTCCATCGCCCACATCTCAATGATATTCCTAATGCTACGGGAACTTCTGCGGGCCGTCAACCCCGTTCGCTCGACCGCTGCCTCCCGAGGGGGACCGCGAGGCCGCGTTGCGGGCGTGACGCTCCTCCCGGGAAATTCCCGAAGCGCGTCAGCCTCGCGTCCGCGCCGCTACAATGGTTCTTCTATGTCGCTCCCTGAATCCGCATCGGCGTTCCTGGCGAGGCAAGTGGAACGGCTGCGGCAGCTCAAGGCGCGGCCGAGAATCGTGTTTCCCGAAGGCGACGATCCGAGAATCGTCGTCGCCGCGGAGCGGCTGGCGAGAGAAGATCTCGCCTCTCCGATTCTGATCGGCGGCAGCGCTTCCTCCCCAGCCGGGGCGGTCCGGTTCGCGGATCCCGAGAATGCGGAGAAGCTCCGGAAATACGCGTCCATCTACTTCGAGCGCCGGCGCGCCAAAGGCATCACGCCGGTCGAGGCGGCAGCCACGGCGAAAGATCCCCTCTATTTCGCCATGCTGATGGTGGAGGCGGGCGACGCGGACGGCTTCGTCGGCGGGGCTCGCTACACCTCGCGGGACACGATTCGCGCGATGCTGCACGCCATCGGCATGCGCCCGGCGGCCCGGACGCTCACCAGCGTCTTTGTCATGGCGCTCCGGACGAGTGACTTCGGCCACAAGGGACTGCTGGTGTTTGCCGACGGTTCCATCGTCATACGGCCAACCGCGGTCCAGTTGGCGGATATCGCGATGGCGGCGGCCGAGAGCGCCAGGACGTTGCTCGAGACTGAGCCCGCGGTCGCGATGCTCACCTTTTCGACCAAGGGCAGCGGGAAACACGCGGAGGTGGACCGCGTGGTGGAGGCGCTGCGGATCGTACGGGCGCGAGTCCCGGACCTGCACGTCGACGGCGAATTGCAGGCGGACGCCGCGCTGGTTCCGGCCATCGGCCGGTCGAAAGCCCCCGGATCGACCGTGGCTGGCCGCGCCAACACCCTGATCTTCCCCGACTTGGCTTCGGCGAACATCGCGTATAAAATGGTGGAGCGCCTGGCCGGTGCCGCGGCGCTCGGACCGTTCATCCAGGGTCTGGCCAAACCTGCCAACGAGCTTTCCCGCGGCTGTTCGGCCGAAGACGTCTACGGAGTCGCCGTGATCACTGCCTTGCAAGCGGCCCAACAAGATGGAAACGCACGATACCGGCCGTAAGCTTGCGTTCCGCCTGATCTATCACGATGGGTACGATCTCAACTTCGGCGCGCACGTTTTTCCTTCGCGCAAGTATCGGATGATCCTCGACCGCCTGCTGGCCGAGGGGTTCGCGGCGCAAGGCGACATCCTGGCGCCGGAAGCCGCCGGCGACGACGATCTGGCGCTCGTGCATGACGGCGAGTGGCTGGAGAAACTGCGCCACGGCACGCTGAGCTTTCTCGAGATCCGGCAACTCGAGGTCCCCTATTCGCGTCAGATGGTGAAAGCCTTCTGGCTGGCGGCGGGCGGATCGCTGCTCGCCGCGCGGTGCGCGTTGGAGGATGGCGTAGGGTTCAACGTCGGCGGCGGTTTTCATCACGCGTTCCCGGGGCACGGCGAGGGATTCTGCGCCGTCCACGACGTAGCGGTGGCGATCCGAGCGCTCCAGAGGAGGGGCGAGATCCGCCGGGCGATGGTGGTGGACTGCGACGTTCACCACGGCAACGGAACGGCGGCCATCTTCGCCGGCGACCCGACTGTCCTCACGATCTCGATTCACCAGTACAACAACTATCCGGCGGACAAGCCGCCTTCCACGGTGGACATCCATCTTGCCGACGGGACCGGGGACCAGGAGTATCTCAGAAAGCTCGGCGCGGCGGTGGAGACCGCGATCGCGGGGTTTCGGCCGGATCTTGTGATGTACGTCGCCGGGGCGGACCCGTACTACCAGGATCAGCTCGGCGGACTGTCTCTGTCGCTGGAGGGACTGAAAGAGCGCGACCGGCTGGTGATGTCGCTGGCGCTTTCCCACCACTCGGCCGTGGCGGTGACCCTGGCGGGCGGCTACGCGGAATCGCTGGAAGACACCATCTCGATCCACTGCGGCACGGCCTACGCGGCAAGCGAGTGTCTTGCCGATATAGGCTGGAGAAGAACCGCGCCTGCTGCCCCCTCCTCCTGACCGTCTGGCGAGCGCCGGGCGCGCGCGCTACTCGCCCCACCCGCCGTCCCTCACGGCGCCGTAAGACCAACATTTAGCTGGAGATTTCCCTCCCGTCCGGGAGGCTGTCGATTTTTGATGACTTTTTTTTCCCCTGGACGTAGAATAGGGGCAGCATTTGGAAGATTTAGCTCTCAAGCTCTATTTGAGAGGAGGAAGAACCTATGTTCGACAGCCTCGACGAGCAGATGAAACATGATGATGCCATGGTCACCAGCACCCGCGAACGCTTCTTTAAATGGGGCGCGATGATCGTGGTCACCGTCGTCGTCTTCGGCGGCATCATGTTAGTCATCCACTTCATGGAGTAGGATGAGCTCCGGGCGCCGCGGTGGCGGCCGATGAACAGGGGATCTGAGTATAAATACGTCTTGTAGCGTGGGATCGGCCGTCCGCGCGGTAGTCGCCGGCGAGAAGACGGGAGGGTTGTGCGCGCAACCCTGACCTCGGTGTCCGGCACAAGAGTCCACACGAGTGTGGGCTCGACTCGCTGAGAGCGTACGCCACTCGTGGCGACGCTTGGCCGGTGATGGCTTCGGTTAGCGGCGCGTCACCGTGACGGAGCGCCAGCCGCTGTTGCCGGCCGCGTCGTACGCTCGAATCGTGATGACGTTGTCACCGATGAGGAGCGGGATTGCGCCGGAATTCCAGTAGGTGGTCCCGGCGGCCTGCCCGCTTGCGCCTGAGCTGTTCGCCCAGGTAACTGCCGTCACGCCCACGTCGTCGGAGGCCGTCCCCAGAAAAACCATTGAGGCGGCGCTGGTGAGGACGTTCGAGCCTATCGGATAGGTGATGGCCAGTGAGGGGGCGGTTGTATCCTTGCCCGGCTGCGACGTGGAAGCCTGCTCGTAGGAAACGTCGATCGACGCCGAGGCCGTTTGGCCGCTGAACGCGCGGGCGGTGATCGTAATCCGGTTGACTCCGGGGCGCAGCGACACCGGACCGGCGGTCCAGGACGAGGTTCCATTAGCGTAGCCGGAATAGCCGGAGCTGGAGGACCACTGCACCAGCCCGATGGCGGACGCCGGAAGCGCGGTACCCCTCACGAACACGGTGGACTGATCGGTCTTGTAGACGCCCGTCGCGGCCGGCGAGGTGATCTGAAGCGTTACCGGCGCATTCTTGGGCTGCCGCGTGACCGTCACGGACTTGCTCGACGTCAACAGCCGGGCATCCTTCGCGATAACCGTGATGACGTTCGTTCCAAGGCTCACCGGTACGGCGGCCAACCACTGTTGCGCGCCGGTGGCGGCGCCCGAGAAGCCCCGGTCGGTCCGCCAGGACACCTGTATGGGCGCGGTCCCGCCGGAGACTCGTCCGGAAATCGCGATGAACTCGGCGTCGGTGGAAGCGGGCGCCACAGGCTGATCGATCAGGAGCTGAAATGGCGGGACGGCGGGATTCTCGGCGGTAGCGGAATACACCTCGCGGATCGCGGCCACGTCGGCCCCCGAAAGCGCCGTCACTTGCCGGTAGTACGGATACATTACCGCGTTCGGATCGTCGGCGTGCCCCAGTCCAAGGGCATGACCGAGTTCGTGCAGCGCTACGCTGAACAGATCGGTGTTCGCGCCGACCCGCCAGATCTCATCGTCGTCGAGGTGGAGATCGCCCGCGATCGGCTCCGGATTCGGGGGCGCCGGATAGAAGGTGTGCGCCAGAACCCGGCCGGGGCCGTCGAAAGGATACTGGTCGCCATGGTAACCGCGAGCGAATAGGAAATTGACGTTTCGCGACGCGTTCGGATTGGCGCCGGCCGTGAACCGCACGTTCACGTAGCGAGCCCACTCGGCCATGGCGCGCTGAAGCTCCGTCTTGACCTGTTCCTGCGGGAGTTGCTGGGTGAAGCCGCCGAAGGTGTACGTCAGGTCCGCGCTATTCAAGCCGTAGCCATCCCAGCCGGGACCAACCGCCGCGATGTACTGACCCACGGGTCCGGCGTTGGTCACCGCGCCGGCGCAGGCGACCACCGGGACGCCCTGCTCGATTTCCGGGGAAGCCGGGAACATGTAGGCCACCTCATCCCACTGGGCTAGAGCGTTCATCTGCCGGGCCCCGCCCTCCACCAGAAGCTGATGCGGGAGCAGATCCGGATTCTCAAGGATGCGCAGCCCTTCACGCGAGGCGATGGCGCGGGCTTCGGCGGCGCCGGTATCGGGGAAATACTCGACGAGGAAACGGAGCGGCTCCGCTCCGCCCCGCGCAGCCAGCAAACGGCTCAGCTTTTCGCCAGGCTCTAGCGGGCGCGCCATTCGGATATTCAGATCTGAAAGATCAGCGCCCGGGCTTATGGCTACCATCACGCCATGGTCCGGCGCCGCCTGAACGACGGCGGCCCCGCGGCTCTTCAGCGCCGCGAGTTCCCGCTCGCTCACGCCTTCGCGAAACTGCACCAGCACGTGGCGGCGGTTGGGATTCCAGGCCTTAGGCTTCGCCGCCCGAACCGATGAGGGGCGCGCGGATCGCTCGACGGTAGCGGATTTCAACCGGACCGGCGCCTCGGCGCGAGCAGGCAGCGAGGCGCTAAGAGCGAGGATCAGGGTGAAGTAAGTAACCTGCACACTGGGCTTATCGACCCGCCTGAGAGCGGTCTCAGACGCTTCCCACCTACTCGGTAGGGAAAAGACTCTTATGTTTCGCTATGGAATCCTGGCGCTGGTCCTCGCCGTGTCGCACGGGGCCGCGGCGACGTACACCATCGACACGGCGGCCGGCGCAAACGACGCGGGCGACGGCGGGCCTGCGACGGCGGCCCAGCTTGGCGCCGCCGAGGGCATTGCGCTCGATTCCGCGGGCAACCTGTATATCGCCGACGCGATGGATGCCCGCGTGCGAAGAGTGGACGCCGCGACCGGGAGAATCAGCGCCGTCGCCGGAACCGGTCATCCCGGGCTCGCCGGCGATGGCGGACCGGCCGTCGAGGCCCAACTAAACGCTCCGTATGATGTAGCCGTCGATTCGAAGGGGAACGTCTACATCGCCGACCTCGGCAACGCGCGGGTCAGAAAGGTCTCCCCGGATGGCACGATCCAGACCGTGGCGGGAGGCGATTCGAACACGGCGCCGCCCGCCACGTTGGCCGCGCCGCGAAACCTGCTGGTGGACGCCGCCGGCAATCTTTATATTTCGGATTTCGGCAGGCATCAAATCTATAAGTTATCGGCCGGCGGGAAATTCTCCGTCCACGCGGGAACCGGCGCGGCGGGCTACAACGGCGACGGTTTCGCCAACATGGTGAACCTGAACGGACCGGCGGGCCTGGCGGCGGATGCCCGCGGCGGGCTGTACTTCGCCGATGCGGAAAACCGCCGGGTCCGGTCGCTGACGGCCGGCATCGTGACGACGGTGCTGGAAGATCCCTCCGGAGCGCTCGGACTGGGGTGGCCCACCGGAGTCGCGGTGGACCGCGAGGGCACTCTATATGCAACGGCGACCGGCGCCGCCGGAGGGGTCGTCGTACAGGCGCTCAGCGGCATTGCCAGGCGTCTGGAGGGGCTCGACGCGGTGGAGAAGGCGCGCGACCTGGCGCTGGACGCGGCCGGCCGCCTTTACATCGCCGACGGCAGACAGGTGTGGCGGCTCGACGGAGACGCAAAGCTGACCCGGGTGGCCGGCCGGAGCTCGTTCGGCGAGGCCGACGGCGGCAAGGCGACCGAGGCGCGCCTGCTCGGCCCAATCGGCGTTTCGGCCGACGAAGCGGGCAACGTCTACATCGCCGAGGAAGGCCGGCAGCGCATCCGGAAGCTCAACCCGCAGGGGTGGCTTGCCACGCTGGTGAAGACGGGTTTGACCGATCCGGTGGCGGTAGCGGCCGACCGGCGCGGCCGGATCTGGATCGCCGACTACGCCGGCAACGCCGTTTACCGGGCGCTGCCCGACGGGACGCTCGCGCGGGCGGCCGGGACCGGCGAAGCGGGTTTCTCGGGCGACGGCGGCTCTCCGCTCGGCGCGAAACTCAATCGTCCCCGCGGCGTCGCGGTGGACCCGTACGGCAATGTGTTCATCGCCGACAGCTTGAATCACCGGGTCCGCAAGATTACGGCCGGAGGCCAGATACAGGCGATCGGCGGCAGCGGCGCGCCCGGCTACTCGGGGGATCTCGGCCTGGCCGACCGGGCCCAAATGCGCCTGCCGGCCGGCATCGCCGTCGACGACGAGGGCAACGTCTACGTCGCCGAGCAGGGCAATCACGTCGTCCGCAAGATCGGCATCGACGGTTTCATCGCCACCGTGGCCGGAACCGGCCGCTGGGGAGACGATGGCGACGGCGGACCCGCGGCCAAGGCCCGCCTGAACATGCCGTCGGCGGTGGCGTTCGACCCGGAGGGGAACCTGCTGATCGCCGATACCGGAAATCACCGCGTGCGCGCGGTGGACTCCACAGGCGTCATCCGGACGATCGCGGGTTCGGGAACGGCCGGGTTCTCGGGCGACGGGGGGCCGGCGGAACAGGCTCGCCTGCGCTCTCCGGCCAGCATCACGGTCGATCGGGCGGGACACGTGTACATCGCGGACCTGGAGAACCGCCTCATACGCCGGCTGACGCCCGTGATCGCGCCGCCTTCGGTGGAAACGCCGGTGGCGTGCCAGGCCGCGCACGGCGCCAGCTTCGCCGGCCCGCCGTTCGCTCCGGGCCAGATCGTCTCGATTTTCGGCTGGGGCTTCTCCGGCGCCGGCGACGTCGAGGTCCGCGTGAATGGGACGACCGCCTACGTCTTCTATGCCGGCGAGACGCAGGTGAACGCGCAGCTTCCGTACGGGGTTGCCGGCGCGGAGCGGGGCGAGTTGGAGGTGCGTCTCGGCGGAACGCCGCACTGCCGCGGGGACTTCGACGTCGCCGCCGCGGCCCCCGGTTTCTTCACGACGCAGGGCGGCGCGGGCCAGGCGGTCGCGGTCAACCGGGACGGCAGCCTCAATTCGGCCGATAACCCCGCCGACCTTGGCGCCATCGTCGTCCTCTACGCGACGGGTGAAGGCGTTACGGCGCCGGCAAGCGCATCCGGCGTTGCGGCTGCCGAGCCGTTCGCGAAGCCGGCGCTGCCGGTCCACGTACGCGTGGGCGGGTTGCCGGCGGACGTTCTCTACGCGGGCGCGGCGCCCGGCTTCATCGGCCTGATGCAGATCAACGTCAGGCTGCCCGCGTTCGCTCCTACGGGAGCGCTGCCGGTCGAGCTGTTCGTGGGCTCCGCGCGGAGCCAGCCGGGCGTTACGATCGCGGTGCGGTGAAGCGAGTTCTTGGGTGAGCAAACCGGAGATCGGCGATACAGACCTTCCGAGTCGCTGAACACGAACGTCGGCTGAGGTATGGATGCCACCGACGGACGGTTTGACGTACACTGGTTGGTCAGGATCAAGGCGGACAATCCCCTGCGGGAACCGCAGGCGACAAGACCTGTTGGTATTTGTACAATGGGAGCGCCTGAGGCGGCTTCAGCGTATGAACTCGGTCCGGCGATGGACCTAGAGCCCTTCTTTCTGCATTTTCTGGAGAGATTTGAATCCCTTTCGATTCCAAGATCTGTGGCTGAAGCCCGCATCACGTCTCGCGAAGCCGAAGCCCTATCGCAGTGGCTATTTGGACACTGGCAATGGTTCGGCTTCTGGTGTGAAAGCGCCGCGCAAATTGAAGTAGCTGATGAAATCTCCGCGTCGCGGCAGGAGATGTTTGGCGCCCTTCTTCTCATACTAGCATCGGAGATCTGCCGCGGGACGTCCAACGAAGAAGCCGTTTGGCCAGCCGTAACAGCCCACCTAGGTGCCGGCCCAACGGACTTCTCAGCGCTATTCGTTAGAGGGCAGCCGACCACTGCCTGTAAGAGGGCGATGATCGCGGGTGCACGAAGATTGAATCTTAGAAACCTCATCGACCGCTACGGGGTGCTCGAATATTTCGAGACGATCAAACTTCAGTTCGGTTTTACCCGCCACGGAGCGGTTCGTAGGCTGCCAGAGTGGTTGGATAGCTGTGGAACGCCTGTCGCTGTTCAGATTCTGATTGGGGAGTCTGAATATGGCGACCTCAAGGCGGCGTCATTTTCGAAACTCTGGAAGACTCTCCAGGACTTCAGGCGAAAACGCGTGGCAGAAGAGTACGCGTCTGCCATTCTTCACGCATCGCCGTGGATTCGTCCAGAATGGGCTGACGAATTGCTACAGTTGGCCAAGCTTCGTTCAAATCGGATTCTTAGAGCCCCTACGATTCACGAGGACATCGATCGTTCGAACGAGCCCACTTGCGAACTCGTCTTCACTTGGGTAGACGCGTCGAAACCGCGGCTAGCCCTGCGGCTCAACGACGAAATGATTCGCGAGCTCTTGGGCGAAGCCGAAGAAGCCGAGTTCGTCGTTGATGGGCGAGTGATAGGCCGATGGTATCTCCAGGAGAGCGGCGAATGGTATGGAAAGCGTGAACTGCCATACCAACCGGAAGGCGCCAAAGCCAACCTTCCGAGGATGCTGTCGATAAACAGCGCCGGCAAAGTGCTGGAGGAGGTAGATCTCTGGGAATTGGGCCTGCGTGAACCGGTGTTGATTTTCGATCTGAGGAGCGGCTCCACGATCGCCTTGTCTGCAAGACTGGACCCAAGTAGGGACTACGCGCTCATCTGTGATGAAGATTTGACAATTCCGGGTCGCCCCCCATCCTTCAAGCTGAAACATCGTTCGGTGTACCGGTTGTCGGCCCCGTGGTCTCGGGACCTTCGGATCGTATGCGACGGAGTCTTGTACTGGCAACCCCGGATCGAGGAGAGAGAGCCACTGCGGGTGATTCGTCTCGCCTTAGAATCTCTCCCGGGTGAAATTGTGGAATTATAGGTTCCGCGCACCACGTCCGGCTTACAGGGGTCCCGGATGATTGCACCGCTGTGTCGCTCACGGCTGGAAACCAGCGCTACCCTATTGCAAAGGGAGTGGACGGCTGGCAATCCGAAGGCCCAGTGCGGCTCACGCTCGGCATGGTGATGGGGGAGGAGCGGCTCCGTACTCATGTGACCGGTACCGAATACCGCCGAACCGTTGCACCGATTGTCGCTGTCAAGCTCCGTGGTATTGCGCATATCGAGACGGATTCAACTTTAGGGCCTGAACCCCAATGGAAGATCCTGAACAGGAACCACGCGCTGGATCGCGCCGACGGTGGTGGAAAAGCGCGCGTCTTTCTGGATGCAGCGAGCCCTCAACTGTATGAAGGCGCCCGCTTGATAGGCAAAATCAGTTCGCGGGCGTTGCCGCTCAGGGACCTGCGCGGCTGGGGTTCGCCGCTTATTGTCTACTCCCCAGGCCAGCCTGCCTTCCACTTGGTTGCTTCCGTCGAAGACCGGGGGCGCGGCCGGTTTCTCCCACCTCTTTTCAGAGGCCAAACGGATATATGGATCCGTTGGCGTGCTCCGATGGCGCTGGGAAAGGACCATGCGCTTCTTGTCTGGAATGACATGGCTCAGCACCCTCAAAGAATCGGCTTGAATCGTATCGCGACGCACCAGGACGGGCTCATCTGGAAGGTACCGGCTGCCGGACCGATGACGGCAATGGCGGTCGCGTATAAGGGAGCGCGAATCGCCTCTTATTGGGTGACGGACCGCATAGTCAACGCCCTGAAGCGTGGATCGTCGAGCGGGCTATTTGCGCTTCTGCGTTGGCTGAAAGTACCGGTTCTGAATGCGTCATTCAGGGAGCCGATGAAGCAGGCTGTCATCCGGCTGCCAGTTGAGTTCGTGAACGGCTGGCTTAATGATAGTGAGCTCCAGTACAGTCTTTCCCATCGCCAGGCGGAACAGGGTTTAGACGCTGTCATCAGAGAAGTTTTTTGGAACTACGTTGAAAGAAACGAAACCAACATGGAAAAACTCGCTAAGGCTTTTCGGGGGTCTCATATGGCTGCCGGCCACCGAGATGAATGGGAGGCATTTCGGTCCTCAATTGAGCTCCTGAGCGAGATGTGCCCTTCCCTTGCGTATGGCCTCGCCAAGACCAAAGCCCGCGGTGAGAAGTCGCGGAAATGCATTCGTATTGCGGTGGCAGCTATGGTCCGGCAACCGGAAAACACCGATGTTCCGCAACTCCGGAACCAACTGGCTGCTTCCTGCCGCGAGTGCGCGAGTATCATCGGTTTGAGTCCCCCGGCCCTGGAGGCAGGTGCACTTGCATTTCAAAGGCGCTTAAACAATGGACCATCGTCGGACTACTCCTACGTGGAGTGGAATCTGCGCAGATTGGGAGAGACGTCGCGAGGACGCGAGTTTCTCGCGGCCTCATTGCTCCTTAGTTTGCTAGACAGGAGTTGATCCTCGCGAATGGACGCCCTCACACTTGTTGAAATGGCAAGGCAGCGGCTCGTCGATCTCGCCGTATCCGAGAACTATGTTCGAGATGAAGCCGTCGCCAATGCCGCCACCAAAATCTGGCGGGGAGATGCGGATGACGGTGGCAGGCTGGTCAGCGAACTCTATGTTCAGGGTGCTTTTCCTAGCGAGCTCTCAGAAGATACCTTGGACTCGTTGGCGCGCGAAGGATTGTTTCCAGAGGATCTTTGTGAATACCTTGACAAAAACAACAAGTTTCCGAGAAAACGGCAGTTGTTTTCGCATCAAGCTCAGGTGTTTCGTCACGCTTGCGGCTTGGAAAGCGACAAGAGGCCGTCCATCGTAATCACTGCCGGAACTGGTGCCGGAAAGACGGAAGCGTTTCTGCTTCCCGTGCTGGCCGGTCTTTGGAAACAGCCCCGGGGCGCGGGCGAGCTTGGGATGCGCTGTCTTATCCTTTATCCCATGAATGCACTGGTGACGGACCAGGTCACCAGACTTTATGAACTGCTCAGGGAACAGGAGATCCTAAGCCTCTTTCACTTCACCAGCGAAACACCGGAGACAGACCGCCAGGTGAAACCGGGAGAAATGTGGGAGTGCTGTCGGCGGCGGAGTCGAGAAGCGGCGAGAGCAAATACTCCGGACATCGTGATCACGAACTACTCCATGCTGGAGTACATGCTATGCCGGCCCCAGGATCGGAGTTTCTTCGGGTCCGCTCTCCGATTTGTCGTATTGGACGAGGCCCACCTCTACACCGGTACGCTTGCCGCAGAAATTACTTTGCTCCTCAGGAGGGTCAGGGATCGCTGCCAGGTCCCAGCGGAGCACGTCACGAACATCGCTACATCCGCCACCCTTGGGGGAACGCCGGAAGATCTAGAGCGGTTCGCGACAACCATCTTCTCCGTCCCGCGAAGCCTCGTTAGAAACATCGAAGGACGTAAAGCGTCCCTTCCACCTTTCAAAAGGACGCAATGCCCGGCGACGCCGGACCCCCACCAATTGGCGCGCTATTCGGACATTGACCTCGTCACCATCACTGCCGACGGAGCTTTCGAGGAGTTCCACGCCAACTCGCAAATTCATGAAGTGCTACTAAATCTGTTGCCGCCTGACGCAATCCGAACGGCAGCCGCCTCGGCCAGTGGCTTCACCGCGCCATATCTTAAGGCCGCTTTGGAACAAGTCCCGATGGTCAGGCGCTTAGCTGAGTTGCTCTACGAGCACGAGCTCTTGTCACTCGACGCTCTTGCGCACAAACTCTGGAGTGATGTTAATACTCCGACGCGCAAAGCCACTGTCCTTCTCTTGAGGTTGACGGCTGCAGCGAGACTGCGACCGACTGACCCAGCTCTGATACCACATCGCCTTCATTTTCTCGTTCGTGCGCCGCAAGGCCTCGCCGTCTGCCTCAATAAGGTGTGCAGCGGACCTTCCGATCTGCGTATCGCAGAGATCGGTTGCTTGCAGCCCCCAAGGAGTCGGTGCTTCTATTGCAAGGGTGTGACACTTGCGGTAAATCGCTGCAAGGCTTGCGGTGAATGGGCCCTCGCGGGCTACGAAGGGGAGATCGGGGAACTCGAATCGGGAGATGTGGTTATGCCCGGTAAGCGGCGGTACTACCTGGTTGCAGAGCCGGCCGGGAAAGACCTGTCCAGGATCGTAGTGAATTTTGAAACGGGCGAGTACTCCGGGAAGGGTACCGGTGCCACGCTTTTCCGGGCGCCATGCCCGGTTCACGGATCAGCATGTCACGACCCCTCATGCACCGAGCAGAAGTGCCCTCATTGCGGGACGAATTGGAGCGCGAATCGCGACGATGAAGGCGGATGGGACCTCCAAATCCAGCCCTTCAGAGGAGCCGAGCGCTTCGCAGTAGCTGTAACGGCTGAGACTGTGCTTCACGGAATGCCTCCCTATCCGAATGAGTCTCGAGAGTGGAAGCCCGGGAGCGGGCGTCGCTTGCTCTGCTTCAGCGACTCTCGTCGAGAGGCGGCAAGATTGGGTCCTCTGCTGACGAGCCAGCATGAAACGTGGATCATACGGTCTGCCATCGCGAACAAGCTGGTCGCATACCGCCCTCTTCCCCGAACGTACCTCCTTGAGCAAATCAAGTCTTACGCGGCATTCGCCGAAGACCTGGGCCTGCCGCAGTCCGCTCGCGACGATGCCAAGCGCAGGATCGTTGAGCTTAGGACGCAGTTGGATCGCATTGGGTCCGGGATTCCCTTCACCGAGTTCGCCAAAGCTATAGCCGACGACTGTCGTGTTTGGCAGATCCTCGACCGGGAAAATGCGGAAAAGAATAGCGAATGGCAACAGGATGACTGGACGCATAATGCGCAGAATGTTGCAGCCAGAGCCGAGGCATTGGTTGCGCAAGAACTCGACAACCCCTTGAGAACTGCGATATCAGTAGAGGCCACAGGGTTGTTGGAACTTGTTTTTCCTGGACTTGCCGATTTGACTATGCCAGCCGATTTCACCGGACAACTGCCGGATGATCGCTGCCGCATGCTACTCTCAGAGGTCTGGCCAGATGTCCTGGCTGCTTTCTTAGACACCGTGCGCAGCAATGGCGCGGTGGACTGGTCAAAGGAGGAAGCGGGTCGGAAGTGGAACGGGGAGTCGCCTCTCTACGGACGGTGGGTCACCCGTTCAAAGAACGGTTGGATAGGACTTGGGGGAGATCGATGGGTCCACGCAGTTCGCTTTATTGGAAACGATGATCGCCAACTTCGGCTCTGGTTTGCGAAATGCCTACTTCGGGAGGCAGGTTGCTCTTCAGACTTTTTTGCGTCCCGACTCCTCGAAGCTGCATTTGACCAGTTGTATCAACATGCGGAGGACCAGACACTTCCATGGCTCCGATGCGAGCTCCATGAAGTAAGCCTCGGAGTATCCGACCGGGCGATCCAGATCCTACTTGACAAGCTTTGTATCCGTTTCCCTAAAACACTCTATCGTTGTCCCGATACCGGCACGCTTTGGCCGCGAGCAGTCCTGGGCTGGGCTCCCTTGCGAGGCTGCCTCGGGAACTTACAGCCTATTTCTCAGGATGAGGCAGATGGAGACCGCCGCTGGCGTCGGGCTAGGCGAGAGCTTCGGGAGTCACCCATCTTTGAAATGGGGCTTTGGGGGGAAGAACACTCCGCACAACTCAGTCCCGAAGAAAACAAACGGCGGCAGCTCCTATTCCGCGACGGCGCGCGCAACGTTTTGTCATCCACGACAACGATGGAGTTAGGTATCGACATCGGCGGGTTGAACGGCGTCTTGTTAGGAAATGTGCCGCCGGGCCGGGCCAATCATATGCAGCGAGCGGGGCGAGCAGGACGCCGTTCCGACGGTTCATCAGTCGTAGTTACGTTTGCTCGGAACAGGGCATTCGACCGGGAAGTGTTTACCAGGTTTGAAGACTTCGTGAAACGGCCTCTTCGCAGACCGCTCGTCTTCCTCGACCGCCCTCGATTTGTCGAACGGCATCTCCATGCAATGCTCTTGGCCGAGTTCTTCACGCCGATGCAGTCGACCAAGAGTGGTGCAATGGACGCATATTCGAATATGGGAAGGCTTTGCAGCGTCGATGCCCCACCCAAGTGGACCGGCTCGACCAAGCCAGACTGGTCCTCTTCCATGGCTGAACATGCGGCGGCATTTGGTCGTTATCTCGAATTCTTGCGCTCGGGAGGTGATTTTTTCAGAAAGCGATGCCGCGGTGTTGTTCAAGAGACGCCCCGGGCAGCGATCGTCGACAACGATGTAGATTGGCGAACGTTTCTAGATAGCGCACAAGCGCAGTTTTTTGAGGCGTACAACGCGTGGAGGAACGACTTCAGGTCACTTCGAGACGCTTGGATGGAGATCTCGAAGCAACCCAGCGCAGATGCTTTGTCTGCTGAACGGGCCAGGGCCAACGCCATTCGGTACCAGATCCGGGCGATGTGCCAGATCACGGTCATCGAATGGTTCGCCGATTCCGGCTTTCTGCCTAGGTATGGTTTTCCAATCCATTTGCAGCGACTGTCTGTGAGAAGGCCGCGTGATGATCGCCCGGACAAATCTACAGTCGCCGGGGAATTCCGGCTGGAGAGGCAGTCTTTGCTAGCTTTGAGCGAGTACGTACCAGGCGCACAGGTAATCGTGGGAGGGAAGATCGTTGAGTCCAAGGGTATTCTCAAGCACTGGACCGAAGCGAATCGCGACGAAGCTCTTGGGCTCAACTATTGGGCGCTTGAATGCCCCAATGGGCACGAGTACCTTGCGACTGCCCTTGGAGAGCTGTGTAAGGAATGCGGGGAGTCGCCACGTGATCGTAAGGCTCTTATGTTTCCCCGGTTCGGCTACACCACCGCAGCCTGGGAGCCACCGAAACCGCCAGGCCGGAGCCTCGATAGGGTTGGCGTAACCGTGATCAGCACGGCCCGTGGCTTCACCCACAGCGAGGCGACCTCGAAGGTCTCCAACTTTGCAGGTGTTTCCGAGCTGATGGCGACGTATTACGAGCCGGGCGTGAGTGAACTGCTTATCCGTAACGCCGGCGGGGATCCGTGGAAGAGGGGCGGGTACGGTTTCGCTGTATGCACCCGCTGCGGCTTCGCACTGAGCGAAGAAGGAGAAGAGCTTAACCGCAAGGGCGTGCCCCCTGGTTTGCCCAAGGGTTTCGAAAGTCACGCCTCAGTGTTCTCGCCAAAACCCAAAAGTCACTGCTGGACGAAGAAGTCTGCGATGCCTCCCGTCCTAAGACATAGAGTACTCGCCGCCCGGGAGACCACGGATGTCCTTGTCCTTGACTGGCCCGGCGAAACGGAAGAGAGTTGCCTGTTTTCCCTCGGGCGATCTCTTTTGCTATCCGGTACCCGAGTGTTGGAGCTGGATAGTCGGGAAGTGGGTCTGGAATTGAAGCGGCGCGGACCCGGCGAGTTTAGCATTCTCCTCTATGACACGGTTCCGGGCGGCGCGGGACACTGCTACGAGTTGATGAAGCTCGGTCGTCCATGGCTGGTGGAGGCGCGCAGAGTCCTTCGCGGGTCCGATTTGCACGATGCATCGTGCGGTCGCGCCTGCTTGGAATGCCTGCTTGATTTCGCTGGTCAATTTGATGCGCAGAAACTGAACCGGAAAGGGGCCCTCCAACTCCTCGATACCGCATTGGCCTTCTAGGTTGAAAGTTGGCGATACGGAGTGAAGTCGGAGCACTGGTTGGAGGCCATAAGTCGTTGGAACGACGGCTCGGTCCCAGGGACAGCGGGCGTGACGATCGCGGTGCGGTGAAGCGATCTGCCGCGCCGCGCCGGGCGGGTGAGCGCGTTCCGCCCGGGCGGCGCGACTCGCCGGCTAAAAAATGTACTTCAGTCCGAACTGCAGCTCCCGCATACTGTACGCGGTGCCGCGGATCGTCCCGAAGGCTGGATTCGGCGTCGACGTGCGGCTGCCCCACGTCACGTTCGGATTGCCGAGACTCGGGTGGTTCGGAAAGTTGAACGCCTCGAACCGGAACTGGAGCCGGTGCGATTCGCGGATCTGGAATTCCTTGTGGGTGGAAAAATCCCACTGGAACGTGGTCGGGCCCATCAGCCGGTTGCGGCTGACGTTGCCGAAGGTACCGACCGGCGGCGGCGAAAACGCGTTGGTGTTGAACCACTGGTTCGAGCTGCGCTGGCCGGCGGGCAGGTAGGCGTCCTGGCCTGTCGCGTTCAGCCGCCAGTTGCCGTAGGTCGCCGTTCCCGGAGCGTCATAGCCGGCGGCCATGTTCAGCGGACGGCCGTTCTGGATGGTGACGATCGAGCCGATCTGCCACCCGCCGACGATGTGATTCAAGACGCCGCCGACGTCGGCCAGCGGTTTCCCCTTGCCGAACGGCAGCTCCCACAGCGTCGACGTCACGAAGCGGTGCGGCGTGTTGAACGCCGAGTAGCCATAGTCGCAGCCCAGGCAGCGGCTGTCCTGCGGAAAGATGTCGTCGTAGTTGCCGCGGATGGCGCTGGCCGAATCGAGCGACTTCGACCAGGTGTAGCTGACCAGCGCCGTCAGACCGGCGGACATGCGCCGGGTGAGCTTGAAGCCAAGCCCGTTGTAGTTGCCCGTGCCCTCCGAATGCACCACTTGCAGCACCCCGTACTCGGGGAAGGGCGCGCGGGTGGCGTAGCTGGTGGTTCCCGGCAGCGGCGCGTTGGTGTTCTGGAGCGCCTGGAGCTTGCGGTGCTGGGACCCGCTGTAGCCGATCTCCAGCGACATGTTCGGGCTCAGCTTGCGCTGGATGTCGAACAGGTACTGCATCGTGTAGGTGGTGAGGACGTTCGGCTTCACGCCCCACAGGAACGGCATGGGCGGAAGCACCCAGGGCCGCGTGGCGGCGGTGAGGAAATTGCCGAACGTGATGTCGGGCACTTGCGGATTGGCCTGCCGCGAGACCCGGCCGCCGAGCCCCCGGTTCATGTCGAACCGCGAGTTGCCGCTCTCGGCCGAATAGAAAACGCCGAAGCCGGTGCGCACCGTCCAGTTCTCCGACGGGCTGTAAGCGACGCCGAGGCGCGGCGCGAAGTTGTTGTAGTCGGTCTGCATCAGCCGCTTGCCGAACCGGCCGTCCCGCGCCACCTGGATGCCCGGGTAGCGGAATTCCTTGCCTTCATAGAAATCGCCGCTGCCCGTGCGTACCAGCACCGGGTGCAGGTTGATGTCCGGCACGTGCGGGATGTCGGCCAGCAACGGGGCGACGATGTTCACCTGGTTCTCGGACTTGTCGTAAAAGGGCTGGAACAGCTCCCACCGCAGGCCGAGGTTCAGGGTCAGCTTCGGCGTGACGCGGTACGTGTCGTCGATGAACAGGCTGGCGTTGTTGGCGACGAAGTCCGCCGAGGCCAGCGCGATTGACGATTCGGCCTTCGAGAGAACGCCCAGCAGCAGGTCGGCCGTCGAGTCGGTGGAGTACTGTCCGTTGAACTCGAACGAGCCGCGCGCGAACTCGTTGCCGCCCTGCGGATACTGATCGTAGCGAAATTCGCCGCCGAAGCGGAGGGAGTGCTTGCCGCGGATCCAGGAGAAGGTGTCGCTGACTTGGAGAATGCCGTCGTCGACGGTGAACGGCCCGCTCGATTCGTCGCCGAAGCCGCTGACGCCCACCAGCGCGGTGATGCGAGGGATGCCCCACGACGCCTCGTCCGGCGCCTTCAGCCCCGGAATGCCCAGCTCGTCCACCACGTTGCGCACGCCCGCCAGCTCGCGCCCGATCTGGTTCATGAATTGGTTCCAGCCCATGCGGAACTCGTTCACCTTCGTCGGCGACAGGACCCGCGTGTTCGAGATCATCGTCTGCCACGCGTTCGTGCTCAGCCGCGTGCCGTTCAGTTTCATCCCGGTGGAGAAGGTCGCCTCGTCCGTCCAACTGTAACGGCCGAACCATTGCGAACTGCTGCTTTCGTTGAAGTCGATTCGGACGGTGAACTGGTCCTTGTCGATCTTTCGCGGCTGGGTTTGCTGGAAGTTGTCGCGGAGGATGGCCGTGTTGACGTTGGGCTCGGGCCAGAATTCCAGCAGCTTCAATGAAACGGGATCGAAGCGCGACGCCGGAATCCGGTTGCCGGGAAATACCTCGGAAACCACGGCGCCGTTCACCACTTTCCGTGTCGCGGGATCGATGAGACCGCCGGTCTTGTGCGTGAAATCGCCGTTTCTCATCGCCACGGTCGGCGTGGTGTAAATGCCGTAACTGGTCTTGCGGTCCCGAAAGCCTTCAAAATTCGTCATGAAAAACAGCCGGTTTGTTCCGTTAAACACCTTCGGTATCCAGACGGGACCGCCGAGAGTGAAGCCGTACTGGTTCCATTTGAACGGCGCTCTCGCGGGCCGCGTGCCGATGAAGTCGTACTGCCGGGCGTCCAGCTTGTCGTTGCGCAAAAATTCGTAGAGCGCCCCGTGAAACTGGTTCGAGCCCGGCCGCGTGGAGACGTTGATCTGGCTGGCCGCGCGCCCGAATTCCGCCGGGTAGACGCCCGTCTGGACCTTGAACTCCTGGAGCGCGTCCACCGACGGCAGCAGGATGTAGAGGTTGAAATTCACGTCGGTATTTTCGAGGCCGTCGAGCGTGTAGTGGTTCCAGGTGCCCCGCATGCCGGAGATCGAGATATTCTGGTCTCCGCGCGTGCCGCCCTGCCGCCCGGCTACCTGCCCCGGCATGTTGAAGCCGTAGGTCACGTTCGGGCTCAGCGACACCAACTGAAGGAAGTTCCGTCCGTTCAGCGGCAGTTCGACGATGCGCTCCTGCTCGATCACTGTCCCGGTGGTGGCGCTGTCGGTGGTCAACAGCACCGAGCCGCCCGTCACTTCGATGGCCTGCGTCACTTCGCCGACTTCCAGCGCGGCATTGACGCGGGCCACCTGCTGGACTTCGAGTTGGATGTCGCGGCGGATCACCGTGCGAAAGCCCTGCATTTCCACTTTCACTTCGTAGATTCCCGGCACGAGGCCCGGAAACGAATAAATGCCCGCGTCGTTCGACGAGGTTGTACGAACCGCGTTCGTACGTTGGTTGGTTACCGTAACGGCCGCGTTCTGGATCACCGCGCCGGTGGAATCGGTCACAATGCCGGCGATTTCGCCCGCCGTCTGCGCGGAAACGGGCAGGGCCATCGCCAAAGCCAGCAGGATAATAAGCGCCTTATATCCCATTAAAGACCCCTTTTATTTAAGCGGTTCTCGATTTCCCCCACGGAGCCGTTCGCTTGCGCCAACGGCTCGTTCCATGCGAATGCCACCGGGTGCTAAACGAGCCCGAGCCGGTCGCGGGCGTAGGCGATGCACGCTTCGACGTTTTCCAGCTCGAAACGCTTTCGGGCTTCCACGTCGAGGCCGGCCACGCGGGGCAGCGGCTTGTTGGGCTTGTTCGCGCGCACCATGGCGAGAGTGCGCGCCAGATAAACGCCGTTCCGGTCCGGGAGAGTCGCCCAGTACTTGTCCGTCAGACACGGAACCTGGAGCGGATCGCGCGTGATCATTTCGAGCGAGAAGGTGATTTTCGGATTCGCCTTCCGGATGATGTCGCGCACGCGCTGCATGTCCATCATCCCGTCGCCCATGGGAACCTCCGAAAGCAGGAACCCGTCGGCGTACTCCTCCACCCCCATGTCCTTCAAGTGCGTGTTAATGGCGTACGGCGCCAGTTGTTCGATGATGTAGTAGCGGTCGTCGAGCAGTGAAATGCTGTTGCCCGTGTCGAGACAGACGCCCAGATACTCGCTGGAATATTTCTTCAGCAGGGCGACGTGCTCGTCGGTGGTCCAGTCCTTGTGGTTCTCCAGCCCCATCGGCAGCCGGTGTTTCTCGACGATCGGGACGGTGAGAGCGATCCGTTTGTGGAACTCCGCCGTGGCCGCCTTCCATTCCGCGAGCGTTGAGAAATTCTCGTACCGGCGGCCGCCGAGGCAGACGGCGCGGATGCTGCGGGCGCCGGCCTCCTTGGCCGCCTTTATCGTCGCCTCGAACTCCTCGGTATTGTCCTGCGCCAGGCGCGTCTGGACCTCGAAATAGAGGTTGTTCTCTTCCTGGAGCCGCCGCACCTTCGCAAGGTAGGCGGGCTCGAGCGACGTCAGGCTGCCCTGTCCGCCGCCCATGCCGAGTTTCGCCGCGATCTCCAGCACGCCGTCGGCGTTTCGCGTGCGGTGAGCCGGAAGCGAATCCGGCGTCAGACCCATGCTGGTGCGCCGGGAGGCCGCCCCGGCAAATCCGGCGGCGGCCGCCGACCCCACGAATTCCCTGCGCGTCACAGCTTGAGGCTCCTGAGCGCTTCGTCCCACGGCTTCCGATACGGCCGCTCGAGTTTCGCCGACGCTTCCCGGTCGCCGACGATCTCTTCTTTCTCCGGATCCCACTTGACGGACCGCCCGAGTTGGAGCGAGATGTTGGCGAGGTGGCAGGCCGTGGAAACCTGGTGGCCGTCTTCGACGTCGGCGACCGGCCGCTGCCGCGACTTGATGCAGTCGACGAAGTTGCGGACGTGCAGATCCATCTGCTCGTCGGACGATCCCTCGCGCTTTAAACCTTCGATCCACGGCGTCGGCTTGACGTCGGAGCGCGGCGGGTGGCCCGGCGGCCGCGACCAGTCCGGAATCTGGTTGGCCGCGTACACCTTCATGTCCGGCCGGATTTCGAAGCCGCCGCGCGAGATCGAGATGCTGCCCTTCGTTCCACATAGCTCGAACGGGGCGCGGAATCCCGCCGCCGCTTCCCGGATCGCCACCGACACAGTGAAGCCCGGGTACTCGAAGATCGCTTCCTGCGTGTCGGGCGTCTCGCCGTTGTCTTCGGTCAGAGCCAGCCGGCCTCCCACCGAGGCGACCTTCGTCGGACCCTTCACTCCCGTGATCCAATGCACGATGTCCAGGTTGTGCGCGCCCAGGTTGGTCATCTGCCCGCCCGAATAGTCCCAAAACCAGCGGAAATTGTAAAGCGAACGCTGCGGGTTGTAGGGCCGCTTGGGCGCCGGCCCCAGCCACATTTCGTAATCGAGCTCGCTTGGCGGCGCGCTGTCGGGCGGCGCCCCGAATCCCGGCATGACGTTGCGGAACGACGCGATGCGGCAGTTGACAATCTTGCCGATATAGCCCTGCTGAAGCAGCTTTTTCGCTTCCTGAAAATGGAGCCCGCTACGCTGCTGCGTTCCCACCTGCACTACGCGCCGATACTTCCGCGCCGCCTTCACCATCCACTCGCCCTCGCGCACGAACAGCGTCATAGGCTTTTCGACGTACACGTCCTTGCCGGCCGCGCACGCCAGAATCGTCGCCAGCGCGTGCCAGTGGTCGGGAAGCGCCGCCACCACTCCGTCGATGTCCTTCACGTCGAGCATCTTCCGGAAGTCGCGGTAGCCCTTCGCCTGCGGGCCGCATGCGGCCACGCCCGCCTCCACGCGCGGTTGGTAGACGTCCGCTACGCCCACCACGTCCACGTCGCGCTGGTTCTTAAAGGTTTGGGCATGGAACGCGCCGATCAGCCCGTAGCCGATCACGCCGATCTGCACCCGGTCGTTCGCGCCAAGGATGCGCTGGTACGAAGCTGCCGTCACAGCGCCCAGAAAAACACGCCGCGACGGCGAGGAATCTCGCATGACTAACCTCCTGGCAAAACGGGAGAAGCAGGTCACCTTCTCCGGGAAAAAGTATATTACAGCGCCCCGTCGTTTTCAATACCTTTCGTTCAAGTTTGGCGGCGCTGCCTATATCGCCCTTTAGTTTAGTTGAGAGGACATGCGAATTCAGGGCGACGCCTGGAATGCAGAGCGCCGGGATGAAACCGCGCGCGGCGACGACGTCAGGTCCGGGCGCCGGCTACCCGGCGAACATCTCCTGGAGAGCACGAAAAACGGAGGCCAGCGCGTCGGGTGACAACCGGCCGAGACGCTTCGCCAGGCGCTCGCCATGTCCACTCGTCTTCATCGGACCGCGTGGTAGTCGGAGCATCAATGCGAACGAATCGTGTCTTTGTCGCCATGTGATTACATTGTAGGTACTCGCGCGATGAAGTGGCTCCGCCGCGCCAGAGCCACCATTCTCGGGCATACAATACCGGTTTTGGAGGAAGGATGATCGTCGCGCACAATCACACCAGTTTCACCGTCGGCGACCTGGAACGCTCGAAGGATTTTTACATGAGCGTGCTCGGAATGAAGCTCGAGCGGGAGTTCGAAGTCCAAGGGCCGGGCATTGAGACCATCGTCGGTTTCCCAGGCGCCCACCTGCGAATCGCCTTCGTTTCGCTCGGCAGTTTCCGCCTGGAACTGATCGAGTACGCCTCTCCTCGCGGCGCGCGTCTGGACCTGGCCACGAACAACGTCGGCGCCGCGCATATCGCCTTCACCACCGACGACGTGGAACGCACGTATGAGGACCTGAAGGCCGTGGGCGTCCGCTTCAAAGGCGCGCCAATGCGTTCCCGGCCGGACCGTCCCTGCGTGGCGTACTTCCTCGACCCCGACGGTTACACCCTGGAAATCGTCAGCCCATGAGCCGGCGCCGGGGTGCGAAGCCCCGGCTATATTTACGATAAGGTAAGAATATCCGATTCGATGAAGCGCTACCTGCTGAGCCTCGTAGTTGTTACGGCTTCGGCGCAGACGACGCTCACGCTTAAGGACGCCCTCGCCGCCGCTGTCGCCGCCCATCCGCTCATCCAGGCGAGCGAAGGCCGCATGGCGGTTTCCGAAGGGTTCCGGCGGCAGGCCGACCTCAAACCAAACCCCGTTTTCAATTTCCAGGCCGAGAATATCCGCTTTTCCGGAAACCCGCCGTTTCAATACTGGACCCAGACCGACACCTTCGCGCTTCTCTCGCAGACCTTCGAGACCGGCGGCAAGCGAAGCCGGCGCGTCGAACTGGCCGAGACGGGCGTGCGCCGCGCGGAACTGGAGCGCGAATTACTGCGGAAGCAGATCGCCGATCGAGTCAAGCGCGCCTACTGGGCCGCCGCCGGCCGCCAGCGCATCCATGAACTCCTGATCGAGAGCGCCTCCAACTTTCTGCGCACCGTCGAATTCCATGAAATCCGCGTGACGGAAGGCGCCATGGCCGAAGCGGACCTGCTCCGCGTGCGCCTGGAAAGCGAACGCCTGAAACTGGCGGCCAACGGCGCGCTGCTTGAAGCCGACCGCGCGCGCATTGCTCTCTTCCGCGAAATGGGGCAGACCGGCGTCCCGGACGCCGTCCGGTACGATTCCCTGGAAATCGGCGACGCCCCCACGCCGGCCGCCGACCTCGCAACCGCACTCGGGCAGCGCACGGAAATGAAACTGGCGCGCGCGGCGATCGCGCAGGCGGAAGCCAACGTCCTCCTCCAGCGCGCCGTCGCCAGTCCGGATGTCGCGGGCATCCTGGGCTACAAGCGCAACGCCGGCCTCGATACCCTCGTCGCCGGCTTCCAGGTTGGCCTCCCTGTTCGCAACCGCAACGAAGGCAACATCCTCGCCGCTTCCGCCGAGGTGACCGCCTTGCGGTCGGAACTCGCCTCCGCCGCCGCGGTGGTGCAGGCGGAAGTGGCGGCCGCCCGCCGGGACTACGAGGTGCGCCTGCGCCAGATCGGAGAATCGCTACGTCCCATGCTCGATCAAGCTGCCGAGTCGGCCGCCATCGCCCAAGCGGCGTATCGCGAAGGCGGCTGGGACCTGCTGCGGCTGCTGGACGCCGAGCGGCTGCGAATCGAGACCGAGTCCCTCTACTTTCAGGCCCTCGCCGAATACCGCCAGAGCATCGCCGCGCTCGAGACCGCCATGGGGGTCGCGCCGTGAGTCGCTCCTGTATCGTTATCGCGGTAGCCGTCCTGGCCCACTGCCTCGCCGGGTGCGGGTCCAAGCCGCCCCAGTCCGCCGAAGCGGTCGTCGAGCGGGCGGCGCCGCCGGAACCCAGGAATGAAGTGGTCATCGGCGCCGCCGCCCAGCGCGAGGCGGGAGTCGCAATCCAGGAAGTCCTGCCCCGTTCGCTTCCGGAAACCCTCCAGGCCACCGGGCGGATCACCCTCAACGAGAACCGCTCTTGGAGAGTGGGCGCCACCACCGCCGGCGCTATCTTTCGCGTCTATGCCAATCCCGGCGACGCCGTCAAGGAAGGCGACATCCTCGCCCGCATGCACAGCCACGAGATCCACGAAGCCCGCGCCGAGTACCGCCGCGCGGTGGCCGAACTGGACCGGCTGAAAAACGCGCTGGCGTTCGCCCAGCGGCAGCGCGACCGCATGCGCCGGCTGTACGAATTGAAGGCGGCTTCCCTCCAACAGGTGGAGCAGGCAGAAACGGAATTTCGCAACGCCGAGGCGGCTATCGCGCACGGCGAAGTGGAACTGGAGCGCACGCGCTTCCACCTGGTGGACTATCTGAAGGTGCCGCTTGAGGAGTCGCAGCGCCTGGACTCCGAAGAAACGCTCATCCCGATCGTCGCGCCCGCGTCGGGAACCTTGCTCCAGCGCAACGTCACGCCCGGCACCGTGGTGGAACCGTCCGCCCCCCTCTTCGTGATCACCGACTTGTCGACGCTGTGGATGATCGCGGCGGTGAACGAGGAGCACCTGGCGAAGCTGCGCACGGGCATGCCGGCGCGAGTCTTTGTGCAGGCTTACCCGGACCGGCCCTTCCCCGGACGGGTGGTGCGGCTGGGCGAAGAACTCGATCCTACAACCCGCACCATCATGGCCCGCGTCGAGTTGCCGAACGGCGGCGGCCTCCTCAAGCCGGAAATGTACGCCACGGCGGAACTCGACCTGGGCGGTTCCCGGCCGGCGATCTTCCTGCCGCACACCGCGCTGCAGGAACTGGGCGGCGATACCGTCGTCTTCATCCGCCGCGGCGAGGACCGCTTTGAAGCTCGCCCCGTCGCCACCGGCCGCTCCATCGGCGCCGAGCAGGAGATCCTCCGCGGCGTGCGGCCCGGAGAGAGCGTCGCCGTCGGCGGTAGTTTCATTCTCAAGTCACAGCTTCTGCGCGGATCGCTGTCCGACGAATAGAGCGCCCCCGGCCATGCTCAACCGCCTCATCGACTTTCACCTCCGGCACCGCTGGTTCGTGATCGCCGGGCTGCTGGGCCTGGTCGGCTTCGGCCTCTACTCATTGCTCCAGATCCCGATTGACGCCTTTCCGGACCTTACCAACAACCAGGTGGTGGTGATTACGGAGTGTCCCGCCATGGCGCCCTCGGAAGTGGAAGCGCTGGTCACCTTTCCGATCGAAACGGCGCTCATGGGACTGCCGCGCACCGAGGGCATCCGGTCGATTTCGAAGCTCGGTCTGTCCATGGTGACGCTGGTCTTCGAAGATTCGGTGAACACCTATTTCGCCCGGCAGATCGTCAACGAGCGCTTGCAGGAAGTCCGGGCGCGCCTCCCCGAGGGCCTCGAACCCTCGCTGGGACCCGTCGCCACCGCTTTCGGCGAGATCTACCAGTACACGCTCGAGGGCGACGGCTTCTCGCCCATGGATCTGAAGACGCTGCACGAGTGGCAGATCAAGAACCAGCTCCGCACCGTCGCCGGCATCAACGAGGTGAATACCTGGGGCGGCGAGACGCGCCAGTATCACATCGAGGCGGACCCGGTACGCCTCCAGCGCTACGGCCTGACGCTCCGCGACCTCTACGAGCGCATCCGAGAAAACAACACGAATTTCGGCGGCGGCTTTATCGAGTACGGCTCGGAACAGTACACCGTCCGCGGCCTGGGCCGCACCGGCGGAATCCACGACCTCGAGCAGATCGTCGTCCTGGCCCGCGCCGGCACGCCCGTGCTGCTGCGCGACGTGGCCGCCGTCTCCATCCGCCCGATGCCCCGCCAGGGCGCCGTCACCCGCGACGGCAAGGGCGAGACCGTCTCCGGCATGACCATCATGCTCAAGGGCGAAAACGGCAAACGCGTGATCGAGCGCGTCAAGGGCCGTCTCGCTTCCCTCACCCTGCCCGAAGGCGTCCGCATCCTGCCGTTCTACGATCAATCCACCGTCATCGACGCCACCATCCGCACGGTGCGGACGAACCTCATCGAGGGCGGCCTCCTGGTCATCCTGGTGCTGCTTCTGTTTCTGGGCAACATCAAGGCCGCGCTCATCGTCGCCGCCGTCATTCCGCTTTCGATGCTGGTGGGCTTCATCGGGATGCGCCTGTTCGGCGTCTCCGCCAACCTGATGAGCCTCGGCGCCATCGACTTCGGCATGATCGTCGACGGCGCGGTGGTCATGATGGAGAATTCCGTCCGCCGCCTGCACGCCGCGCCGCCCAAAACCGACCGCGACGCGCTGGAGCGGGTGCGCGAAGCCGCCCACGAGGTCGCTCGTCCTATCACCTTTGCGGTAGCCATCATCATCGCGGTCTACCTCCCGATTCTGTTCCTCGAGGGCCTGGAGCGCCGCATGTTCAAGCCGATGGCGATCACCGTCTGCTCGGCCCTGGTGGGATCGCTGATCCTGGCGCTATTCATCGTCCCGACGGCGGCTAGCCTGGCGCTTCGCCGCGGCGCGGGCGAACATCGCGAGCGCTGGTTCAACAAGCTGCGCGCCCTCTACGAGGATTTCCTCCGGCTCCTGTTCCGCTTCCGCGCCCTCACCATCGGGACCTCCATCGTCGTGTTGATCGTCTCTCTCGCGTCGCTCACCCGCATCGGCACCGAGTTCATGCCGCGCCTGGATGAAGGATCGATCCTTATCGAAAGCCGCAAGCTGCCGGGCATCTCGCTCACCGAATCGGTCGAGATCAGCCGCCGAACGGAGCAAACGATCCTCGCGTTCCCGGAGGTGGAGGGCGTGGTCACCAAGATCGGCCGGCCCGACTTGGCCACCGAAGCCATGGGCATCAACCAGGGCGACGTTTACGTCCTACTGAAGCCCCGCAACGAATGGACGCGGTTCTCCAATAAGGACCAGCTTATCGACGCCCTTTCCGAAAACCTCGAGACGATCCCCGGCGTCGCCTTCAACTTCACCCAGCCCATGGCGATGCGGCTGGACGAAGTGGTGTCCGGCGTGAAGGCCGACGTTGCGCTGAAGATCTTCGGCGAGGACCCGCGCACCCTCGAACAACTGGCGGAGCGGGCGCTGCGGATCCTGTCGGCCGTGCCGGGCGCCGCCGACGCCCAGATGGAGATCGTCTCCGGCGTGGCCGAACTCCGCGTCGAGGTGGACCGGCCGGCCCTGGCGCTTTACGGCCTGAATGTCTCCGACGTCCGCGAGTTGATGGACGCCGTAGTCGGCGGAATCGACGTTTCGCAGATGATCGAGGGCCAGCGGCGTTTCGACATCGTGCTGCGGCTGCCCGAGCATTACCGCCAGGACCTGAACTCGCTGCGCGGGTTGTTCCTCACCGCGCCCGGCGGCGAGCGCGTGCGACTGGGACAGGTGGCGCGCATCGAACCCGCCCGCGGCCCGGAGGTGATTTCGCGCGAGGACGGGCAGCGGCGTATCATCGTGCAGGCCAACGTCCGAGGCCGCGACCTCGGCGGTTTTGTCGCCGACGTCCGGCCTCGCATCGCATCCGGGCTGAAACTTCCGCCCGGTTATTCCATGGACTGGGGAGGCCAGTTCGAAAACCAGGAGCGCGCCACTCGCCGTCTCATGCTGGTGATCCCCGCCTCGATTCTCATCATCTTCGCGTTGCTGTTCGCCACCTTCGACTCGGTCCGCCAGGCGCTTCTCATCCTGTTGAACGTCCCGTTCGCGATGGTGGGCGGGATCGCCGCGCTCTGGATCCGCGGACTGAACCTGAACCTCTCGGCGTCCATCGGGTTCATTGCGTTGTTCGGCCTCGCCGTTCTCAACGGCATCGTCCTGGTCAGCTCGATGAACCGGTTCCGCGAACAGGGCCTGCCGTGCGAGCGCGCCGTCATCGAGGGCGCCAGCCTCCGCCTGCGGCCGGTCTTAATGACGGCGCTGGTAGCCAGCTTCGGCTTTGTGCCCATGGCCCTGGCCACAACCACCGGCGCCGAGGTTCAGCGGCCGCTCGCCACAGTGGTCATCGGCGGCCTGGTCACCGCCACCATGTTGACGCTGTTCCTGCTGCCGTTGCTCTACCCGTCTTTCTGCGGCGCCGAAACCGAATCCGGCTCGCCGCGCTCCTCCGCTTGACCCCGCTGCCCGCTCCCTGGCCGCCGTCATCCCTCGCGCCGCCGCCGTTACCCCTGCGCCAACGCACTCTCGCACCTCTCGCGCTGCCGCAACCTTCTCGCCGCCATGCTCGCCGCCGCGGTCGCCCCTCGCGCCCCGGCCACCCCCTCGCACCCCGGCCCGCCCCCTCGCGCCGCCGCCATTCTTCGCGGATAATAGAGATATATGAGGTATTGGGTTGGTTTTGCCGCAACTCCCATTTTGTTCACGATGGCCTGGGCCGCCGACAAGACGGAGGTTGTCGAGGAGATCATCGCAAAGGTCAACGGCGACATCATCACTCGCACGGATCTGATCCGGTCGCGGGAGTCGCTCCAAGAAGAACTGAAGCGCCGCAAGATCGAAGGCAAAGAAGCCGAAGAAGCGCTCAAGCAGCGCGAGGAGAACTTTCTCCGCGACCGTATCGACAATCTCCTGCTCGTCCAGAAGGGTAATCAACTCAGCATCAATGTCGACCACGAGGTCAGCAAGTACATGGCCGAACTGATGCTCCAGTTCAAGGTTGCCGACCAGGACAAGTTCGCCGAACTGGTCCATAAAGAGACCGGTATGCGCTTCGAGGACTTCAAGGCCGAGGCCAAGAACGGCTTGATGACCCAGCAAGTCGTTAGCCGGGAAGTCGGCAGCCGGATCACGATCCCGCGCGAGGAAGTTAAGAAATACTATGAAGACCATAAAGACGAGTTCGTCCGCGAGGAACGCGTCTTTTTGCGGGAGATCCTGGTTTCGGTCGACTCGAAGGACCCCGAATCCTGGGCCGTCGCCGAAAAGAAAGCCAAGGCGCTGGTGGAGCGGGCCCGCCGCGGCGAGAAATTTGACGAATTGGCCCGCGAGAACTCCGACGCGGTCACCAAAGCCAGCGGCGGCGATCTCGGCGGCTGGAAGAAGGGCGAGCTGAAAAAGGACATCGAGGCGCTGATCTGGGATAAGGAACGCAACTACGTCACCGATCCCATCAAGGGCGACAACGGATTTCTCATCCTCAGGGTGATGGCGCACCACCAGGCGGGAATAGCGCTCCTGGAAGAGGTCGAGAACGAAATCATGGGCAAGTTCTATGGTCCCCGATTCGAACCCAAGCTCCGCGAGTACCTCACCGAACTCCGCCAGCAGGCCTTCCTCGAGATCAAGGATGGATGGTTGGACTCGGCCGCCGCGCCGGGCAAGGACACCAGTTGGACCGATCCGGCCAAGCTGGTCCCCGAGACCGTCACCAAGGAAGAGGTCGCCGCCAACCCGGGCCGCAGAAGGCTGCTCTGGCTGGTGCCGATTCCCGGCACGCAACGAAGCGCCACCAGTACGTCGAAATAAGCCCCTCTCGCGCATGAAATCTGTCTTTATCTCCGACCTGCGCCCCAACGAGGACGCGACGGCGCTGTTTCTCGTTCAATCCAAGGACGTCCGCCAGAAAAAGACGGGCGAGCCTTACCTGTCGCTCTCCCTCGTCGACCGCACCGGGGAGATCGAAGCCAAGATGTGGGACAACGTGGGCGAGATCATGCACACGTTCGACCGCGACGACTTCATCCGCGCCAAGGGCCGCGTCCAGATCTACCAGAACCGGCATCAGTTCACCATCCACAGGCTGCAGCGCGTCGACGACGCCCTCGTCGAGCTGCAAGACTTCTTTCCCGCCTCCCAGCGCGACCCGGACGAGATGTTCGAGGAACTGCGCCGGACTGTCGCGGGCATGACGAATCCACACCTCCGCGCGCTGCTCGAGGCGCTGCTCGACGACCAGCGGATCGCCGACGGCTACCGCCGCGCCCCCGCCGCCAAAACCATCCATCACGCCTACCTCGGCGGCCTGCTGGAGCACGTCCTTTCGGTCTGCCAGTTGTGCCGTTTCGTCGCCGGCCAGTACCCGTTCCTGGATCTCGACCTCATGCTCGCCGGCGCGATCACACACGATCTGGGCAAAATTCAGGAACTCTCCTACCGGCGCAGCTTCGGCTATACCGACGACGGCCAACTGCTGGGCCACATCATGCTCGGCCTGCGCCTGATCGACGACAAGCTGCGCGCGATGCCCGATTTTCCGCCGCGCCTGCGCAGCCTCCTCGAGCACATGATCCTGAGCCATCACGGCGAGCTGGAGTTCGGCGCCTCGAAGGTTCCCGTCTTCGCCGAAGCCCTCATGCTGCATTACCTCGATAACATGGATTCGAAGATGCAGGCGGTGCGCACGGCCATTGACCGGGATCAGCACGTCGACGGTTGCTGGACCGGACTCTGCCGCGCGCTGGAGCGGTCTCTCCTGAAGAAGGACAAGTACCTCCAGGAGGCTGTCCCGGTCGTCGCCGCCCGCTCCGCGCCTGTCGAGCCCGCCCCGGCCGCGAACGGCCCCGCGCCGGAGGCTGTTCCCGCCGCCGCTGCCGTCGCGGCCGAAGCTCCGCAACCGGGCCTTCCCCCGGCGCCGAGCGAAGTTCCCGTCCCGCGCGAAGCTTCGGTCCCGCGTGCAGCTCCGGTCCCGCGCGAAGCCCCGGTCCCGCGCGAAGCCTCGGTCCCGCGCGAAGCCTCGGTCCCGCGCGAAGCCCGTTCCCAGCCTCGCCCGATGTCCCTGTTCGGCGAACGGCTCAAGGACGCCCTCAAGAAAGAGCCATAGGATGCGCAACCACGCCGCTCCGCGCGACATTCCTCCGCCGCTGGAACTGGAGTGTCTCAAGGCGCTGTGGAGAATCGGCGACGGCACCGTGAAAGACGTGCGCCGGATGGTGACCGAGAATCGCAACTTGGCCTATACCACCGTGATGACCGTGCTCGACCGCCTGGTGAAACGCGGCGCCGCCGAGCGCCGGAAGACCGGCCGCTCCTTCACCTACAAGCCGCGCGTCGACCGCGATGCCCTCCGCCATCTCGCCCTCAAGGAATTTGTCGACTCTTTCTTCGACGGCTCGGAAGAACAACTGTTGAACTACCTCTCCTCTTCCCACTCGCGCCCTCTAGCGGAAGCGGCCAACGGCGCCGCCCCGGCGTCCGTCGACACGGAGCCCCTGGCCACCGAGCTTCTCTGACCGTTCCGCGTGGCGGCCTCTTCGCTGCGCAGCTTGCGTCAAATGGGGACTTCCGTCGGCCACACTTCTACGCGTGGCAACAACCCGGGATGCTACAGGCGCTATCGGAAAGCGCCTGGATTTGAGGTCGGTTTCCGAGTGGGGCGTCATCCAGGAGCGATTCGGCGTCCGATTGGCCTTTCACCGCTCCCCGTCTTCCAGCAGTCATGCAATGCATATACAATGGAGATGCGGTGTTCGACTGGGACGCAAACAATCTGCGTAAGATTCGGGCGCACCGGATCAAGGCTGAAGAAGTCGAGAAAGCGCTGTCGAACGCCCCGATCCCGATCTACGAGCAAGACGTGGAGGGGGAAGCGCGCTACGTGTATTACGGCGAGACGGATTCCGGACGGCTGCTGGCCGTGGTACTGGTTGAGCGCGGCGAAACGATCCGAGTCGTGACCGCGTACGACCTCGATGCCGGGCAGAAGAAGGATTACCTCGCCCGGCGCTTGCGAGGGGAGTGAAGGTGATGAAAAAGAAACCGATCGTGATGCCCAAGTTCGTCAACGAGGCACAGGAGGCGGACTGGTGGGCCAGCCGCGAAGGCCGGGAGTTCGTAAAGCAGAAGGCGGCCGGAACCGTGAAAAAGGGCGGCGCGCCGAGGGGTTCGCGCCTTATCGGTCGGCTAACGAAGGTGGCCAGCGTCCAAATCGCTTTGCGCTTGCCCGAACCCGATGTAGCCAAGGCCCGAGAACTCGCAACGCGAAGGGGCATCGGATACCAGACCCTCCTCAAAATGCTGGTGCACGAGGGGCTTCGCCGCGAAGCGCGCCGTGAGTGAAGGGTTCGCAACGGTCCGCCATACGGAAGTTGGGAACGGAGAACCCGCACCCGAGTGTGGACATCGGATCGAAACTGGAGTCGTCTCATGCTCGCTGTCCCCTATCCTTCTGGTCCTGCTCGGCCGGATACTGCTGAAGATTCGCGATGCCCTGTCCAGCGTAAGTAGAACTCTATTCTCCGACGCGACCACCGCTATCAAATCCGGGTCCTTTGCGCCCACAAGGCTTTCACAGTATCCGCCTCGTGGCCCAAATCGCGTAGGTCGGCGGCCAACTCGCTTGGCAGGTTCTCGTCGATCTTGAATTTCACGACGCCCTGAGCGGTAGCAGGCGCTCCTCGTGCGCCAATTCCGCCGCATACGCCAACGATGCCTGGATGTGCTCCGGCCTTAGCGACGGGTAGCTGGTCAGGATCGTCTCTGTAGTGGAGCCCTCGCCGAGGCTGTCAAGGATGACCGTGACCGGAATTCTGGTCCCTTTCGCGCACAGCTCGCCTCCACAGATCTCCGGGTTCCGGCTCAAATATTTCTGCCAATCCGCCATGTCCTTATTGTTTGGAGGAATCGAGAGGCTCTAATCTAATGAGTCGCTTCTATAGCGCCCAGGTTCGCCGCCTGCTATCCTCCCTGGTCCGGCTCGGCCGACGAATCGTCGACGATGCCTGTGAACCAGTCTCGCGGCGTCGGCTCGAACAGCTCGCCAAGCCGCGGCTGCCACTCGGACGAGACGAACTTGTCCACGCCGCACAATGCCCAGGCCGGTTTGCCCCGCTCGCGGGCCGCAAGGACCATCAGCGCCGTGCCCACCTTGTTAATCACGGCATCCGGCGTAACCGCGTCCGCGCCGACCACGACGACATCCACGTCAGCCAGCGCGGAATAGACGGCCGCGTCCGCTATGAAATCCCCTCCCGCCAGCGCCGCCGTTCTCCGTCCCTCTCCGCCGGGCAGCGACTCCGTGCAGATTACCCGCGACGGACCTCCTTCCCGAAGCGCCCTCGCCACGGTCGAGCTGTACGAATGGGTCAGCACGGCCTTGCCGCGGATCAGGCCCGCCGCTTTCCGCGCGATCGCCTCGCTGGAGCGCCGAAGCCGCTCCGTGAATTCCTCCAGCCGGCCGCCGAGCGCCGCCCGCGCCGCATTGTACACGGACGCCATGGCCGGCTGCGCCCGCACGATCGCTTGCGCGGCTTCGCCCAGTTCGTCCGCCCGCGCCAGCCGGAGCGCGTCGGCCGCCCGCAGCGCCAGTTCCGCCGCGCCCGCGGCCCGATCCTTCGCAATCTCGTCGATGCGCGCGCTGAGCGACAGGTCAAGCATCTCCGGCGCGAGGCGGTCTAGCTCGCCGGTCCGTCCGTCCCGGGAATCACCCGCGTCAGGTCCTCGCTCAGGATCGACGGGCACCACTTCGCTTCGATATGCTCGATCACCAGTTCCGTGCCCCGCGCGTGGCTGACGTACGGCCGCCGCCGCGGATCGTACATCGCGTCGGTGAGGTCGCGCACCAGGACAACCTGGAAGCCGAGCCGCGTCATCTGCCGGACGCCGAACGAGCGGTTGAGAATGCAGATGTTGGTGTGTACGCCCATCAGGGCGATGTTCGTGATGCCCTCCTGCTTCGCGAAGCTGTAAATCTCCTGGCCGCTGTCGCTGATGCCGTCGAACCCCACGATGTCGATGGCCGGATGCTGGCGCCTCCAGGGTAGGGGCCCCGTCCACTCCTTCAGGATCGGATCGTCGCAGCCGCCCGCCGTGTCGTCGATGGGGAAGTCGCGGGTTTCCTCGGGCTCGCGCGGGCAGCGCGCCAGAATCTCGATGGGCGAGGGCGCCGCCGGCGCCTGCTGCATCCGCCTCCGCCACGGCGTTCCTTCGTAGTGCCGCATCGTCTCGCTGGGCGCGTGGACGATCGTCACGCCGAGACTTCGCGCCGCGTTGATCGCCTGGTTCATCCGCGGCGCCATCGCCGCCACGCGCTGCGCCGACAGGCTGCACGTATGGGAATCCCACATGTCGCAGATGACGATGGCCGTCCGCGCCGCTTCCCACCGCAGCGTCTGCTCGCTCACGCGGTCCTTCGCGCTCCCGACCCGGTTGGTGCGCCGCCGCGCGCGCAGGCTCAGCGTTCCCGGAACCTTCGGGCGATTTGGCAATGTCTCTGCGCCCCCCGCCGCGCAAGCGGCCAAAATCCCGAGGAAGCTTCGTCGTTCGATAAGCGTCATCGCATCCCCCCTTCAGTTCTCCAACGCAGCATACAGCTTTGCGGCCTGGTCCGCCAGCCGCAGCGCTTCTTCCTTCTCTCCAGGCGTACGGAAGCGGGCGGCCGTGTTGAGCCAGTAATTCGTGCCCTTGAGGTACTTTTGCAGATACCGGATCGAGGCCGTATCCTTCACCTTCGCGCCATCTTTCAAAAAGTAGACCGGGTTCGTGTGCGCGAATACCGTCAACCCCCGCGGCAGGATCCGATTGCGCACCGCCGGGTTCTCCGCCACACGCGCCGCGATCCAACAGCTTCCCTCCAGATCGAGCGCGACCTCCACCTCCGCCGCGTACAATCCATCCGCGCCCGGCCGGTTGGCTACCGGCTTGACGGCCGCCGGTTCCCCGTTCACCACGATCTCCAGCCTCTGGAATGGAAGAATCGACCGGGCCGTCGCCCGCGCCCGCACCTTCCGGCTGCCGGTAAACGGCACGACCTCGCCCGAGCCGCGCCCGTCCACATCGAAGGTCAACATCGGCCCGTTCGTAATGAAGCCGTTCCCCGCTTTCAACCCGCCGAGCCAGCCATCGTAATCCGGGCTGCCCGTCGGGCGCGCATAAAGCCGGTTGCTTCCCACGGGAATGTTGTCGCCCATTTTGTCGGTCCCGGCCCCAATCGGAAGCTGAAATCCCGAATTGAGATAGCAATAATAAAGATCCAGCGACCGCATTACCGTAAATTCGGCCTGCGACATCCCGGAGTTCGTCCACGGCCCCCAGTGACTCGGCAACTGCGTCGGGTCGTCGTACGTAATCAGATCGATCGCGTCCACCAGCTTGAGCGCGATGGCGATGGGAGACTCGGCGCCGGGCAGGTTGCAGAAATGCGCCCACGTGGTGACGCCTCCCTGGGCCCGCGCTTCCCGGAGTATCCGCGACATCGCCAGGTTCGGCTCGTCGCGATTCTGAAACTTCCCGCCGAATGGTTCGAACGGCTCGACGATCCGCCGGATGCCCAGCAGAAGCACGTGCCCGTTCTGCCAGTCGCGGGATTCCTGCCCGACGTAGACCGCGTGACCGGGCGTCGAAACCGGATCCAGCTTGCCGCTGAACTTCGGCCGGTCGTTGGTGAAGTCGCTGACCAGCAGGTTCAGCACGTTCAGGTCCTCGGCCCGCATCTGGAGGTGCGAATCGCCCTGCGTCAGAAAGTGGACGTGCGTATCCCCGCTTACCCAGCCGCGCTCCCGCATGTCGATCCAGCGCCGCAGCCGGAACGTCAGCGCCTCGCTCCCCTGCCGGCTCAGGTCCACGTCCGCCTCGAGCGGCAGCGTTTCCAGACCGCGCCGGACCTCGGCCCTCAGCCGCCCCGGCCGTGCATTCAGCGCAAAAGCGCCGTCCACGTAGCACCGCCGTTTTCCCAGGTACTCGACGTGGGCATGCTCGCCGTCGATCTCCACCGGCTTGCCGTTCTCGTCAACCAGCAGCAGCGTCGCGGCCAACGGTTGCCCCGTCCGGTCGTCCACGATCCGCCCTTCCAGCCGGTTCAACCCCATCCCGCGGTAAGCGAGCGAAAGAAGCGCGGCGAAGATCAAGCCACTCGTAACCCTGCGAACGATGCTCCGTGTCATAATTCGGCGCGATTGCGCTGTTGACGATAATATCCCGCTCCGCGGCGCTGTCGGCGAGCGCGTCGGGCACGCCCGCTATCCCAAGTGAACGATCTCCGACGCCAGTTCCTCTCTATCTCCATCGCTGGAAGGAGATCGCATCCTGCTCCTGGCCACAGAGCCCCCATGGTGAACCATCGGCGCCAGATCAAGAAGGCGGTGGTCTGCAAGCCGACAGGCACCCGTGTAGCCACAACGGCCTCGCGCACAAAGTGGCACTGCATGCGCCGGTGGGCGACGCGAAGGGACTACGGACGGTCCCCCGGGGGGCCAAGAGGCCGAGAAGGAGCTTCCAGGAATGGCGATTGACGTGCAACTCCAATATATCTGGGAACCGAAAGGGCGAATATGCTCAACAAGAGCACCGCAAGAACACCAGTCACGAGTGGAGTCCACCTAGCCACCCTCGGGTATACCCACGCTACACCTGGATTCTTGATCTGGAACCAAACCATACTCCCTGCAAAAAATGCGAAGAAGCAACCGAACATTAAAGCAAGTACTCCCACGACGGCTGTTGATGCACCGTTTACTCTGTCCACAACGAAAATATTCGGTTGCCCCTCGACAGAGCCAGAGATCTCTATACTCTGATTCAGATTGCTGCTAGCTATGATCTGTAGTGCAAAGCCGTCCTCGTGCTCCAGGATCTTCCAATCCACTCCTACCTTACCCTGCCGAAAGCCTGACTGATCAATTTCGATGGAACATACACGTCGACTGACTCGTACTATCTTAGCCTCAAGAATTCTGCCTGGTGGTGGCAGTGAAATGACAACGGGCTCCAACACGTGTTCGGGCCGGATGGCCAGCTTCCCGGCATTCCACAGGCTCAAGCGAACTGCTGTCACATCTGATTTTACTTCCACGTTGTCGTGAAAGACTCGCAGATTTGAAGCCTGGTCAGCCTTAACTATTGTCGTGATCTCAGGGTGCACTTGAAATGTGAGCTTACGCTCTTTCTGAGAGATCCAGAACAGAATTATCCCAAGTACTTCTATGGGCAAGCTGAAGAGACTTGCAACCGCGCCAACGAATCCCACCCATGGATTGTCGCGAAAAAACGTTATCGGAGATGTCATTGGCGCTTTCAGGGACGAAGTATACCTCAAACCGGCGCTCACGCGCCAGTACCTGCCTAGCAATCTTCTATGCTGCATCTACAATTGGCTCAAGATGTGCGGGACTTCGGCCATCGCGCTCCAGCGCAAAGATCCCACTCGCCTCCGGTCGTGGCCTTCCGATCGAGAGCGGTGTAAAACGATATTGACGTTCCCTAATCCGCGCTTCGGCTCCTTGACTCCGGGCCCCCCGCCGCCCGCCTATAATCGTCCCTATGTCCGCGCGAACGCTCTTCGTGATGCTTTGCCTGCCGTGCCTGGCCCAGGAACCGCCGGAAGCCGCGGCCCCTTACTGGCGTACTGTCGTGATGGGCACGCGCGGCATGGTCGCCGCCGAGCACCCGCTCATCGCCCGCGCCGGCCTCCGCGCGCTCGACGCCGGTGGCAATGCCTTCGACGCCGCCGTCGCCGCCTTCTACATGACTTCCGTCGTCGAGCAGCACCAGGCCGGCATCGGGGGCGACGCGTTCATCCTCGCCTACTCCGCGCAACACAAGCGCGTCGTCTTCATCAACGGCACGGGCCCGGCGCCCAAACTCGCCACCATCGAACGCTATCGCCAGGAAGGCGGCATCCCGTCCGCCGGGCCGCTCGCCAACACCGTTCCCGGCGCCGTCGGCGGCTTCGACCTCGCCCTTCGCAAGTACGGAACGCGAAAATACCCCGAACTGCTCGCCGACGCCATCCGCGCCGCCCGCGAAGGCCACCCGCTGACGCATTGGGCCGCCGGCAATCACAACGGCGCCATCCGCAAGCTGAGCCCCTATCCCGCCTCGGTCGCCACGCTGCTCAAGAACGGCGGACCGTTCGAACCCGGCGACATCTTCACGCAGCCGGACCTGGCTCGAAGCCTGGAAATCATCGCCCGCGATGGCGCCGACGCCTTCTATCGGGGCAAACTCGCGCGCCTCACCGCGAATTTCTACGAGAAGATCGGCGGCCTCCTCCGCTACGACGACCTCGCTTCGTTCCAGCCCGAGGAAGCCTCGCCCATCTGCACCGCCTACAAGGGCTACGAAGTGTACCAGTCGGCGCCGAACTCCCAGGGATTGGTCCTGCTCCAGGCGCTGAACATCCTGGAGCCGCTCGATGTCAAGTCGATGGGGCACAACTCGCCGGAATATGTGCACACAGTTGTGGAAACGCTGAAGCTCGCCTTCGCCGACCGCGACCGTTGGGTCGCCGACCCCCGCTTCGTCAAGGTCCCCGCCGAACGCCTTCTCTCCAAGGAGTACGCCGCCCAGCGCCGCAAACTCGTCGATCCGGAGCGCGCCCGCCCCGGCGCCGCTCCGCACGGCGAACCGGGCGAGACCTCGTCGTTCGCCATCGCCGACCGCTTCGGCAACCTGGTCTCGGTCACCCACAGCGTCAATGCCACGTTCGGTAGCGGCATGGTGGTGGAAGGCGGAGGCTACGTGCTCAACAACCGCATGCCTTATTTCAGCCTCGAGGCCGACGACGTCAACGCGCTCGCGCCCGGCAAGCGCCCCCGCCACACCATCAATCCCGCGCTGGCGCTCAAGGACGGCAAACCCGCGCTCGCCTGGAACACGCCCGGCGGAGACAACCAGCCCCAGGCCATGCTCCAGGCGTTCCTCAACGTCGTCGAATTCGGCATGAATCCCCAACTCGCCGTCGAACAGCCCAC
Source organism: Bryobacteraceae bacterium (assembly GCA_026129905.1). Lineage (GTDB taxonomy): Bacteria > Acidobacteriota > Terriglobia > Bryobacterales > Bryobacteraceae > JAHCHE01. The sequence continues at coordinate 117,450 of JAHCHE010000014.1, read as the reverse complement.
CGTCATCTCCTCCAATTTCCACGCCTCGAACTATCCGCAACCCGTGGGCGACCGCCTCACCATCCCGGAGGCGCTGGCCGTTCGCCTCGCCGATGCCCTGCGAGCCAAGGGACACAAGGTGGAAGTGACGCGCATGCAGCGCCCGTACTCCCAACAGCCCTCCGGCGCCGGCGCCGTCAAGATGGTCTGGATCGATCCGCGATCCGGCGTGATGTTCGGCGCCGTCAGTCCGGCCAAGGACAATTACGTCCTGGGCTGGTGAGCCCGCCCCGCTGCGGCGCGCGTAGTATAGGACATGCGTCTTCTGTGGCCTTTACTCGCCGCTGCCATGCTGGTCCGGGCACAGCCTCCCGCCGCGTTCCTCGATCCCCCCGCCGGAGGACCGCCCGCCGCGCCGAAGATCCGCTGCGCGGCCTTGCGCGCCCTCACCGGCTTCGACTTCACCGTCGAAAGCGCGGTTGCCGTTCCGGCCGCCGGCGACGCGCCCGCGTACTGCCGCGTCATGGGCCAGGTTCTGCCCGAGATCCGCTTTGAAGTGAGTCTCCCGTCTTCCTGGAATCGAAGGTTCCTGTTGACCGGCAACGGCGGATACGCCGGCGATACGCTCGATTCGCCCCAGCGCGTCGCGCAACGCCGCACGGCGATGGAGCGGGGATTTGTTGCGGCCGTCACCAATACCGGCCACGACGCCCGCGACGAGCCCCTCGCCAGCTTCGCCGTCAACCGCCAGAAGCTGCTCGATTACGCCTTCCGGTCGCTCCACGTCACGGCCGAGGCGGGCAAGCGCATCGCCGCGGCCTACTACGGCGCGCCTCCCGAGCGCTCCTACTACCAGGGCTGCTCCACCGGCGGCCGCCAGGGACTGATCCTCGCGCAGCGGTTTCCGGACGATTTCCACGGCATTGTCGCCGGCGCGCCGGTCCTGAATTTCACCGGTACGATGGTCGGCTACGCCCGCATCATCCAGGCGCTGAACGCCGCGCCGCTGCCGTACGCAAAACTCGCGCTCCTCGCCGAACGCGTCTACGCTCTCTGCGACGACAAGGACGGCTTGAAGGACGGCCTCATCGACGATCCGCGCCGGTGCGATTTCCAGCCGTCGCGAGATCTGCCCCGCTGCGCCGGAAGCGGCGACGATGCCTCGTGTTTCACCGGGGCCCAGGCAGCCACGCTGGAGGCGATCTACGGCGACGTTAAGAGCCAGGGCAAAACCATTTTCCCCGGCTGGCCCGTCGGCGCCGAAATTGCCGGGCCCAACGGACGGAGCGGCTGGGACATGTGGCTCGTCCGCGAAACGCCCGGCAAGACGGTATCGTACTCGTTCGCCGAGAGCTTCTTCCGCTACATGGCCTTCCCTCGCCAGGACGAGGCTGTCGACCTGAACGCCTTCGACTTCGATAAGCATCCCCAACAACTCGACTGGATCCGCAATATTCTCGACGCCACCGACCCGGACCTCTCCGCTTTTCGCGACCGCGGCCACAAAATGCTGATGTATTTCGGCTGGGCCGATCCCGCGCTGAACCCGCAAATGGGCGTCGATTACTACGATAGCGTCCTCAAAACGATGGGTTCGGACGCGCGCGATTTCTTCCGATTATTCATGCAGCCCGGCGTCTTTCACTGCGGCGGCGGCGTCGGCCCCGGCTCGTTTGAGCCGCTGCTGACGGTGATCGACTGGGTCGAGCGGGGCAAGGCGCCGGACCGCATCGACGCCGCGCGCGTGGTGGACGGCAAGACGGTCCGCACGCGCCCGCTATGCCCCTATCCCGAGCGCGCCCGGTATCAAGGCTCGGGCAGCATCGACGAGGCCGCCAACTTCCGCTGCGCGGCCCCGTAGCCACGTTCGCGCCTTACTTGCACCGCCGCGGTTCGAGTCCCAGCCACTCGCCCTCCGGCCGACCGAGCAACTCCCCGGCCATCATCACCCGCCCCAGCGCCGACAGGCTGGGATCCGGGACCTTCTCCAGCATCGCTTCCGCCCCCGCGCCCAGCGCTCTGGCCGCCCGCGCCATGAACCGGCAGTAGGCTTGCGTCGAGCGCCAGGCCGGCCTCGGCAGCATGTTCGGCGTCTTCACGTCCGCGTCCCTGTTCACCAGTTCCGTCATGTTGGCCAGCGCTCCGTCAAGCGACCGGGAAACGAGGGGTTCGTCTCCTATCGCGTGCGCCGCCTCGATGAGCCGGTCCCACAACGGTACGCGCTCCTCCGCTTTCTTCACCTCGTCCAGCAGCATCCACGCCTCCTCAAACAGCGGCTTCGCCATTGCCGGATGTTCCTTGGCCAGCGACCTGGCGAGTGTCGCGAGGATTTCTCCCCGCCGCCCAGGTAGCGGTATCGAACGGGCCAACTCCGCCGCCCTCGCCGGGTCTTTCGCCAGCGTGTTCGCCGCCTGGAGACCGAGCGTCTCCGCCATCATGCTCAGCCGGCCCTGCTCGCGCTCGCCGTCGGTGAATTCCTTGTCGCCCGTAGCGGTGAAGCTCCAGACCGGCCCCTCGCCCGCCATCGACTCGGTTCCCTTGGGATAGATCTTCACCGCGCCGGCCAGGTCGGGATACTTCGCCAGGAGTTCCTTTGCCCGTTTCGGATCGACTTCTTGAACGATGTGCATCAGTTCGAACAGTTCGGCCTCCGCTTGGGTCCCGAATGTCACCGTGCCTTTCTCCGTCGCTACGCCGGACGCCTCCTGTTCCTTCTTCTCGCTGTACCGGGAGATTTCGTCCAATACGGCCGACACTGCCTCTTTCGCCATCTGGCGCGGCGCCTTGTCCCACCAACTGGGAAGCATGTGGACGAACGGCGAGATGGGCTGCGCTTTGTACGCCGACAGCGCCGCCCCGAACAGCGCTCCAATCCTCGGATCTCCATCCGGAAGCGACCCCGGAACTCTCACGGCGGTGTAATGCGGAAACGGTCCGGTGCTTCCGGCTCTTTGAATCAGTTCGATTGCGCGGTCGTGCAGACCGTGTTCAGCCAGCTCATCGACGATAGCGTCCAGCGCCTGCCAGCGGGGGTCGTAATCCCCGGCTTGCGCCGGAATGTCGAACAGCATCTTGATCGCGGTCTCGACATCGATCCCAGCCATGGCGCGAGCGATCTCCGCTTGCAGCTTCGATCGAAAATACGACGACTGCTCCTCCGGCAGCTTCTGAGCAGCCTGAAACGCCTGCCGGAGAATCTCGACAGCTCGGTTCTTATCAAATACCTGGTAGGCGTCGCCCATGCGCCGTAGCGCCTCGACGCGAATGTCCGGCTGCGCCGCCGCAATCGCCTCCGCCGCGCCGTCCAGTAATTCCTTCGCCTTCGCTTTCGTCGTCGGGTCCGGCGCCGGCCGGTCCTCCTTTGCCGCTGCTCCCGCGAGCGAAACCGCCACGGCCAGTATCAGGACTGCTCGTCTCATGTTGCGGCGCCTCCTTCGCGCCAGGTGATGCTCGTCACCGCTTTCTCCTGGCGCAATCCCACTGCCACTGCCTCGCGCGCTCGCCCGGTCCCGCGCCGCGCGAGCCCTTGCCCCTGCAATTCCGCGAACTTACCCCCGCCCCGCCGCCTGCCCAATCCTTCCGGCGGCAATTCGAAATGCCCCCGGTTCTTATCCAATCGGATAACTCTATTCGGGACGTAATATCCAAAATGATCCACCGTTGCGCCCGTGAGACGAATAAAACCCTGGGTCAGGTTAGGTCGGGGGACACGGCGGACCGCGGCGGCGGCTTCCCGGCGCCTGCGGCCGATCAGGGGGAGCGAGGCAGCGGGAGCAGCCGCGGAGCGCCGGCCGCGGCAAGTTCCGGAAACCGGGTTTGAAGGCGCTCCAAGAGATAGTTCGCCAGCAGGGTGCTGCCAAGCAGGTTGGGGTGGACATGGTCGGCGAAGACGTCCTGTTTCTTGACCAGGATCTCCTCGCCGGCGATCCGCAGCGGAACCCCGTGTTCCAGCGAATCGATCAGGCGCTGCACATCCACCAGCACCAGGTTTGGAAACTCCGTCGCGAGCTGCTCCAGGTAGTCGTTTACATGCTGGTAGCGGAGCAGTACAAGGCTAGGTATGTTTCCGACCATCACGGCCGCGCCCGTCTGGTCGAGCGATGCCAGGTACTCGCGGAGATACTGCTTCTTGGACCTCGAAAGGTACAGCGACGCGCGGAAATCGTGGAAGAAGAGATCCAGGGCGACGATCAGGGTAGGCTGCAAGCGGCCGATATTGTCCAGGTATCCCAGGTGCTTTTCACTGGCTGCGCCTCCTTCCGCAAACGTGAAGATCCGCTCCTCCGGAGTGCCCATGTGCCGCGCCAGCAGCAGGCCGGGCGATGTCGCCTTCTCTCCGGCGGAGACGCTGGCGCCCAGAATCACCACGCGATCGAAAAGCCCGGGAGCGCTGTCCCCGGCGGCCGTCGCCCGCGCGCGGTTCAGCATCTCGAGCTTGAGATTCACGATTTCGATCAGGTATTTCCTCAATCGCAGGTCGTGAGCGATGAGATGGTGCTGGCGGTAGAACAGCGGCTGGAGAGGGTTCCAGCTCCATCCCCAACGTCCGGCGTCGGGGCTGATTTCGTAGTTGCCGAGAATCTGCGTCCGGGCCGGGTCCCGCGCAATCAGCTTTGCTTTTCCCCGGAGGGGCAGTCCGTTCAGGATGCCGGCGCGCTGGTAGAAGTTCACGGCATGGCGGACATTGCCCGGCACGCGGGGGTTCCGCCAGCCGAAGGCATCGATGTAAATCGCCAGGGAGATCTCAAGGCCGTGCTGCGCCAACTCGCGAGCGAACTTGTCGATCGAGCCGGCGCCCCAACTGTGGCCGTAAACCACGATCAGCGGCTGCCGGACCGCCGCGGGAAAACCAGGGTCGCCCCCGGCCCGGCGAATTGCTTCGAGCACATCGGCGGCCGCGCGCCTCCACCGGAAGTTGTTGTAGGCCACGGCGAGCACATCGTTGCGCTCGGCCACATGTCCTCCAAGCCGGTTCTTCATTGCGACCACGCCCGAGGCCGTGCTGTCGCGCCCTTCCACCCCGCCCGTAAAGCCCACCGCAATCAGCCAGGGGACCGCCGGCTCAGCCGCTGCCGCCAAGGGAGAATCCGAACCGGGCAGTTCCCGGCGGCCGGACTCGAAGTACTCCTTCGAGACCCGGGACAACGCTTCGTACATCTCCTCGTGGATCGCCTCCCATTCCGGCCCTCGTGAGGGTGGCGCCGCCAGAAGAAACAACAACGAAGCTGTCAGAACGGTGCTTGCCGCGCGCATACGCTGCTCGGATAGCGAGGAATGGCGGCCGCCCTGACGCAGGCGCGCCATTCCGCTTCTTCCATCCTAACGATCGAACCGCGCCGGCGGTCCCGGCACAAGCGGGATCGGTGGAACGCCAGTGTTAGCATCGAAGCAATAGCGGCCGTGACAGTGGTGCGCGATTCCTCCGTCAGAAATGTCGAGGCCTGGGGCTAGCTTGAGGCATTCTTGGTGTCCGCGGTGGCGGCGATTCTCTCCATACGGTTGTTTCTCGAGCTCACCGGATACCCCAAACTGGGCGGCGGCGGCTTGCACATCGCGCACATGCACAATCCGTCCTCGCTCCTGCCCCGCATCGGCGTTGACCAGCGGGTGTAGAATGCCCCAAAGGAGGAGGGGACATGAGCGCTCCGGGGATGGAAGACCGCATCAGGGAAGCGACGGCGGTGTTCGAAAGGGACGTGGGCGACTGGGAGGCGGACATCGAGATCCGGCCGGGGCCGGGCACGCCGCCGGTCCGCCAGAAAGGGGGGGCGACAAACCGGACCATCTGCGGGGGCCGCTGGCTGGTCGTCGAGCACCGCTCGGAAACCGGCTTCGAAGGGCATGGCGTCTACGGCTGGGATCCGTCCAAGGACAGGTACACCGGGGCGTGGGTGGATTCGATGCAGACGTGCATCACGCGGTCCGAGGGGACGTGGGACGCCGCCGGCCGCACGATGACGTTCGAGACGGAGGCGGTCCACCAGGGACGGGTCATCCGGTATCGCGAAATCATCCAGACGCTCGACGACGGCAGCCGGCTCTATCGCAACATCGTTCCGATGCCCGACGGGAGCGAGTTCGAGATGATTCGGGCGATGTACCGCCGCGCCGGCGGCAGCGCCTGATCAGTCGCTCGCGCCATTGGAGACGCCGCGGCGCGCGGGAAGCTTTCGCAGCGCGACCTGGCCGCGGCGGCTGAAATCGACCGACTCGGCCAGGATGCGCATGGCTTCCTGCGGAGCGTGGAAGCCGGCCGAGTTTTCCGCCTCGGCGTAGTCGACGTAGAACTGCGCTTTACGCTGGAAGTCGCGCGCCGCCGCGAGTTCGCTGTCGCTCGCTCCGTTGTCGCGGGCCGCTTTCACGTCGTCAATCAAATCCATCAGCGCGTCCAGAGCGAGACTGCGCGCGTTGAGGAACCGGGCCTGAGTCTGCTCCACCCGGTCCTTCATTTCCTGCTCGGAGAAATGGTGGCAACCCTGACACGCGCGGTTGATGTTCAGAATCGGGCTTCGCACGTGATGGTCGCTCACCTTTAAACCGCCGGCGCGGGTGTAGGGCATGTGGCAATCGGCGCAGGCCACGCCGGAGCGCGCGTGCACGCCCTGGTTGTACATCTCGAACTCGGGATGCTGGGCCTTCAGCGAGAGCGCGCCGGTCTCCTTGTGGGTCCAGTCGTGGAACTTGACTTCGTCGTAGTGGGCGAGCATGTTTTCCACCTTCAGCCCCTTGGACCAGGGGTAGGTCAGGCGCTTTTCGGCGCCCTGAAAGTAGTACTCGACATGGCACTGGCCGCAGACGTAGCTGCGCATCTCCTGCGCCGTGGCCATCGTGTTCACGTCGTAGTTCTCGATTCCCTGCGAGGCCTTCCAGACGCGCATGCCTTCCATGAAGGCGGGACGCGTGATGCGAAGGCGCATTGTTGCCGGCTCGTGGCAGTCGATGCAGCTCACCGGATGCTCCACCAGTTTGCGGGCTTCGGCGTAGGGCATGCGGTTGAGTTTTTCGAAGCCGGCAATCAGGTCGCCGTCGCCGAGCTTCCGATAGGCGACGTAGGTGGAGGCGTGGCAGTTGAGGCAGGTCCCGGGCTGTTGGAACTCGAGGACCCGGCGGGTGAACGTCTGGTCCTCGAGCATGTAGGCGTGGCCGCGCTCCTCGCGGAAATCGACGGCGAAAGGATAGCCGGCCCACATCCGCGCGAGACGCGGATCGCCTTCAAGCTTGCTTTGGGCAACCACCGTGCGCGGGTCGCCGCCGGTGGGGGCGCGGAGCATGGCTTCCGATCCGCCATGACGCGTGCGCACCATGTCGACGGTTCGGCTGTAGAGGTCGTACTGGAGCGGGAAATTCTTGCCCCAGACGGCCGGGTCTTGGGTGAGGTCGTCGATTTCGACGACGCGAAAGAAGTGATCGCGCGCTTCCTGCTTGCGCTCGAAAATGTTCACCAACAGCGCGGCGATGGCGACCGTGGCGACGGCAGCGATCACGATCGCCAACATCAGCCCGCGCCCGCCGCGCGATCCGAAGCGCGCGCTTCGTCTACTGGCCATGCGTCGTTCCTCCCGCTATCATTGATGTCCCACCCTGGAGTGACACTGGATGCAAGCGACCGGTTCGTTATGGGCCCGGACGTTCTGGATGCCCGCGACAATCTGGGAGTGACACTTGTCGCAGGAAGCCTCCGCTACCTCGCGGCTGAAACCGGTGATCCGGATCACGTCGGGGAACCAACCGGTGGTGAACGCCAGCGAGTGGAAGAAGCCGTTGCGGACCTTGGTGGCGTACTTCGGCGCGAAGCCGGCCGGCGTGTGGCAGTCGTTGCAGACGGCGACAGCGCGATGACTCCCCTTCATCCAACTCTCGTGCTGCTCCCGCATGACGTGACAGTTGGCACAGGCCTCGGGATTGTCGGTAAGGTACGAGGCCCCGCGCGCGTAGCCGAACGTGAACAGGCCGAGTCCGAGCGCCGCCCCGATGAGGACGCCGACGAGGACCAACAGGTAACCTCCGGCGCCCATCGTGGATTGCCCATCACGCGTCATCGTCGGTTCGGTCCGCTATTACGAATGTAACCGACGGGCGGTTGGCGCCGTGACGGAGGTCACTGCCGGCCGCTCGTGCGTTCCCTACCATGAAAGTGGCCGATGAAACTACGAGCCGCTTTCCTGATGGCGCTGCTGCCGGGCGTTGTCGCCGCCGCGGATCCCGCCGCCGGCGAACTCAGCATTCACGGCAGTCTGCGCAGCAGGATGGAGGCGTGGGGCTGGTTTCAGGGAGAGGCGGACGGGAACTACGCCTTCCTGGGGAACCTGCTCCGCGTGGACTTCGGACAGCGGCGCGAGAAGTTCGAATGGAAGGTGGAGCTGGCGGCGCCGGCGCTGCTCGGGCTTCCGCGCGACGCGGTCGCGCCCGGGGCGCAAGGGCAGCTCGGAATGGGGGCGAATTACTACGTCGCCAACGGGGGCCGGCGAAACACGGCGATGGTGTTTCCCAAGCAGGCGTACATACGCTGGCGGGGCGCGGGCGGGCAGAGCGTCCGGCTGGGCCGGTTCGAGTTCTCCGACGGCGCAGAGGTTGTGCCGAAGAACCCGACCCTGGCGGCGCTGAAGAACACGCGCATCCAACAGCGGCTGCTCGGGCCGTTCGGGTTCACGCACGTGGGCCGGAGCTACGACGGGCTGCATTACGCCTATGACGCGGGAGGGAACAACTTCACCTTTGTGGGGGCAGTGCCCACGCGGGGCGTTTTTCAGACCGACGGATGGGGCTGGGCGAACGTTGGCGTCGCCTATGGCGCCTGGACCCGGCAGCTATCCATGGGCGGCGGCGCCGGCGACCTGAGAATCTTCGGCATCTATTACGACGACTGGCGGCCCATCGCCAAGACCGACAACCGCCCCGCCGCGGCGCGCGCCCGGGACCTGGCGAATGTTCGCATCGGGTCGTTCGGCGGGCACTACCTGCACGCGCAGGCGACCGGCGCCGGTACGGTGGACCTGCTGGCGTGGGGCGTCGGTCAGACCGGCCGGTGGGGCGCGCTCGATCACCGGGGCTCGGCGGCGGCTCTGGAAGCGGGATTCCAGCCGAGGGGGCTGAAGACGCTCAAGCCGTGGTTCCGGGGCGGGTATTTCTACGCCAGCGGCGACGGCGATCCGGGTGACAACCGGCACGGGACGTTCTTCGGCATTCTGCCCACGCCGCGCATCTACGCGCGCTTTCCCTTCTTCAACTTGATGAACATCCGCGACGCGTTTGCAGAAGTGATTCTGCGGCCGCACGGCAAGGTTTCCATCCGCGCCGACGTTCACGGCTTGCGCCTGGCGGAGAGCCGGGATCTGTGGTACCTGGGCGGGGGCGCCTTTAACCCCTGGTCGTTCGGCTACGTCGGGCGTGCGGCTTCGGGCCGCAGCGGCCTGGCGACGCTGTACGACCTGAGCGCCGACTGGGCCGCAACGGCGCAGGTCACCGTGGGGGCGTACTATGGGTTCGCGCGCGGGCAATCGGCGATGCGATCGATCTATCCGCGCGGAGGGAATGCGCAGTACGGGTACGTGGAAGTGACGTGGCGATTTTAGTGATCTGAGACTTCACCGCAGACGCGGGGGCGGCGTAGGGGGCGGCTCGGCGCAGGAGTTGCACAAAAGGATAAGAGACCTGTTACTCTGCTATCAAATCGGATAGCATGATGGGCCTGCCAAATGCGTGCTTCTTCTCCACATCTCCTGTTGAATCATAGAGTTGGCCTGGTTGGCGGGGACCGGGCCGGGTGTGGAGTCCAAATTGCGTGAACCCATGGCGGCTCACGAAGGTTGAGACCAAAGGAGAAACGGATGTCATATCGACCCTATGCAGAATTCTTCGCGTTCCTCGCGGCAACGATGCTTTCCGCTGGCGTCGCGCGCGCGGCGTGCGACTTCACCGTAACCCCAACCGGCACGGGAAACGCGGATCTCCAGACGGCGATCGACAAAGCCGTCCGCGGCCAGACCATCTGCCTGAAACAGGGGCAAACCTATACGCCCAAGGGCGGCAACACGTCGTTCGTTCTCAAAGCCCAGAAGACCGGGACTGGGTACATCACCATCATGACGGAGAACATCGACGCGCTGGCGCCGCCGAACAAACGCGTCACGACAACCGCGAACCTCGCCAAGATTGTACCCGTAAGCACCTACCCCGGAATCGTAACCGCCGAGTTCGACGTGCCGCCGGGGGTCAGGCCCTGGTACGCGCATCCGGAACTTACGCCGCAATACTATCGCCTGGTAGGGCTGGAGGTCAGGCCTCCGGCAGGAGTATACACCAACGGCCTGGTGAAGCTTGGGAACAATACCGACCGGCAGAGCCTTGTCTTTCACGTTCCTCATCACATCGAACTTGACCGCATGTATATCCATGGCCACGGCGACTCCGACGCAGCCGGCAAACGAGGAATCGAAGTCCACAGCATGCAAACGGTGATCAAGAATTCCTATCTTTCGGGCTTTGGCAAGGTCGCGCAGGAAACACACGCCATCATAGGAGTTAATGGCGTCAAAGACCTGCTAATCTACAACAACTACATCGAAGCCGCAGGCATTAACATCTTGTTCGGAGGCGACGTCCCGCGGCTGGGCGACAATGACACATTGGATCCCACGGATAAGCTGATTCCGGAAAATATAGTCATCCTGCACAATCACTTCAAAAAGCTAGTGTCCTGGAAGAAGACATCCGGCGGGTGGGACGTGAAGAACCACCTGGAAACAAAACTGGCGCGCAATGTGATCATCGAAGGCAACGTCTTCGAGAACAACTGGCGTCAAGGCCAGCAGGAACAGTCGGGAAGCGCGATTGTGTTCAAAGCCATCGCCGGGAGAGACAATCCGCAAACAAAGGTCAATGAAGCTTGTACAGTCCCTAACGCCGTCACCGAGAACGTCCTCGTCCAATACAACTACGTCCGTAATACGGGAGCGGGCTTCGAGATCATCTCACGTGACTACCAGTGCAAGGATGACAAGGGAGCCATGTTGGGAAGAGTGAAACACGTTCGGATAGAAAATAACGTCATTGACGGCCTCAACAGCGTCGAGTGGCCTGGCCGGGGGACCGTGCTGGCGCTCTATACTGGACCGGACTACCTCACCGTCAACCACAACACCATCATCCAGCCTGGCGGCGCGGAAACAGAAGCTGTCCATTTTGAGACCACGCCGAAAGGCAAAGGTTTCAAGTTCACAAACAACGTCCTGCACCACGGACTCTACGGCGTAGCATCTGGGAATCCGCCGACGACGGCGGCGATCGGAAACACCGCTCTCAAGAATTGGACCGACTGGGTAGCGGACAAGCGCACCAGTTCCGCGTTCCGTAAGAATGCGCTCGTTGGCGGCTCCACGTACCAGCAGAAGTACCTGGGCAACTGCTCCAGCCAATATCCCGACGCCAACGACAAATGCTATCCGGGCACGTGGCAAGAAGTAGGATTCTACAGTTACGCCACCGGCGACTACCGGCTTCTGCCGAACGGCAAGTTTTCCGGGAAGGGCGAGCATCCGTTCACGCGGAAACCCGACGGGAAGGATCTCGGCGCCGATGTTGCTGGCGTCAACTCCAAAACCAATGGCGTCGCCAATAGCGGGGCGGTTGCGCCAACGCCGATTGCCGACACGCAGGCTTTCGTCAATGGCATGCCCCAATGGATCAATTCCAAGCTGCACCAGATCGTGGGGGGAGGTCACGTCAGCGTTTCCACCAGCATCAAATTGGCTCAAAAGAAGGGCCTAACCTTCTCGAAAGCCCAGGCCGTCGGGTACGGTTGTCCCGCAAACAGCGTTGGGATGCAGCAAATATTTGCCGTCATCGAGAACGCAGGAGCCGATCCGATTTCGAACATCCTCTTCAAGATTACGCAGCTCAGCAGTGGCAACCGCCTTGTCGTGCACCCTGAGACCGGTCCGATCGTCTTAAAAATCGGCGATGTCTACGGTCTGCCCTATCATGATGTTACAGGTTACAGTGCTTGGACGGGGGCCTATGACGACGCCGAACTTACAACGGGAGAAAACGTTAACGTGGTCTTCAACGTGTGCCTGGCAAGCATGAGTCAGTACATGTTCAATGTCGATGCGCTGGCGCAGAAATGACCGCGTCAGGAGCGGAACTGCAGGTTAGTTCCAGAGCTTGATCTCCGACGGCAGCCGGGGCGGACCGCCCGCCCCGGCTGCCGATTGCTGCCGCGGCAAGACGGCGTGTTCCCCGTGTTGCGCCCAAGAGCCGATTTCGATGGTCCGCTCGACGCCGACGGGGCCGTCGGCCAGAACACGGGACTATCAGATTTGATATACGCCCGTGCTGCGCTGGCGGAGTAGCTCCGTTCGGGGCTACGGTGGCGTAGCGCGGAATACCGCTCCCTCGCGGTCGCGGCTCGGAAAGACGGGGGTCCAGTGGAACGTTGTAAGCCTGGAGTTCTTACCGGTTTGGGGCACAAGAGTCCACACGAGTGTGGACTCGGCACACTAAGAGTGTGCGCCACGTCAAGGACGTCGGGGATTTCCAGGGTTCGTGGCGGGCTTTTCTACAAACGAGGCGTCCGAGGTCGGCGGCTCCGGGGCCGGGGCGGCCACCGGTGGGTCCGTTTGGTTGGAGGCGGATGCCGCGGCGGTCCTGGGGGACGGCGCCGGTGGCTTCGTTTCGCATCCGGCGGGTTGCGGTTCGGGCTCGACCGGGCGGCCGAGTTGCGACGGCGGCGGTTCCTGGGGCAGGTAGCCGGCCTGGCCGGTGCGGACGCGCTCGAGTTCCTTCAGCGCGCGGTAGTAGTCGCGGCGGGACTGGGCCTGGTAGCGCACCAGCAGAGAGAAGGCCTGCGGGTTGCTGGCCCAGGCGAGGCCGGCCATTAGTTCCTGCACGTCCTCGGGCTCTTCGGCGAGCGCGGGCGGGTCGGGCTCGGAGGCTTCGGGCGTTTTCGGAGAGATGGCGTCGCCGTAGAAAGGGTCGTCGTCGGGTATGAACTCGTGCCAGCGGGGGACGATGCGCTTGGGCTCCTCGGTGGCGTGGACGTAAGCGTCGTGCATCTGGGCGGCGAGGAGGCCGGTTTCGATGCGGGCGAGGTGTTTCATGCGCCAGGCGGCGACGGCGATTTCATCGACCAGGGTCCGCTCGTGGACGGAGGAGGGCCGGAAGTCGGCGCGGTAGCTGGTGAGGAGGGATTGGAGTTCCTGGTTGGGTTTGGCGAGCAGGGTGGCGGCGGAGGCGAGGATGCGATGGCGGGTGGAATTTGCGCTGGAGCGCTTTTTGCCGGCTTCGGAGACGGGGCCCGTGGATTTGAGGGCGTTGGCGCGGTTGGCTTCGAGCTTGCGAGGGCTGACCGAGCCGGGGAGGGGCTGGGAAACGGAGTCGTGCATGGTTGAAGTACCTCGGAAAAAGGAAAAGCCCCGGGACGGCGCCCGGGGCTTAAGGAGTTGCTTATCGCTTCGCTACCAGTATGGCATGGAGGGAGAAATTTCCGGATGGGCGGGGAGGCGGAATAGGGAGGGAAGTGGTTGAAGGGGAGAGGTTTATGTTTTTTTCCAGTGCTGGTGATGACGACTACTGGGGGAGTTTAAGCCACCGATAAACACCGATCAACACCGATATGCCGCGGGGGAAGCCGGGGCAATCGGCGGCTACCGCTGACCGGCTGAATCCGCCTTCCCTCCCATCTCGTCGAGCGCGCGCCGGACCGCGTCACGCTCGCGGGGCATGCCCAGCGCGGTGAAAATTTCGAGCCCTTTTTCAAGCGCCTCACGGCCCTCTTCGAGTTGGTTCATTTGACGGAGCAGCAGTCCTTGATTCCAGTAGGAGTATGCCAGGCTTGCGCGATTGCCCAGCTCCAGGCACAGCGCTTCCTCCTTCTTGTGGAGCGCCATGGCCTCCTCCAGCTTGCCCCAATCCTGCAGGATCAACGCCTGGTTGCCGTAGCTTCTCGACAGCCCATCCTTGTTGCCCAGCTCGAGGCACAGCGCTTCCTCTTTCTTGTGGAGCGCCATGGCCTCCTCCAGCTTGCCCCACGCCTGCAGGATCAACGCCTGGTTGCCGTAGCTCGCTTGCAGCCCATCCTTGTTGCCCAGCTCATGGCACAGCGCTTCCTGCTTCTGGTGGAGCGCCATGGCCTCCTCCAGCTTGCCCCAATCCTGCAGGATCAACGCCTGGTTGCCGTAGCTCGCTTGCAGCCCATGGCGGTCACCCTTCCGTTCGTAGAAGGCCTGCCGCCGCTCGATGAGCCGATTGGCAATCACCAATTGGCCGGTGAGTCGCCCAAACTCAAACGCACGCCAAGACAGCCGCGGGAAGCGAGAGTCGCCGGCTCGCGCAAGCCACTCCACCGCCGGCTCCGTCTCGGCCAGCACGCGCGCGCAATCGCGCCAGCGGCTCCGGTCGGAATTCCACTCGCCAAACATGCGCTCCAGCGCCTTGACGCGCGCCTCTTCGAGCTTCGCCGTCTCGGCCGCCAGCACATCGCGCAACACCATGTGCATGCCGTAGAGCTGTTCGTCGCGGTCGATTGTGCGCAACAGCGACGCATCCACCAGCGCCTCGACATGCTCCCAAACGGCGTCTCCCTCCAAACCGGCGAGCTCCGCCGCGAAGGGCAGCCAAACGCCCTCGGGCAAGCACAAGGCCACGGCATTCAGCAGACGCCGCGCCTCGGGCTTGTGCGCGCTGGCGGCCTCGACGTAGAGCGCATTGTTGCTCCGCAGCGCCACGGCTTCGACGTACTCAATCTGCTGAGCCCGTGGACGCCGGCCCTTCTGAAGCAGACCTGCCGCGACGTCCAGGGCATAGGGCAAATGTTCGACGCGAGCGGCAAGCCGCCTCAATGCGGGCCCATGCCCGGCGAGCCAGCCCGGAAGCCGCTTTTCGAGCATCTCCTCGGTCTCGGGAACATCGAACCCGCTTACCTGCCGAACCTGGTCCGCCGTCAGCCTGCCCAGACTGGGGCGCCGCGACGTGTAGATCACCCGGGCGGGCGGGCCGGGCGTCAGATCCAGTACCGATTCATCCCATACGTCGTCCAGAATCAGCAGCGCGCCGCGCTCGGACAACCATTGGCGCGCCCGTTCCATCTGCACCTTCGGCTCGGCCTCGCGGTTGTAATTCGGCAGAACCGCGGCCAACTCGGGCCCCACCACGCCGAGGGCGCGCGCCGGCCCGCAGAACTGCTGGACGACGGTGGAAAACCGCCCGTCTTCAAAAAGCCGCCAGCCCAACTCGAGCGCCAGCGTCGATTTGCCCGAACCCGGCTCGCCCCATAGCAGCGAAGGGGCGGTCCCGGCGAATAGCCGCCGCTCGAGCCAGTCAAGCGACTCGCGGCGCTCGACAAACCCCTGCGGGCGGGCGTCGAGCCTCGAGAACGGGCCTTGCCGCCGCGCGAGGCCGCGCCGCTCAAGTTCGTCGGCGACTTTTTCCGGGATCTCGTCCAGCTTGTGCTCGATGCGGCCCAGTTGGTCCGCGAAGCTGTCGAAGCGCCGCTCGAACTCCTTGATGTCGGCCAGCGGTTTGAGCGCCGGTTCGCGGTTGGCCAACTCGGCCAGCATCTGGGTCTGAAAGATTTCCCGCGCGCGGTGGTTTTCCTTGATCTCTTCCCAGAACCAGAGCGTCATGACGCCCTGAAGATCGCGCCGCTTGTCGGTTATGCGCCACCCATCCCGCGCCAGGCGGTCGAGAGTCTTGCGGCGGGGGTCGAGCGGTAGCCAGCGGTCGAGATCCGCTGCGAGAACCTTGGTCAATCCGTGCTGGAAGGCTGCCGTACGGCGCTCGGGCGCGGTCTCGCGATCGAGCAGCAGGACGTCCAGCTCTCCTAACGGCCTGGCGGGGATTTCTTTGTGGACGCGCTTCCGTTCTTCGCGGATCGTGGCGGCTGTGGCGGAGAAGCCGGCCTGTTCGGCCATCTCCTCACAAGCGCGCAGGTACGCGCGGCGGGCCGCATGCTGAAGGTCGTGGTTGAGAGGATCGCTCGAGTCCATCGAGCGAATCGCCCGCCAGGTCCGGTCGAAGCCGAGGCAAAGGGCGCCATCCAGACGATTGGCGAGCACGCCCTGCGTCAGGCCAGGAAGGGCCGCCTCGACGACGGGTTTGGCGAGGTGGTAGAGGGACGAGCCGATCAGGAACTCGATGCCAGTCATTAGCGTCTACCAATACCACTATTTTCGAGGCCAGGGTGTAAAATAGGAGGGCTAAGGAGTTTAATGGTCCCGCGCCGGTGGGGTGAACCTCCAGGTTTGCGAGCCGGTTTTCCAACCGGCTTTGTCAACTGACAGCCCGCGCAACGAAATGTACAAAATGCAAGTCGGGACTGGGAGTCCCGCGCAGCCTATGAGGCTGCCCACTGTATGGCATGAGCGGAAGTGACGTTCCCGCGGAATCGCGGCGGCAACGATTCCGGGACGCGGTTGATCGAGCGGCGCACGTTCTGCCGATGCAGGGTCCAATCGGCGTGTTCGTCCACCACAATACTCTTCACGCTTTTGAGGACGCGCCGTTCGAACAGGCGGTAATCCAGGCTTCGCAATTGTACGGCACGGAACCGTACATGGCGGAAGCGGCGTACCGCGCGGAACTGGCCAGCGGCCGCATTACGCAGGACGACATCGATGCGGTGCTGGATGGCGAACCGGACGCACTGATCTTCCCCCGGCTCAGCCGCCGGTCTCTTCGGCGCGCGATGATGGCGCCGGGCGTCCGGGAGTTCGACGCCGCTACGATACTTTGGCGGGCCGAGCAGGGCGATTTGTCGCGCGATTTCCGCCAGGCGGCGCTGCGGGCCTTGTTCGACGCGTGTTTCGCGCGTACCCCGGCCCAGGAAGAAGAACCCGCCGCCGCGCGTCCGATTGACGAGGTCATCCACCCGTGGCTGATCCGGCTGTGCTCGGTATTTCTGGATCAGGGCATGGCGTACTGGCCCATGCCCGGGCGCGAGAAAGGGTTCTACCGCAGCGTACGGACGCTGTTATCGCAACCCGGCGCCGTCTTCCCCCGATATCTCACCGGCCTGGACGAAGAGTTCAGCCGCCAGGAGTACTTCTCGTATAGCGCAACGGACGCCGCGCTGGATTGTCTCGATGCGCAGCGCTACCGCGAAGCGGACTGGGACAGCGTGCTCCGGGCCGAGTTGCTCGCATTGCCGGGGTGGGCGGGGTTGATGCGGAGACTGGAGGAAGACCCGGGGCTTGCTCCTCATCGCGCCGTGCCTTGCTCGCTCATGGACTTCCTCGCGGTGCGTCTGACGATGGGCCGCGTGGCTGCGCGGCTCGGCGCCGCCGCGCCTGGACCGGCGGAGAGCCCCCTGAAGACGGAGGAGAAACGGCGGCTGAGCCGGGCGGCCCGGGTCTATGACGCGGCCCGCGTCGTGTCGCTCTCGGCCGACGAGGTCAACAAGCTCACGGAGAGCCAGTGGAACGCGTTTGCCGCCGAAGTGAAAATGTGCAACGGGCTGGAGCGGCGGCGCATCCTGCACCTGGCATACGAGCGGCGGCACGAGCGCGCGTTTCTGCAAGGGCTGACGAGCCACCGCCAATACCGGGGTCTGTTCGAGCTGAAGGCGAGACCCGCGGCCCAGGTATTTTTTTGCCTCGACGAGCGCTCGGAGTCGATCCGGCGGGCACTGGAAGAGGCGGATCCGGAGGTGGAGACATTCGGCGCCGCCGGGTACTTCGGCGTCGCGGTGGATTACCAGGGAATCGACGACCCGCGGGGCGCGGCGTTCTGTCCGGTGGTGGTGAAGCCGCGGCACGCGGTAGTGGAACAGCCGAAACAGGAAGACAGCGATCTGCTGGAGCGCCGCCGTTGGCGAAGACGAATCCTGGGGCGCTTGATGCGGAATTCCTTCGTGTCGTCGCGGACGCTGGTGCGCGGCTGGATCTCGACCACCGTGCTCGGACTGCTTTCCGCCGTGCCGCTGGCGGGGCACCTGCTGGCGCCCAGACGCTACGCGCTGCTTCGCGAGTGGCTGAACAAGGCCTTCCTACCGGAGCCCCGCACCGAACTCACTCTGATGAGGAACACCGCGCATTCGCAAGGCGCAATGACGGGTCTGCTGGTGGGGTTCGCGGCGGCGGAGAAGGCCGACCGCGTCGCCAGCGTGCTCGGGCCGGCAGGCCTGTCGCGCGGGTTCGCGCGCATCGTCGTCGTACTGGGCCACGGATCCACAAGCCTCAACAATCCGCACGAATCGGCCCACGATTGCGGGGCCTGCGGCGGACGCCGGGGCGGGCCGAACGCGCGGCTTTTCGCGGCGATGGCGAACCGGGAGGAAGTGCGGGAGCTTTTGCGCGGGAAAGGCATCGTCATTCCGGACGACGCCTGGTTCGTCGGCGGCTATCACGACACGTGCAGCGACGCGGTGGAACTGTACGACGTGGATGCGCTCCCGGCGACGCACGCGGCCGACCTGGAACGCATACGGCGATCGCTGGACGAAGCCAGGGCGCGGAACGCCCACGAGCGCGCCCGGCGGTTCGAGCGGCATCACCCGGCCGCCTCGCCCGCCGATGCGCTCCGCCACGTGGAAGAACGGAGCGAACATCTTGCGGAACCGCGGCCGGAGTACGGCCACTGCACCAACGCGGTGGCCGTCGTGGGCCGGCGCGCATTGACGCGGGGCTTGTTTCTGGACCGCCGCGCCTTCCTGATCTCCTACGACGCGAGTGAGGATTCCCGCGACGAGAATCTTGCACGGCTGCTGGCGGCGGCGATACCGGTCTGCGCGGGCATCAGCCTCGAATACTACTTTTCGCGCGTCGATAATGAGCGGTACGGCTGCGGCACGAAACTCCCGCACAACGTAACGGGCCTGGTGGGCGTGATGGACGGCGCCGCGAGCGATTTGCGTACGGGACTGCCGTGGCAAATGGTGGAGATTCACGAGCCGGTCCGGGTTCTGTTTGTCATTGAAACGACCCCGGAGCGGCTCATGAACGTGGTGAACGCAAACGCCGCGCTGAAACGGTTGGTGGAGAATCGGTGGATCCGGGTAGCCACTGTCGATCCGCGGTCGGGTCGCGTTCACGTGCGGCGGGACAGCGGCTTTGAAGCGTTCGACGAATCCGTCGAACGCCTCCCGGTGGCATTTTCTTCGGCCGAGTGGTACGGAGGCAAAAGCCGGGATCTCCCCATGGCCTGGATTCAGGCCCAAATGGGAGGCCGGTGAATATGGACCTCTCTCAAGCGCTGCTGCTGTTCGTGGTGTTCACCCCCGGCGCGCTGTTTGGCGCGCTGGCGTTGCTCTGGCTGGCGGGTTATGTTCCGGCCGAGCGCGTGGTGTCCCGGATCACAGGCATAGCGTTTGCCGCGTCCGCCGCGGCACTGGCTGTCATCGTCCTGCGGCTTGCCTTCACGGGGTCCGACCGCGTGGTGGCGCGGTTCGGCAATTGGTTCGCCGCCCACCAGTACGAATTTCCCCTGGCGCTGATGGCGGACCGGCTCTCCCTCCCGTTCCTCGCAATGACAGTGATGCTGTCCGGACTGATCGGCAGGTTCTCGGCCACGTACCTGCATCGCGAGCGCGGGTTTTTGCGCTTTTTTTTGCTGCTGCACCTGTTTACGTTCGGCTCGCTGCTGGCGTTTGCCGCCGCTTCGTTCGACCTGCTGGCCGCCGGCTGGGAGGTTGTCGGTATCACATCGGTGTTGCTGATCGCCTTCTTTGACCGCCGAATCCCTCCGGTGGAAAACGCCTTGCGCGTGTTCGCGGTGTACCGGTCGTGCGATGTCGGATTGCTGGTGGGCGTGTTTGCGATGCATCACTGGGCGGGCGGAGCTTCGTTCGTGAGGGGCCTTCCGGCGTTGACGGAGGCGCAGGGCGTGATTGTCTGCCTGCTGCTGCTGTTGGCGGCGGCGGGCAAAGCGGCGCAGATTCCGTTTTCGGGCTGGCTTCCGCGCGCGATGGAGGGGCCCACGCCGTCCAGCGCAATCTTCTACGGCGCCATCTCCATTCACGCCGGCGCGTACCTACTGCTCCGCGCGCAGCCGGTCCTGGTCCAGTCGAAGCTCGCGTGCGGGCTGGTGATCGCTATCGGGCTCCTCACCGCCATCCACGGCACGATCGTAGGCCGGGCGAGCGCCGATGCGAAGACGTCGCTGGCTTATGCTTCGCTGACGCAGGTGGGGGTGGTGTTTGTGGAGATCGGGCTCGGCTGGACCTGGATCGCGGTGGCCCACGTGATGGGACACGCCATGGTTCGAACGTTGCAGTTCCTGCGAGCGCCTTCGATGCTGCACGATTATCACCAGATGCATTCCGCCGCCGGCGGCGAACTGGCCGAGACGGGCAAACATCTGGACGAGCTTTTTCCGGAGCGTTTCCAGTTGTGGCTCTACCGTTGGGCGCTGGACCGCGGCCACCTGGACACGATTCTCGACCGTGGCGTGATCGAGCCTTTGATGCGACTGTCGAACCTGCTTGCCCGGATCGACGATTTCGGCACAGGCGGCGCTTTGAAGCGGCGGCGGGAACCGGTGATGCGCCTGACATCGATCCGGCCGGGGAGCGACTGATGGCCAACTCCGGATTCATACTCATTGTCGCGGCGATCTCGATTCCCTGGCTGGGGGCCCTACTGGCGGTCCTGATCAAGCGGCAATCGCGCGCGCTCGGCTTCGCTGCGGCGGCGGCGTCCGCGTTGGCCAGCGGACTCCTGCTCCAGGGATCGCCGGGCCGGGAATCCTGGAACGAAGCGCTGATGCTGTTGTTCTCCTGCCTTTCGGCGGGGGCGCTGCTGGTGCTTCCGCGGCGTGACTGCACTCCCGGCGCCGTGGCGGGAATGCTGTTCCTCCAGGGATCCACGCTGCTCGCCTACTCGACGGGAAACCTGCTGGTACTGCTGGCGGCCTGGATTTTGACGACGATTCCGTTTCTTCCCGCCCGGCTGTTCGGCGCCCGCTCCTGGCGTCCGAAAATCGCACTGCTGTCCTCCGCAATCGCCTTCGCGCTCGCCGTTGCGGTGATTGCGGCTGGTGGGCGCGAACTGTCGATCGACCGGCTGAACGGGCAGAGCGCGGGAGGCCTGCCCGCGTTCGGCCTCCTTGTGCTCGCCGTGATCTTGCGGAAAGGAATCTGCCCCGCCCATGCGTGGGTCGCGGATGCGGCGGAAAGCGGCCCTCTGGTTCCCACCGCGCTTCTGCTGAACGGCCATCTGGGCGCCCTGGTGGTGGCGAAACTGCTTGTGCCGCTGTTCCCGGACGCGGCCCGCAACCTGTTTCCGGCGCTGTCGCACCTCGCGCTTGCCACCGCGCTCTACGTCGCGATACGGGCGCTCTCGGAGACGGCGCCGCGGCGGCTGCTGGCGCTGCTGGCGCTCAGTCAATCGGCGTGCATCCTGGCCGGGCTGGAGAGCGGGACCGCGGAAGGAATCACCGGGGCGCTGTTGCAGTGGCTGGTGGTGACGGCATCCACCATGGGACTGTTCGGCATTCTTCGGCTGCTGGAGGTCCGCTTCGGCGAGAACCTGACGGCGGCCGTCCATCTGGGGCTGGCCGAGCACGCGCCGCGGCTGGCGGTGTTCTTCGTCGTATTCGGCCTGGCGCTGGTTGGCTTGCCCGGTACCTTAAGTTTCTTTTCCCAGGATCTGCTGATCAAAGGAATGCTGGAGTCGCACCCTCTGACAGGGTTGTTGCTGCCGGCGGCGATCGCGATGAATGCCATCAGCATTTTTCGCTTATTCACGCGGTTATTCCTCGGCAAGCGGAGAACGGGTTTCACGGTGATGGCCGATGCCCTGCCGCGGGAGCGCTGGATTCTGACCGTGGGCGTGCTGTTCGTCGCGCTGGGCGGCCTTTTTCCCAACGCGATCGTCTCGCTGCGGTGGGCGGAATCGGAACCCGACGGACAGGGCATACATTCACCCGTCAAGCCATGACGTGGCTGGGAACAGCCCGCGATCCGGGTGTTCCCAAATCCATGGCGTCATCGCCCTACAGGGGCACGGCGTGGCGGCGCGCGTACTCTTCGGCGGGCTCGTCGTCGGGCGGAATGTAGTGGAAGACTTCGGCATAGGCGAGACCGTACTTGAGCCCGCGGATGCGGTCGCGGTCGAGCGCGAATTGCCGGGTGTAGGCGCGGTTGGCCGCGTCGTCGCTATCGCCGAGTAGCGGGAGCTTCTTTCCCTGGTCGGCCAGCCTGCGGCGAAAGCGCGCTCCGTTGTTGCCGGCGGGTCCCTGCGTGACGTTGGCGAGGTTGGCATGGACCTTGCCGTCCATGTAATCGGAGATGTCCACCAC
This sequence comes from Bryobacteraceae bacterium, assembly GCA_026129905.1. Taxonomy (GTDB): domain Bacteria; phylum Acidobacteriota; class Terriglobia; order Bryobacterales; family Bryobacteraceae; genus JAHCHE01. Next base: position 95,241 of record JAHCHE010000014.1, on the reverse strand, counting down.
CCGGTTCACCAGTTGCGGCCCGCGCGCGAAGTAGTATTTCTCCTGGGGCCCGTGCGGGGTCAGGCCGACCTTGAAGTGCTCCGGATAGTCCCACTCGGAGCGCGCCATCCAGCACGCGGATTCGACGGCCCGCGCCGTTGCGTAGTGGTCGGGGTTCCGTTCGTAGAGCGCGGATGGGTCGTAGACCAGGACCGTGTCCACCTTGTACGCCCGGAACAGAAACACCAGGCGGGCGCGGATTTCAATCAGCGGCCAGGCGTCCATGTTGTGATTGGGGTAGTTGAGAAACAGCGCCTCCTTAAGTCCCAGGCGGCGGGCGACTTCTTTCGTGTCGTTCTCGTTCTTGAGGACGATTTCGCCGATGGAGGCGCCCTCGCCGGCCATCGAATCGTTGGACATCGTGATGAGAATCCCCTCGTAGCCCTCGTCGATCAGCTTGAGCACAGTTCCGCCGGCGAATAGCGGGATGTCGTCGCAGTGGGGCTGGATGGCGGCGAGCACCTTGCCCTTGTGAGGCTTGCCGGGCTGCTTCCGCTCGATGGCGACCTCCAGGTCGTAGGAAACGCCGCCGGTTCCACCGGACATCGATTCGCGCTCCGCGGACTCCCGCTCCGGGGCCTGCGCCATTGCGTTCGCGGCGAGGCTTCCGCCCAGCGACCCTTCCAGAAAATGTCTTCGCTGCATGCTGGTTCTCCTTCTCTCCTTCTCCAAGTAATGTACGGCATGCGAGAATCGGGTTTATGCAGCCACTGACGCGGCGGCGCCTGGCGGGGAGCCTCGTCCTTCTGGTGTTCGGCGGCATCATCGCCACGCGCGCCGTCACCGAACCGAAAAACGACTTCCATTTTTCGATCATGGGCGACCGCACGGGCGGGGCGGCGCCGGAAGTGTGGGGGCGCGTCTGGCGCGAGGTGGACCTGTTGCATCCGGATTTCGTCATCAACGTCGGCGACACGATCGAGGGCGGGAGAGACGATCGCGCGCAGGCGGAGTGGAACGCGCTGCGCCCCACGTTCGTGCGCTACGGCCACTTTCCGCTCTACTTCACGCCCGGCAACCACGACGTCTTCTCCGACACCTCGGCCAAGATCTACGTCCAGGAAACGCGCCGGCCGCTGTTCTACAGCTTCAACTACCAGGACGCGCACTTCACCGTGCTCGACAACAGCCGCACCACCGACCTGACGCAGGAACAGATGGAATTCCTGGAGCGCGACCTGGAAGCGCACCGCGATCGGCGGCCGAAGTTCGTGTTTTTTCACAAGCCGTTCTGGATTGTTCCGCTGAAGCTGCGTAGCGGCGAGTTTCCGCTGCACCAGACGGCGCTGCGGCACGGCGTCGAGTACGTCATCAGCGGGCACGGGCACCAGTTTGTCCGTTTGCAGCGCGACGGCGTGACGTACATGGAGGTGGGCAGTTCCGGCGGGACGATGCAGCGGGGGCTCCAGCGGGGAGAAGGCTTTCGCGAGGGATGGTTCTACCATCACGTCTGGGCGCGGGTGAAGGGCGGGAAGGTGAGCTTCACGGTGAAGGAGATCGACGGTCCGAAGGGGCACGGCCGCATTTTCCGCGCGGAGGAATGGGGAGAAGAAGGGCCCCAATTCGACATCCACGACCCGGCGTCGATCGACAAGCCGGAAACCTAGATGCTCCGCCGCGCGCTGCTGGCGGCTTGGCTCGCCGCGTTTGTGCCGGCTCAGGCGCCTTCCCCAACTCGCCCGATCGAGGCGCCTACCATCGCTGAAATCTTCGTGGAAGAGGGCCGCGTCCGGATTCAGGCAGAAGTTGAGTTGCAGCGGCCCGACTCGTTGAGGGACCTGGAATTGCGCGGCGACGGGAGGGCGCTGAAGGGGCGCCTGACCAGCAGTTTGGAGCAGGCGCGGCTGCGGCTCGACAACGTGACCGGCGAAGTAGTCTCCGGAAACGAACGAGCGCTGACGCAGGTGTGGGAGTACAAAGCCGCAGGCCGGCCGAAGAGCCTGACGATCTCCGGGCCGCGCATTGCGTTCATCGTGTACCACCTGGGCCTTCCGGTGACTGATCTGCACTTTCTGGAAGGGGAGCAGACGCTCGATCTCGATTGGGGCGATCCGTGGAATTCCCGCTTCCGGAACCCTCGGCTGCGCCGGCAGTACGACGCCCGGGTAAGCGCGTTCCTGTATATCGAGCCGTTCGAGGTGCGGGTGGAAGTGCTGGCGCGGCCGCGCGACCTGGAGGCCTCGAGCGCGCGCGTGATGGAAGTCGGGTCGCAGCCGGAATTGCAGCGGCGTATCGGGGACATGCTGGCGCGGAGCTTTCAACTCGAGGTGGACGGCGAGCTGGCCGAAGCGCCGCTCGACAGCGTACACTTCCTCCGCCGGGGGTTGTGGAACAACACGGTCGTCGATCCGCCCGAGGAGTTGGATGCCCGGTCGGCGACGGTAGGGGCCACGTTCGCCCTGCCGACGCGCGGCTACCCCCGAACCGCGCGGGTTGCGTGGAAGCGGTTCGACCCGTCGATTCGCCAGGTTGCGGCGGCGGCGACCGATGAGGCGGGTCCGCGGCCTAAGATGCTGACGCCGGTGGACAATGTGCTGGCGTGGGAAAACCTCCACCGCAGGGGCGCGCCGAACGCGGTGGACGTCGGGCGGCCTCCGGGCAGACTGACCCGGTTGCTGCCGTTGGCGGCGGGCGTGTGCTCCGCGGCCCTGGTCCTGCTGCTGATCTTCGCCGCCCGGCGCGTGCGCCGAGGACAGGCGCTGCCGCGGAACGCGTTGCTGGCCGGATTCGCGCTGCTAGCGGCTGCGGCGGGCGCGTACACGGGCGCCCGGTCCTCAAGTGTTTCCGACGAAAACGCCGGCAAGATAGTCCATGGATTGCTATTTAATGTCTACCGGGCATTCCATTTCCGGGATGAGAACACCGTCTACGATCTGTTGGCGGGGAGCGTAAGCGGCGACCTTCTGCGGGAAACGTATCTCCAGACGCGGCGGTCGCTGGAGTTGCGAAACCAGGGCGGGGCGCGGGTGCGCGTGAAACAGGTGGAGATTCAGCGCGCCGCGGCGGAGCCGGAGGGGAAGGGCTTTCGCGCCCGGTGCCTCTGGACCGTCGCCGGATCGGTGGGCCACTGGGGCCACATTCACCAAAGGCGGAATCAGTACGAAGCGATCTTTCGCGTAGCGCCCGTGGACGGAAGCTGGAAAATCACCGGGATGGAACTGCTGACGGAGGAGCGGCTGCTGCCGGAGCTTCCAGGCGCCTGAGCACTTCCAGGAGAACGCGCCCTACCACCTCGAAGCTCTTCGGACTGAGCTTGTCCATCGTGTCCTTCGGGGTGTGCCAGTAGGAATTGTTCGGCCCGTAGTCGAAGTCGATCAGGTTCGCGGCCGGAACCATTTTCTGCACGAACTGGAAGTGATCGTCGAGCACGGCGCCGCTTTCGTTGAGAAAATAGCGGCCGTAACCCAACTCGCCGGCGACCTTCCAGATCAACGCGTTAAGCGAGGCCTTCGAATATTGCTCCTTAAGAATCCCCAGGTCCCGGTCGCCGATCATGTCGACGTTGATGAGCGCGAGAATCTTCTTAAGCGTGCCGTCCTGCTCCCAGCGCCGCGCGAGGTGGCGGCTCCCATAAAAGCCGTCCGTTCCCGTGTATTGGACGTAGGCTTCCTCTCCGTCGAACCAGACCAGGTACACGTCGTGGCGGCGCTTGGTGGAGGAGAACACGCGGGCGAGTTCGAGCAGGAGTCCCGTAGACGAGCCTCCGTCGTTGGCGCCGACGAAGTCGATGCCGGGCATGTGCTTGGTGTCATAGTGGCCGGAGAAGACGACGGCGCGGCCGGATGTCCCCGGGAAGCGGGCGATGACGTTGGCCATTCCGACGGCGCCGATGGGGGTGCTGGCTGTGAATGCGTCGTCGACGATCTCACATCGAAACGACTTCAGCTTTGCCTTGATAAATTCCTGTAATTTCTTGCTGGCGGGGCTTCCGGGCGGCCTCGGACCGAAGGCGACCGCGGCGCGCGTGAACTCGAACGCGGACGCGCCCGAGAATTCCGCCGCCATGGCGGAAAAGGGAGCGAGCATGGCGATCAGGACGACCTTCGCGCGGTGCATATATATCCCAGGGTAAACTCCCGGCTGCGATCGAGGCGATCCAGCGCCGGCAGCAGGAGCGCCGGCGGGGTTGCCAATGCCGCGGCAATCAAGAACCAGACGCCTCGAAAAAAGCGGAGGCCATCCAGCAGCCGACGCGACAGGAGCCGGAAGTATCCCCCGACGGCGAGAATGTGGATCGCGTTGAAGCCCGCCGATTCCAGCAGGTAGCGCACGCCGTAGCGGGTGTAGCGGTAGTAGTCGTGCGGCGCCTGGTGGACTTCCCATTCCGCGGGGGCCACCAGCAGCAGCTTTCCGCCTGGGGCGAGCACGCGCGCCGTCTCGCGAAGAACCGCCAGTGGATCGCGCACGTGTTCCAGCGTGACGATGCTGATGCAGCCGTCGAACGAGCCGGACCGGAACGGCAGCGCGGCGAGATCGGCGACGCAGTCCAGGCGTGAATAATCCCACGCGGCGTCCCCGATCGCCAGATCGGCCGCCACGTAGCGCTGCCGCGGGAAAAGCCGGCGGTGACGCGCCTCGCCCGCCCCGGCATCCAGGACCGCGGCGCCGTCGGGCAGGGAGCGCGCGAATTCCTCGACGGCGGTCTCGATGGAGGTCTCGAAGTAGAGGATGTAGCGAAGCAGGGGCGCCGGCAGCACGCGGCGCAGCCCGGCGTGGCGTTGCGGGGGTGGCGCGGAGGGAGGCCGCAACCCGCCACGCAGGTGGCTCATCGCTTCTTTCGGGCCTCCATCATGACGGTGGACCCGGCGCGGCAGGCGGCTTCCAGCAACGCGAACGGGAGCGACGCGGCCACGAGGCTGAAGTACGCGACGTCTTTCACGAGGCTGCGCCGCGGGGCGTCATTCGTTCCGCGGATGCGCCGCACCATCGGGTCCAGACCGGGAGCGAGACTGGTGGCGAGGCAGGCGGGATTGTCGCGCAGCGAGAAGTACTTCACGCGGGCAACCTCGAAGCCGCAGCGGTCGAGCAGAATCTCGAGATCGCGGGCGCGGAAATTCCACAAGTGGCGCGGCACGTCGGCGCCGCTCCAGTTTTCGCCGAGCAGAAGAAACTGCCAGGAAGCGGCGTTGGGTACCTGAACCACAAGCCGGCCCTCCGGATGGAGGAGGTTGTGTGCGGACTGAAGATTGGAGGCGGGATCGAACAGGTGCTCGAGGACGTGGAACATGGTGATGACGGCGCAGCTTTCCGCCGGGAGGGGCGCGGAGGAGAGCGAGCCGCAGATGGCCGGGACCTTGTTGTGTTCCCAGGCGAAACCCGCCGCGGCGAGGGAGAAGTCGATGCCGACGACCTTGTAGCCGCGATCCTTCAGGAGGCGCAAAAACAGGCCGCCGCCGCAGCCGACGTCGACCACCAGCCCGTTGGCGGGGGCGTGGGCGATGGCTTTCTCGACAAAACGGACGTGATCCCGCAGAACGAAGCGGCGGTAGGCCTCCGTAAGACGCGATGCGGCGTCCTCGGCGGGAACGTACCAGTACTCCTTGGGGTAGTAGCGGCACAGTTCGGCGGGGGTGGGCCGCGGCGAGAGGCGCACCAGCCGGCACGACTGGCATTCGACGATCTCGAACGTGTCCGATGTCGTGCGGTAGAGGCGGTCCCCGGCCCGGTACAGGACGCGCACGCCGGCATTGCCACAGGCGGGACAGCTCTCGGGCGGCTTGGCGGGCGGCGCCGGTGGAAGCTCCGGCTCCAACAACAAGACGGGGGCGTGGTATTCTTCCAGCGGCATGGTTACCTGGTTGACTTCGGGCAGACCGGCTAGGTCGCCTGTTCCATTAGCTCTCTCAACGTAATCCGGTATCGGAACAGCAATTGGCGGATCTGGCTGGGGCTCAATTTGCGGATCCGCTCGATCTGGCGGCGCTTGCGGAGCATGCGCGGCAACAGGCGCATCGCTTCGAGGTCGCCTTTGGCCAGCGCGAGCGCGACTCGCCACTTTCCCCGCATCCCCTCGTGGCGCCGCAGTTCCCCTTTGTTTCTTGCCGCCGCCCAGAGGCCCGCTCCGATCCTTGCCGTGTAGTACGCGCCGTTTAGCCATAGCAGGCTCCACGGAAAGAGTTTTGCCGCCAGCAAAACCCGGTTACGCTCAATCAACTCGAGTCGCCGTGTCGACAGGAGTCCGAGAGTCGCTCCTCGATGATGCCGGACTACCGCCTCCGGAACATAAAGACAGGTCCAACCTGCAATTCTCGCACGGAGACCAAGCTCCGCGTCGTCGGCGTAGGCGAAGAAGTCTTCGTCGAAGCCGCCGATCTGATCCAGCATCGCACGACGGTACATGGCCGCGCATCCATCGGGCCAGAGGGTTTCCTCGAGGCGGTCGTACTGGCCCCGGTCGAGTTCGCCGCTGCCGCGGCCGCGGTTCTGGCCGTCGGGGTAGATCAAATGCCCGGCTTTGTCGATGCGCGCGGGGTCCTCCCAGACCAGGATCTTCGAGGCGGCCATGCCCACTTGGGGGCCGTGATCGAAAGCGCGTCGCAGGGCGGCGAGCCAGCCGGGCTCGGCCTCGGCGTCGTTGTTCAGCAGCGCGATGAAGGCGCCGGCGGCGGCGGCGACGCCCTGGTTGTTGGCGGCGCAGAAGCCGCGGTTCTCGCGGTTGCGGATCAGCTTGAGCGGGAAGGGGGCGGCGCCGAATTCGCGCTCGGCCATATCGGCGGAGCCATCGCGGGAACCGTTATCGACAAGGATCACCTCAAAGCCGCTAAGCGTTTGACGGGCGAGGGATTCGAGACATTGGCGGAGGAGCGCGCAACGCTCCCAGTTCACCACCACAACGGAGATCATCAGGGGTTCCGAGCAGTACGGGGCCGACTGTAGTATTATAGCGGCTGGTCTTGAGTACTATGGCTTCCCTCGGAGAAAGACTCCGAAAGGCTCGCGAGAGCCAAGGGCGCAAGCTCTCGGAAATCGCCGACGAGACCCGTATCCATACGCGGTACCTGGCTGCCATTGAAGCGGAGGATTGGGACACGATTCCCGGCGGTTTCTTTCGCAAGAGCTTCGTGCAACAATTCGCCCATAGCTTGGGCATTCCGGAAGGCGAGATCGAGCCGGACCTGAAGGCTCTGGCGGAGAAAGAGGGTCCGCCCCTGATACCGGGTCAGGAACCCCGGCGGGAAGGGACGGAATTGCCGCCGATCGCGCTCTCGATACCAACCTCGCGCAACGGCTACAAGCTGCTAGGCGGGCTGGTGGCGCTGGCGGCGGTACTGGCCGGCTGCGCCGCACTGTATTCGGTCTGGCTGAACCAGCAACAGCCGGGCGGCATGCAGGAACTCGCCCGACGCGAGACGCCGCCGCCCGCACCGAATACGCGCACAGGCGCGCGTTCCACGGAGCGCCCGGCAGCACCGGCGCCGGCCAACGCCGAGCCCGCGGCCGAGATGGCAGGGGCGCCACGCCAGGTCCAAGCGGAAGGACCGCTGTGGATCATGATCGAGGCGAAGGAATCTACCTGGGTGAGGATCACTTCGGGGAACCAGCACTTGTTCTCCGGCGTGCTCGAGCCGAACGAGACGAAGCGACTCTATGGGTTGGAGAACGCGCGTCTGGTGGTGGGCAACGCCGGAGGCCTGGAAATCCTGTCGAACGGCAAGCCGATCGGCCCGATCGGGAACCGCGGGCAGGTACGCGTGATCCTGATCACGCCGGAAGGGGCCGAGATCTCGACGCCGAAACCGAAGCCCAGCGCTTCCGCCCCCGAGGCCAGTAGCTCTCTTGGGGCGTAGGCGAAGGGTTGGGGGTCGGTCGCTGCGGGCCGTCGTGGCGGGACTGGGAGCCCCGCGCAGCCTACGAGGCTGCCCCGCCCCGCAGAGCAGCATAGCCGCAACCAAAGAAAAGGTGTTTCCGATTCCCGTACGATGTTTGTTGTTCGAAGAACGAACATCTCCAGGAAAGGAAACACCCATGAATGAGTTTATCGCCAAGTACCAGGATCAGTTGAGAGGGACCTTGTCAGGCTTTGACCGGCTGGTATTTCTGGGCACTCTCTGGCGGAACCGCATCACCGGCATGAAGGGGTATCTGTGGGCCCACGGATTGGGGGCCAAGGATTTCGGCAGGCATGCCGAGGAGATCTCCAAAAAGGTGAAGGCGGCGGCGTTGGCGCCGATGGAGATGGCCGGGAGGCCGGTGCGGTACCTGAACTCGGGCAAGTTGGACAAGCAGAGCATCGCCCGAGAGATTGCCGTACAAGATGGCATTGCGCAGGGGCCGATTTGCGCTCTCACCGCGGTGGAGCTGTGCAGCAGTTACGCGATCCGAGCCGGCCAGCGCGGTCCGGAGTTGCAGATGGCGCCGCGGAAGTGTTTGTTCGTTTATCAGTACTGGATGCATCCGGTGTTCGGGTTCCTGAGTGTGCGGCTGCAGACTTGGTTGCCGTTTCCGATTCACATCTACCTGAACGGGCGGGAGTGGCTGGCCCGGCAGATGAAGGAAGCCGGAATCGGCTATCGCCGTCAGGGCAACAGCTTCCCCTGGATTGAAGATGTGGACCGGGCCCAAGAGTTGATGAACCAGCAACAGCGGGTCCACTGGAGCGGGTTGTTCGATGCGATCGCGCAGCAGATTCATCCCCTGCTGTTTTCCCAGATGTGCCGCGACTATCCGATGCGCTACTACTGGACCTGCTCGGAAAGTGAGTGGGCGATGGATCTGATGTTCCGCGATCCGGAGCAACTGCGGCGGATGGCGCCGCGGCTGATGCGGATGGGCATTCTGAGTTTTTCCAGTCCCGATGTGCTGCGGTTCATGGGCAAGCAGGTCAGCCGGCAGGGAGAGCCGTTGGGGCGTCACGCCTTGGCGCTGAACTCGGATTGGAAGGTGCGCTGCAATGGCGCGCGGATCAAGCACCGGCTGGGCCCCAACTCGATCAAGCTCTACGACAAGGCTTATGAGCCACAGGGCGCCCTGCTGCGGGCCGAGGTCACCATTTCGGCGCCGCGGTATTTCCGCATCTTGCGCCGCACCGAGGATCCGAACTCCAAGCCGGCGTTGCGGGAGATGCGGCAATCGGTGGCCGATCTGCAGGCGTTCACCCTGACCGGTTTCCGAAACCGGGATCTGCAAGGACTGCTTTACCAGACCACGCCCGGCGACAAAGCCGAGCAAAGGCGCCGCTCGGCTGCCATCGGCCGTCAGCTTCGTTTGCTCCGGGCGCACGGTCTGATCCGCAAGCTGCCCCGCTCGCATCGATACCAAGTTTCCTCACGCGGCCGTCAGATACTGAACGCGTTTTTGATTGCTCACCAAGTCACTGTGGAGAAACTGCTTCCCCTGGCCGTCTAGCAGAAATCTTCGCGGGGAGAGAGGAATCGGAAGGGGTGTAATACGGACTCCTAGGGTCAAGTACCTAGCGTAGGGCCAAGCACAAAGCAAAAGGCCGCTCCCCCATGGATGGAGGAGCGGCCCGTGATGCCGGACGATGCCGGTCTACCAGTAGAGCTTCAAGCCGAGCTGCATCCGGCGCGGCTCGTTGAGGGTGCTGTTGACCTGGCCGAAAGCCGGATTCTGCACGTTGGTGCTGCCGGGGTTGAACCGCGGCGTGTTAAACGCGTTGAACATCTCCCAGCGGAAGTCCAGGCGCGCGGCCTCGCTCACCTGGAAGCTCTTGGCCAGAGAGTAGTTCACTTCCTTCACCCAGGGCGCCCGCGCTTTCGGGTTGAAGCGGGTGGCGTTGCCCGGAAGATTCGGGTCCTGCGGTCCAAAGTAGGACGGCTGCTGGAAGTAGCGGTCGGCGCCCCGCCAGTTCGGGTTGTCCTGGTTGACAATCCAGCCGTCATAGGTGTTCGTCCATGCGGTATTGCGGCCGTTGAAGATCGGGAAAGAGACGCTGTTGTTCAGCGCCAGCGGGAAGCCGCTGGTGTAGAAGTGGACGCCGCCGATGCGCCACCCGCCCAGCACCCAGTGCAGCGGGCTGTTGGAGAGATAGGGCTTGCCCTTGCCGAACGGCAGCTCGTAGATGTAGTTGAACTTGAAGTTGTGGGTCACATCGAAAGCGCCGATGGACTTTTCCAGGCGGCGATTGTAGTGATCGAGCGCGCTGTAGTCGAGCCCGTCGTAGGTGTCGGCATCGGTGAGCAGCTTCGACAGCACGTACGAGCCTTGCAGCGTCAGGCCGGCGGAATACGCTTTTTCGAGCTTGAGGAGCGCGGAGTGGAACGTGGAGTGGCCGCTCTTGTCGCCGTTGCCGGAAGCGGTCTGGATGTCGAGGTATTGCGGGAACGGGCGAAGCGCCTGAGCGACGCTGACGGGCGCGCAGGTGCGGCTGAAGTCGCAGTCAATCGAGGCGTAGGGACGGGTGATGCCGGCTTCTCTGGCGGCCGCCGATTCCACGTTGCTGGTGAGCACCGACCGCCCGTACTGTTGAAGAACGCTGAACGGCAACTGGTTGGGCCGTTTCAGGCCGGTCATCAGGTGGGCGCCCATGGTGGCCTGGTAGGCGGCCTCGACGACGATCGAGTTGCTGACCTGCCGCTGGAGCGAGAAGGTCCACTGATAGTTAACCGGCAACCGGACCGCCTCGTTGTCCCAATAGGCGGTGTTGTTGCCGTTGGAGAAGCTGGGGTCGATCGAGGGCGGCGGCGTGTATGGCGGCAGGCCCTGGTCTACCAGGAACGATGGGGTGACGCCCTCGTCAAGGCTGGTCGGACGGAAGATCAGGACGGCGCCTTCGAAGTGCGTACTGCCCTGGATGGTTTTGACTACCCCGTAGCTGAGCCCACCGGAGGCGCGCAGCACGGTCTTGTGGTCGAGGTTGTAGGCCAGGCCGAGCCGGGGCCCGATGCCGCCGTACCAGCCGGGCGTGATGGTGCGCGAGTTCTCGCGTCCCTCGCCGAAGCCGGCGAAGATCAGGGCGCCGGGAATGCCGGCGCGCGGGTTCATCTTGGTGGGACTGAAGTCGCTCCACTTGTCCAACTGCTCCTGTGGGGGCAGAGTGAACTCGTAGCGGAGACCCAGGTTGAGGGTCAGGCGCGGGGTCACTTTCCAGTCGTCCTGAATGTAGAAGGAGTGGCTGCGCCACTGCTGGCCGACGAAACGGTCGTTCTCGGTTCCGCCGCCGTAGGAGTGGCCGATCAGCAAGGAAGCGAATCCGTTGCCGCCGCCCGTGTTCAGGTTGTTGTTTCCGGGAACGCTGGTGCTACGGCGATCCCCCGACACGGCGCCGCCGATCCACTGCTGGCCGAAGCCGTTGTAGTGAAGCCGTTCCCAGAGATAGCCGAACTTGACGCTGTGCTTGCCGCGGATCCAGGTGAGGTCGTTGCCGAAACTGAAGACAAAGTTCTCGGAGCCGTCATAGGCGTTGGCGACCCAGGTGTTGTAATCGGAGAAGGTCGCCGCCATGAGGTTACGGTTGCAGTCCCAGGCGCCCTGCAGGCAAACGCCCTGGCTGGACCAGTTGCCGTCCAGCGTGATGGCGTCGTGCCGCTCTTTCCAGAAATTGACGCCGCCGAAGCCGTAGTAGACCAGCGTTGGGCTGATGATCTTGGTGACGGTGCCGCGATAGACGTCGCTGCGCTGGTCGTCGATGCGATTCGTGTTGATCAGGCCGGGGAGGCCGGGGAAACCGTCGGGCCCCGGAACGGTCCGGTGGATGCCGCGATTGTAGAGAAAGCTGACCTTGGTGTTGTCGGTGAAGTTGTGGTCGCCCTTGGCCGAGACCTTGGTCCAGGGATCGAGCCTGGTTCCCGTGCTGTTGATGAAGTTGTTCCGCACGTAGTCGCTGGTGCCGGGCGCGGCGCCATTGTTCGGGAACTGGGCCGTGCCGACCACTTTCAGGTAGTTCTGGATCAGCGGACTGAAGCGGCCCTGGGGAATCATGTTATTGGGGAAGGGATCGCGGATGTTCCCCGTTCCGCTGGGATTGGGCCTGGTGGTATCGGGATCGTAGATCGGCAGGCGGTTGCCGTTTGCGTCCACCCAGTTGCGGAAATCGCCCTGGTACATCTCGGCGGTGGGCACGCTGAATCGAGCGCTCTCGGCGCCGACGCGGTTGCGGAACCACTCGCCGGTGGCGAAGAAGAAGCTCCGGTTCTTGCCGTTGTAGAGCTTGGGAATGTAAACCGGGCCGCCAACGCTGAAGCCGAAGTCGTGCTGCTTGTAGACGGCTTTCCGGGCCTCGAAGAAGCGGCGCGCGTCCAGCGCATTGTTGCGAAGGAACTCGTAGGCGGTGCCGTGGAGTTCGTTGGTGCCGGACTTGGAGGCGAAGGTGATGATGCCTCCCTGTCCGCGTCCGAATTCCGCCTTGAAGCCGTTGGTTTCGACGGCGAATTCGGTGATGCCGTCGATGGACGGCGTGTTGACGTTGGCCCACTGGATCGAGTTGAAGCGGCTGGTGAGGACGGAGATGCCGTCGAGCGTGGCGCCATAGGCGCCCGCCTGGCCTCCGCCGACGCTGAAGCCGCGGTCGCGTTGATCGCCGGGGCGGTCCGGAATGTTGGCCGTGGGCGTCAGCGCGGCGAGATCGAAGGCTCCTCGCATCGCGCCGCCGACCACCAGCGGCAGTTCGTCGATCATCTTGGTGGAAACCTGGGTGGTTACCTTGGCGGTTTCCGTCTGGACCGTGGTGAGGCTGCTGGTGACGGAGATGGATTCGGTGATCGCGCCCACCTCCATCGTGGCATCCACGTCCGCCAGGCCGCCGGCGATGACCGCCACGTTCGTCCGTTCGTAGGCTTTGAAGCCGTCCGCCTCAATCCGGACGTTATACCTGCCGGGCGGAAGGGACGGAATCCTGAAGTTGCCAGTACCCGTGGTCTGGGTTGTATTTGGCACATTGGTTGCGACGTTGGTGGCGGTGATCTTCGCGTTGGGCACGATCGCGCCCGTCGAATCCGTCACCGTGCCGGAAATAATGCCGCGATCCGTTTGGCCCATCGCGAGGCAAGAGGCAAGGACCAAGATCGCGGCCAGAGACAGAGTTGTTCTGGTCGTTGAATTCATGACACCCCCCGTGTCGGTTGCAAACTCCCTGAAGGGCATGTGTACCATTAGGCGGCAGGTGAAGTCAAGGCCCTGAAAAGAAAAGAGACTGATCAGCCTGAAAAGCCTCGCGGGGGAACGCGGCGCCGGGGGCGGCGCGGCGCGGCGGCGCTTCCCGGCCGCCCCCGGCCTATCGGATACGATGGTCCCTTATGCCTCTTTCCGGACGGCTTTGCGTGCTGGCGGTCGCGCTCGTGATCTGTCCGGGGGCGGCATGGCCTCAGCGCGCGCCGCGAGAGGCGCCGGCGTATCGCGTCTCAGAGGAAATCCGCATCGACGGCATCCTCAGCGAAGCGGTCTGGAGGGAGGCGCAGCCGATCGGGGACCTGGTCCAGCAGGAACCGCGTCCCGGGGAAGAGCCCGGCGAGCGAACCGGAGTCCGGATCGCCTACAACGCCGATGCGATCTTCATCGGAGTGGAGTGCCAGGAGGCGCTCACCGGCCAGTTGCGCGCCACGCAGACCCAGCGCGACGGCAGCCTCCTGCACGACGACTCCATTCAGTTACTGCTCGATACCTTTCACGACCGCAGCAATGCTTACTACTTCGCCACCAATCCGGCGGGCGTCATGGTGGATGGGACCATCTCCGACAACAACGCAGCCAACCTCAACTGGGACGGCATCTGGTACGTCAAGACGCGGGTGGAGCCCGGCCGGCGCTGGACGGCGGAGTTCCGGATTCCGTTCAAGACCCTGGCGTTCAATCCGCGGGCGACGGCGTGGGGATTCAACATCGCGCGCCGGATTGCGCGTCTGCGGGAGGAGTCCCGCTGGACCTCGCCGAACCTCGACAGCGAGTTCTTCCTGGTGGCCCGGGCGGGCGACATTACCGGGCTGGAGGGCATGACGCAGGGCATCGGCCTGGATTTCCGGCCGTGGGCGCTGGCGGGCTACAGCCGCGACGTTACCCGCGATCCGGTTCGTGACATTCCCGCCGATGGGGGCGTCGACATTTTCTACCGCATTACGTCGAACCTGGTATCGAGTACCTCGATTAACACCGATTTCGCCGAAACCGAAGTGGATACGAGGCAGATCAACCTGACCCGTTTCCCGCTGTTATTCCCGGAGAAGCGCACCTTCTTCCTCGAAGATTCCGGCATCTTCGAATTCGCCGCCGGCCCGGGCACGCGGACCTTTACGCCGTACTTTTCCCGTCGTATCGGGCTGTTGAACGGCGAGGAAGTGCCCATCCTGTTTGGCCAGAAGGTCACCGGCCGGGTGGGACGCTACGACGTCGGCATCATGGATGTCCAGACGCGGCATTCCGAGATCGCGCCGGCGACGAACTTTTTCGTCGGACGCCTGAAGCGCAACTTCTGGTCGCAATCGTTCGTCGGCGGGCTGTTCACCAGCGGCGAGCCTACCGGGACCACGTCGAACCAGCAACTTGGCGTGGACATGAAGATCGCCACGGCGAATTTCTTCAACACAGGGAAGAACTTCCGGTCGCTGCTCTACGTTTCCAAGTCGAGGACGCCGCGCCTGGAGGGTAAGGACATCTTCTGGGGCGGCGAGATCGTCTATCCGAACGATCGTTACTATCTGTGGTACCGGCGGCGGCGGGTCGGCGAGAACTACAATCCGGGGCTCGGGTTCATGCCTCGCACCGGGGCGCTGGAATCGGCCACAGGCAGCAACTTCCGGCCGAGACCGAAGTTCTGGAACATCCGCCAGGTGACGTTCAATCTCTATTACACGAGCTGGTATAACCTGGCGCACCGGGAGATCGAAACGCGCACCTATCGCACGACGCCGCTGAAAGTGGAGTTCAATTCCGGCGACAGCTTCACTTATGAATGGACTCCGACGCTGGAACGCCTTTTCACGCCGTTCGAAATCCGTCCGGGAATTCGGATTTCGCCGGGCAGTTACTGGTTTCACCGCCACGATTTCACCGTCCAGACGGCGCAAAACCGACCGTTATCGCTCATGGTGAAGACGAGCGCGGGTTCCTTTTATTCCGGCGACAGCCAGGAGTTTTCGCCGGGGGTGGTATGGAGAAAGAGCCGTCATCTGACCACCTCGCTCGAGCTACAGCAGTACTGGGTGAAGGTGCGCGAGGGACATTTCCGGACACGCCTGGCGCTGTACCGGCTCGATTACTCGTTCAACCCGTACCTGTCGCTGGCCAACTTCGCGCAATACGATACCGACACGCGGAACCTCGGCCTTCAGAGCAGGCTGCGGTGGACCATCCGGCCCGGCAACGACCTGTTCTTCGTGCTGAATCACGCTTGGCAGTACCAGACCCTCGACCGCTTCGAGCGGCTGGAAGCGCTGCTGACTAACGCGCGCGTGAAGTTGAACTACACGTTCCGGTTCTAGGCTACTTCCTGGCGCAAAAATGGCTTTTCGTGAACAGCCACGCGGAGCGGATTGCGACACCGATCCGAACGCGAAAAGGCCCGCCGAGCGAACCGGCGGGCCAGGCGAAGAAATCGCTCTCCAGAATTAGCGGTTAATTAACGGCAGGAGCGGCAGCGCTCTCGCGGCCAGAAAGGAGCCGGCCGATGTTGATCAGGTTGTCGGCGATCACGCCAAATCCGACCCAACGTCGCATGCCGCGCTGGCCCTTGTCCCGACAACGGTTGAGCCCGTGGCGGCGCTTCACCACGCTGATGCGCCCTTCGCAGCCGGTCCTCCATTTCTGCCCCTGGCGGAACCAGGGCTTCTTCTGTTCCTGCTTCCGTTCGGCGCTGGTGGTGTTGCGGTTGGGAACGCAGACCCGTTTGACGCCTTTGTCGTGCGCCGCCTTTTCATTGCCGGCCGAGTAGAAGGCCGCATCGCCGGCCACCAGACGCGGGACGCGTCCCAGTTGCTCTTCGTGGGACGCAATGGCCGGAATCAGCAGGGCCGAGTCGCTGGGCCGCTTCTCAGACACCTCATACGAAGTGATGATCTGATTCTCCGCTTCCTGGATCTTCACCATCTTGCCGAACTCGGTCGGCTTGCTCGCCTTGCCCTTGCGGATCACTTCGGTGTCCGGCTCGAAGATGCTGACCAGTTTCTCGGGCACGCGGGTGTCGCCGCCGAAAACTCGCGCGCGGGCTTGCTGCATCACCTGCCGAACTCTCGGCGCCATCGTGTCCAGCTCTTTGCGCAGACCCTCCAGTGCGGCTTGTTTCAGAACGTCGCCAGACGATTTCACTCCCGTTTCGATCTCCCGCGAGAAGCGCTTGGCTTGGCCCACCACCCGCGAGGCCGCTTCCAGCAACTTCCGGTATCCCTGCTGCAGTTTCTTTTGGCCGGCGCCGCCCTTGCTGCGAGCGGCCCGTCCAATCTCCAGAATCCGGTGTTTCACGCTCCGGCTGCGGTCCCGCAGCTTCGCCCCGGCCTCGCCGGCGATAGCGGCAATCCGCTTCATCGCTCGCGTCAGAACGCGCACCCCATCGCCCAGCAAGCCGCTGTCGGTGGGATAGTGGATGTTGGCTTCGACCACCGTCGTATCGACGCGCAGCTTGCGCCCCGCCACGACCTTCTTCTCGCGCGCGATCGCGACGACCCGCTTGTGAATGTTCTCGATCACCTCCGGTCCCAGGGCCAGCGCCCATTTGTTCATGACCGTGTCGTCGGGAACCTTGCCGCCGCCCACCCGGGTGAAGGAGCGGTAGACCAGGTTGGCGCGCACCTCGCGCTCCACCACTTCGTAGCTCCAGTTCCGGATGTGCCGGAGCAGAAGCAATCGCAAAACGACTTCGGCCGGCGTGCCCAACCGGCCGCGGGTGCGGCTGTGCGGCCGGCGTTTGGCCAAAGCTTCGTACACGGTCGTCAACAGTTGATCGTCGTCCAGCAGTTGGTCGGCGGGCCGCATCCAGTCCTCCCATAAATCCGTGACTTCGTCGGCGATGAGGCCGTCGGCGAAGTCGAGTTGCGCGCGCCGGGCCTCAATCACGAGAGACTCTCCTGGGATTCGGCGCTGGGGAATCGGGGCGCAAGAGGATGTGATTCAACTCGCAGATGGCCTCGATGGTTTCTTTCAGCTTCCGGTAATTGCGCAGCCACCGGCGCACTTGCGGAACCTGTTCGGCCGAGACGCTGAACTGCCGGGTGCGGCCGCCCGGATAGCTGACGGTCAGAACGGATTGGGGATGGCCTTCACCGCGGGCGCACTTGGGGCAGCCATGGGAATGCCGGGTTGTGCGCTGGAGGAGGGAGCCGCGCAGCAGTTCGGCGGTGGAGGACAGGCGTTGGAGGAGCCGCTCACGAGCCTGGATGGCTTGCCTGTGTGTCATCTATCTAGATGATACACACAGGCCGGAACAAAGTCAAGACATTTTTTAAAGAAAATGTACTGGGATGCGCTGGCGGCCAGCTCAGCCGAGCGGCAACCAGTACGGAGCTACGCTTTCCGTCTCCGGCTGTCGCTCAAGCCACGGAACTTCGGTCGTCATTTTTGCGCCAGGAAGTAGGCTAGTGTCCTGTCCCGCCTAAGACCTGACAATGCCGGTGGGGCAGCCTCCTAGGCAGCGCGGGACTCTTAGTCCCGCTACGGCGGCGTTCCGCCCTCGGCCCTTGGCGTGACGGCGAAGAGCCGGACGGGGCGTCCGGCGCGGTCCAGGGGACCGCCCCACTACGCGGGCAGGACAGTACTGCGAGGGGCGGCTATGGCGGCGCTTTTCGGGCGCGCCAGAAGGTGCGGTTACCGGGACGCGTGAGCGCGTCGTTGAAAAAGGGAGCGGCGTCCCAGGCGCGAATCCGGTCGAAGCCGGCTTGGGCGAGGGCGGCGCGCATCTCGGCCGCCGTCC
This sequence comes from Bryobacteraceae bacterium, assembly GCA_026129905.1. Classification (GTDB taxonomy): domain Bacteria; phylum Acidobacteriota; class Terriglobia; order Bryobacterales; family Bryobacteraceae; genus JAHCHE01. Next base: position 77,414 of record JAHCHE010000014.1, on the reverse strand, counting down.
AGCAGACTTCCTCGACGTGCTCATGGTGGCGCTTCCAGCATTTGCCTTCGCGGACGAACCACTCGACGTTGGTCCAGGCCCGGTCCGAGCCGCGGACGTGTCCGCCGCGCATCACCATCACGACCGGGTCGCGCTCCAGGAACCAGGTGCTGAACCAGACGCGCTCGAAGGCGAGCCGGTTGTTAACGTCAAAGGCGAAGTGCCCGCCTGGGCGAAGCGCCCTGGCGACGCATTTCAGCACGCGGCCGAGGTCTTTCGCGCGCGGAACATGGTTCAAGGCGTCGAACTCACACGTGACGAGGTCCACCGGCTGCGGGAGGCGGAAGTCGCGCATGTCGGCCTGGAGAACTCGCACCGTGACGCCCGCCTGCCGCGCCTTTTTTCGCGCGAGGCGGCACATATCCGGAGAAAGGTCCACGGCGAAGGCGCGGATTCCCCTCGATGCAAACTGGACGGCCAGCGTGCCGGTGCCGCAGCACAGGTCGCAGGCGGACTCGACGCGATGCATGAGTGGCTCGACGATGCGTTGGCGAGCGGCCTCGAAAGGGGTGTGAAGGTCGAAGAGATGGTCGTAGTATTTCGCCAGCCAGCGGTAGGTGTCGGAGCCCATGCCGTTCCCGATTATCCGTCACCGTGGGGGCCGTCTCAAGCCGCCGATCGCGTGCCGCATCCCAAGAACGTCGCGGTCAGAAACGGAAAAGGTAGCTCACTTTCAGGAATAATTGGCGGCCGGTGTTCAGCGATGGCGGGCATCCGAGGGCGAGGTACGGAGGCCGCGCGGGGTTGAACAGCAGGTTCTCGTAAATGTCGGTGTAGCCGGCGTAGACAGCCGTGCCGGGGTGCAGCAGGTAGGTGAGCAGGAGGTCGTAACCTATGCGCTTGGCGCGCTCCAGCGACACCAGCGAAGCGTTGGGAAGCACGGCGTTGTAGTCGACAATGGCGCGCAGCGAAAGCTCGCGCGTGAACTGGTAGTTCGCTTTCGACCGCACGATGTGGTTGTTGAAAATGGGCGCGCCCGCCGGCGCTGCCGGGAAATGGCCGCGGGTTGCCAGGCGGCTGTGGATATAGCGCTCGTCGAGGCGCAGGCGGGCGGTGGGCCGCAGCGTGACATCGAGACTGACGTCGCGGAAGTTGCCGAGAAACGGAGCGTGGCCTGCGGCGGGGTAGTAGTTGATCGCGCCGCCGTGGCTGAAAGTTCCTTGGACGGCCAGCCACTTGAACCATTCCGTGCCGAAGATGTAATAGGAAGCGGATTTCCGGAACGGCAGGCCGCGGTAAAGCTCGAATAGTTCGCCGCGGCTGTAGGTGAACCTGGTGAGCCGCGTCAATTCCATGCTCCACTCGAGGGCCGCTTCCCAGTCCTGCGTTTGCCCGGAGTAGTTCCAGTTCCTGCTGACGATGACGGCGGGACCGAAATTGACGAGCGCGCTCTTTTCCGGCCACCATTTGTACCCCAGCCTGTTCTTGAATTCCCGCATGTCGGTGCGCGGGATGAAACCAAGATCGGCGCGGAATGCGGGGCTGCGGTCGGTGTAGGAAGAGTAATACTGCACGTCGCGGGCGGTGCGGGCGAGATGCGCGTAGTAGGATTCCCCCGAATCGCGCGATCCGGCGCCGGCGCGCGTGAGGCTGGCGACCGCCTGTCCCGTGAAAAAGAAGTCGCGCTGGAGGTGAAGCCGCGCATCGAGCGAGGCGACGCGATTGTAGCCCGGGCCCAGTTCCCGGTCCGTCGCGAACAGCCGGACGTGGGAGTCCGTGGAAAAATCCCGCTGGAGGCTCAGCACAGCGTCCTTGGCGCGGGTTCCGAATCGCGGATCGGTTGACGGGACGAGCCTGCCCGCGGCCCGGTCATCGGCGGCGAGTACGCCGATGCCCCACCGGCCGAGCCTTCCCGTCAGCCGCCCGCCGAATTCCGGATCGGCGATGCGGCGCGAGAAGAACAGGTTCTGCGGCGTACTGAAATAGGACGCGTTTTCGATAAAAAACGGACGCCGTTCGGGGAAAAAGACCTCGAATCGCTGATTCACGGTAACCTGCGGCTCGTCCGATTCCACCTGGCTGAAATCGGGATTGAGCGTCATGTCGAGCGTGAGCGCGTCCTTTATCACCAATTTGCCGTCGATGCCGCCGCGAAAGTCTTTTTCCGTCACCATCCGCGGCGTGACCTCGGCGGGGCGATCGAGATAGCGGGAGGCGGAGAAGAGGCCGTAAGGGATGAACTGCACGTTCCTGCCGGGCGAGATGTTCTCCAGGCCATTCAAATGGCCGAATTGCGTCACAAATTGCGGCAACTTGCGGCGGGTGATGTAGGGCCACATGGAGAATTCGTTATTGCGGCTGATGAAGCGGCCCAGCATGACGCCCCACTGCTGTTTGGGCGTGTCCGGAAAGCGCAGCGTCCGGAAAGGCACGACGATCAAAACGACGTAGCCGTCGTCGACGATCTTCGCTTCGGCGTACCAGAGTCCTTCCCAACTGAAGTCGTCGCCGTAGCCGTCGGTGGTGACGCCGTCGAACTGAATCGCGTGCGCGTTGACGTCGAACCAGTAGGCGTGGCGGTGGTCGTGGAAGGTATCGATATTGATGGTGACGCGGTCGTCGGTCAGAATCTGCTTTCGCTTGGCCACGCGGGAGCGGATGAGCTTCGGATCGTCCTTGGCGATGAAGGCGACGTAGAGATTCCGGTCGTCGTAAGAGAGGAAGGCGGTGGTCGGCCGGCTGACGGGATCGCCGTCGCCGGGGTCCATCTGGCGGAAATCGGTGACGATGAGCTCGGCCTCGCGAGGCTCGCCGGTCAGGAAATCGGCGAGTTTCGGCGGACGCGAGACGCGCGGCACGGTGAGGGCAGGAGTCTCGGCGGGTTGCGCGCCGCACGCAAGCGGGAACAGCGCCAGCGCCGCCAGAATGTGAGCGCGGGCCAACCCCGATTATTTCAGACGGAAGAGTCCGGTATCAAGGGGAGAGAGCCGGAGATTAGCGCGGTTTCCCCCGGCCCTGGGCGCTATACCTGCTCTGGAAGCGTGTACGGGGCGCGGTAGGCGCGCGTCAGGTAACGGTTTGCTTCCTCGTCGCCGGGGAAGGTCTCGGTGGCTGGATCGAATTTCAGCTTGCGGCCCGTGCGGTAGGCGATGTTCGCCAGGTGGCACAACGACGTGGAAAGATGCCCGTCTTCCACCTCGCAATTGAGGTCTTCGCGCTTCCGCGAGCGCACGCACCGGATGAAGTTCTCAAAGTGATTGGCGTCTTCGTCTTTCGCCTCGGGGTCGAGGTCGGGAATCGCGGGACCTTTCTCGTACGAAATCTTCGGGAAACTGAGGTTCACCGCGCGCTCGGATACGCCCGAGGGGAGGTCCGGACGGGTTTGCGGGACAAAATGGCCGAGCACGGTCGACCAGTTCTCGGCGGAAGAAACGTAGCCCTGCGGCGTGTAGAAGAACTCGCCCATCTGAACGCCGCCGAACGGCGGGCTGTACAGGGTGGTCATTTCCAGATCGACGTGCGTACCGTCGGCGTACTTGAAGAGCGCCACCTGCACGTTCGGAACCTCCTGGTCCGAATCGTCGTCGATGTAGCGGCCGCCGTCGCAGTGGATCGTCACCGGGTGTACTTTCTTGTTCAGCCCCCAGCGCACGACGTCGAGCGCGTGGACGCCGTTGTTTCCGATCTCGGTGGTCGACGTCTCCCAGAAGAAGTGCCAGCCGTAATGAAAGCGGTTGAGGGAGAAGGGCTTCATCGGCGCCGGGCCGAGGAACAGGTCCCAGTGGACGCCTTCCGGGACCGATGCTTCGTTGAGCTTGCCGATACTGGCGCGCCCTCGGTAGAGCGCCACCTTCGCCCGGTATGCGGCGCCGAGCTTGCCGTCCTGTACGTACTTCATGGCCGCGCGGGTCCGGGGATCGCTCCGCCGGTTGAGCCCGACCTGCACAATGCGGTTGTATTTTCGCGCCGCCTGGACCATTTTTCGTCCTTCGAGCAGCGTATAGGAGACCGGCTTTTCGACATAGACGTCCTTACCCGCCTGGCATCCCCAGATGGTTTGCAGCGCGTGCCAGTGGTCGGGCGTGGCGATCGAGACGGCGTCCAGGTCTTTTCTTTCGATCAGCTTGCGGAAATCGACCTCGGTTTGCGGCTTATAGCCGGCGATTTGTTCGACTTCCGCCACGCCGGCGGCGAACAGCCGCTCGTCCACGTCGCACAGGTAGGCAACCTTGACTCCCGGCATCTTCGCCCAGATGCGGTAGTGATCGCGGCCGCGGCCATGAAAGCCGACTACGCCGATATTCACCTGGCCGCTTGGGCGGTTCTGCCCCCACAATGGGCGCACCGCCGGTGCCGCGGCCATTCCCGCGCCCAGCGCGGCGTTCCTGACAAAATCGCGACGGTTCGTCGACATTTGCATCTCCTTTTCTTAGCGCGGCGCGCCGGACGCGCGCGCGGCGGCATCGTTCGGCTTCAATTCCAGCTCAGAATCACCTTGCCCGCATTACCGGACAGCATAACCTCGAAGGCCTTCTCGAACTCCGTGTAATGGAAGCGGTGCGTGATGACGCCGCGGATGTCGAGTCCGCCCTGGATCATCACGGTCATCTTGTACCACGTCTCGTACATCTCGCGGCCGTAGATGCCCTTGATGGTCAGCATATTAAAGATGACCTTGTTCCAGTCGATGGCTATCTCTTTTTCCGGAATGCCGAGCATGGCGATCCGGCCGCCGTGGCACATGTTGTCCAGCATGTCGCGGAAGGCCGAGGCGTTTCCCGACATTTCCAGCCCGACGTCGAACCCTTCCTTCATGCCGAGTTCCTTTTGAACCGCGGCCACCGATTCCGTCCGCGCATCCAGCGCCCGGGTTATGCCCATTTTGCTGGCGAGTTCCAGTCGGTAGGGGTTCACGTCGGTGATAACGACATAGCGGGCGCCGGCGTAACGCACCACCGCGGCGGCCATGATGCCGATGGGGCCCGCGCCGGTGATCAGTACGTCCTCGCCGAGAACGGGGAACGAGAGCGCGGTGTGGACGGCATTGCCAAAGGGATCGAAGATCGACGCGATCTCCTGGTCGATGGCGGGGTCGTGAAGCCAGATGTTCGTCATCGGGAGGGTGAGGTATTCGGCGTACGCGCCGGGCCGGTTGACCCCGATGCCGAGCGTTCGGGCGCACAGGTGACGTCGGCCGGCCAGGCAGTTGCGGCAGCGGCCGCACACCAGGTGTCCCTCGCCGCTGACGACGTCGCCGGCGCGAAAATCGGAGACGTTGGAACCGACGTCGACGATCGTGCCGACGAACTCGTGGCCCACCACCATCGGCACGGGAATCGTCTTCTGCGCCCAATCGTCCCATTTCCAGATGTGAAGATCCGTGCCGCAGATGGATGTCTTGTCTACCCGGATGAGGACGTCGTTGATGCCCATGGTTGGCTCGGGCACGTCTTCGAGCCATAGGCCGGGTTCCGCTTTGCTTTTCGAGATGGCTTTCATGATGTGAGCGCCAACGGGGACCTCGCGACGCGGTTTTGGGACGTCCCCGTCGCAAAAGGATAGTGTAGCTCCGATGGGGGAGAGGGAGGCGGGTAGCAGTCACACTTGCCGGGCATACCACGATGGAACTCGAACTCATCGCCGCGCCGTGGTTTGCAGCGGGTTCATCCAGCGCAGACCCGGGAAGCGAGCGAAGTCGCGGTCAGTCGTGTGAAGTACCCCTCCGTGTTCCATAGTGAGCGCGGCCAGGTGCGCGTCGCTGACCAGCGGACCTCGCGCTTGGCCGTCCACCATGGCGGCTCTAAGGATGGACCAGTGGCGGTCACCCGGCGCCAGCAGCCGTACGTTCGGCTGCTCGAGCCATTGGTCCACAATTGCCGCCGCCGCTTCCACGGTGAAGCGGTCGCCGCGAAGCTTCGGATTCGTGACGACTCGCAGGAACGCCGCCACGGTCTGCCATGGCAACCCCAGAGGCTCGCCTTCCGAAAAAACCTGTTCGACCCAAGAGCGCGCGCGCAAATGGAGTGTGGAGCCGCTGTCGTAGGCGTACAGCAGTATGTTGGCGTCGAGGACGATCACCGGTGGCCAGCGTCTTCCAGGTTATCCAGTAAATCGGCAACACTGTCGTAGCTGAGGCCTGGAGGCAATCTCAGCGGCCGCGGCGTCACCACAAACGGTTTTTTCTGCCGCTCATCGGTGGACATCAGACCAAGACGCAAGAAGGATTGACGGTTCCCTTCAGGGATTTGCCGGAGCGGCGCCTCTGCTGGCGCAGGAGACTGGCAACGTCGTCGTCCAGGGAAAGCGTGGTCCGCACACCATGATGTTAGCGTTGGTGACATCGTGATGTTCAATCGCTGCGACGGGTCCAGCCGACTCAGTCAAAACGAGGCGCGCCACGTTTCCGGCCGGAGGTTGACCGAGTTCTCCAACGGCGGCGCGATTTTGAAAACGCGCGGATCCCTGGCGAACAAATGAACGCGATAGATGCGCCATTCCGACGGCCGTCTCGCTGCAAGGCCGCGCTCGTTCCGGCTCAGGTAAAAAGGCGTCCGCGCGGACCCGTTCGTGGTCTTCACCTCGATTAACCGCGTGCGCCCGCTCCCATCAAACGACAGGATGTCGTAGCCCGCGCCGTCACCGTCCTCCGCGGCGACCCATCGCACCTTCGGGACCAGATCCTTCCGATCTGCATCGGCGAGCCGCCGCCGTTCGATATCGAGTACGAAAGCTTCGCCAGCCTTTCCCAGAGTGCGGTTGCGGTAGTCGCGCTCCACCGGATCGAACTTCTGAACGAGCCTGAGAAGACCAGCGGGAACCGGCCGAGTCTCAGCGGCGAGCGTCGGCGCATCGACAAACACGGTCGAAGGCGGGACTTTCATCGTTCTCGACGCTGGCACACGTTCGAGAACCTCCGGGCGTCCGGTGAGGTAGCGGTCGATCGCTTCGAAAACAGCGTTTTGGTAGTTTCGCTTCGGAATGTAGCCCGGGATCCACGGCATGCCGAGTTCATCCAGGACGGCCGAGATGTTCTGGTGTTTGAACTCGATAGACCTGTGCGTCCTTCCGATCCTGGCCATCAAAGCCCGGCTGTGCTGCAACTTAACATACCGCTGGCCCGAAAGATCGGCTTCGAGCATCTCGAAGTAGTCGGCCACGATGATATCGAGTTCGTCGTCCTGCCAATGGGTCCCGATCTTCGCTTCGTCGGCCATCGCGCGTTCGGCGCGCTGTCTTCTCGCGAAGACAGTCGCTTCAGCGTCGATCTTCTCATAACACACATCGCGACAGGTTCATGTGGTCGGTCTGTCGCGATCTGGGCCGGCTCGTAGCTGGCCCAAAGCCGGTTGGGAAACCGGCTCTGGTCGGGCTATCGCGACCATCTCGAAGCGAAAGGATCGCTGCTGGCCCGACATGCGACCGTACAGAGCGGGGATGGGCGGTGAAAACCTCGCTGATCTTGTCAGGTCGTTGTCGCCGGAAGAGCAAGAGTCGGTAAGGAAGTTCATCGACTACTTGAGAGGACGGACGGCCCCCGACCGTGTTCGCTCACCATATTTGCAGGCCGCCGGCGAGTTCATTTCCGAGCATTCCGGACTATTGCAGCGCCTCGCTTCGTGACGCGATACCCGACATCGACGAGGTCGTGGCGATCCACGCCAAACTGATCGCGCGGTTCGCTCTGGAGTCCGCTCTGGCGAGACCGCAGAGCGGGTATGCGGCTACCGCACGGAACGGCCGCCGTCGATGGGGATGGAAACGCCGGTGATAAACCCGGCTTCGTCACTGGCCAGAAACAGGATCGCGTAGGCGACGTCGTCAGGCCGGCCCAAACGGTTCATCGGGTGCTTGGCCATCAGGTACGAGCGCCACTCTTCTTTGTTCTCGGCCAGCCCCACGGCGAGCGCCGCCTGGCCCGTGTCCTCGATGGTGGCCGGGCAAACGCAGTTCACCCGGATGCCCGCCGGGGCGTAGTCGATGGCCATGGCGTTCGTCAGCGCGACGATGCCGCCCTTGGTCGCCGAGTAGGCCGCCAGCCGGTGGTTGCCGCGAATGCCGTTGATCGAGCTGACATTGACGATGGCGCCGGCGCCGCGCTTGAGCATCTCCGGGACCGCGTAACGCGAACAGAGGAAGACGCCCTTCAGGTTGACGTCCATCAGCCGTTGCCATTCTTCGGCGCTGGTTTCGGTGATCGCGCCGAACACGACGATGCCGGCATTGTTCACCAGTATGTCCAGGCGGCCGAAGCGCTCGATGGCCGCGCGCGTTAGCCGGGCGGCGTCATCCTCGCGGGCGACGTCCGCCTCGAGCGTAATCAGTTCTCCCGGCAGGCCGCGCGCGTCGCTCTCCAGCGGCGGATGGTCGGCCGGCTGGTTGCTCGCCGCCACGACGCAAGCGCCCTCCCGGGCGAACATCAGCGCGGTAGCGCGGCCAATGCCGCTGCCCGCTCCCGTCACGATCGCAACCTTGTCCGCCAATCGTAAACCCGACAATGACAATCCTCCTGAACTTACGATCTTCGCACGCGCGGCCCGTGCTATCGTACAAGGATTCTGGGATGACGAAGTTTTCAGCCGACCGTTTTCCTGCCGGGTTCTTCGACTTATCGCAGGACATCGTTCGTTCGCTGCCGCTGGGCCTGATCGACCGGTGGGCGCACAGCGACCAGTCCGTCGAGACGGCGCGAGCGCTCCTCGATCCGACGCGCGTGGAATGCACGGTAGTCTCCACCGATTCCGTCGGCCTCACCACCCTGACTCGGACCCGGGGGCTGATCGAGATCCTCGCGCTGATCAACCGGCCCAAGGAACTGGTGCACGCCTGGGGGACCGCCGCCGGCGGCGCGGCGGTTGGCGTCTGGGCCGCCGACAACACGCAGATGTTCTATCCGGCCGCGGTTCCCGCCGGCGCCGTGCTGTCGATGTTGCTGGCGATGGTGGACGACATCGACGCGACCTGTGAAGTGCGGGTTGGCGCCGCGGTTCACTCGGGCAGCTTCTTTCTGCTCGGCGGCGGGCTGTACGGCGCCGACGCGGACCGCGTGGAGAACCTGGCGGAAGAACATGCAGGTCCCGGCGAGATCCTGGCGACGCCGGAGTTCGCCGCGCTGCTTGGCCCGGATCACCGATTCCAGTTGTGCGTCCGGGAAGGGCTTCCGGAATCGGCGGGCGCGGCGCATCGGGTGGCGGACGGCCCGCGCGTGGACCACCTCGAGCCCGAGGACTGGAACTATCCCATTCCCTATTCACAGGACTTCTACGCCGACTTGAAAGACTGCTATGCGGGCCGCATCGACCGCGAGCGGTGCGAGGAGATGCGCCGGCGGTATTGCCGTTCCCGCGCGGTGGTGCTGATCGAACGCGAGCGCGAGGAAAGCGAGGTCGCGGAGATCGAGGTCCTGAATGAACTCGCGTTATCGGCCGCGATGGCGCGGCTGGCGGATCAATTGCTGCGCGACTCCGGCGGTTCGGTTGTCAAGATCGCCGGGCCGCTTGGCATCTTCACGTTTGGCGAGTGCTACCCCGCTGTCGTGTTCGCGCGGCGTTTTCGGGAGGCGTTTCTCGACCGGGGCATCCGCAGCCGGATCGGGGTGGACGTGGGCGATGTGCTTATGTTCGAGCTTGGCGGCGGCCTGGCGGATGTCGCCGGGATGCCGGTCAACCTGGCATCCAAGCTGGCCCAGGACAAGGGAGAATACGATCGAATCTATCTCACGGAGAGCGCGCTGGCGAGTTGTCCGGAACGCGCCGACCTGACACAGGTTACGCTGCGCTTCGGCGAGTGGAGCGTGGATGCGTGGGTAGAGTGAGGGGCCGTGGAACGGCTTTCGAGGCGCGCCGCCGCTAATTCAGGCCGCAGAGATCGGGGTGGGGGCACATGCCCTTGCCGCAGCCGCCCATCGGCGCGGGAGCGGCGCCGCGCGACGGAGAAGCGGCGTGAGCGGCAAAGGTGGACAACTGCTTTTGGGCGCGTTCGTGCCCGCACTCGGGACAGGCCGGCGCGGCGGCCTCGGAGGAGCGCATCAGCTTCTCGAAGCCGGCGCCGCAGTGTTCGCATTTATACTCGTAAATCGGCATAGGATGTCGCGGGTATTCCTTACAATTGTAGCAAGCTCCGCATGCGCATTCTCATCGACGCGACGCCGCTGCTGCTCCGCAGCGCGGGAGTCAAGAACTACATCTATCACTGGGTCCGGGCGCTGAACGAGGCGGGCGGGGCCGAGATCCGGCTGTTCCCCTACCTGAAGGGATTCGGCGCGCTGGACCACGAAGCTTCGGTGATCTCCGGCGCCGCCACGTGGCCGCGGCTGGGACTATTGTATTTCGTCAATGTTCCGGGCAACCCTGCCATCGACTGGATCGCTTCCGGCGCCGACGTCGTCCACCTTACCAACCAGGTTCGCAACCCTCCGCGGTCGGCCCGTCTGACGGCCACCATCCACGACCTGACCTGCTGGCTGATGCCGGAAGTGCACACCGACGCCAACGTTCGCGCCGACAAGAGCTTTGCGCGGAAGACGCTCTCGCGCGCGGCCGGGCTGATCGCGGTCTCGGAAAGCACCCGGTCCGACGCCGTCCGGTTGCTGGACCTGGACCCGGACCGGATCGAAGTGATCTATCCCGGCGTGGCCGAACCGTATTTCGAAGCCGGCGCGGTGGAAGCCGATCGCATTCGCGAGTTGTACAACCTGAAACGTCCATACATCCTTTTCATCGGCGCGATCGAGCCGAGAAAGAACATCGACGGCCTTCTGGATGCCTACTTTGGCCTTACGCCCTCGGTCCGGCGCGACGTCGAACTCGTCATCGCGGGTCCGCCAGGCTGGTCGGCGGGACCGACTCTCGACCGGCTTGCATCCGGCATTCCGGGAATCCGCTACCTGGGCTATGTTCCGGAAGGGCGCCTGCCCGGCCTCACCGCGGGCGCGGCTGTCTTCGCCTACCCGTCGTTTTACGAAGGCTTCGGGTTTCCCGTCGCGCAAGCACTGGCCTGCGGAACCCCGGTGGTGGTCTCGAATCTTTCGTCGCTGCCGGAAGTGGCGGGCGACGCCGGATTCCTGGTCGAGCCGCGGAGCGTGCGCGCAATGACCGCGGCGCTGGACCGCCTGCTTTCCGATTCGGCGCTCCACGCCCTGCTGCGGCAGAAATCGCGGCAACAGGCAAGCAGGTTCCGCTGGCCGGCGTGCGCGGCGCAATCGGTGGCGTTCTTCCGCAAAGTGGCCGGGAGAATCGAATGACGCCGCCGGACGGCCGAGATCTTGCGCGCAATCAAATACGTTAGGAGCGTATCACCTACTAACAGGTACAGATTTGTTCTTAATAACTGCGATTCATTTCATCTGTGTTGATAATTTATTGACATTTCGCGCGACTGGCGCCACACTCAGTGTGGAGCCGCTGCCGTTGATTCAGTGACAGCGCGGCGGGTAGCAGGTCGGTCGTGAAGCAACCCGGGCAATCGCGGCCAGGGCGCCGAGGCAGTGTTCGGGGGGCGTGATGCGTGAGCCAAACGGCGCACAACCAGATCAGACCTCGTGGCGGTGATCGTAGCCGTTGCGGAGGGTGATCGCAGCACGGCCGGAATCTGGACGCCTCGCGGCCGCTAGCGTCTAAGTCAATGATTAGGAGGGTTGATGTCATGAGATATCGGTATACAGGCCTGACAGTTCTGTGCTGCTCTGCCTTTTTCGCGTTGTTCGCACTGCGCTCGCAACCCGCGACCCCGCGCCAGCGCCCTTACGTCGCGGTTTCGAAACTGACGATCTACGCCGCTGAGCCGGGCAAGCCGGAGGTGGTCAAAGACATCATCCGGCGAACCGAGGCCGGCGATAGCCAGGGGCGCAGATATACGTCGGCGTCCCCGAACCTGCCGGAGCGTTTCCGCTACGACTGGATCCGCGACGTTGTCGCCGGACGATCGTACCAGGTGAATCGACTGCAGAAGCTCGCTTACTTCACCCGCCTGGACTCAACAGATTCCGGACCGAGCCTCGCCAACGCGGAGATGGAGGAAGTCGAGATCCTTGGGATTCGTTGCCTGAAGGGCCCAGTGAGGGAGGTCAGGCCAGACGGCGGAAGCGAGGTCGTGGGAACGTCGTGCGTGTCCGTTGCGTTGGGAAACCTGCTGGTACACGATGAGGTGAGGGCAAAGATCGGGGGCGAGAACCTGCGCATGGTGACGGTGCTCGAAAATGTGCAGCTCGACACGGAGCCTCCGGCCGAATGGTTCCGGATTCCAGAAGATTTCCGGCTCGTCGCGGGTAGTCCGGGCACGCCGGCTTCTCAGAATTGATCGTTAATAATTCGCGACGACGATCGCGTAGGCTTCCACCGGAGGCACGGCGATCCTCCACTCGTCGTTCTCCTTGACGGCGGTGAGCGACTGTTCGCCTTCGCGGCCGGGGGAAATTAGGGTCGCGCGCACGGAGGAAGCTTCCGGTAATCGCAGCATGACCTCGACATCGTTGACGGGCTCGTTGGCGCGGGCGCGGTAGTTCAGCAGGTGCGTCATTACCCGCTTTCGTTCCGGCTGGGCAGTCAGGTTCATCACCAGGTGCGGCGGCCCGCTGACGCGCACGGGCAGTGCGTCGCGCGCGGCCCAGCGCACGGCGTCGGCGATCTCCTGCCAGTTCACCGGCCTTCTCCACAGGTCCTGGGTGACTTCAAAGTAGGGGCCGAGCCGCGGGCGGGGCGGGTCCGGCTCCACTTGCGAGAAGTACGCGACCCGTCCGTTTTCATACTCCTTGCGAGCCTCGCGGCCGGCGGCATCGACGCGGGCCACCCGTTCCTCGTAGGCTCTTACGCTCGGCTGCTCGTCGATCAGGCCAGCGAGACCGGGTTTCGGGCGCAGCCTGCGCCACTCGTCGTAGAGCCCGGTGAGTCCTGTCGCCACCAGCCCGCCTCCTCGCGCAACAAACGCCCGGATGGCTTCCAGTTGCTTGTCGGAAAGGCATTCAGAGTCGGGCAGGACCAGTGTTTTGTGTTTCGCCAGATCGGCGAGGTGCTCGTCGAAGATCAGGACGAACGGTATTTTCGCTTCGATCAGCGCCTGCTCGGCGAGGATGGCGCTCAGTTGCGCGTTGGAATGGTGATACGCGATGGAAGGGTAGGAGCGCAGCAGCGCCACCGTGGCGTCGTCGCGCGCGCCGGCGTAGAGGTCCCTGTGTTTGCGATAGAAATCGATGTGGCGCCGCGTTTCCGGGTCGAGCGGGTCTGAGCCGGCGAAGCCGATCGTCTGGTTGAAGGCTAGCGATTCGCCGATGCTCAGCGGATGTCCCGTATAGGTCAGGAGAATGTTGTCGTATGTCCGGGCCATCTTGTAGCTTCGGATTCGCGAAGGCATGCTGCCGTCGTCGTTCATCCGCGGATCGCCCTCCACTTCGGTCCAGAACGCGTCGGTGAACTTCAGCAGGCGCGCGTGGTCGATTCCGCGCTCCCAGGCGCGATTGCCTCCGTTGATGCCGTGCGGGTTGATCTCGATGGCCACGTCGGGGTTGAACGAGCGCGCGTACAGCGCCATCTGCGCCAGCGCGTCCGTCATCGACTGGCAGCGGTAGTCGATCCACTCCTGGATGGCGGGGTCGAAGATGATGTCCATTCTCGACGGCGGGTGGTGCATGTTCCAGCGCGGCGGACTGACATGATCGACGTTCTCGAAGCCGAACCGCTCCTTCCGCCTCTCGGGCGGGTATTTCTTCCGTAAATGGTTGCGGAATCCTCGCACGCACCAGTCGCAATGGCAGCTCTCCGGTTCCGGATTCAGATCGAAATTGTCGAAATGGATAAAGTCGGTTTTCACCTGTTCCATCGCGAACCGGACGATGCGCTTCAGATAATCCAGATATTCCTGATTGGAAAAGCAGGGCCGGAAACGGTACGACTGCTGGTATCCATAGGTGAGCATGATGGGCTGCCCCTGCGCGTCGCGCTGGATCCAGTTCTTCGCCTTCGGCTCCTCGGCGAAGAACGTCTCGTACATCATGGTGTTCCACTGGATGTAGGAATCCACTTTGAGGCCGTAGCGATGGGCGATGGCGGCCGCGCGGACCGCGTCCTCCATCTCGGGCTTTTCGGCGGCCATGCCGAAGCCCTTATAGAGGTGGGTATGAAAGACCTCGACGCCCTGCTCCTTCAGCCTACGGATCGTCTCTTCGCTCTGCGCGCGCTCGTAGTGCGCCCGCGCGTCCAGCCGGTAGCCTCCGCGGCGCACGATGAACAGGTGCGGCTCATGAGAACCGCCGGCGTTGATTATCCCGTCGCGCAGCCATTTCGCCTTCGGAATGCGGTCCGGCTGGGCGATGCAGCAGCTTGCGGCGCAAAGGACCAGGAGGATGAATCGAATGTTGGCCATAGTGGGAACATAACAGAAAACGCCGCGGTGGTTATCCGGGCAGCCCGCGCGATCGGGCCAGGATGGACTATCGCCCCTCCGACGAGCCGGATCCAAAGCCCGCCAGTAAGACAAAAACCATATTGCTACGTAAAGGTAAAGATTAAACTGATTGGTGTACAAACATATTGGTGCATTCAACGCATTGCATGTTAAGATAAGCGGGGAAATTGACGTATTCTGTGCGTTAGGCGGCTGGTTCGGCCTGGTTCGGCCATATCGGCATGGGCTCCCTGGCGCCAGAAATGACCGGAAAGCGGAGGAGGAACATGAAACAAACAAAGGGCGGACGGTGCATCGTGGCGGCCGCCATCATGATGTGCGGAATTTCCGTGTTAGCAGGCGACAATTCGCCGGGCACAGCGCCGGACGAGTTCACGATCGTTAGAGCCGAGAAGTCGGCTGACACGGCGAACGTCGCCCTGGAACGGCTGGTTGTGGAGGCGCGAAGGGCGGACGGTTCGCGGATAACCGCGGATGCCTCCGATGCCGGAGACTCCAGGCACTACGGCGTTCGCCAAGTGACGCTGGTCCCGCAACGGAAGAAGGTAACGGTCGACGACGCGCTGCAGGCGACCACCACCTGGTACGCCCCGCCAGCCCCGGCGATTCAGCCCGCAGATCCCGATCCCCAGTGCGGATTCGCACGCCTTGCGGCGTCGGTCAAGCCCGTACTCCGAGGGGAAGAGACGATTCTGGGGTACAGAACTGTTGTGATCCAGACCGAGGAGGGTCCGTACCTGAACAAGGTCTGGCAAGCGCCGGACCTCCGCTGCGCGACGCTCAAGATGACCGAGGAGCGGCGCGACGCCGATACGGGCCAGATCACCGGACGCTTCGAACTGTATGCCGTCTCGGTGCGGATTGGCGCCCCCGACCCGAAGTTGTTCGAAATACCGGATTCGTATGTCGAAAAATCGCCGTCGGAGATGAACCGGGCGAACGCGGCCAAGCTTGGGCGAACGCTCACGGCGAAACGGCTCGAGGCGCTGGGCCGGGAGGACCGGCGATACTTCGACAACCACCGCCAGTTCGCGGGACGGTGACGGTAGGGTCAGGGCCGCCTCACAGCGGGAGCGAAAAAGCTACCATAGAGAATTGACCCGGGCGACGGCTCGACCTATGATACGTCTGGGCTCAAAAGGCTTCATTGCCCAGAAGGCTGCTGTATGACGAAGTCGTTTAGCCAGATGCGCGCCGTTCCCCTGGCGCTTCTTGCCTCCTTTGCCGCGGATTCCACGCTCCTGGCCCAGAGCAACGCGCAATCGGACCAACTCCGCGAATTGAACGCGCGAGTCTTGCAGTTCGGCGCCGTGGCGCAGACCGCTGGGATCAGCGCGCAGTCCGTCGCCGCTGCGCAGGCGACCACGTTGTTCGACGAGCGGCTAGCCGCGCTGAGCGCATTGATCGAGCGCGACCCCCGCCAGGCGCTCCTGGTGGCTTTTCCCCCCGACCTGATTGAACGGATCGCCGGCGCGGCGCCAGAGCTTCGTAGCCGGCTCGAAGCGCATGGCGCCTGGCAGGGTCAGGTGGAGTACATCGTTCAGGACGGCGTGAACTTCGCTACGTCAGAATCGATCGTGCGGATGCGGACCGGCGGCAGGACGGCGTACCTTCATTTCGCCGGTCCTCAACCGGCATTCCATAGCGGCGATACGCTTACGGTGCGCGGCTTGCAAGCGGGCGATCGGATAGCGGTGGAGGAGGCGCAGGTGGCGCCGGCCGCGGCGGCGTGCTTGACAACCGGTCCGCAGAACATCGTAGTGATTCTGGTGAATCTGAAAAGTTACCCGCTGCCGACGTCGATGACGCGAAATTTCATTACGGGGGTGATGTTCGGCAATGCCGGCGGCGGGGATCAGAGCGCCACGGACCTGTCGGTAGACGATTTCTGGCGGCAGAATTCCGACGGCCAGCTTTGGGTGAACCGCTCAGGGCCCGGGGGGCTCAAGATTGTGGGTCCCTACAACCTGCCGGCGGATTACAACACAGACAACAACTGCGACTATTTCGCGATGGTAGAGGCGGCCTGGGCGGCGGCTGACGGCGACGTCGACTACAACGATTTCTCCCGTACTGTCGTCGTCGCTCCGAACAACGGCGCATGCAGCCAGTGGGCGGGGCTGGCAACCGTGGGTTGTTTCTCCTCCACCTGCCCGGGCGATGGCGCCTGCAATTATTCGTGGTCGTGGCAGCGCGCCGATCAGATGGCAAGCCGCTCTGCCGGCGTCCATCTGACCACGCACGAAGTCGGACACAACCTGACGCTGCGCCATTCCAATACCCGCACGTTCGGCGGCGAGACGCTGGGGCCGCTCGGCGTAATGGGCGATGTCACCGAGTACGGGGACAGCTTCGCGACAATGGGCGACTGGAACCTGGGCTTCTACAACGCCGATCATGCGATTCAGCAACTGGGTTGGCTGAAGCCGGGCCTGAATTACCTGGACGTATCGACGAGCGGCGCCTATTCGCTGCCATGGTACGGGACGCAGCCGGCGGGACTGAAGGCGCTGCGTATCCGGCGCGGCGCGCCCGCCGACAACGCCACGCTGGTTGTGGAGTTCATCCGCAAGCAAGGCATCTACAATACGAACCACTTCGACTCCGCTCTCGTCCATTACCGCGATTCCTACACTGGCGGGTATACGCACCTGCTCGATTTCAAGCCCGCCACCGCCAACCGCATGGATTCGCCGCTGATGGCTGGTCAGACCTGGACGGACCCGTACACGAATCTGAGCCTGAGGGTGGATGGCATCGTTAACGGCATGCTGAACCTGACGGTGACGTACGGGGCCACGCCGTGCACGCGGGCGGCGCCGGCGGTTACGATGACGCCGTCGAACCCAAGCACGCAGGCGGGCAACCCGGTCAGCTATACGGTGACTGTGAAGAACAACGATTCGGCAGGGTGCGCCGCGGCGTCGTTCGATCTGAGTTCGAGCGTACCGAACGGGTGGCCGGCGGGGAGCTTTTCGCCGGCGTCACTGACCATCGATCCCGGCGCATCGTTGAGCGCGACGCTGACCAAGACGCCGCCCGCCGGGACGGGGGTGGGGACCTACAGCGTCAACGCCATCGCCACCAGCGGCGCCTCAGGGATGAAAGGAACCGGGACGGCGGGTTGCACCGTCGTCCTGCCTCCCGCGCCGGGGACGCCGAGCGCGCCGTCGCCTTCGAACGGAGCTACCGGCATCGCCCTGGCGCCGACGCTGAGTTGGACGGGCGGATCGGGCGCGACCTCGCATGACGTGTACTTCGGCACGGCGACGTCGCCGCCGCTGGCGCAGAACGTGACGGGAACCAGCTACGCTCCGGGCGCGCTGGCGGCGGGACAACGGTATTACTGGAAGGTGGTGGCGCGCAACGCCGGGGGCACGAAGACCTCGGCAGTGTGGTCGTTCACCACGCAGGCGGCGCCGCAACTGCCCGCCAAGCCGGGGAATCCGACGCCGGCCAGCGGGGCCAAGGGGCAGGCGACGAGCGTGACGTTGCGTTGGAGCGCGGCCAGTGGGGCGATGTCCTACGACGTGCATTTCGGGGTGGCTTCGCCGCCGCCACCGTTGGGCAACACGACGGCCACGAATTACCAGGTGGAGAATCTGAGCAAGGGGACGACGTACTACTGGCGGGTGGTGGCCAGGAACGGGGTTGGTACGACGAACTCCAACATCTGGTCGTTCACCACGGCGGCGCCGGTGGCGCGGCTGGCCAAGGCGGGGGTGTTTCTCAACGGCGAGTGGTACCTGGACGTGAACGCCAACGGGGTTTGGGAACCGGCCTCGGACCGCCGCGCGAGCTTCGGCTGGGCGGGAACGATGCCGGTGTTGGGGGACTGGAACGGGGACGGCAAGACGCAGATCGGGGTGTTCCTCGACGGCGCGTGGTACCTGGACTACAACGGCAACGGGGCCTGGAACGGAACGACGACGGACCGGGCGTACGGGTTCGGATGGCCGGGCGTGACGGCGGTGGTGGGCGACTGGAACGGGGACGGCAAGACGAAGGTTGGGGTGTTCAAGGACGGCTGGTGGCACCTGGACATGAACGGAAATGGGGTATGGGAAGCAAACGTGGACCGGGCGTCGATGTTCGGCTGGCCTGGGGTGACGCCGGTGGTGGGGGACTGGAACGGGGACGGCAAGACGCAGATCGGGGTATTCCACGAGGGGGCGTGGTATCTGGATTACAACGGCAATGGGAATTGGGATGGAACGGGGAGCGACCGGGCGTACGGGTTCGGATGGGCGGGCGTGACGGCGGTGGTGGGCGACTGGAGCGGAGACGGCAAGACGAAGGTTGGGGTATTCAAGGACGGCTGGTGGTACCTGGACATGAACGGGAATGGGGCGTGGGAAGCGGGCGTGGACCGGCAGTCGTTGTTCGGCTGGGCCGGGGTGACGGCGGTGGTCGGGGACTGGAATGCCAACGGCAAGACGAAGGTGGGCGTGTTCCACGAGGGGGCGTGGTACCTGGACCTAAATGGCAACGGGGTCTGGAACGGATCGGGCACGGACAGGAGCTTCGGGTTCGGCTGGCCCGGCGTTGCGCCGGTGACCGGAAACTGGTGAGGCGGGCGATTCGCGGCTTGCAAGCTTGGCCGGAGTAGGCGGATTGAGGCCGAACTAAGCGGAACGCCTTATTACGCCGCTACCATTTTCGTCCGATCTGTTGGGGCAGAGAACCGCATGTCCTCGGTGGTCAATGTCTGAAAAACTACTCCACGTCCTTCTCATTGAAGACAATCCGGGAGACGCAGTGCTGGTGCAGCAGATGCTGTTTGACGCCGGCGGCCCGCCGTTTACGATGGAGCGCGCGGATTCGCTGCTGGACGGGCTCGACAGACTATCCCGCACGAAGGCCGACGTCATCCTGCTCGATCTAAGCCTTCCGGACAGTTTCGGAATCGAGA
Source organism: Bryobacteraceae bacterium (assembly GCA_026129905.1). Taxonomy (GTDB): domain Bacteria; phylum Acidobacteriota; class Terriglobia; order Bryobacterales; family Bryobacteraceae; genus JAHCHE01. The sequence continues at coordinate 58,129 of JAHCHE010000014.1, read as the reverse complement.
CGTTCCTGACGATGAAAACGCACGCGCCCGGAACGCCAATTGTTCTGTTGACGGGTAACGACAACGACGCGGTCGCGCTGGCGGCGGTGGAGGCGGGGGCGCAGGATTACCTCATGAAGGATCGGCTCAACCCGGAGGCGCTGACGCGGGCGTTGCGCTACGCGGTGCTCCGCCACCAGAAGCGGTTGGAGCCGGATCCCGCGCAAGCCGATAATCGGGGAGGCAAAATCATCGGGATTCTGGGCGCCAGCGGCGGCGCCGGAACGACGACGGTCGCGTGTCATTTCGCCGTGGACCTGCGCCGCGTGACCAAAGCGCCTGTACTGCTGGCCGATTTGGATATCAGCGGCGCTGCGGTCGCCTTCCTGATGAAGGTCCACTCGCCGTATTCGATTCTGGACGCGTCGGAGAACCTGAACCGTCTCGACGCCACCTTTTGGAGGTCGATCGTCAGCACGACGCCCGAGGGAGTGGACGTGATTTCGTGGACGGGAGGGACGGCGGAACGGGCGGAGCCCAAAGCCGGACGGATCCTCCATACGCTGCGGTTTGTCCGGCAGCTTTACGCGCACATCGTGCTCGACCTGGGCCGGTTGAGTCCGTTTTCCGCCGGGCTCGCGCGAGAAGCCGACGAGACGGCGCTGGTGGCCACGGCGGAAATCGTGTCGATGTACCAGCTTACGCGGACGGTGGAGAATCTTGTCGCCTCCGGCCTGCCCAGAAACGCGCTTTCGGTGATCCAGAACCAGGCGGCGAGATGGTCCGGCGACCGGGAGATGCTCGAGGCTGTCGTCGACGTTCCCGTCCGCGCGCTGCTGCCGTACTGCCGCGAGGAACTGAACGCGGCGTACGCCAAGGGACGCCTGCTGGAGGAGGGGTCGCGATTCAGGCGCAGTACAGCGGCGCTGGCGGCGGCCGCGGCAGGCGTAGCGCCGGATGGGAATCTCCGCGGCTTCTCGCTGCGCCGGCTTGCGCGGCTCGGCGCGAGGGATGCCGGTCCCGCGGGCGCATGGGAGAACTGAGATGGACGGCAAGACCACCGCGCTGCTGATTGAGGACAACCCGGGCGATGCGATCCTGATCCGTGAGATGTTGCTGGAACTGCCGGCCTCTCCCTTCACTGTCCAGTGGGCGGACACGCTGGCGAAGGGCCTGGCGCGCGCGCGGGCCGGGCAGATTGACATCGTGCTGCTGGATCTGGGGCTGCCGGACAGCCAGGGGCTTGATACGTTCTTAAGGCTTCATCAGGCTGCCCCGCACGCGCCGATCATCGTTCTTTCCGGACGCGAGGACGACGACCTTGCGGTCAGCGCCGTGCGAGCCGGCGCGGAGGACTACCTGGTAAAGGGAACGGTCTCCGCCGACTCACTCGGGCGCTCCATCCGGTATACCATTGAGCGCTATGCCCGGCAGCGGCGTTCGGCGGCCACGCCGAGCGGTAACGGTAGAAAGAAGGGCAGGGTGGTGGGCTTCATCGGCGCCAAGGGCGGAGTCGGGACGACGACGGTGGCGCTGAATGCCGCCGCCGCCATAGCAGAGCAAAAACGGAACGTAATTCTGGCGGAACTGCGCGGCTCCTGCGGCACGTTGTCGCACCACTTTTTCCAGCGCCAGATTCCGGCGTCAAACCTCTCGCGGCTTTCGAACCGGGCCGAAGTGGCGTTTACGGAAGCAGAACTTCATGCCTGCCTCACACGGCATTCCACCGGCTTTGGCGTGCTCTTCGGACCACAAAAAGCAGGGGAGGCAAAGCCTATTGCTGGAGAGACCGCCCGCCGCATTGTTGGCATGCTGAGCGCTTCGGCCGAGTTCGTGGCGCTCGATCTGCCATCGGAACCCTCGGAGTCGAACCGAAATGCGGTATCGCTTTGCGACTTTGTCGGGCTCGTGCTGGAACGGGAACCTAGCTGCGTAGCAGCGGGTAAAATCGTTCTCGATCACCTCCGAGGGTGGAACACGGAGGCTCTAATTGGCGCCATAATTGTACACCGCACTCCGCTTGCCATTCCGCTGGACTTGGAACAAATAGCCAGGGAACTCGGGGTGGGCATTGCCGGATTAATCCCGCCAGCTGCTGACGCCTGCGTGCTGGCGCAGAAGGCAGGGACGCCGGTAGTGACCCTGTACGCCGACGCGCTGGTGGGTGACAGTTTCCTGAAGCTGGGCAGGGCGCTGGCCGAGGATCCCATCGTAGTGCGAAAAGGTTAGCTGATTCTTGCGCAGCCTGCGTGTACCCGTCTATCTCACGCTAAACGAACAGCTTATCGTGAACCATGCCCGGATGGACCTTCCACTTTTTTTGCATTCGTGCTAAGCTGGACGCGGTAGAACTCCGCTGACGATCGAATGTCGGACGTAACAACCCGGGGCAGCCTCCGCTTCGGCGTGTTCGAGGTGGATCTCGACGCGCGTGAACTGCGCAAGCGTGGTATCCGCATCAAACTGCAGGACAAGCCTTTCGATCTGCTGGAAGCGTTGCTGGAGAGGGCCGGCGATTTCGTCACCCGCGAGCAGTTGAGCGAGCGCCTTTGGATGGGCGAAGCTCCGGCGGATGTCAACCGCAACCTTAACAAGGCGATCAATAAGCTTCGGACGGCCCTCGGCGACTCTCCCGACACCCCTCGGTTCATTGAGACAAAACCTAGGCTGGGATATCGTTTTCTGGCGCCGGTGGAAAATATCGAGCTGCCGGCGGAAGCGGCGCCCGCCACACCGCCGGCATTGATGCCCGAACCGCAGCCGCCGACAGAACCGGCGGCGGAAGCGTCTCTCCAGCCGGCCCGGGAACGGCGTGGGCTGCCCAAGTGGACGATTGCCGCGGCGTTTTTGGCGCTGATCGCGCTCGCCTTGGTTGTCCTGATGTCGCTGCGGATGAGTACGCCGCCCAGCATCGTGGGTTCGCGGCAGCTTACCAACGATGCCCGGCAGAAGGTGGCGGCGCTGTGCACCGACGGGCGGCATATTTACTTCTCCGAGTTCCGCGACGGACGGGTACTTCCCGCGCAGGTTTCGGCCGAAGGCGGAGAGACGACCCTGATTCCGACTCCGTTCGACCCGAAAGCCTCCGTCTTCGTCCTTGATGTCGCGCGCGACGGCGGCCAGTTGCTCATCAAGACCGGGTCGGGCGTCAATCCGGAAACCAATGAAGATCCGCTGTGGATTCTCTCGCCCACCAGCGGCATGGCCAGGAGGGTGGGCGATGTCGCCGCCAACGATGCCCGTTGGTCGCCCAATGGCGACCTGTTGGCCTACTCGGCCGGAGAGAACCTCTATATCGCGAACCGCGACGGTTCTTCGCCGCGGCTAATCGCCCGCAAGCCGGGCAACAACAGCGACATCGTCTGGTCGCCCGATGCCGCCCGCTTGCGCTTCCGGACGGCCTTTCCAGGACGCTACCACACGGCTCTGTGGGAAGTGCGCGCCGACGGTTCGGGCCTGCGCCAGGTATTTCCGGACTGGGAATTTGAACAACAGTTCGGCGACTGGGGCCCTGACAGCCGGTTCTTTGTCTTCTTTTCGCCCACCGATTCCAAGCTCTGGCTCAGCATGGAGCCCTGGCGGCCGTTCAGCGGTTCTCAGAGGCTGGAGCGCCTCAGTTCCGGTCCCATGCGCTTTCTCTACCCGCGCCTGGGACCCGACCGGCGCACCATGTATGCCATTGGCGAGATCCGCCGGGGCGAACTCCTGCGCTGGGACTTTCGCGCCGGCCGGTTCGTGGCGTATCGCCCCGGTCTGTCGGCCGAGCAACTCCACTTCACGCCCGACGGCGCCTGGCTGACCTATGCGACATTTCCGGAGAACAACCTCTGGCGCAGCCGCGCCGACGGCAGCAACCGCCTTCAGCTCACCTTCCACCCGATGCAGGTCTATTTGCCCCGCTTTTCCCCGGACGCGAGCCAGATCGCCTTCATGGGCCGGTTGCCGCGCGGACGGTGGCGGGCCTACGTGATCTCCGCCGACGGCGGCACGCCGCGGCAACTCGTGGACGGCGAGGGAACCGAAGCCGATCCGAACTGGTCGCCGGACGGACGCCGCATCGTCTACGCTCCGTTCCCGTGGGAGGTCCGCCCTCAGCAGACCCAGATCCGCATCGTCGATCTCGCTACCCAGGAGATCTCCGTCGTTCCGGGTTCCGAAGGCCTGTTCTCGCCGCGCTGGTCGCCGGATGGACGCCGGCTGTTCGCGCTGCAAGAGAGCGGCGGGCCCCGGGTCTATGACCTGCAGACCGCGACGTGGACCTCGTTCCCGTTTCTGGGCGGATTTCCCGCCTGGTCGGGGGACGGCCACTTCGTTTATGTCTTTCACGCCTTCACCGACGAACGCGGCATTTATCGATTCGACGTGCGCACGCAGCAGGTGGAAAAAGTCGCGAGTCTGCATGGCATCGACGTTGCGGGCGCACTGGGTCCGTACGGTCTTTCTTTGGCGCCGGACGACTCGCCCGTCGTCCTGCGCGATCTCAGCATTCAGGAGATCTACGCGTTCGACCTGCGTTAGCCTCCGCTCCACCCTAGTACCAAGAAACTAGGCTCTTGCGTATCCCCGTTCAAACCACACATTTTAGGATGTTTATATTTTAAGGTCTCCTGGTTGAATCTTTCGATTGACAAGGTCGAACTAACGGAATAGAATTAGAACCGTCAGCTTGTGAGGCTGACCTTCCAACATCCAGGGGTAACGATATATGGACACGATTCGAACGTGTGGCAGGGCGCCAGCCCTGATTGTCATCCTCTGCTGCCTCATCGCAGGCGCCGGGATGGCGCAGCAAATCACAGGTACATTGACAGGCATCGTCTCGGATCCGAGTGGAGCTTCGATTCCCGGCGCTGCTGTCACCATGACCAACGAAAACTCCGGAGATATTCGCCGGAGTGAAACCAACGAGGAGGGCTACTTCTCGATTACCGGTGTCATGCCCGGAACCTATACGGTCCGGATCGAGCACTCCGGCTTCAACACCTATCAGGCGGAAAAGGTACCGTTCACCGCCGGCGACCGCCGCACGCTCGGCAGGATCACCCTCGACGTGGCGCGGGCCGCGGAAGAGGTAACGGTGACCGCGGTCGTCTCCGAACTCACGCCGATCGAATCCGGCGAGAAGTCCGTCGTGCTGACGGCGAAGCAGTTCAACGACGTCGCCGTGGTCGGCCGCAGCGCGGCCGAGTACGTCAAGATCCTTCCGGGCATGGCGACGATCTCATCGAACATCGAAAACCGACCCGGATTCAATGGCGAAACGATCGGCATCAACGGCAACGGCGACGCCGGCAAGCAGAGCATGATCGGCAACGTGTCGGCCAACGGCACGCGCGCCGCGGCTCTCGATATCACCGCCGACGGCGCTCACGTTTCGGACCCGGGCTGCAACTGCGCGACCCCGGTGAATCCGAACCCGGAGATGATCGCCGAGTTCAAAGTCCAACAGTCGAATTTCTCCGCCGAGTACGCCAAGGGTCCGGTGGTGCTGAACTCGATCACCAAGGCCGGCGGCCGTGACTTTCATGGGGCCGGCTACCTGTACGCACGGCACCACGCCCTGAACTCCAACGACTGGCTGCTGAACCGCAACGGCGTTCAGGAGCCGGAAAACAAGTATTATTTCCCAGGCTTCAACATCGGCGGGCCGGTGGTGCTCCCCGGTACCAACTTCAACCGGAACCGCGACAAGCTGTTCTTCTTCGCCGGCTATGAGTATTTCCGGCAGACCATCGACACCGGCCTGCTCCGCGCGATTGTGCCGACCGACGCCATGAGGGCCGGCAATTTCAGCGACTCCGCTTATCGCAACGCGCTCGGAAGGGCGACGCAGAACGTCTCGGGGTCGATTGCCGACATGTTCCCGAACAACATCATCCCGAGTTCGCAAGTCGATCCGGGCATGGCGGCGCTGCTCAAGCTCGTCCCGCAGCCCAACTCCGATCCCAACGCGCTCGACGGCTACAACTGGGCCAATGCCCTGGTGGTCGACCAGAACATGCACCAGTTCATCACCCGCGCCGACTACTCCATCAGCGACTACACCAAGCTCTTCGTCCGCTACAACCTCCAGCGCGAACTCCAGAAGTTCCCCATCCAACTCTGGTGGCGCAACGCCGGCGCCGTACCGCTGCCCACGCCCATCGACGGCAAGAACGCCAGCGACTCGATCTCGTTCAACTTCACCAAGGTCATCAACCCGACGATGACCAACGAGACGGTCTTCGGCTATACCTTCGTCGATTTCCCGAACGCGTATAACGACTACGACCAGATGACCAAGAGCTCGGTCGGCTACCCGTACCAGGGCATTTTCCGCCAGGACGACAAGATCCCGGGCTTCCTCTCCTGGGGCGGGCCGACGGCGGGCATGTGGCTGGCCGGCGGATTCGATCCCGTCCTGTTCGCCACCAAGCACCTGGTCACGATGACCAACAACACCACCAAGGTAATCGGCACCCACACCGTGAAGTTGGGCGGCTACTGGGGCTACATCATCAACAAGCAGCCGGGCAACGAGCCTTCCGCCGGTCTCATCACTTTCGGCAACTGGACCGATCGGACCTCAGGCAATATCCTCGCCGACATGGTGGCGGGCATCGGCGAAGGCTACACCGAGAATACGCTGGCCATCGTTCGCGATATGGGCTGGCACGAGTTTGCCTTCTTCGCGCAGGATAGCTGGAAGCTAAACCCACGGTTCACGCTGGAATACGGCCTGCGCGCCCAGCACATGCAGCCCTGGACGGCCCGCAACGGCATCGGCATCGCCACCTGGGTCGAGAACCAGTACCGGGCCGACGCGCCTTCGGCCGACCTGCCGGGCATCAACTGGCACGCCCGGGACCCGAACGTTCCGCTCAGCGGCTGGGCGACCCGAGCGCTCTTCTGGGCGCCTCGCGTCGGCGGCGCCTATGACCTGTTCGGAAACGGCAGTACGGTGCTCCGCGGCGGCTTCGGTACGTTCATCTATCACGATCCCCAAATGGCCGCCGGCGCAATGGACCTCCCGGCGGGTCTGCGCAACACCAATGTCAGCGGCGGTTTCCTGCTTTCGGAAATCGATCGCGTCAGCACGCAGGGCAGCCTCGTGTTCGGCGGCGAAGCGGTCGACGGCGCCGACGATTCGCAGCCAACCACGTACACCTGGAGCGCGACGGTGTCGCAGCGGCTTCCCAGCCGGACCCTGGTCGAGCTCTCCTACGTAGGCAACAAGAGCACCAACCTCAACCTGGCGGGCAACCTTCGAGACGTCAATCTTGTACCGGTCGGGGCGATGCTCAACGATCCGGGCGGCGACACCAACGCCTACCGGCCGCGGCCGCAGTACCGGGCGCTTCAGATCAACAGTCACCAAGCCTACTCCAACTACAACTCGCTGCAAACCACCGTTACCAAGCAGACCGGTCTGGTGAACCTCACGGTCGCCTACACCTGGTCCAAGGCCATGGGCATCGTCGACAATCCGATCGACTGGCTGCGTATCGGCAACAACTACGGGCCGCTCGGCTTCGACCGCACCCACGTGTTCGCGTCGAGCTGGGTCCTCAACGTGCCGGATGTCGCCCGCGGCGGCAACGCTTTCGCGCGGCAGGTCCTCAACGGCTGGCAACTTTCCGGCATCGTGCAGTGGCAGAGCGGCATCAACCTCCAACAGGCGCAGGGTGAAGGCGGGCGCAACTTCAACATGCGCGCCGAAATTCCCGGTAGCAGCCGCACCATCGGTGGTCCGGACATCACCGGCACCAACGCGGTTGCCGCCATGCCGATCATCCTCTGCGACCCGCGTTCCGGCCTCTCCAGCGGCCAGTACGTCAACGCCTCCTGCTTCGCGCCGCCAATCGCCGGAGTCAATGGGCAGCCCGGTACCAACGGCGCGATGATCATGCCGTACATGTCCGGTCCGGCGTTCTTCAATACCGACCTGTCCATCTTCAAGCGGTTCCGGGTCTCGGAGTCCAAGAGCCTCCAGTTCCGGGCTTCCGCCTACAACTTCCCGAACCACCCGGTTCGGTCCTTCATCAGCGGCGATCCCAACCTGCGCCTCGAGTTCGACGAGACCGGGAGGATCGAGAACTCGCGGTTCGGCTACGCGGACTCCAAGGTCGGCCGGCGCATCATCCAGCTCGGCCTGAAGTTCGAGTTCTAGCTCCAACGTCGTTCCAGGGGACGGGCGGCAACGCCCGTCCCTCGCCATTCAGAAGTTCACACCGGGCGGCGGGATCGATAAGATCAAGGATTTCAAGCTGAAAGGCGACAGGCGGGAAAGCCATGCGGATGCTGAATCCGGTACATCCTGGCCGCTTCCTGCGGACCGAAATCATCGAGGCCCACGGCCTCTCCGTCACCGAGGCGGCGAAGGTTCTGGGCGTATCGCGCCCTACCCTCTCCAGTCTTCTGAACGCGAAGGCCGATCTTTCCGGCGACATGGCTCTGCGCTTCGAGAACGCGTTCGGCGTCGATATGGACACGCTCATGCGGATGCAGAACTCCTGCGATATCGCCAAGACGCGCAAGCGGGCGAAAGCCATTCGGGTCGAGCGCTACGAGCCGCATACCGCCGCGTAGCCCCGGCCCCTCGTGGACGCTCGCCCCACCTCCTCGGAAACCTGCAAACTCCAAGGACGGGCGGCAACCCCCGTCCCTTCTGTTATCTTGATTGATGTGGCTGAAGTTCGGGTCACTCCTGTTTAGCGCCATCCTGCTCTCCGCCGCTCAGCCTCCCCCGGCGGATCTTGCCCGTAAAGCGCTCGCCGCGCGTGAGGCGGGCCGCCTCCAGGAGTCGATCGACCTTTACCGCAAGGCCCTTTCACAGCGGCCGCTGGACCCGGAATCCTGGTGGTACCAGGGCCTGAACTATTTCGATCTCAACCGCTACGCTGAGGCGGAAACGGCCTTCGCGCGCCTGGTCGAACAGAACCCGGAGCATGGAGGCGGTCTTACCGTGCTCGGCCTGTGCGAGTTCCGTAGCGGCAAGTACGAAACAGCTTTCGCGCATATCGTCCTCGGCCGTCAGAAAGGCATCCCCGCCGGCTCGGAGCTCGAAAAAGTCGCGCACCGCCACTACCTCATGCTCGCGAACAAGATCGGCCAGTTCGAGCTGGCCAGCGATCTGCTCGCCGACATGGCGCGTGACGGGTCCTCCGAGCCGATCCTTGTTGAATTAGCCGGCCTCAGCGCCCTCCGCCTGTCGCTGCTGCCCGCCGAAGCGCCCGCTACCGAGAAGGAGAAGATCCTCCTTGCCGGCCGCGCCGCGGTCGATGCGTGGGCGAACCGCCTCGACGATGCGCTCAAGGCGGTGAACACGCTTGCCGCGTTATATCCGCGCCAGCCGAACGTCCACTACCTGAGGGGCTACGTGCTGTCTCTTCGGCAGTCGGACGAGGCCATGGCGGAGTTCCGCAAGGAACTGGAGATCTCCCCCAAACATGTCCAAGCACGCCTCCGCATCGCTTACGAATACCTTCAGAGGGGCGAGGCCGAGGCCGGTCTCCCCTACGCCAAGGAGGCCGCCGCGCTGGCGCCCGAGGATTTCTCGGCCCAAACCGTCTACGGCCGGCTCCTGCTCGATGCCAACCGCCTGAAGGAAGCCGTGCTCCACCTCGAGAAGGCGGTGAAACTCGCCCCCACCAACCCCGACGCGCACTTCCAGCTTGCAACTGCCTACGGCCGCTCCGGACGCGACGGCGATGCCGCCAGGCATCGCAAGATCTTTCTGGATCTGAACCGGGCGCGCCAGGGTCCCTGACGGCTTCGGTCACGCAGCGGCCCAAAGGAGAGGCCAGCAGCCGCCCCGCTAATTTCCTTGACAACAACTGACTAAAGTTTGATAATAAAATTGTGCTAAGGATGTGGGTCTCGCCCATCCGAAGTTCTTCAGCCTCGCCTTGAGGCTGTTCGTTACGGAGGTCTGGAAAGCTTTATGAGTAAGATTATCGGGATCGATCTCGGAACCACCAACTCGGTGGTCGCCGTCATGGAAGGCGGCCAGCCCGTGGTGATCCCCAATCAGGAGGGCGGCCGCACGACGCCGTCGGTTGTGGGTTTCGCGAAAAGCGGAGACCGTCTGGTCGGCCAGGTGGCCAAGCGCCAATCCGTCACCAACCCCGAGAACACCGTCTATTCCATCAAGCGGTTCATGGGACGGCGCCTGGACGAAGTGCCGGAAGAGACCAAGATGGTTCCCTACAAGGTCGTCCGCGGAGATAACAACGACGCGCGCATCTCGGCCGGAGGCAAGGTGCAGTCGCCGCCGGAGATCTCGGCGATGATCCTCGGAAAGCTGAAGGAAGCCGCCGAAGCCTACCTCGGTGAAAAGGTGACCAAGGCGGTGATTACGGTTCCCGCCTACTTCAACGACTCGCAGCGGCAAGCTACCAAGGACGCCGGGCAAATCGCCGGGCTCGAGGTGATGCGCATCATCAACGAGCCGACCGCCGCCGCGCTCGCCTACGGCCTCGACAAGAAGAAGGACCAGACCATCGCCGTCTACGATTTCGGCGGCGGCACGTTCGATATCTCGATTCTCGAAGTAGGCGAAGGCGTCGTCGAGGTGAAGTCGACCAACGGCGACACCCACCTGGGCGGCGATAACATCGACCAGCGGCTGATGGACTGGATCATCGACGAATTCAAGAAAGAGCAGGGCATCGACCTCTCGCGCGACCAGATGGCCCTACAGCGGCTCAAGGAAGCCGCCGAGAAAGCGAAGATCGAGCTATCGACGCTGCTCGAGACCGAAATCAACCTGCCCTTTATCACCGCCGACGCCAGCGGCCCCAAGCACCTGGTCATGAAGCTGACCCGCGCCCGCTTCGAGCAGATGGTGGACGATATCCTCCAGCGCTCGGTCGGCCCCTGCAAACAGGCCCTCTCGGACGCCAACATGACGCCCGGCGACATCGACGAGGTGGTTCTGGTCGGCGGCTCCACGCGCATTCCGAAGGTGCAGCAGATCGTGCGCAACCTGTTCGGCAAGGAGCCCAACAAAAGCGTCAATCCGGACGAGGTGGTTGCCGTCGGCGCCGCGGTGCAGGGCGGCGTCCTGGGCGGCGAGGTAAAGGACGTCCTGCTGCTTGACGTCACCCCGCTCTCGCTCGGCATCGAGACGCTGGGCGGCGTGTTCACCAAGCTCATCGACCGCAACACCACCATTCCGACCCGCAAGAGCGAGGTCTTCTCCACCGCGGCGGACAGCCAGACGTCGGTGGAGATCAAGGTCTTCCAGGGCGAGCGCGCGATGGCCTCGGACAATCGCCTGCTGGGCGTCTTCCAGTTGGTCGGCATCCCGCCGGCGCCGCGCGGCGTCCCGCAGATCGAGGTGACCTTCGATATCGACGCTAACGGCATTCTCAACGTGACCGCCAAGGACCGCGCGACGCAGAACGAGCAGAAGATCACCATCACCTCCTCGTCCGGCTTGAGCAAGGACGAAGTGGACAAGATGGCCAAGGACGCCGAATCGCACTCGGCCGACGACCGGAAGAAGAAAGAAGAGATCGAAATCAAGAACCAGGCCGACGCGATGGTCTACAACATCGAAAAGATGCTGCGCGAGCATCGCGACAAAATCGGCGCGGCCGAAGCCAAACAGGTCGAGGACGCTGTCGAGGACACGAAGAAGGCGATCGCCGCCGGCGGGACCGACCATATCCGGGCCTCGATGGACAAGCTGACCAGCGCTTCGCACAAGCTCGCCGAGGCCATGTACAAGACCACGGCAGGGCCCGGAGGCCAGCAGGAGCCTCCTCCGCCCGGCCAGAAGCCTACGGACGGCAAGGACACGGTGGTCGACGCCGAGTTCGTCGACGACGAGGACGCCAAGAAGGCATAAGGCGTCGTCTGCATTCTAACCGCGGGCGGGCCCGGCCCGCCCCAGAGTCCATCTATGGCGCAGGATTACTACCAAACGCTGGGACTGAAACGGGGCGCCGAAGCGGAGGAGATCCGGAAGGCGTACCGCCGGCTTGCGCGCAAGTTCCACCCGGACCTGAATCCCGGCGACAAAGCCGCGGAGGAACGCTTCAAGCAGGTTCAGGAAGCCTATGACATCCTGAGCGACGCCAAGAAGCGGAAGATGTACGACCAGTTCGGCTTCTATTCCGACAAGGTGAATCCTGAGGAGGCGGCGGGAGGTTTCCGCGGCGGTCCCCATGCCGGATTCGATTTCGGCGGGTTCGATTTCACGGATTACCCGCCGCGCGGCGCCAACCGTGGCCCCGGCGCGGAGTCCCCCTTCACCTCGGCGGCGGGCGGGAGTTTCTCGGACCTGTTCAGCCAGTTTTTCGGGCGCGGAGGGCGCCGCCCGCCGCAGACGCAACCGGAAAAAGGCGCCGATCTGGAATATGCTCTGAATGTCGACTTCTGGCAGGCCATTCGCGGAACGCAGGTTCGGCTGAAGATCAACCGCCAGGATGCCTGCGACGTATGCGGCGGGACGGGGTCGGCCGGGAAAAGCCGGGCGCAGTGTCCGGAGTGCAAGGGAACAGGGACTGTTACCCAAGTCGCCGGCGCCATGCGCTTCAACATGACCTGCCCTCGCTGCGAGGGAACCGGCGAGCTCAGAAATGCCTGCCCTACCTGTCACGGCGATGGGCGGATCTCCCGATCGGAGACCGTCGAGGTGCGGATTCCTCCGGGGGTGTCGTCCGGTTCGCGTCTGCGCGTGCCCGGCAAGGGCAACGCCGGTTCGATGGGCGCTCCCGCCGGCGACCTGTACATCACGGTGCGCGTCGACCCGCACGAATATTTCGAGCGGGACGGCGACGACATTAAGACGCGCGTCCCGATTTCCGTTTGGGAGGCTTCCCTTGGGGCTAAGATCGATGTGCCCACCATCGACGGCAAGAGCCTCCTGAAGATCCCGCAGGGAACCCACAACGGGCAGAAATTCCGCCTTCGCGAAAAAGGCGTGATGAACAGCCGCAAGGGCGTGCGCGGCGACCAGATTGTCGAAGTGGCGGTTCAGTCCCCGCCCGCCCGCGACGAACGTACCCGGCAGCTACTGCGCGAACTGGCCGACCTGCACCCGGAAGATCCTCGCGCCGACGTGTGGACCAAGGTGTGACATGCGCAAATCCAGGAAGAAAGCCGCCTACATGATCTCGGCCGTCTCCGAAGAATACGGCATTCATCCACAGACGCTCCGGCTCTATGAGCGCGAGGGGCTGCTGAAGCCGTCGCGGAGCGATGGGAACACGCGACTGTACACGGATGCCGACCTGGAGCGGCTGGAGGTGATCCTGAAGCTGACCCGCGACCTGGGCGTGAACCTGGCGGGCGTGGAAATCATCCTCAATATGCGGGAAAAGATGGAGGAAATGCAAAAGCAGTTCGAGGAGTTCGTCGCCACGCTGAATCTCGAACTTGCGGCCCACGCGGCGCCGGGGCCGGCCGGCCCCGGACAGTCCCTGATCCCGGTGATCGAACTTTCCCCGCAAGGGCCTGGACAACGGAGCGCCCTCCGCCGTTCGCGGCGAGCGTAGCCGCGCCGTGAACCGGGCGCCTACCCCGTTGCCGGAGCGTTATAGTATGCTGTAGGTGGAACAAATACGCCATACGTGGAGGTTTTAATCTTATGCTGGCAATGGCGCGAATGCTCGCTGTCGCAGCGGCTTTTGCCCTGCTGCTTGCGCCGGGTGCGAAGGCGCAGACCGGGGCGATCGAAGGAGAGATCATCGCACCGGAAGGCGGCCCTCTGAAGGACGCGCTGGTGAAGATCGAACGCGTGGACATCAGAGGAAACTACAAAGTTAAAAGCAACAAGAAAGGCCGCTACTTCCATGCCGGCCTGCCCCTAGGCACGTACAATGTGATGGTGGAAGTGGACGGCAAGATGCTGGACGCCGTCAAGGGAGTGCGCGTAGGGCTTGGCGATCCCACCCCGGTGAACTTCAACCTCGCGGAGGTGCGGAAGCGGCAGGAAGCGTTGCAGGCGGCGGCGCAAACGGGACAGTTGAGCGACGACCAGATGCGCGGGTTGTCGAAGGAACAGCGCGAAGCCATCGAGAAGCAGATGCAGGAACGCTCGGAGGCGATGAAGAAGAACAAGGCGCTCAACGATGCCTTCAACGCGGGCATGGCCGCCAAGCAGGCCAAACAATGGGACGCCGCCATCGATGCGTTCAAGAAAGCGACGGAACTCGATGCGACGCAGCACGTCATCTACGCCAACCTCGGCGAGTCCTACATGAGCCTGGCCGACGCCAAGACGGGTCCCGAGCGCGACGCGGCGATGGAGCAGGGACTGGAAGCATACGCCAAGGTGGTCTCGATGAAGCCGGAGGAGCCGGCCTACCACAATAACTACGGCCTGGCGCTGGCTAAGGCCAAGAAGAACGAGGAGGCGCAGGCCCAACTGGAAAAAGCGGCATCGCTCGATCCGGCTGGCGCGGGCAAGTACTTCTACAACCTGGGCGCGGTGCTCGTAAATACGAACCAGCTCGAAGCTTCGGGCGAGGCGTTCAAGAAGGCGATTGAAGCCGACCCGAACTACGCTCCGGCGCAATATCAGTACGGCATGTACCTGGTGTCGAAGGCTACCACGACCCCAGACGGCCAGATTGTGCCGCCGGAAGGTACCAAAGAGGCGTTTCAGAAGTACCTGCAACTGGAGCCCAACGGCGCGTTCGCCGCATCGGCCCAGGGGATGCTCCAGACGCTGGAAGCAACGGTTCAGACGCAGTATGTAAACCCCGACGCCAAGAAGCCGGCGCCGGCCAAGAAGAAATAGCCTGATACAAGGCAGGCGAACGGGCGCCCCGCCGCGGGCGCCCCGGGTCCATGGTACGCACCTTCCTCTACCTGATTATCGCCATCTTCCTGATTACCTTCATTCGGGCGGCGATCGGTCTCATCGGCAAAGGGGTGGCGGAACTGTTCCAGCCCGACGTTCCGGATAAGGCTCGCGGAGGCGCGCCGCCGGAAGGCGGGGAACTGCGGCAGGACCCGGTGTGCGGCATCTACGTCTCGACGGCGACGCGTGTCCGCAAGACGATCGACGGTAGAGACTTCTATTTCTGCTCGGAGAGTTGCCGCGACAAGTTTCGCGCCTGACCGGTGGGTGCGCCGGACGCGCTGTTCACGGAGGGACCCCGCTCGGTCAGCATCTGTTTCAGCACGGCCCCGATCTGCAGATAGGCGTCCAGGTCCGACGGCTTGGTGAGGTAGCGTCCGATGCGAAACGCCTCCAGCCGCGCTTGTTCACGGGGCGAGGACGAGGAGCTGAGCAGCGCCACCGGCATATCCGAGAGAACGGGGTTGGCCCGCATCGCCTCGAGGATCTCCAGGCCGTCGTTTTTCGGGAGGTTGAGGTCGAGGACGGCGAGATCGAAGGGGACGGCGCTGGAAGCCGCAAAGGTAAGCGCGTCGCCGCCGTCGTCGATCACCGTGAGCTCGCAATCGAGCCCGGCGCCGGCGAGGGCCAGCCGGAGCAACTCGACGTCGCCTGGATTGTCTTCGATCACCAGGATCTTGTGCCGTTGCGGCGCGTCCTGTTCGCTCATGTTGGCTCAAGCCCTCCGCGCCTTCTGCGCGGCCATATCCGGCAACGTGAACAGGAACGTCGCGCCTTCGCCCACCTGGGACTCGACCCAGATCCGCCCGCCATAACGCTCGAGCACCCGCTGGCAAATGGCGAGTCCGATGCCGGTGCCCGGAATCTTCTTGCCATGCAGCCTTTTGAAGGCGACAAAGATCCGCTCGTGATACTGCGGATCGATGCCGATGCCATTGTCCTTCACGCTGAACTGAAGCTGGCCCTCGACATCGCGCGCCGATATATGGATGCGCGGCGGCTGCTCGCCGCGATACTTGATCGCATTGCCGATGAGGTTTTGAAAGAGCGGGAGGAAATGCGCTTCGCGGGCGGTCAGGCTGGGCAGCGGATCGCAGGTGACGACGGCGCCCGTCTCGTCGATGGAAGCCTTGAGGTTCTGCATGGCTTTTTCGACAACGCCGTTCAGGTCGACGGCTTCGACCGGCTCGTCCTGGCGCGCGGTAATTTCCGTGTAGGCCAGCAGATCGGCGATCAGTTCCCGCATCCGTTGCGCGCTTTCCATGATGTTCCGCACGCACATTCCGGCATTGCCATCGAGGGCGTCGGGATAGTTGCGCGCCAGGAGCTGGGAATACGTGGTAATCATCCGGAGAGGCTCCTGAAGGTCGTGGCTGGCGATGAAGGCGAACCGTTCGAGATCCTCGTTGGAACTGGCCAGGCGCTGATTGGAACGTTGGAGGTCCGCGTTCAGAAGGGCAAGGCGCTCGGCCGAGCGGACGCGTTCGGTGATGTCGCGGGCGATCTTTGAGACGCCGACGACGGCGCCGGAGGCGTCGCGAAGCGGAGACACGGTCAGTGAAACATTGACGAGACCGCCATGGCGGGCGCGGCGCAACGTCTGCAGTTCCTCGATCCGCTCGCCGCTCCTGATCCTGGCCAGAATCGCGATCATTTCGTCAACCCGGCCCGGCGGCGCCATCACCGAGATCGATCGGCCGATCATCTCTTCGGCCGAGTATCCGAAGATTCTCTCGGCGCCCCGATTCCAGCTCATGACGATGCCATTGAGGTTGGCGCTGATAATCGCCTCGTCGGAAGACTCGACGATGGCCGCAAGCAGGTGGCTGGTCTCCTCAGCGCGGCGGCGGGCGGTGACGTCGCGAAACACGAGCACCGTGCCGAGAATCGTTCCGTCGCGATCGCGGATCGGGGCCCCGCTGTCGTCGATGGGGATTTCGGTTCCATCGCGAGCGAGCAGCATGGTGCTGTTGGCCAGCCCCACGATGGCGCCCTCGCGCAGGACGCGGCGCACCGGACTCTCGACGGTTTCGCGGGTATATTCGTTTACGATGCGGAAAACGTCCTCGATCGGCTTTCCGACCGCCTCGGCGGCCGGCCAGCGCATCAACGACTCGGCGACGGGATTGAGAAACAATATCCGGCCCTCCGCATCGGTGGAGATGACGGCGTCGCCGATGCTGGCAAGGGTGGTGGCGAGCGAATCGCGCGCATTGCGAGCGTCGTTGAGGGCCTGCTCCCGGTCGGCGAGCGCCTCGCGAAGTTCGCGGTCCCGCGACTGGATGCCGGCCAGCATGTCATTGACGGCATCCGCCAGGACGCCCAGCTCGTCGGCGGAAAGCTTTCGCGCTCGGATGGAGTAATCCTTCGTCCTGGAGACGGCGGAGGTGGCGTTCACCAGTTGCGCGATCGGCGTCGCGATCACCGCGCGCAGTCTGGACGAGAGCAGGAAGGCGAGAAAGCCCGAGGCCACGAGGACGCACAGGACGATGGCGCTGTACGAATTCCGGCGGCGACCGATCTCGTCCAGATCGTAGAAGAAAGCCAGGGTTCCCAGTTCGCGGTCCTGAAGCCGGATCGTGCGGGCGACCATAAGCTCGTCGGGGGTCCAGCGAACTCGGTCCGCTGGGGCAGCTTGGGGACACTTCACCGCTTCGCCAGACCGCGCGTACGAAGCGAAGAGCGGCCCTTCGATGCGGTAGATGCAAGCCGAGCGCAGATGAGTTCGCGCCTGGAGCGCGGCGAGCGTTTCCGCCGCGGTTTTCGGATCGTCGAAGGCGAGCGCGGCGGCGCTGGCGTCGGCGATGATGCGGCCCAGAACCGAGAGATCGCGCTGCAAATAGTCTCGAAAAACGAGGGAATCGAACCACACCACGCCCGCGCCGGCGACGATCAGGGCAGCCGTGGTGGTGGCCATGACGATCACCATCAGCTTGCGCTTGATCGGCATGTCCCGGAAGGCGCCTCCGGGCGGTTGCTCTCCCGTTTGGATCTCGGTATTACTCAACGGTCCTCGCGATACTCAGCAATCGGGAACTGATCTTCAGCGCCGCCTTTCGCGCGGCGGTCTGGTTGATGTCAAAACGCACGCGCCGCTTCTCGACGACAAAGGCAATCACGCCGCCGGCGCGAATAAACGGCTCTTCCTCGCCGATCGTCAGAACGCCGGGCGGCAACCCGGCCAGCAGGCCGCCGGGATGGTTCTCGGACGCGCCGATGAACAATAGATGGCACGCTTTGGGAACCTCTCCTTTTATCCTATGGATCGCCACGGGCCGGGAGTTTGCGGTTTCCCCCTCAAAGATGGCATCCAGAACGCCGCCGAACGGATCGTTGCCGGCGACGCAGACGCCGAAAGGCGATTCGTCGTTTGGAAACGCCTCCGGCGGCCATTCGACGAACCGGGTGAAATTCAGCAGGAACGCGGCTTTGACGTGGTATTCGGGCGGCGGCTCGGGCGCGCGTTGAGATGCCGAGAAGGCCGGTATGCAGGCGGACAGGCACAGTAGGATTCCGGCGGCGCGCGGCGCGCTGGCCCAAGAGTAGAGGCAGCTCCGGCGCGGCGACTTGGGGGGCGGCGTCACCCTTTCGAGCGCCCTCCTTGCAGCGGGCGAGCCCCTCCGAATCGCGCCATCCGGCCCGCCCCTTTCATTCGCTCCATGTCAGTCGTCCGAACACAGCGCGCCGGATTCCGACGAGGGGTCCGGGGTTGCCTCCATACTCAAAATGATACGGCTGCAGGAGGTTCCTTCCGACGATCGACAGCTCCAGCCGGGGCGTGAGGCGCCATCCGAAGCGGGCGTCGCCGGTGGAATACGCCGGAACCCGCTGGTTTGGCACGGCGCTGACGTGGCGAAAGAACAAATCGATTTCACCGTTTCCGGGTAGGGTGAAACTGGAAACGGCCACCACCTTGTGGATCGGCGTGTCGCCTTCGAGTTGCCGGACCGTGGATGCGTCATTGCTGAACGGTTTGTTGCGCGCGTTCAGCAACAGCGAGGAGTAAGAGCCGCTCACGCGCCACCACGGTCGCAGATCCCACAGGGTGGCGACTTCCGCTCCTCCGGTGCGCGCCTGTACGCCGTTGCGGAGCAGCAACGGCAGAACGAGCCGCGGGGGAGGCGGAGACGTTTCAGCCATAAACGGCCGGCTTTCGACGCTCAGCAGGTCGTCGTGCCAGTTGTAAAAGGTGGCGACGCTGATGAACCCGCTCCTGGCGAAATACCGCCGGTAGCCGAGTTCCGTGCCCAGGAACTGCTCGGGCGTAAATTCCCCGTCGCCGACCAGGCGGAGATATAGAGGGATGCTCGGCTCGGCGAGCGCGGAGAAGCTGAACCCGTCTTCGACCCGCGAGGGGGTGCGAACGGCGCGAGTGATAGCCGCCCAAATCGTGTTCCGCTCGTTCGGCGTCCAGGCAAGCTGCCCGCTGGGCTGGATTTCAAAGCCGCTGAAGCTGTTGTGCTCGAGCTTGGCGCCGACGGTGAAGGCGAGCCGGTCCGGAATCAGCGCGATCTCGTCCTCCAGGAAACCGCTAAACAGGTTGTAAGTTTGCTCGTGTGGGATGAAGTTGACGGTTTCGACAACCTGGAAAAAGCGGGCGGGACTGACCCGCGCGCCGCCGCCCCAAGTGAAAATGTGGCGAGCTGTCGGGATGCGGTAAACCAGGTCGACATCGTACGTGTTGCGGACCTCGCGAAAATTGAGGTCCTGCCGGTCGGTGCGGTCAAAGAAGGCGCGGACCTCGATGGACGATCCCGAGCGCAGCGTGCGCCGCCAGCCGCCGAGCAGGTTCTGCCCGTATAGGTAGGCGTTGGCATCGAGCCGGGAGAACGCGGGCGGAGAAAACGTACTGATGTTCAGGTTCTGACCGGCGATCATGCCGTAAGCGTCCCCCTGGAGCGTTACGGCGTCGCGTTCACTGGTATCCCAATCCAGGCGGAAGCCGAGGTGGCCGCGCCGCGAATCATCGAAGTTCCTCCCGTCGGAGTGAAACTGGGGGCCGCGCGTGTAGCCTTTGCCAAAGACCCGGAAAGCGAGCTTGTCGCTGCCGGCGCCGTAACGCCACTTGAGGGTGCCCTGTTCGACATTCCCGCCGCCGGCGGTGATCAACGCGCCGCGGGTATCCTTGGCGTTCCGCGTGATGATATTGATGACGCCGTTAACGGCGTTTGAACCCCAGACGGTGCCGCCGGGTCCGCGGACGACCTCGATCCGCTCGATGTCCTCGATGAGCGTGTCCTGAACCTCCCAGTAGACGCCGGCGAACAGCGGGGTATAGACGGTGCGGCCGTCGATCAGGACCAGCACGGCTCGGGAAAGGCGGCCCTGAAAACCGCGTATGCCGATGGCCCACTTGACGGAATCGATCTGGGCGACCTCGACGCCGGGCGCGAGGCGGAGGAGGTTCGGCAGGTTGTTGATGCCGGAGCGGCGGATGTCCTCCCGGGTGATCACAAAGACAGCGGCCGGGGTGCGAAAGGCCGGGCGACGCTCCTTGGCGACGGTGGTTACTTCGAGTTGCGCCAGTTGCTCGATGCTCAGCGTCTTGAGAGCCGCCGGGCTGGGCTGGTCACCCTGGGGGTCCGCGCCAGGCTCAACGCCGCGGGCGGGCATCAGGAGCAGGATCGGGAGCATCCAAAGCGCGCAGGCGCGGCGGCGCGCCGGATGCAGCGACAGGCGCATCGGTTTCAGGTTCACGTACGTTTACCGGAGTCAGCTTGAGAAGGGCTCGCCACAACAGGCCTATCAGCAGAGACACACGGCTGGGCGGAACGTTTCATGGGAGAATTGTGGACCGACGCGCTCCAGCAGCCTATCGGCCATCGCGCGACTCAGTGGAGTCTAATTCCCGGCGCCGGGCCGTGTCAAATGGGGAACTCCCCTGGCTCCCTGGCCTTCTTGGGCCGGCGCGCGGCGTTCTGATCTAATGGAAACCATCCGGCGTCAGGCGCCGTTGCCCCGCTCGGGAGGGTTCAAGCGGCCCCGACGAGCCGCTTCAGCAGCATGAGCTGGCCAAGGTGATAGGCGTTGTGATCGGCGATGAGCAGCGCTTCGCGGAGCAAGGTTTGGCCGTCTCCCCACGAGAACGGCTGGAACAGGTCTCGCGCAGGGTCGGAGATCAAGCCCTCGAATTCGGCCCGATCGCTTCGGAAGGCGGCGACGGAACGGGTCCAGGCTTCGGCATCGCCAGGCGCGGGCGCCGCGGGCCAGTAGCCTTCGGGCCAATCCGGCGAGACATAGTCGGCCTCCTTGGAAAAACGGAGGATGTCGTTCTGCGCGATGCGGATGTGTTCGAGGAGTTCCCATGCGGAGTGGGGCGCGGGCGGCGGGCGAATTCCGATCCGGTCGAGCGGAAAGCCGTTGACGACATCGTCGAACCGGACGTGGGCGTGGCCGCCGTGGAGAAGCTGAAGCAGGTGGTCGCGCAAAGAAGCGTCGTGTGTCATCGGGCGAACCTCCATTTCCGAGTTTGCCATGCCCCGCCAGTGGACAACGGAGAGCGGTTAGCCTACGATGCAATCCATGGGGACTCTATCGCGGCGCGCATTTGTTCAGTCCGTGGCGGGGGCTTCGTTTCTCGCGAAGTACCACCTGCTGGCGGCGCCGGACAAGGGCAAGGTCCGGATACGCGATGTCAAGACCATGGTTTTCCAGGGACCGCGCACGTACACGCTGGTGAAGATCGAAAGCGACTCCGGGCTGTACGGCATCGGCGAAGCGTACGGCTCTCCCGGGGCAGGGGTGAAGGAGCAGATCCACGTGGTCAAGCCCGAGCTGATCGGAAAGGATCCGCTGGAGATCGACGCGATCTACACCAAGCTGGGGACGCGCACGGACGGTTCGGCGCACGCGCTGATGCGGGCGGTGAGCGGCGTCGAGATGGCGCTGTGGGACCTGGCGGGCAAGATCCTCAACCAACCCGCGTCAACGCTGCTGGGCGGCCGGTTCCGGGACAAGGTCCGGATGTACGATCACGCGCGGCCGAGGAACATGCTGGACAAGGCCTCGTGCCGCGAGTGGGCCGAGAAGGCCAAGGCGCATCCGAGCGGCTTCACAGCGCACAAATTCGGGCCGGATCACACGGACCCGGCCGAAGACCCCGGACGCGACCTCTCGAACCGGCAGCTCTCGACCAAGGAACTGACGCAGATCCGCCAGAGTTACGAGAACTGTCGCGAGGCCATCGGCTGGGACCACGACCTCATGGTGCATTGCCACTGGGAGTACGACCTGCGCACGTCGATCCAACTGGCCCAAGCGGTGGAACCGGCGCGGCCGCTCTGGCTGGAAGACCCGCTCCCGGTGGCGTACTCCGATAGCTGGCCGCGCCTCACCGCCGCCTCGAACGTTCCAATACAAACGGGCGAGAACTGGATGCGGCGAGCCGAGGCGCTGCCGTTCGTCCTGAATCACGGATGCGACATTCTGCATCCGGACCTGCGGAATTCCGGAGGATTTCTCGAGACGAAGCGGATGGCGGACCTGGCGGACCTGTTCTTCCTGCCGATGGCGAATCACAACACCGGAAGCATCGTCAATACGATGGCCACCGTGCAGTGGGCCTCCTCGATCCGCGACTACATGGCGTGCGAAACGGTGGTCGGCAAAGGCGACTGGATGGACGATGTGATCCTGCGGGACGGGCCGGCGATCAAGAACGGGTTCATCGAGGTCCCGGTCAAGCCAGGCCTTGGGATCGAGCTGAACCCGGACGTCGTGAAGGCTCACCTGGCCGCGGGCGAGACGTGGTGGGGATGAGGCGTTCATCCCGGCCGCCGGCGGAGAACGGGCGGCCCACATAACCGGCCGATGCGGTGGCGCACGAGGTTACGGCTACCCAAGGAGCACGGCGCCTGGGGCATGCTGTACGCGCCGCTCGTGTTAGGCGCGCTGGCGGCCGGCGAGGGCGCGGGGCGGATCGCGTTGCTGGCGCTGGCGGCCACCTTCGTTTTCGTGGGGCGCGAGCCCGCGCTGGCATGGCGGCGGGCGCGGGTACGTGGGCGCGACCCGGACAACGCGGGACGCCTGGCGCTGGCGTATTTCGCGCTGGCCGCGGCGGTCGGAGCGCCGCTGGTGGTATTCGAGCGGCTCTACGGAATGCTGGCGTTAGGAGGTATCTCCGCCGCGCTCCTGGCCTGGAACTCGCAACAGGCCGTGAAACGGGAGGAGCGCACGCTGGCGACGGAACTGATCGGGATCGCGGGGCTGACGCTGACGGCGCCGGCGGCCTTCTGCGCGGGCCGCGGGGAGTGGAGCAGCGTGGCGCTATGGCTCTGGCTTCTGAGCGGGCTCTACTTCGGCAGCAGCGTGTTTTACGTGAAGCTGCGCGTACTAACGGCGCACGCGGGCCAAACGCCGGAATGGGATCGCATGCGGCGGTTGTGCTTCGCTTACCACATCGGCTTGGCGGCGCTCGCGCTGGGGGTCACCGCTTCGGAGCGGTTTGGCGTCTGGGTGCCGCTGGCCTACGCGCCGGTGATCGCGCGAGCTTTCTGGGAGCTGGCGCGACCCGCCCGGACCTTGTCCTTGCGCCGAATCGGTATTCTCGAGATCGTCTACTCGATCGTGTTTGTGGCGCTGGCCGCGGCGGGCGTCGCCGTGACCTGAGGCGGACGCAGCGGGCTGGGTCCCGCGTATCGCTCGCACTTCCAGGCCAGCCAGGCCATGCTGATGGAGTGCAAAACCTCCGCTTGGACCATGGGCCGGGCGAGAATGTCATAGGCGCCTTCGTCAAGCGAGTGGCTGGAGGGCCCGCCGAGCAGGGAGGTCACCAGCAACTTCGGCGAAGCCGGGGACCGGCGGATGGCTTCGAGAAGGGCGTCCCAGGCCTCGCCGTCGAGTTTCTCATCGACGATGATCACGGGCGCCAGTCCCGCGTCGAGCATGGCCAAGGCGTCGTCGCTGGTGTAGGCGTGATGGAGTTGCCAGTTCGTGCGGCTGAATAGGGCGTCAAAGTAGAAGTGATCGTCCCGGTGGGGACTGACCAACAGCGCCGTGGCGACCCGCTCGTCCGGGCCGGCGGAGATCGATGTGGCCAAGGGCGTCTTCCTCCTCGGAATCGCGCCGGCCGGAGGCGTAGCGACGTTTCGGCGTCGGATGGATAGGCCACGGCCGTCCGGTGGCGATCCTCGGTAATTCGAACCTTCAATTCGAGGTTACCAAGTATATTCGCAAGCCGAAACGCGGAATTACACGTAAGTTGCGGAAGGGAAAAGCCGGGCAGGGCGGCCCGCGCTAACCTGACACGGCGCGCCAGATGAGGTTCCCGCTCAGGCGTCCGGGCGTCGTTTCCGCGGCGGGCCCAGGCCGAGGCACGGGTCTGGCGTGTTCGAGGTCGTGCTTCCAGGACAGCCAGGCGGAGCCGATGGAGTGCAGGACCTCGTCGGCGTCAAAAGGCCGCGCCAGCACGTCATACCCGCCCATGTTCAGCACGTCGCCCCACAGGCCGTCCACGGTAAGCATAGACGAAACAATGAGTTTAGGCGAATATTTCGAGTTCTGCATCACATCGAGCAACGCCCTCCACCCACCCGGTTCGACTCGTTCGTCGGCGACCACGACGGGAATCACGTCGCTGGCGAGCGTTTCGATGGCTTCCGACGTGTTGTGAGCATGAAACAGGTTCCAGTTCGTGCGGCTAAACAGGTGGTCGAAGTACAAGTGGTCGTATTCCGATGAACTGGCCAACATAGCGGCGACTGCGCGGCGGGCATCCCCGTCTCCGAATGGATTATTGCTCATTGCGCACTACCTCCCGTCCAACCTGCTTCGCCGGCAAGATACACCCACGCACTTGAGAACCGCGAACGCTTAGGAGGAGTTGCTGTTCGGCGTTCTGCCGTTTCGGCTGTTATTCGATTGTACCAGTACTATTCAAAAAGGTCCATTACAATCTTGTGAAGAAACTGTGGAAATCCCCCGGCGAACGGCGCGCGAAATGGCGCCGGAAACGACGGGCAAGGCTCTGAGAGGGGAACGTCGAGGCGCCCTAGCCGGCCTCAGGCGTTTTGCCCTGGGTGGGTCGGGGTGTTAACCGAGTGTTCGGCAGACGCATCTCGGTTACACTGTGGCCGGGATAGATGAACGGTCCGGTCGAGACGTACGATTTCCTCGGCATGACCGCGGTGTTCGCCAGCCCCGTCATGAAGGCGGTGCTGGAGCGGGTGCAGCGGGCGGCTTTGACGCCGGCGGCCGTCCTGGTGCAGGGCGAATGCGGCGTCGGCAAGGAGGTTGTCGCCAGGGCGCTGCATCACTATTCCATGCGGAGCGGCAAGCCGTGGGTGGACATTAACTGCGCGGCGCTGCCCGAGCACCTGGTGGAAAGCGAGCTGTTCGGCTACGAAAAGGGCGCATTTAGCGGCGCCGACGGGCGGAAACCCGGAATCTTTGAACTGGCCGAAGGCGGTACATTGTTCCTGGACGAAGTCGGGGAACTGGATTCGCGAATGCAGGTGAAGCTGCTGCGGGTGCTGGATTGCGGCGAGTTTTTCCGGCTGGGCGGCCTCAAGAAAACGAAAGTCAACGTACGAATTGTGGCGGCGACGAACACCGACCTTGGCCGCGCGGTGGAAGAGGGCCGCTTTCGGAAGGATCTTTACCACCGGCTGGCGCAACTGCGGGTGGAAGTGCCGCCATTGCGGCAGCGGCCGGAGGATATTCTGCCGCTGGCGGAGACGTTCCGCGAGAAGTACGGCATTGTGGCCGAGTTCTCCGGGCCGGTCAAGGATATCTTCCTCCGCTACGAATGGCCGGGCAACGTTCGGGAGCTGCGGAACACCGTGGTGGCGGCCGCGGCAGAGGGGGACGAGGAGGAGCTGCAAACCGACCATCTGCCGCCGGAGATTCTGGAAGCGGTCGTCGAGCAGGTGCGGCAGACGCGGGATCTGTTGAATCTGGCGGGCTTGTCGGATCTGGCATCCGTCGAGCCGTTCCCGGGAGAGGGCCTGCTGGCGTGCACCGAGCGGCGGCTGATCCTGACCGTGCTGAAGCAAGCGGGAGGGCGGCAGGAAGCAGCGGCGAGAATTCTGGGGATTTCCTCGCGCACGTTGCGGCGGAAACTGCGGGAGTGGGAAGCGCTCGCGTGCCCTCCGCCGGCCGGCGAAGAGTCGCCTGAGGTGGTTTTGGAAGGCGCCCGATGAGTGCGGACCGGAGAAGGGAAGAACGCTTCGCCGCGGAAGGTGAAGTCAGCTTGGAGACCCTGCCGCCACTCCGGCGGCTAATTCACGGAAAGTTGACGGACGTCTCGGCGCACGGCTTTCGGGCCCTGCACGCCGATCGCGAACTCACGGCAGGGGAAAGAGTCCGATTCTCGCACGCGTTCGGATCGGGTGAAGCCGTCGTGGTGTGGACGAGGATTCTCGAGGAGCAGATGGCGAGCGGGTTTCTGGTCGTCAATGGCGGGGTGAGACAGCCGACGCAATAAAACGGGGCTCGTGTGAGCCCCGCTTTCCAACGTTTCCATCACGCCGCGAATATCGCTGGCGAAACAGTTCATTTCAGAGAGCGCGGCATCGAGCGCTCCCCAAACCGCGCCTGCCTGCCATACGGGGGCGGCAGACGATGAATCCCAAACCAGTCGCTGGTCGTGCCGTTGTTGATCGATCTCGTTGTCGCCGGCTGCCATTCGGATTTCCTCCAGGCTGAGCTGCGCCGTGAGGCGACGCCGGTCACCAGGACCGGCGCCGCCTGCGAGCAGGATCTTATCCCCTGGCCGGAGCCGCCGGCCAGCGCGGGAATCTATAACAGGGAGTGCCACGTTCAGGAACCTCGTGGTTGGAAGCGTCGCGTCACTCGCCGCGGAGCGCCACGGATGACGTACCCCATACAATTCCGGTACCCCACGTGACGCCGGTACCCCAGACCACGCCGGTACCCCAGACCACGCCGGTACCCCAGACCACGCCGGTGCCTTCGGGGTTGGCGCCGGTACCCCAAACGACTCCGGTACCCCAAACGACTCCGGTACCCCAAACCACGCCGGTACCCCAGACCACTCCGGTACCCCAAACCACGCCCGTTCCCCACACCACGCCGTTCGGGAATACGAGAGAAACCGTGTTCGACTGCGGGTCGTAGACGGCTGCGGGCGAGGCGGCCGAGCCGGTGGCGAGATCGTCGTTGTTCAGCGCCGCCCAAATGTCCAGGTAGCCGGCGCCGACGGTAAACAGGTCATAGTAACTGGTGAAGGTCTGCCCGGTGACGGGATCGGTGGCCACCGTGGAGGCCGGGAAACTCTTCGTCGCGGTTTTCATCAGCCGCGCCTTTACCTGGTCGGGAGTCAGCGACGGCGTTTTCTCCAGCAGCAGCGCGACGGAGCCGCTGACCACCGGGGTGGCCATGCTGGTACCGCTGAGTCGGAAATAGGGACCGGTCGCGCCGGGCACGGAGACCGCATTGGCGGGATAGTTGGTTGCGAGGTAGGACGCTCCGTTGATGGCCGCCACGACGCGGTTTCCAGGGGCCACGAGGTCGGGCTTGGCCACGTGATCGATGGCGCTGGGGCCTTTCGAGGAGTAGCTGGCGATCTGGTCGTCGCCACGGGAAGTGGTATCCATCGCCTTCATCGCGCCGACCGTGATGACGCGGGGGTTGTTGGCCGGAGAGAGAATGGTGCCGTAACCCTCGTTGCCTGCCGAGTTGTTTCGGCCCTCGTTCCCCGCGGCGACCACCACGACGATGCCGGCCTCCCAGGCGCGTTCGACCGCCTGGCACAGCGGGTCGTCCGCATAGCTCTCAACGATCGGCCGGCCGAGCGAAAGGTTCATCACGCGGATATTATAGGTGGCCTTCAGCGCGATGGCCCGCTCGATGGCGGCGATCACGGCGCTGTCGGAGCCCAGGCCCTCGGCATTCAGCGCCTTCAAGATAACGAGATTAGCGCCCGGAGCAATCCCCTTGTATTTCTTCATGAAAGGCGCCGCGCCCCCGGTGCTGGCGATGGCGGCGGCCACATGCGTGCCGTGTCCATAGCGGTCAACCGAGTTGTTGTCGACAAAGCTTGCCGAGTAGACGACGCGGGCGCCGATATCGGGGTGGGCCACATAACCGCTGTCGATGACCGCAACGCCCACGCCGGCGCCGGTCCACCCGTAAGACTGGGCGATAGTCGCCACCGACGCTCCGCGAGAATGGTCGAGCGCGCCTTGCACCTGGCGGTCGGGCGTGATCTGCCTGATCTCCGGGTCTTCGGCCAATTTCCTGAGTTGACCGGCGGGGATGCGATAGACGCCGCCTTTCACCAGATCCAGCTTCTTCCTGAACTGGCCGCCCTCGCTGCTAACCTTCTGGTTGTGCTTATCGGTGGCCTTGGCAGTGAACTGGATGATGACGTCGATCTCCTTCGAGGGCGCGATCGATTCCAGGTCCCGGGCCAGCTTTGGACCGGCGGACAGTGTGACCGTGAGGCTGCCGAGCAGCCCCATGATTTGAATGATTCGCATGCGCACTTGGTTTCCTGTTAGGTAAGTCCTGCTCGTTCTCACGGACGCCGTTAGAAGAGCACGCGTCGCGCCATCGGCCGAGCGCAGGCAAGCTACTGATTCGAGGAAGGTTGCGATATATAGCGGACAACGACGACCGGACAACCAGCCCGGTTACGCCTGGCTTGCGGGGACGAACTGTCCGGTCGGGCTGAAACAAGGGGAAACGAGCGCGGGAAAGCGGCCCGGGAGTTCCGGCGCCGTGACGCGGTGAAATCGGACGTCCAGGAAGTACAGTCCCTCGACCTCGCCCGCGTCGCCGCGCACGAAGCGGACCTGGCGGTTATCGGCGAGCAATGCGCAGCCCAGGTCCGCCAGCAGGAAGCCGTCGTCTCCCGTGGGGCGCATACGCGTTCGGTAGTTGGTCCACTCGAAGGTCAAGGTTCCGGCCGAGCGGCCGATGGTGAGATCGCCGTACGCGGGGTGCGAATACGAGCCGCAGAACGATTGTGGATCCGGATGATGGCTGCCGGCGCAGGGATCGGGATCCGCGGCGGCGTCGGAGTATGGGGAGCGGGTCTGCTCGAAGTGGGCCGCCCAATCGACCGGCGATTCGCCAAGGAGTCGATCGAGGGCGCTGTAGATCATGGCGTCGGGCGCCCAGGTGAGACTCAGGTTAGCTACCGCGGCGATGCCGATGCCTTCCCCCGGGAGGACAGCCAGGTGGGCCCGATAGCCGGGCAAGGAACCCGAGTGGGAGACCAGCGTCCTGCCTCTGTAGTCGGAGTGAAACCAACCCAGGCAATAGTGGAGCCGCCGGGTCGCCGGAAAGTACGAGCAGACGCGCGCATCCTCGTCGGGGCCGATCTCGACGTGGGGCGTCAGCAGTTCCCGCAAGGCGGCCGGCCCGATCAACCGTTTTCCGTCCGCATAGCCGTAATTCACAAACGGCCCCAGCCATTTCGCCAAGTCCCTGGCCGACGACCGCAAGCCGCACGCCGGGTTGGCCTTGTCGACGGCGACGGGCGGTACGGGCACGACGTCGCGCCGCCCTTGCCGCTGGTATCCGGCGGCCATTCCGGGCCCGAGACCGAAACCGCTGGCGCGCATGCCGAGAGGGGCGAGCAGCCTGTGGTGGACGAACTCTTCATAAGTTGCGGCGGCCGCCCGTCCGGCCACTTCGCCGGCGAGTATAAAGCCGATATTGCTGTAGCGGAAACCGCGCCGGAAACCATCTTCGAGCGGCGCGCGTCCGGCGCGGCGCAACACGGCGCAACGGTCCCAGGGCGAGTTATACCAGAGCGGATCCAGCCAGCCGAAACCGGCGCGATGGCACAAGAGGTCGCGGAGAGTGAGGCGGCCACAGGCGTCGCGGTCCGCCATTTCGAAGAAGGGCAGGCGCCGCTCGACCTGGTCGTCCCAGTGAAGCTTGCCTTCTTCTACCAGCAGCGCGACCCCGGTCGCGGTGAAGGTTTTGGTAAGCGAGGCAATGCGGAATTGGGTGGACGGCGTCACCCGCTGGGCGCGCTCCACATCCGCGTAGCCATAGCCTTGAAGATATTCGCCGCCCGGGGCTCGGACCGCCACCGCCAAGCCGGGTGCCCCCGAGGCCTCAACGATCGATTGCGCCGCCGCGTCCAGGCGGCAAGGGTCTAAACGGGTGGACGTCATATAGGACCTCTAGCGGCGGCAGGGTACGCGAGGATTCCGGCGCATCGCTACTGCACCATCACCGTTGAGACGCCTGTTTGCCGGCCGGCCAGGTTGAAGAGCGAGCGCACGCGCTTGCGCTCCTGCTTCTCCTTGTACATGCGGCGGTCGGCTTCCGCCAGCAGATCCTCGGCGCGCCGGCCATCCTCGGGGTGGAAGGCCAGTCCGGCGCTGAGGGACAGGATCTCCTCGCCGCAGACTCGCATTCCGACTTCCACAGCGACGCGATCGAATTCCTCGATCCGCGCCGACGCCGAGGAAGCGGGGAGGCCGGGTAGAACGATGACGAACTCGTCGCCGCCCATCCGGGCGACGTAATCGTATTCGCGGCAGCACTCGCGCAGACCCGCGGCAACGAGCTTTAGAACTTCGTTGCCCGCAAGGTGTCCGAATCGGTCGTTCACCTGCTTAAACCCGTCGAGGTCGCAGACAACGATCGCGAGCGGAGTATTGGTGCGGGCGCAGCGCGCGACCTCTCCATCCAGGTGAACGAACAGCGAGCGGGCATTCGGCAGGTTCGTCAAGTAGTCCGTGGTGGCCGAGGACTCGGCCTGCTCATACTTGCAGGCGTTTTCTACCGAGGCGCTCAGTTTCGAGCTGACGGCCTGCAGGACGCGCAGTTGATCCCGCGAAAAAGCATCGCGCTCGAGGCTGTAGAGGGCGAGGACTCCAACGACGCAATCGGCGCTTTCGAGCGGGACCAGCAGCGCCGAGGAGAGCTTGCAGCAAGAGGGGGTGTTCTCGGCGAAGGCGAACTCCAGGACGGGCGAGCCGTTCACGATGGGCTGCCGGTTCTCAACAACCCATCCGGACAGACCCTGGCCGACGGGAACCCGGAGCGAGCAGAGCAGGCGGACTTCCTCGCCCGTCGCATACTCGGCCTGGAGGAATCCGTCTCGAACCAGGTAAACCACCATGGCATCGAAGGGTGTCAGCTTGTTCAGGCGGGTGGCCATCACCGAAAGGGTGTCGTTCAAGCTCAGGGAACTGCCCAGCGTCTGGGCCAACTCGAATAGGGCCTGCGCTTCCTGGCGGGCCGCGGCGATGGACATCAGGAACTCGGCGGGGGGCGCCGAGGACCCGGTCTGACCGGCAGCCGACGTATCCAGTCCGGTCGCCGGGGCTTGGCCGCGGTCGACTTTGACGTCGCGCGAAAGCATTGCCAGTTCCCCGCCTTTGCGGCCGCTTTGCGCCAGGCGTTCGAAATCGCGATAGCGGCGAACCAGAATGTCCACGACCCCGGGGTCGTAGCTCTTGCCCGCTTCCGACTGGATGAACTTGACGGCCTCCTCCAGCGGGAGCGCGCGGCGGTAGGGGCGATCCGACGACAGCGCATCCAGACAGTCCACCGCGGAAAGGATGCGGGCGCCGAGCGGGATTTCCTCGCCTCTGAGTCCGAACGGGTAGCCGGTACCGTCCCATTTCTCGTGGTGCGCCAATACGATCGGCACAACCGGGTAGGGGAACTTCACCCGCTCCAGGATCTCGGCCCCGATCACCGGATGGATCTTCATCTTCTCGAACTCTTCCGGAGTGAGTTTGCCTGGCTTCGAGATGATGTGTTCGGGGACGGCGAGCTTGCCGATGTCGTGCAGCAGGGTAGCGGCTTCGAGGGCGCGCAGTTCCTCGGAGGGCAGGTGAAGTTCCTTGGCGACCTCCATCGTGTAGACCTGGACGCGCTGGAGGTGCTGATGCGTGGTGTGGTCCTTGGCGTCGATGGCGAGCGCAAGGGCTTCGATGGTGCGCAGGTGAAGCGCGGCGACCTGTTCGGCGTGGTATTTCTCATCCTGAAGACGGCCGAGATACAGCCGGTACGAGCCGTAGACGACGTAGAAGATCGGCAGGATCAACACCGACGTCTCCCACCCCGCCAGATCGCTGATCGCCTTGAATGCGCCTGCCATCGAGGCGCCGAGCAGGTAATAAGGAAAGCACCAGAAATAGCACTCATGCCAGAGGCGGCGCGCCGGCTTGCCTTCGGTCAGCGCGATCACCACCGCTACCAGGCCGGTGTTCAGGACAAAGAAGACCAGGGCCATTGCCGCCAGGCGGACGGGAAGGCCGAACCCCCAGTGCGTCAGGTCGTTCCAGTAATAGGCGCACGCGGCGCTGGCTACCGCCAAAGCATTGCTCGCTAGGTTGAAAGCCAGTTGGATGGGCCGCGGGCGCCGGGTGGCGTGCCAGAAACACTGGAGCAGGGTTGCGGCGGAGCACACCACCATGACCTCCGGCAAGCTGAGCTGGGTGATGCCGATCAGGACGAACAGAAAATACACCGACATCGTTCCCGTGATGCCCGGCAGGTGGATCTTGAGCACCGAGGCCACCATCGTCATCACTAGGTACACGCCGAACTTGTTCAGGTTCGACGATTCCCAGTTGGCCAGTTGCCAGATCAACGTCATCGAGCCCGAGACGATGATGGCGGCAAGATACAGCCGGGCTTTAAGGGTCATGCCGGATAAGCTCCTTCCTGGTTCAGGCAAGCCGAGGGCCGATCGTTTGTTGTCCAAAACTCTTTAGTTTCAACTAGAAAACCGTGCCTTTCAGGCTGCGAGCGGACATTGTGTCCGAAGGTCTGCAAGCGGGCGGACATCGTGTCCGGAGGGGGACGGATCGGCGCCGCCCGCGAGCGTTGTATAGAAATGGATCGCGGCCGACCCGGAGAAGTAATCCCCGGACGGCCGCGGGTCGCTTGCAACTTCCGTTCCGCTTCAGTTCTCGCCGTTCAGACTGATGGCCAACCCCTGCAGAGAGTTCGTGCCCCAAACCGCGCCGCTGCCCCAGACGGCCCCTGTTCCCCAGACCGCGCCAAAACCGGTGGCGGACTGGGTTCCCCAGACCGCTCCGGTCCCCCGAACGGCGCCGGTACCCGACAGGAACACGTCTGTGCCCCAGACGGCGCCGGTGGCGCACGTCCCCCAAACGGCGTCGCTTCCCCAGGCGGCGCCGGAGTCGCAAAGCAGGCGCACAGTTCCGGACGCCTCCTCGTAGGCAGCCCTTGGGGAGAGGGCGGCCCCTGTTGACGTTTCGGTGTCGTTTAGGGCTGCCCAAATGTCGAGATAGCCCGCGCCGGCGGTGAAGACGTCGTACTGGCTGGTGAAGGTCTCGCCAGTGGCCGGATCCGTTGTGACGCTTTGGGCGGGGAATGTCTTGGCGGCCGAACGCATGAGCCGCGCCTTTACGCCATCGGGCGTAAGGGATGGTTGCTTCTCGAGCAGGAGAGCCGCGGCGCCGCTCACCATCGGCGCCGCCATGCTGGTGCCGCTAAGCCGAAAATACTTGGGAGAATAGCCCGCGCCGCCGCCCCGGTTGTAATACGACAAAGGCACAAGGTTGGCGCTGGACTGCCTGTATAACGCGGTGACGGCCTCGGTGAGCGAGACGATCCGGTTGCCGGGGGCCACGAGGTCGGGCTTCAAGTAGTGGTCGATCGCGGTTGGCCCCTTGGAACTGTACGTGGCGATCTGGTCGTCCTCGCGAGAGGCGGAGCCCATGGTCTTCATTGCGCCGACGGTGATCACGTAGGGGTCGTTGCCGGGCGAAGCGATCGTAGCGTAACCGTCGTTGCCGGCGGAGTTGTCTCTTCCCCAATTTCCGGCGGCGACGACAACGACGATGCCGGCCTTCCAGGCGCGTTCGACGGCCTGGCAAAGGGGATCGACAGCGTAGCTTTCGAATACCGGACGGCCCAGCGAAAGGTTCATGACTCGGATGTTGTAGGCCTCTTTGAGCTGGATGGCCCGTTCGATAGCGGCAATGACGGCGCTGTCGGTCCCGGCGCCGTGGTCATCGAGTACCTTGAGGTTGAGCAGTTTCACATCCGGCGCGACCCCCAGGAATGTTCTGGTGTGCGCCGGACCCGTCGATTTCTTTCCGTTGCCGGCCAGAATGCCGGCCACATGAGTTCCATGACCGTAAGCATCCTGGGCGCTTGATCCGACGAAGCTTTCGGAATAGACGACCTGGCTCTTGGCGTGATTTGTACCCTCCAGATCGGACACCGCCAGAATGCCGCTGTCGATGACGGCCACGCCGATGCCATTGCCGGTCCAGCCATAGGAGCGGGCTATGCCGGCGCCGACCGCCGGATGTGCGTAGTCCAGCGACGCCATTACAGGCCGGTCCGGCGAGATATAAGCGATGTCCGGATCGTTGCTCAAAATCTTCACTTCCGATAAGGACAGCGAATATACCCCCGCGCGAATCAGGGGAAGCGAGCGCTTGTGGCGGCCGCCCCGCCTCTCGATTTTGTGCCGCTGACGGTCCGGCGGCGCCACCGTGAATTGCACGATGACGTCGACCGTGGCGCCGGGCGCGACCCGGTCGAAGTCGCGGGCCACTTTTCGAGGCTTGGCCTGCGCCTGAGCGGGAATGAGGACGGCCAGGCACACAACGAGGAGCGCAGTCTGAATCTTCGACATCGTAGTTGGTATCAATGTGCAGTCCGGCGTCATGGTAAGTCCTCTGGCGCTTACTTCTCGCCATTCATCCGGATGTTCTCGGCTCGTACCGCATCCGTGCCCCAGACGATGCCCGTGCCCCAGATCACCCCGGTTCCGGCGGGATCGCCGCCAGTACCCCAGACGACGCCCGTGCCCCAGCAGACGCCGGTTCCGGAGACCACGTTGGTCCCCCAGACGACGCCCGTGCCCCAGACTACGCCCGTCCCCCAAACCACGCCGCTCGCCTGAAGCAGGGAAACCGTGTTGGTGACAGGGTCGAAGGTGACCGCAGGTGAAACCGCTGTACCGCGAACCGTGGTCGAGTCAACCAGGGCGGCGGTGATGTCCAGATATCCGGCGCCAACAGTGAAGATGTCGTGGTAGCTCACGTAGGTCGCCCCCGTCGCTGGATCGGTGGCCACGGTGGAGGCGGGGAAGGATTTCGACGCGGTTCTCATCAGCCGCGCCTTTACCTGGTCCGGCGTGAGGAACGGGTTCTTTTCCAGCAGCATCGCCGCGGCGGCGCTGACCATGGGCGTAGCCATGCTGGAGCCGCTCAGCTCGAAATACAGCAAGCCCACTTTGTTCTGCGGATACCGCTGCTCGAGTTTGCTGTCGCCCTTGGCCCCGACGGAAATCACGCGGTTGCCGGGCGCCACGAGGTCGGGCTTCAGGATGCGATCGATTGCCGTTGGTCCCTTGGAACTGTAACTGGCGATGACGTCATCGCCGCGGGCGGGCGTCCGTCCTGTCTTCATTGCGCCAACCGTGATCACCAGCGGGTCGTTACCCGGAGAAGTGATCGTGCCGTAGCCCTGGTTCCCGGACGGGTTCTCCCGGCCCAAGTTGCCGGCCGCCACGACCACGACGATGCCGGCCTGCCAGGCTTGCTCCACCGCTTGGCAGAGAGGATCGTCGAGATAGCTTTCGTAGACCGGCCGGCCAACGGAAAGGTTGAGGACGCGAATGTTGTACCGGCTCTTCAGTTCAATGGCCCGGCTGATGGCGCCGATCAGCGCGGCGTCGGTACCGACTCCGTCGTCGTCAAGCACGCGGAGATTCACAAGCTTCACTCCCGGGGCAAGGCCCCGGTATTTGCCATACGAACCGGCCCCGGTCCCGGCGATGATCCCGGCGACGTGCGTGCCGTGGCCATAGACCTCATTTGCGCTGAGACCGATGAAGGATTCGCTGTACACCACCTGCCTGTACAAGTCGGACACCATGGAAATGCCCGAATCGACCACTGCGACGCCAATGCCGGCGCCGGTATAGCCGTACCTGGCCGCCAAGTCGCCTCCGAGGGCCGGCCGGGAAACATCCATTGTGGGACGGACCTCGCGGTTCGGCGAGATGTAGGCGACGTCGGGGTCGTCGGCGAGGCCGTCCAGTTCGCTGGCCGGCACCGTGTAGACTCCGGCCTTGATGACGTTCAGGTCTTTCTTGAAGGCGCCCCTGCGTTTCTTTACTTTGTCCTTCTGCTTCTCGCCCGGGGCGCCCTTGAACTGGATGATGACATCCACCTGCCGAGCGGGATCGGCCCGTTCCAGATCGCGCGAGAGCTTTCTTGGCCCGGCGTACGCCACGGCGACGGACGCCAGCAAGGCAACCAAAAGGAACATGCGTTTCATGGGCAACGTCTTTCTCCGGCTGGAACATGGCACGTGGCGGGCCACGGCATACCGGGATGTAAACCACTGAACTGACAGAGGCGGCGCGCTGGGAGCGCGCCGGCCTCCGGACGCTCTGTCCGGGATGCCGGACGGATTGTCCGCCGCTCAAAGAGTGCCCGCATCGGGGACAAGCAGCTACCCGCAAAAGAGCTTACCAACGCCATTTACTAGTACGTATAGTACTGCTAATATGCTCCCATGCGAACTACTTACCCCTCCCCTACGATCCAAGAACTCGAACGGCATTTGGAACAGCTTTATTTGCGGCGAGTGGCCGTCGATAGCTTGATACGGATACTGGAGGACTACCGCCAGGCTTTCGAGCAACCCAACGGCGCGGCGCTGCGGGTGGCACTAGCCGGGGCCTTCCGCCGGCACAATATGCCGGGGCTGGCTTAATCGAGCGCTGCTGACCTTGGCGCGCGGCGGGGCGACGCTGACTTTGCCGCGCGTTTCGGGTTCACCGCTGAGGAGGAACGGGACGCCATCGCTCCGGGATCCGCGGCGCAATAAGCCGGCGCCCGCAACGCCTGCCTTATCCGACGTCTTCGAAGGTCCACTTGCCGTATAGCGGAAGAGGCGATTTTTGTACTTTAGCGATCGCCTCCTTGCCTTTTGCGCATTACCTCGCCGGCGCGGGTCCAGCCCGCGCCGTGCGTGATAGGCTGGTGGTAATCCAATTTCCGGGCGTCCGCAGTGCACTGCGGTGCCGGCGCGCCCTCAAACCAGACTGCCGGAGGGGATGTTGAACTCCACGCTTTTCCGGGCCCTCGCCTGTTGGAGCGTACTGACGTGCGGAACGTTCGCCGGAGCGCAGACGTATGACATCGACCCCTTCGCGGGGAAGAGTCCCGTTGTCCCGGATGGTTCCCCAGCGGCGTCGGTGCTTCTCCATTTTCCGAAAGGCGTCGCTCCCGGACCGGACGGCGCCGTCTACGTAAGCGATACGGAAAACCACCGCGTGTGGCGCGTCGCCGCGGACGGACGGGTTTTCGCCCTTGCAGGCTCCGGCGAGCCGGGCTATCTGAATGACGGCGGAGCGGCAACCTCGGCGCGCCTGTTCTTCCCGATAGGCCTGGCCGCCGACGCGGCCGGCAACGTCTACATTGCCGATACGGACAATCATCGGATTCGCCGGGTGTCGCCGGACGGGGTGATTCAGACGGTGGCCGGGTCGGGCCGACAAGGCTTCGGAGGAGACGGAGGCCCGGCGACGCAGGCATCACTTAGCTTTCCGTGGGGTGTCGTCCTGGATGCGTCGGGGAACCTGTTGATCGCCGACACGGGCAACCATCGGATCCGGAGGGTCACTCCCGGCGGGACGATCGCCACCGTCGCCGGCGCGGGCCAACCGGGGTTCCTGGACGGCCCCGCGGCGCAAGCGATGCTGCAAGCTCCGCGCGGCGTCGCTGTGGGGGCCGGGGAGACGTTGTACATCGCCGACACCGGCAACAATCGAATCCGCCAGGTTTCGGCGGCTGGCGCTGTTACGACCGTCGCGGGCACGGGAGCTTTCGCGTTTGGCGGCGACGGGGGCGCCGCGGCCCAGGCCGCGGTTGCCTGTCCCTCCGGGGTGTGGGCGCTCGCCGATGGCTCGCTGCTGATTGCCGACACCTGTAACCAGCGCATACGGTCGATTCAGGATGGCGTTATCCAGACAGTGGCCGGTGGAGGGTCGTTCGGCTTTGGTGGAGACGGGGGACCAGCCACCGCCGCCAGCCTCCAGATTCCGCACGCCGTGGCCGCGGACGCCTCCGGCCGCCTCCTTATCGCCGACACGGAGAACAACCGCATCCGAGAGGTCGCGGCGTCCGGCGCTATCCGAACCATTGCCGGGAGAAGCCGATCCGTCCTCGAAAACCAGCCGGCTGCGGAAGCCGAATTCTTCGACCCGCGCGGCGCCGCGATTGATGCCGCGGGCGCCCTCTACGTCGCGGATCGCAACAATCACCGCATCCGCAAGATCTCTCCGGACGGCCGGGTCTCCACGGTCGCCGGCGACGGGACCCGGGACCAACTCTACTACCCGGAGGACGTGGCGGTCGACAACGACGGCAATGTCCTGATCGCCGACACGCTCAACCACCGCGTTCGCCTGGTTCGCGGCGGGACGATCTCGACGATCGCCGGAACCGGCGCCTCGGGTTTTTCCGGCGATGGCGGGCCGGCGGCAGCAGCGCAACTGAACGCCCCGCGCGGCTTGGCCGTCGATGGCGAGGGCTCAATCTACATCTCCGACAGCGGCAACGCGCGCATCCGCAGAATCTCTCGCGACGGCGCCATCGTCACGATCGCGGGGACGGGCATCCCTGGATTCTCCGGCAACGCCGGTCAGGCTGCGAGTTCGCAGGTGGGAGATCCACGCGGCCTGGCGCTCGATTCCAGCGGGAACCTGTACCTGGCAGACTCGTTCGTGTGGCGAATCGGGAGGATCACGCCCGCAGGCGCACTCAATTGGCTGCATCTTCCGGAGTCCGTCTGGCTGTACTTCGAGATCGTCGCATCCGATGGGCTGCGTGCGCCCTGGGGCGTCGCTGTCACTCCGAGTCAGGATCTTCTGCTCGCCGACACGTTCAACCACATTGTCCGCATCGTCACGTCAGGAGGGTTGGCTGGCGTGATCGCCGGGACGCGGGAAGCGGGCGACTCGGGTGACGGCGGGCTGGCCGTTCGGGCTGGTCTGCGCCGGCCGTCGGCGGTGGTCCCGGACGCGACCGGCAACATCTACGTGGTCGACAGCGGCAACCACCGCATCCGCAGACTCACACCTGCCCGGACTTCCGCCGCGGGCGTTGTCAATGCCGCCAGCTACGAAGGAGGCGGCGTCGCGCCCGGCGAGATCGTCACCATCTTTGGCGCAACTCTCGGTCCGGCCGCACTCGCTCCCCTCGAGATCGACTCGTCCGGCCGCCTGAGTACGTCGGTGGGAGGGACCCGCGTGACGTTCGACGGCGTGGCGGCGCCCATCGTCTACGCCTCGGCGGCGCAGGTCAGCGTGATCGTGCCGTACGCCGTGGCGGGAAACAGCGTCACGCGGATGGAGATTGAATACGGCGGCGCCAGGACACGGGCGGTGGAGCTTCGCGTGTTCGACAGCCTGCCTGGTTTGTTCACCCAGGACGGGTCCGGCGCGGGGCCCGGCGCGATCCTGAACGAAGACGGCTCTCTTAACACGCCGGAGAATCCCGCGGCGCGAGGATCGATCGTCTCTCTCTACGCCACCGGCGAGGGCCAGACGGACCCGCCGGGAGACGAAGGCGAGATTACCGGCGCCGTTCTGCGAGAGCCCAAGCTGCCGGTGTTTGTGCGGATCGGGGGGATGTCGGCGCGAATCGAATACGCCGGCGCGGCGCCCTCGGCAATCGCCGGCCTCTTCCAGGTGAACGCGCGCGTTCCCGAGCAGACCCTCCCCGGCGCCGCCGTCCCCATCGAGCTGCTGGTCGGCGATGGCTTTAGCCGTCAGGGCGTTACCATCGCCATCCGGTGATCCAATGAAAAAACCGCTTCTCCTCCTCATCGCGTGCATTTCGCTGATCGGCGCCGCCGGTCCTGGCTCGCGCAGCGGCGTTATGCCCGGCGCCTCCTCGGACCCTGACATTCACTCGCTTTGGACCAACGCCAGTCTCCTGGTGTTCCGCGACCTTGGCGGGCTCGCCATGGGGGACGGCGACATCATTCTCGGGAGGACGGCGGAACTCACTGCCCCCGCTCGCGGACGCGAAGCCCGCGCCGTGCTGAACCAGATCCGCCGGTGGCCCGGCGCCGTGATGCCGTACGAGATTGAGGCCGGGATGTCCGGCCTGGACGCAATCGACGACGCGATACGGTACTGGAACGACCGCGCTCCGTTGAAGCTGGTTGCCCGGCAGACTGAAGAGAATTGGGTATGGATTCGACGCTTTGACGATCCCGGTGCTTTGGGGGCGTCGTGGATCGGGATGGCCGGCGGGCGCCAGGAGCTTTTTCTTAGCACCAGGCTGGCAGACCCAAACGCGCCGCGCGGACTCATGATGCAGACCATCCTCCATGAACTCGGTCATGCGGCCGGTCTGCTTCACGAACAGCACCGGCACGACCGCGACGCGTATATCCGTGTTCGCACCGTCGACTTCTGCAACTACTGCCTGGAGCAGCCGGGGCATCTCGGGCCGTACGGCCCGTTGGGCGACCTCACCAACGCCGGCCTCGGTCCGTATGACTACGCCTCAATCATGCACTACGATCCCACGCAGCAGAGCGGCTTCCGGATGCACTTCGAAACGATTCCGCCCGGCATCCCTGTCAATCACTCGGCGCTGCTGTCGGCCGGCGACATTGACGCCATTAGCCGGCTGTACGGCGCCGCGCCGTCACGGACCACCATCACGACGAATCCCGAAGGTCTCCAGGTGATCGTCGATGGAGCTGCCTACACGAGCCCGCACGTGTTCGACTGGGCGCCAGGTGAGACGCACTCGGTGCACGTCGAGGAACAGGTTCGACCCGGCGCCAGGTACTCTTTTGGCCGCTGGAGCGACGGCGGCGCCCGCACGCATACCGTCGCCGCCGGCCCGGACGTGACGGTCTATACGGCGAACTTCGTGGCGCACCACCTGCTATCGTTGAAAAGCGAACCCGCGGACTCCGGCGAGGTACGCCTTTATCCGCAAGCCGCCGATCGGTTCTATCGCTTACGAAGCTTCGTCGAGCTGTCCGCCGTCCCCCGCGACGGGTATTTCCTCGAACGTTGGGCGCCGGCGATTCTCTCCGATTACATCTGGGCATCGCCGGGCGGCCTGTCGAGGACGGTTGGTCTCTCATCGGAGCCGTTGCTGACGCCGATGTTCGAGGGGCTCGAGTACACGGCAAGGTTCACCGACCGTGCTCCGATCCGCATCCTATCCAACATTGTTGGCGCCGCGGTGGAGGTTGAATCCAGCGACGTTGCGGGGACGGCTTTCCTGCCCGCGAACTTTGCGAACACGCCCGGGCGGAGCTACTCGTTTCGGATCCCTCTCGAGCAGAGGGCCCCAACCGCTTGGTATGTCTTCACCGGCTGGGAAGATGGCTCCACGGGAGAACGGGCGATTGACGCCACCGGCGAGCCGCTGACGCTGACCGCTTCGTTCCGGCGGGAACACACATTGGGATGGATCGTGAGTCCCGCGCCCGGGGGCCGCGTCTTCGCCTCTCCATCCAGCGACGCGACACCATGGCGTTTCCCTTCAGGTTCGAGCGTGGAAGTAACGGCTGTGCCGAACCCCGGTTGGGAGTTCGGCTACTGGCTCGGCGACCTGTCGGGGGATCGGAACCCGGAGACGGTTCGGATGACCGCCACTCTGAATGTGCACGCGGTCTTTCAGCCTTCGGGAAGCGCTCCGCCGTCAGCCGCTGCATCGACGCCGCACCCGG
This sequence comes from Bryobacteraceae bacterium, assembly GCA_026129905.1. Lineage (GTDB taxonomy): Bacteria > Acidobacteriota > Terriglobia > Bryobacterales > Bryobacteraceae > JAHCHE01. The sequence continues at coordinate 16,719 of JAHCHE010000014.1, read as the reverse complement.
CTGCGGTGGTTTTCCATGCGGACGGCTCCATCAACTCCGCCGAACGCCCCGCAGCCCCTGGCGCCGCGATCACGCTTCACGTTCCAACCAGCCACCGAGCGCGCGCGACCATCGCTGTCCGTATCGGCGGAATCCCCAGTCCGGCGCGCGTAACGGGCGCGGACTCGGACTGGGAGGCAGGCCTGGTGACGGTGGAGACATTCATCCCCGGGGCGCAAAATCAATTGCAGCCGGTCGACGTGGAGGTGAACTTCGGATTGGAGGGATGGCGGCAGGCGGGCGCCGTCTGGGTCCGGTAGCGGGGGGATCGGTCGGATGAAGCTCCTGGTCCCAGGAGATGGTTCCGAAAGCGCACCGAATGGTATAATTAAGGACAACGACCTCAGAGGAGATTACTACGGATGCGTAACGTTACCCTCACCATCGGGACAATCCTGCTGTCAAGCAGCATCGTATTAGGGGCCAATTTGCCGTCGACGCGCGTCGAAGGCACCTACGTGGAAGCCCGGACCGCCGACGTATACACCGGAGCTTGCTTTGGGAACTCCGAGGGCGGAATTGTGGGCGATCTTGCTGTTTTCGGCTGGAAGATCGATCGGGGGACCTGGGAAGGCGTCAGCCTGGACGGACTGGGCGTCGTGGGCGCGGTGAAAGCCAGCTCGACGCTCGGCAACATCACCACCAACGCCTACCCGGTGAAGGCCGTGCTGATCGTCGATGAGCGCGCCGACGCCGAACAGCGGCTCGCTCTGAAGAACTTCGCCCAGCGGATGGCGGGCGACCTGCTTCAGGACATCGTCAAGATCGAGTACCGCCCGATCAACCTCGAAGTGGAAAACGGCAACGTGCATGGCGCCGCGGCAACGCTCTCGGCCGGCGAACTCGCCCGGGTGAAGACCCGCGCCATCAATGCCGGCGATCACGTCTGCTCGAACGAAGAGATCTGGTATCAGCCGCTGGTGAAGGTGGACCATGCGATGCCGGCCTACACCCTGGCGCACGCGTACAAGGGCAAGGACCTGAACACGGTGTGGAGCACGCCGGGCCAGCGCAGCGCGTTCGTCGCCACCTTCAACTATCAGAATTAAGGATCCGCGCGGCGGGGGAGACACGCCTCCCCCGCCGGCGCAACTGCGCCTTCGTCCTCCCTCGGCGGCTCGTTTAGAATGAGGACTTGCCTGAGGTCCTTGGGATTCTGGCGGGCGGCTTTCTCCCCGTCGCCTCCGCTTACGCGCTAGGCCGATTCCTACTCCGGAGATTCGAACTGCCGGGTTCCGTCGCGCTTGCCGTTGGCGCGGCGGTCCTCAGCCACGCGGTGTTTCTGCTGATGCTCGCGCGGGCGGCGACCCTGCCGGCGTTTCTGGCGCTGGGGGTGGCCGCGCTGGCGCTGGGCTTTCTCGGCCGAAAGCCGCGGCGGCCGTCCGCTTCTTTGCCGGCGGACCGCGGCGCCCGTCTCCTCCTGCTGGTGGTCCTCCCCGTATACGGGGCGCTGTACGCCGTGCACGCGCTGGCGCCTGAAACCCAGCCGGACGGCTACAGCTATCACCTGGCGCTGCCGGCCGAGTGGCTGCGGCTGCGGGGTTTTGCGGGACGCATCGGCTTCTACGAAATTCTGCCGCAGGGTCTGGAGATGCTGTTCGTTTTCGCGTTCGCCATCGGGCGTCACTCGGCGGCGAAGTTGGTTCACCTGGCGTTCCTCGCGGCTACGATACCACTGTTGTTCGCCACTGGCCGGAGGCTGCGAGTTCCCGAGTGGGTCCCGGGCGCCGCGGCGGTCCTTTACTTCTGTTCGCCGGTGGTTGGCGCAAGCGGGGCGGCGGCATACAACGACGCGGCGCTGGTGTTCTACGCGCTCGCCGCGTTCCACCTCGCGCTGGCGTGGGAGCAGGAGCGCGACGACCGGCTCCTGTTTTTGGCGGGACTGACGGCGGGCTTCTGCTACGCGATCAAGTTCACGGGGCTGGTGGTGGCGCCGCCGGTGATCGGATGGGCGGTTGTCCGGCGGCGACGGAAGGCCGCGGCCGCCGCGCTGCTGGGTGCGGCGCTGACGATCGCGCCATGGATGGGGCGCAACCTGATCTGGACGCGCAACCCGTTCGCGCCGTTGTTCAACAGCCTGTTTCCGAACCGCCACTTTCACGTCGTTACCGAACAGAACCTGGGACGGGACCTGCGCTCCTACCAGGGCGTGACGCCGGGGACGCTGCCGTTGGAGATCACGGTGCGCGGGATGCGTCTGCAAGGGCTCACCGGGCCGGTCTTCCTGCTGGCGCCGCTGGCGCTGTTGGCGCTGCGCCGTAAAGAGGGGAGAATCGTCCTGGCGGCTGCCGGACTGATGGCTGCGCCGTGGCTGTTCAACATCGGCGCGCGCTTCGTCATGCCGAGCCTCGTCTTTCTCGCGCTCGGTCTCGCGATCGCGCTGCCGCGACGGTTTGCGCTAGCCTGCGCGGCGTTTCACGCCCTTGTATGCCTTCCACCCGCCGCGGGCCTGTACGCGGATCGCGACGCCTGGCGTCTCAGGGGCTTTCCTTGGCGGGCGGCGTTGCGGCTGGAGCCGGAGCAGGACTACCTGCGGCGCGCGCTTTGGGAATACCGGCCGGCCGAGATGGTGAACCGGCACGTCCCCGCCGGCGAGCGCGTGCTGGACCTGGCAGGAACCACGAACGCGTACGTCAACGCGGTGGCGGTGGCGCCGTGGCAGTCCGCGTCGGGCGACCGGGCGGGCTACGCCTTGAAAATCGGCATCGTGATTCAGACCGGCGTTTTCTGCGAGGCCGAGGCGGACTGGCCGGAGCGGGAACTGCGCGCGGTTCGCATCTCGCAGACCGGCTCGTCCGAGGAGCAGTGGGGCGTCAACGAAGTGGAGTTCTTTCGAGGCTCCGATCGCGTCCAGCCGCAGCCGGGGTGGCGATTCACCGCAAAGCCCATGCGCTGGGAGGCGGGCCTGGCGTTCGACGGCAACCTGGTTTCGCGCTGGGGAACGTGGGCGCCGGCGCGGCCGGAGGCATACCTGGCGGCGGAATTCGACCAGCCGCAGCGCTTGACCGGCGTTCGCGCGGTGCTTCTTGGACACGAACAAAAAGGCGACATCGTGTTTGAGGGCAGGGAACCGGACGGCGCCTGGAAACGGCTGTCGGAACCGCTGAAGCCGGCGCCGTTGCCGGCCCTGAACATGCGCCGCAGCGTGAACCGGCTGCTGCGCCACGAGGGCTTCCGCTACATTCTGGCGCCCAGGCGGCCGGACGGCTGGGGCCCGGTGACGGCATCGCTGGCGGAGCGGCCGTCGGACTGGGGCGTAGAGGCGCTTGGAGAAACCGAGAACGTGTACCTGTTCCGGCTGCGTTAGGACGGGAGCGCCGGACTGGCTGCGGCGTCGTCCCGGGGGCAGATCACAGGCAGAAGCGTCTCGCCTCCGCGGGCATCGCGCAGGGCGCGCTCGGCCTGTTCCAGCGGATAGGCGGTGATCAGCTTGTCGCAGTGCAGCGCGCCGGAGGCCAGCGCATCGAGCGCTCGCGCATGGTAACCGGGGTGGTAGGATGTACTTCCGAAAATCCTCAGTTCGCGCTGGTGAACCGCGGTCACGTCCAGTTCCGCCCTCCCGTTCGGCGGCGCGCCAAGCAGGGCAATCCGGCTGCGCTTTCGCCCGGCGCTGACGGCCAGACCCAGCGCCTCGGGTGAATGGGCCGGTGAGATCACGACGTCGGCGCCAAGGCCTTCGGTGAGTTCGATCACTGCTTCGGCGACATCGACAGCGGTCGAGTTCACCGTGAACTGGACATCGAAATCGCGCTCGGCCCGCTCGAGCAGCGAGGAGGATGGCTCCACGATGATGACGCTGGCGTCCCGGACATCCAGCAGTTGGAAGTGCAGCAGGCCGGCCGCGCCACAGCCGAGGAGGGCAACCGTGTCGGTTTCCGACACGGCCAGGTCGTCGTGCACCGCGAGGGCCGCGGCGACGGCGTCGGCGAGAACGGCATGGCTCAGGCGCAGGCCGTCCGGAACCTTGTTGACGATGCCGTGATCGACGACCTCGCGGTTGAGGAGCGCGAACTCGGCGAGGCCTCCGGCGAAGTCCCGCCCAAAGAGCTTCAGCCGGTCGCACAGGTTGAACAGGCCGCGGCGGCAGTAGTGGCAGACGCCGCAGTGTACCGCGGCGCCGATCGCCAGGCGGTTTCCCGGACTCCACCGCTTGATGCCCAGACCCACTTCCGCGACGATGCCCGCCATCGCACGGCCGGGGACCTGGCCCGCCGGGGTGGCGGCGGGGTCCGTTTCCAGGACGTCGCAAGCCGCGACCTCGAGCAGAACCTCGCCCGCGCCGCACGCGGGCCGGGGCAATCCGACCAATTCGACGCGTCCGCCATCGGTGAAAACCGCCGCTTTCATCTGGCTCACAGGCTTAGCTCCGGGAGAACGCGAACCGCGCGGCTCGCGTGTTCCGCCTGCAATCATATCAGGCGGCGAACTCCGAAAACCCTGCGGTTTGGCCGCGGGGGAACTCGGGGCGCAAGAACCGAACGTACTAGAACCGCGTTGCTTGACTCGGAGGAATCCGAGCGCTATCTTACTGACGCTATGGCAGTACGCGTGGCAGGCATTGCTTTCGCCTTGGCGCTTGCGCTTCCCGCGCAGGCGTCCACTCTCCTTCAGGCCCGGATGGAAATCCAGGGCCATAATGTCGGCGGCGATTATCTGATTGGCCTCGAAAACGGCCGAGCTTTTGCTTTGTTCGATTTCGCAGGCAACGATTGGGGCGGCTGCGTTTTCGGCGCGGACGTGTTGACCCCGGGAGCGCGAGTGACGGGATCCGGCTGTCAATTCCACACGATTTACGACGGCGACGCGATGCTGATTCGAAACCGCCTCGACCCGGAAGCTTACTTATACGGGGGAATGTACTTCGAATTTGGGACGCTGCAATTCCCCGATTTCCCCACCACCGAGTTCGGGCTGACAACTCCGGTCCGGTACGAACTCCAGTTGGCCGCCTACCGGGGGATGTTCTACATCGCGCCGGACCAACTCTTCGATTTCAACGTGCGAGGGCGCGGACAGGCCACGTTGTGGTTCACGGGAGTTCCGTACGGCGACGGCGGCTGGGCGTTCGATCTCGAGCGCGCCGAACTCCGGCTCGATCACTCTTCTCCCGAACCGGCTACCGTCTCGCTGGTCGGCGGCGGAGCGATCCTGCTCGGCCTGCGCGCCTGGAAGCGCCGGCGGCCGCCCGGAGCGCACGGCTGAAGACTCCGCTTCCGGAAGGCGGGCGGGTTCGGGCACACGGAGCCCGCGGCTGAGGGAGACGACGAATTATCGAGCGGCGCAAACCACTATTTTGCCCGCATAACTTCGGAATTCGGCTCTGAATTCGATGGAGTTTCGGCGGAGGCGGGAGTTGAATTCTCCTGTCGAGGGGCCGGGGCGGCCACCGGTGGGTCCGTTTGGTTGGAGGCGGAGGCTGCGGCGGTCCTGGGGGGCGGCGCGGTTGGCTTCGTTTCGCTTGCGGCGGCGTTCGGTTCCGGCTCGATGGGCCGGGCCATTTCCGGCGGCGGCTCCTGGGGCAGGTAGCCGGCCTGGCCGGTGCGGACGCGCTCGAGTTCCTTCAGCGCGCGGTAGTAGTCGCGGCGGGACTGCGCCTGGTAGCGCACCAATAAGGAGAAGGCCTGCGGGTTGCTGGCCCAGGCGAGGCCGGCCATCAGTTCCTGCACGTCCTCGGGCTCTTCGGCGAGCGCGGGCGGGTCGGGCTCGGAGACTTCGGGCGTTTTCGGAGGGACGGTATCGCCGAAGAAAGAGCCGTCGTCGGGTATGGACTCGCGCCAGCGGGGGACGATGCGCTTGGGCTCCTCGGTGGCGTGGACGTAAGCGTCGTGCATTTGGGAGGCGAGGAGGCCGGTTTCGATGCGCGCGAGGTGTTTCATGCGCCAGGCGGCGACGGCGATTTCGTCGACCAGGGTCTGCTCGTGGACGGAGGAGGGGCGGAAGTCGGCGCGGTAGTTGGTGAGGAGGGATTGGAGTTCCTGGTTGGGTTTGGCGAGCAGGGTGGCGGCGGAGGCGAGGATGCGATGCCGGGTGGAATTCGCGCTGGAGCGCTTTTTGCCGGCTTCAGAGACGGGACCAGTGGATTTGAGGGCGTTGGCGCGGTTGGCTTCGAGCTTGCGAGGGCTGACCGAGCCGGGGAGGGGCTGGGAAACGGAGTCGTGCATGGTTGAAGTACCTCGGAAAAAGGAAAAGCCCCGGGACGGCGCCCGGGGCCTTAGGAGTTGCTTATCGCTTCGCTACCAGTGTGGCATGGAAGTCAAAGAAAACGGATCGGAGGGAAGCGGGGTAGGAGGAGGTAAGTGCAATGGATGGAGTAGGTTAGGAAGATTTTGTAGGGGGTGTGACTGACTCTGAGGCGAGGGGCGATCAGACCCGCGTGTAAGAAGAGCCGCGCCGTGACGACTATCTCAAATGTGAGAGGCCAGGACGACCTTTACGAGCGGGCCACATCGGAATTTGGAGCGGCGCTGGCGCGTCTAGCGCGTGGCTACGAAGCCGATCCTGTTCAGCGGCGCGACCTGCTCCAAGAAATCCACTTCGCGCTGTGGCGCAGTCTTGAAGGCTTCGATGGGCTGTGTTCCCTGCGCACCTGGGTTTATCGCGTGGCGCACAATACGGCAACGTCATACGTGCTTCGACAGCGCCGCGCGCGCCGTCAAATATTGGTGAGTCTGGAGGAAGCGCAGGCCGTGGCGATCCAGCCGGACGCGAACCGGAAGGTCGCGCTGGATCAGTTGATGGATCTGATCCAGCGCCTGAAGCAGCTCGACCGGCACGTCATCCTGGCATGGCTCGACGGCATGGAGGCGGGCGAGATCGCGGAACTCACGGGACTATCGCCAGGAAATGTGGCGACAAAAGTTCATCGCATCAAAAGTATCCTGGCCCGCAATTTTCAAGGAGGCAGCGATGGACGACGTTAGAAATCTCTGGCAGAAACAGGAGGTAGAAGAAGTGAAGTTTCCGGTGGACGTACTCCGCGTAAAGGCGGGGAAGTTTGAGAGGCGCATTCGTTGGCGGAACTTACGGGAACAGGCGGCGTGTCTGTTGGTGATTACGGCGTTTGGCGCAATGAGCTTCAAGATTACTCAAACCGTCCCGCGAATTTCGTTCGCGCTGATTATCGCAGGCGCCATCTATGTCGCCTGGCACATCCAGAAATGGGGATCGCCGAGGGCTTTGGCGGCGGATCTGGGACGCGCGAATTGCGTGGGATTCTATCGGGACGAACTCGAACGGCAGCGAAACCTGCTGCGCAGCATCTGGAAGTGGTATCTCGGACCGCTGGTCCCAGGGCTGAGTCTCCTCGTGTTATATGGAATTTGGGTCGCCGCTCCCGAACGGCGGTGGTTTCCAGTTGCATATGCTGTGGCGGCTGCCGCATTTTTCTGGCTGATCGGTTGGCTGAATCAACGCGCCGCACGACAGCTCGATGGGCAGATTGCGGAACTGGATCGCGAACTGCACAGCGCGTAAAGCCGCGTGATGTCTTCGTGGCCAACGACGATAACATCAGGCTTCGCAGCCGGCACACGAGGGAGCGTCAGGCGCTTGACGGCGCCTGGCGCGTCGCCGCGGCGGGCGTGATATATACTTGCGACATCGGGAGATTCCGCGAGAGTCCGCGCCGTAACCATCGGCTCGGACGTCCGCCGGGATTTCGCGCAACGAACAAGGAGTAACGAATGAAATTCTCGCGTAGAACAGCCATGGAGGTACTCGGCGCGGGAGCGCTGGCGCCCGCGTTGCCTGTTCAGGCGGAGCAGGTCCCGCCTGCGCCCAAAGAAGGAAAGGACACGCCGAAGATCGCTCTGGGCATGTTCGATTCCGGCGTGCGCGACTCGCGGGGAGGAGGCGCGGATTCGGGCTCCGACCCGGCCACGGGACCGCGCCGGATCAAGCAGCTTGGCGTGGATCACGTCCTGGGCGGCGGGCCGAGGGTTCCGTGGACCGAAGAGAATCTGAAACCGATTATGGACCGGTGGAAGGCGGCCGGGATCACGGTGGGCAACCTGATGATCGGGCTGTCCCGGGACATCCTGTACGGCAAGGCGGGCGACAAACGCGACCAGGATTTAGAACACATCAAGCAGTCGATTGTCGCGGCCTCCAAGGTGGGCCTGCCGGTGATCGAGTACAACTTCTACGCGCACCGGGCGATGGAAGGGTATTTCGAAGAGACCAACGTCAATCGGGGGAACTCGGGCTGGACAGGGTTCGACTACGAGCTGGTGCAGACGGCGGACCGGCCGTACCAGACGCGCCCGGAGGAAAAGGGAATGAAGTTCAAGGACCTGCCGCCGCTGCCGGAGATCGGGGCCCACACGCTGGACCAGATGTGGGCGAACATCACCTACTTCCTGAAGGCGGTGATACCGACGGCGGAGAAGGCCGGGGTCCGGCTGGCGCTGCATCCCAACGATCCTCCGGCGCCCATCAGCCGCGGCTCCGAGCAGATCATGGCGACGCTGGCGGGCTGGAAGAAGCTGATCGGCATCGTGGACAGTCCGTGTAACGGCATCACCTACGACTGCGGCGTCACCCGCGAACTGGGCGAAGACCCGATCGAAGTCTGCCGATACTTCGGCTCGCGCGACCGCATCAATCATTGCCATTTCCGCAACGTGCTGGTGATGAAGCCCTACGAGCGGTACACGGAAGTGTGGATCGACGAAGGGCTGAACAACATGTTCGCCGTGATGAAAGAGCTGGTGAAGCAAAAGTACACGCGGCAGATCTACCCCGAGCATCCGCGGCGGCTCGACTACGACACGCAGTGCATGCAGCTTGGAGGCTATCCCGGCGGGGGCGGCTACGCGGCCATTTCATACAATGTCGGCTATACCCGGGCCATGCTTCAGGCCGCGATGTCGTGAGGCGGTGGGGGACAAGCCGGCGTGAAAGCCGGCTTGCCAGCGTGGACGCTCGCCCCACCTCCTGGCACTGACGGTTGGCTAACGGATTCTACTTGATTCCGATGACCATCGAGTCGGGTCCTTCGAGGTGCTGGACGCGGGCTTCGCGGAAGCCGGCTTCCTTCAGCCAGCCGCAGCAATCGGCGCCGGTGTAATCGAAGCCATCCGGCGTCTCGATCAGCATGTTGAGGCTCATCAGCAGGCCGAAGGCGTTGGCGGAGCGGTCGTCGTCGATCAGCGCCTCGTAGATGATCATCGCGCCGCCGGCGGGAAGCGCGTCGTAGGCCTTCCGGATGAGCTCCTTCTTCTGGGGCAGGCCCCAGTCGTGGAGGATGTGGCCCATGATCACGACGTCGGCGTTCGGCAGCGGGTCCTGGAAGAAGTTGCCGGCGGTGAAGCTCAGCCGTCCGGCGAGGTCGTGCTCCTCGACGTAGTCCTCGAAGATCGGCGCCACCTCGGCCAGGTCGAATCCGATGCCGCGCAGATGCTCATGCGCCAGCGCCACCTGAACGGCCGTATCGCCCTGGGCTGTGCCGACATCGACGAACGTCTTGTAGTCTTTCCAGGGGAATTTGGAGGCAATGGCGAGATTCGCGCCGCGGCTGATGCCGGTCATGGCGGCGAGGAACTCTCGCAGCCGGTGCGGATCGGCGTAGAGCGCGGTGAACAGTTCGGGCTCGCCATCGCGGACCTCGTTTTGCGGCCGTCCCGTGCGCAGGGCCTCGGTGAGCCGCCCCCAGAAAGGGTACAAGCGGCGGGAGGCCATTTCCAGCACGCCGCCGACGTAGGTTGGCTTTCTTCGATCCAGGTACAGGTCGGTGGCGGGCGTGTTGGCGTACTTGCCGTCCACCCGCTGCAGGAATCCCATGGCGACCAGCGCGTCGAGAAAATCGCGCGCCGCCCGCGGGTGGAGTCCCAGCCTTCCTTGAACCGCGGCCAGATCCTCGGGATGCCTGGCCAGTTCGGTAAACAATCCGACTTCGACAGCGCTCAGGAGCGTCTTCGAAGCCCAAAACGCCAGGCCGACCTGCAGTATGTGGGCTGGCGTAGGGTGCGTCGTCACAAAATCCCTCCTTGTGGGGTTGGTAGGTTCCCAGTTCCTTAAGTATCCCGCATCGTGACGCGGCGCTCGACATCGGCGCCGTGTGGGAGGATCTATGCGTCGGGCATATGGGATCGAGGGGCGTTTTTCGGCCAAGCGAGCGGCCACGTTTGAGAGAATTGAATTGGAGATTCGAATGGACCCGACAGGACCGTCGATTTTTGACCTCAGCCCCGCGGAAAAGCTTCAACTCGTGGAGGATCTGTGGGACGACCTCGCCGGCACGCCCGAAGCTGTGCCGGTCCACGATTGGCAGAAGCTGGAGCTGGCGCGAAGAAAGGCGAATCTTCTGAAAAACCCGGCTTCGGCACTGCCCTGGGACGAGGTAACGCAAAGGGTTCGCAGGCCGTATGGCCGCTGAACTGGTTGTTACGCCAGAAGCCGAACTCGACATCGCCGAAGCTTACGGTTGCAGCGGACGGTCCACTGGGCGGCCCGCCGCTGAAGCGCAACGGTAGGCCTCACGTAACGTGGCGTCCGCTCGGCCTTAATGAGAAGGACCTCACGTACTGACGCTTGACAATAGTAACGGAATTCGTTACTATTTATCTGTGCCCATCCGGTCGTTCAAGTGCGCCGATACGCAAGCGCTGTTCGGCGGCGATCGTGTGAAGCGATTTGTAAACGTCGAGCCGGTGGCCATGCGCAAGCTCGCGATGCTGAACCGGGCCTTGAAACTCGACGACCTGCGCGTGCCGCCGGGCAATCGGCTGGAAGCGTTGAAGGGCAACCGTGCCGGTCAACACAGTATACGCGTTAACGACCAGTTCCGAGTGTGCTTCGTGTGGACGGCGGAAGGTCCGGAGGATGTTGAGATCGTGGACTACCACTGAAGGAGAGAACCACATGCGCAAAGTTCCCTACCCGCACCCCGGTGAAATCCTGCTGGAAGAATTCCTGAGGCCCATGGGCATCACGCAATACCGGCTGGCCAAGGAAATCGGCGTGCCGCAGCGGCGCATCGGCGAAATCGTGGCGGGTGCGCGCGCCGTCACCGCCGATACGGGCCTGCGTCTCTCGCGGTTCTTCGGGATGTCGGAGGGGTTCTGGATCGGTTTGCAGATGGACTATGACGCGGCCCGTGCCAAGGACCTCCTCGCCAAAAAGCTAGCGAAGATTAAGCCGTGGACTGGGAGCGAGGTTCATTCGGACGCCCAGGCCTAACCAGGGCATGCAGCGGACGGCAAACCTGCGCCGCCGATGCCTGTCGTTCGGCCACGAAGCGGCTGCAACCGCTGGGCGATTGGTCGGCTCTTCGGAGTGAATCCACATGAGCATATAGTCGCGGATCCGACGTTCGGGCGCGGGGCGGTCCGCGTCCGTCTCGATCGGTCGGAACCAGGACAGGTAGCCGAATCTCCGGAGCGGAGAAAGGAGCGGGATCGTCGGGAGCAAGGCGCGGGCGCCGCACGTATCCTTCAGTCGCCCAGCGCTTCGAGGATCAGGCATTTGAGGTAGAACGTTTCGGGGACGGAGAGAAGGATGGGGTGGTCGGCGGACTGCGCGCGGCGCTCGAGCAGGCGCAGCGTTTTCCGGGCCTCGGCGGCCGCGGAATGGATAGCGCCGAGCAGGTGTGCTTCGCTGACGTGCTGTGAGCAGGAGCAGGTGACCAACACGCCGCCGGGTTCCAGCAGTTGCAGCGCGCGGTAGTTGATTTGGCGGTAAGCCTCCAGCGCCTTGGCGACCATCTGCTGCGATTTGGCGAACGCGGGCGGATCGAGCACGATGGTGGAGAAGCGGCGGCCCGTAATCGCGTAGCCGGAGACCAGTTCGAAGACGCTGGCCTGGCGGAAGTTGACGTTGGCAATGGCGTTGGCGGCAGCGTTGCGCCGGGCGGCCTCAAGGGCGGGTTCGGAGGAATCCACGCCTTCCACCGATTCGCACGAGCGCGCCATGTGCAGCGCGAAGCCGCCCGAGCAGGTGAAGCAGTCCAGGGCCCGGCCGTGCGCCCAACGCGCCGCCGCGAGGTAGTTTTCGCGCTGGTCGAGAAATGCGCCGGTCTTCTGTCCGTGCAGGAGGTCGGCTTCGAAGCGAAGGCCGTTCATCTGGTAACGCACGGCGGGCGGCGCCTCCCCCGAGACAACGCCGGATTGGAGCGGGAGCTTCTCCTGCTTGCGGCGCGGGGCGTCGTTTCGCTCAACGATTCCGGCGGGGGCGAGAAGTTCCTGGAGACAGTCGAGAATATCCGCCTTCGCGCGCTCCATTCCTTGGGAGAGCGTCTGGATGGCGAGGTAAGGGCCGTACCGGTCCACCACCAGCCCCGGGAGGCGGTCGCCTTCGGCATGGACGAGGCGGCAGGCGTCGCTGCCGGTTACGACGCGCTTGCGGTATTCGATCGCCGTTTCCAGGCGCGCGCGCCAGAAGCCGCGGTCGATCGGGACCGTCCGGCGGCTCAGCAGGCGCAGGGCGATCTGGGACGAGGCGCTGTAATGCGCGGTTCCGAGCCGCCGTCCGCCCGGGCCCGTGACGGCGACGACGTCTCCGGCCTCGGCGGCGCCGCGGTCGACGATTTCGCCCGAGTAGACCCAGACGTGACCGTCCTCGAGTCGATCCGCCGCCTGCCGGTTCACTCGGACCATGGAGAGAACTATACGGAAAGAATAGCGCGCGGGCCGGCGGTGACGGTTCCGGCCCGCGAATCGGTCAGAACGTCTGCTGGTAGCGCAGTTTAGACAGCCGCTCGATGCGTTCTTCCGTCGGCGGGTGCGTGGAGAACAGCTTGAGCATCCCGCTGCCCGTGAAGGGCTTCACGATGAACATGTGCTCGTGCGCGGGCGACGCGTCCATGGGGATGCGCTTCGACCAGGTCTCGAGCTTCTTGAGTCCGGAGATCAGGCCGTCGGGCGAGCCGGTGTACTTGGCGGCGGTCGCGTCGGCGGCGTACTCCCGGGTGCGAGAGATGGCCATCTGGATCAGCAGGGCGGCGATGGGCGCCAGGATCAGCATGAACAGTCCCGCCATGGGATTGCCGCGGTCGTTGCTTTCGCGGGATCCGCCGAAAAAGAACGCCATGCGCGCCAGGAACGTGATGGCCGCGGCCAGGGTCGCCGCGATGGAGCTGATCAGGATGTCGCGGTTGCGGACGTGCCCGAGCTCATGGCCGATCACGCCTTCGACTTCGCGGTCGTTCATCAGGCGGAGAATGCCGGCGGTGACGGCCACCGACGCGTGGTTGGGATTGCGCCCGGTGGCGAAGGCGTTTGGCGCGTCCTGCGGGATGACCCAAAGCTTCGGCATCGGCAGCCCCATGCGCCGGGTCAGCGTGTGGGTCATCGGCCCGATGCGCTTGTAGATCTCGCTGTTTTCGGTGGGACTTACCGGCTGGGCGTTGTACATTTTCAGGGCCAGCTTGTCGGAGAAGAAATAGCTGAAGAAGTTCAGCCCGACCGCGAGCATCAGACCCATCGCCAGACCGTTGCGGCCGCCCAGCGCTTCGCCGCCGATCAGCAGCACGCCGCTCATCAAGCCAAGCAACAGAACTGTTTTGACGTTGTTCATCGACTATCCCCAATTCAATCTTCTCATAGCGCCAGACACGGGACGCGGACGATCCGCCGCGGCACCGCGGGGCAGACGAAAAAGGCGGCCCGGAGGCCGCCTTGCAAGCGTGGACGCTTGCCCCACCTCTGTTCTGCCCTGATCAGTTGACGGAAACTTTGATGGACCGGGGCTTTGCGGCCTCGCGCTTCGGCAGCGTAACCGTCAGGACCCCAGCCTTGTAGCCGGCGTTCACCTTCTCGGCATCGACCGACTCGGGCAGGCTGAAGCAGCGCACGAACGAGCCGTAGCCGCGCTCGATGCGGTGATAGCCTTTCTCGCGGTCTTCCTTCTCGAACTTCCGCTCGCCCTTGAGGGTCAGGGCGCCGTTCTCGATCTTGATATCGATGTCCTTCTCGTCGATGCCGGGCACGTCGGCCTTCACCACGATTTCGTTCTCGGTTTCCAGCACGTCGACGTGCGGCGTCCATGGCCGGGCGGTGGCCGGCTCGCTGAAGAAGCGGTTCAGGGTGTCCTGGAACAACTGGAGCCCGGATTCCTCGAAGCTGCGGAAAGGATTGTATCTGGTAAGCGTCATTGTCTTTATGTCCTCCCTTGGATTCATTTCCTATCTACGTTTCCAGTATAAAATCTAAGCGTAAACATGTCAAGTATTTTTTACTATTTTTTTATTAAGTATTTTCAGTGGTTTACACCCGTCCTCAGCTCAGCTCGCCCGAAGCTCGCAGCAGCGTCTCGTGCAGAAGCAGCTCATGGTCCCAGTCGAACCGCAGCGGCCTCGATTCGCGGATGGCAGCGGCAAGTTCAATAAAATCAGCAACATAGCGAGGTTGCGGCGGAAGGTGAAGCGTCTGCCAGCCGGCCCGGTACGGTCCCCGCGGAGCGCGGAGATACACTCTCATGACGGGCGCCGGCTCCATCGGTTGCACCGCTATCGAGCCGTCTTCCCCCAGCAGCTCGAAGCCGCGATGCGGGCTGCTGCCGCCCATCATGGCGGCGCTGGTGACGATGCCGAGCGCGCGGTCGTACTCGAAGACCGCCAGGGTGTTGTCCTTCAGGTTGTCGGCCGCGGCGCCATCGTGCCGCAGCCACGGCTGCACCTTCGCCGGCCGTCCGAGGAAACGGACCACCAGGTCGATCATGTGCCCGCCTAACTCGAACATCGACCCGCCGGGATACCGGGCCTCCACCGCCCGCTGCGCGGCGTCGCGGTCGGAGTTGATGGCCGCGCGAACCAGGAACACCCGGCCAAGCCAGCCGTTGGTCATCGCTTCGTGGGCGCGCTCGACGCCCTCGTGAAAGCGCCAGAGATAGCCGAGTTGCAGGAGGCGCCGGCGTTCGCGGGCGAGGTCCGCCAGTTCGCGGAAGGGCTCGAGCCGGTCGCCGGGCGGTTTTTCCAGGTGGAGGTGCTTGCCGGCTTCGATGACTCTTCTGGCGAATGGAATCGCGTCCTTCACCTCGCCTTCGAACACGATGAGTTCGAGCGAGGAGTCTTCGAGCATCTGGTCGAGCGTGACCCATTTCAGACCGCCGAGGAACTCCTCGCCCTGGCGCGCCTTGCGCGTTGCCTCGTCGGGCTCGCAGACCGAAGCAAGTTCATAGGCGGGGTGGCCGCGCATGGCCATGATCTTTCCCGCCAGGTGGCTGTGCTGGATACCGAGGATGCCCGTCCGGATTTTCCGGTCCGAGGCCAGCGCGGCGCCGGCGCCCGCCGCGGCGGCTTGCAGGAACTTTCTTCGATGCATCGCTTCATGCATACTACAAACGGAGCGAGCAGATGAATACAGCTTGCAGGATATTCTCGGCGGCCGTCCTCGCCGCGGGGCTGGCGCGGGGGGAGGTTGCCGTGCGAATCACCGAGCCGCCCGACGGCGCGATTCTCAACCGGCATGACGGCGAGGTGACGCCCGCGGGACTGAAGATCACGGTCAAGGGGGTGTGCGGCCCGGAAGCCGCCGTCCGGGTAAACGGCGTTGCGGCTCGCGTCGGGAATGGCCTGTTTGAAGCGCCGGTGACGCTGAAGGACCGCGAGACGCGATTGGTGGCCGAAGCGGCGGGCGCCCGCGATACGCGGACCATCCTATGGGACCGCGATTCGTTTCCGCGCTACCGCTTCTCCACCGACGACAACATCTGGTTTCTGCGTGACATCGCGCGCAACGCCGGCCGCTACGGCTCGATCTTCGAGAACCCGTACCTGGCGATGTGGCGCGGCATGCGCGAGAAGTACGGCGCGAGAATTCACTTCAACATTTATTACGAAACCGACGGCTTCAACCTGTCGATGATGCCCGACAAGTACAAGCCCGAATGGCAGGCCAACCAGGACTGGATACGGCTCACCTTTCACGCCCGCGCCAACGATCCCGACCGGCCCTACATTCACGCGTCCGGCGAAAAGGTCGGAGAGGACTACCGGCTTGTCACCCGCGAGATCGAGCGCTTCGCCGGGAAGCAATTGCTGAGCCCGGCGACGACGGTGCACTGGGGCGAGACGACGTTGGACGGCGCCCGCGCGCTGCGGAAGGAGGGGATCAAGATCCTGGCCGGATACTTCCGGCTACAGGACGGGCGGCCGTCGGTCTCCTATTACTTGCCGCTCGAACAGGTGCGCTACCTGATGGGGCGCGATTATTGGAAGGACACGCGCGAGGACCTGATCTTTATCCGGCACGACATCGTCATCAACACCGTCCCGCTGGACCAGATCGACGCGTGGCTGGAGCGCATTGCGGCCGATCCGCACCAGTCGGAAGTAATGGAGCTGATGATCCACGAGCAGTATTTCTATCCGGATTACGTCGCCTACGAGCCGGATTACCGCGAGCGGGTGGAGCGCGCGATCCAGTGGGTGACCCGCCGCGGCTACAAGTCCGTGTTCTATGAAGAGGGGTTTCTCGGCGCTCCCGAGCAAACGCCGTCGCGGTGACGGCGGCAGAGGCGCCCCGGCCCACTGCCGCAGCCTACTCGGTAACCTTCAGCCCTCCAAAGCGGTAGATATACAGATAGGTCAGCCTCCCGCCATAGCGGAGACCGTTCGCGGCAAATGTCATCTCTTCGCTTGCGTCCGGCGTCACCAGTAGATAAACGGTATCCAGAGTGTTGTTTTCATCCGCGCCATATCCAAACCCGGCTGGTGTGTGCACCCATCCGTTAGAGGCGTACACA
>JAHCHE010000013.1 GCA_026129905.1 Bryobacteraceae bacterium | reverse complement strand
GCGCGCGGCTGGGACTGAGGATCGGCGTTGCCGGCGCGCCGTCGTACCCCGCGGATTGGCCTTCCGCCCGTCGTCCGTGAATCGCGCAAGGGTCAGACGCGCTGGCGTTATTCCTCCGCTCGAGTGGCCAGCGGTTCCGCCAGTTCCAACCGCCGGGCGGATTCGCGCAGCCACCACGCGGCGAACAGAAGGAGGCCGACAACCTCTCCCATCGGGTGCAAGGGCGAGATCAGCGCAATCGCCAGGGAGGCCCACTCGCTCCAAAGGCCGGCGACGATCGGCGGATCGAACACCCAGGCGGTGGGCAGGTCTTGCGGCTCCAACGGTTCGCCTTCATGCGCGCCGAGCGCCAGGGAACCTAGCAGCCAATCCAACGGCGATCGCGGCGCGCCGCCGGGTTCTCATCGCTCGGCCGTCGCTGCCGGCACGTCAAATTCCGCGAGAATTTCATCGATATCCGCCTGCCTTTTATCGAGAATGTGCTCGAGTTCCGCCCGCAACGCCTTGGCCGACTTCCGGACGCCCAGCGAGATTTCGTAAACGAATGGCAGGTGCGGCAGCCGGTCGTCGCCCTCGATCGGCGTCACCTCCAGCGCGACGGGCTGCCTCGCCGCGAAATAGCCGGCGATCGGTCCCCAGGCGATCGCCACGTCGATGTCGCCCTTGGCCACCGCCTCGATCAGGCGCGCGGGTGGATTCGGTTTGCTATAGTCGCCGTACAGCGTGTAGCCCGCGACGTTGTCGATGATGCCGCGGGCGGCAAGCGCGTGCGCCGGCGGCGGGTTCGCCCCGTCGTCTCCGGCCAAGTGAACGCCGATCTTCATCCGCCTGAGCCGCGGATCGTCAAAGGAGCGTACGGGGTCGCGGCCGCGGCGCTTCACGAACGCGTACGAGGAGCGATAATACGGCCGGGACGTGAGCACCGGGTCGTAGCCGGCCGGCGCCCCGAGCACGACATCGCAGGCCCCCGCCGACAGCGTGTTGCGGATGAATCCCCGGCGCTGCGCCCGCCATGCATACTCCACCGATGCGCCGAGTTCGGACGCGATCAGCTCCGCGATGTGGTTCTCGAAGCCTTCGCCGCGGTCGTTGGAAAACGGAAGATTGTTCGGATCGGCGCACACCCGGAACGCACGACGTTCCGGCGAAGGCGCCGCCGCCGGGGGCCGCGCCGCGATCATCAACATCGCCGCGGATGCCAGCGTGATCACCCCGCACGCGGCCGCCGTTTGCGTGAACATCAGGTTCCTCCGGCTCATCGTATCGTGTACAGGCGGACATAGCCGCTGAGCAGGATGCCGCTCACCCCCATCGAGCGGCTCCGAGAAATTTCATCTCCGGCGTTGTCCGAGCGGTTCGCGTCTGTTGGCGAGTACTCGCTCCTGGCGAAGGGACCGCGAAACGCGGCCGGCGCGGCGGGCTGACCCGGCTGCAATTCGCACTGACGGAGGATGGAAATGGGCGAAGGGCCGCTTGGCTGCGGCGTCCGGCGAATCGCTTCTTCTTCACGTTGACACGACGCCAACGCGGCGGCGATTGCCATCGTGGCCAGCCACAAGGCAAACCGGCCGCGCTTCTCCGGGCGCTTCTCAGCGTGACGAGAAGGCATACAGTATCCCGCCTTTCGTGGTGTGCTCCGGCAGGTTCCCCTGATCGATTTCAGTCATAGGACTCGGTCTCGGTGAATCCGTTACAGCAATCGGCCCCAGCTTCTTGCGAATTCCTGGGGAATTCCATTAGGTTGTTACTTAATTCACGCAGCGGCTGCTCCGCGGCGGTTCTCGTCCCAGCCGGCCGCCGCGCCGAATTACGGGCCGGCCGTCTCCGCGGAATCGTTGCCGGATGCGGCCACAATCACGCCGCACGCCAACCGGTCGCCCGCGCCTCCGGACGGATTCGTTGTGTAATCGTCCGGATGATGGTGGATCACCAGGCTGGAACCCGTCCGGTGAAACAGCGAGTGATGCCCCCGGCCGGACAGCGTGACGCCGGTCAGTACCGCGTCCAGCGCCCCCCTTCCGTCATCCCCTACCTCGAGGTTCGGGAGATCCCCGGCATGGTGTCCCGCCGGATCCGTGTGGTCGTGGTGGTGGCCGCCCGGGTTGAAATGGCCGCCCGCCGAAGCGAAATCCGGCGGCTCGCACGCGGCGATCTCGTGGACGTGGATGCCGTGAGAGCCCGGGCTGAGGTTCTCCACTTCGACGCGAACCCGCACGCTCTCCCCGGCGGGCTCGAAGCGCGCCGTCCCCACGCGAGCGCCGTCCGCCCGGCGCAGTTCCGCGACCGCCGCCGAAGGCCCGGCAGGCGCGCAATGCGTCGCAAAAGCCGCCGCCATGACGGCGCACGGAATTGCAGCGATGAAGTCTCTTTGTCGCATGTCGCTTTCTCTATTTGGGCAAAGAAGCCGCGAGGCGCAGCCCCTGCGACATGGACGCGCGAAGATGGCGGTTCATTTCATTCGCCCGCCGGAAGCCGGATGCGGCGCGCCGCTCAGCCGACGCGCAGCAGAGCCAGAGAAGCCCGGTCGTTCCCGCCGGATATGTTCGGGACGATTCGCAGTTCCAGTACCTTCACGCCCGAAAGCTCGACGTGGTACTCCTCCCGCTCCTCGCTCGCGGCGCCCGGGCTGAAGTTCCACTGCTGCCGCACGATCTCCCGCGGCCTCGCATCGCCTTCCGGAGTCCAGCTCAGGGTGAACTCGTGCGTCCGCTCGACCTCCGTTTCGCGAAACACCAGCAGTACGCGGCGTATCGTCTGAGGCTGGTCGAACAGAAGCTTGATGCGTTGCGGACCGGCTTCGGCGGCCCGCCAACCCGACCCGCCGGCTGCTCCCAGGGCCGCCTCGATCGGATGCTCCGGCGCCTCCGACGTGATCTCCACGGAAGCCAAGCCTTCCAGCTCCAGCCACGGGCCTGTATCCGTTACGCGGGAGGCCGGTTCGTCGCGAATGAGCGTTTTTCGCATGTATTCCCATTCTGCTGCCTCTCCCCCGCGTACCGCTACTATCCAGGGTTTCCCGCTATAGGCTGCCCGAACGCGAGTTGGTATATTGGATTTGGCAACCGAGGGGGATTGTGTCCGAGAGCCGGACGCCGTACTACGACGTCGAACGTCAGCTAGGCCGTGGCGGGATGGGCGTGGTTTACCAGGCCTTCGACAAGAAACACGGCCGCCACGTGGCGCTGAAGACACTCAGCAATGAAACGTCCGCCGAAACCCTCGAGCTGTTCCGGCAGGAACTGGCGCTGCTCTCCCAGATCAGCCACCCCAACATCGTTGACGTCTACGACAGCGGCGAACTTGAAGAGGACGGGCGCCGCAAGCCGTACTTCGTCATGCCCCTCCTCCGGGGCCGCACGCTTCAGGAACTGATCGAAAGCTCCTCCGAGCCCCTGCCTGTCGACCGCGTCGTGGACATCCTGATCCAGGCGGCTCGCGGTCTCCACGCCGCCCACGAGCGCGGCCTGATTCACCGCGATCTCAAGCCGAGCAACATCTTCATCCTCGAAGACTACTCGGTGAACCTCATCGACTTCGGCGTCGCTCACCTCGTCGATCGCAACGCGACGATGGGACTGCGGGGCACACTCCGCTACATGGCTCCAGAGCAGCTTTCCCGCAAGCCGCTCACCGCCAGCGTCGATATCTTCGCCCTCGGCCTGGTCGGCTGGGAGGCGCTGGCCACGCGCAACCCCTTCGACGGCGCCACCGAGACCGACATCGTCGATGCCATTCTCCACCGCGTCCCGCCCCTGCTGACGGAGACCAATCCCGCCGTTGGCCGCGCGATCAGCCTGGTGATTCACAAGGCCATGGCCAAGCATCCCGCCCACCGGTTCGCCACAGCCCAGGACATGGCGGAGTGCCTGCAAAAAGCCGTGCGCAACGAGCCGATCGAATACTTCAATCCGGAGCGCGTCCAGCCCCGCTTAGCGAAAGCTCGGGCCGCGCTCGCCGGTGGCGACCTCGAGTACGCCCGCGAGATCCTCGCCGGCTGTGAAGCCGAAGGCTTCGTTTCGCCCGATCTCGCGGAACTCCGCCGAACCATTGAGGACGAGGCCAGGCGGAAGACCGTCGGCCGGCTGCTGGAAGCGGCCGAACGGCGGTTCCGCGACGAGGAGTATCTGATCGCTTCGCAGAAGAT
This sequence comes from Bryobacteraceae bacterium, assembly GCA_026129905.1. Classification (GTDB taxonomy): domain Bacteria; phylum Acidobacteriota; class Terriglobia; order Bryobacterales; family Bryobacteraceae; genus JAHCHE01. The sequence goes on along the minus strand of JAHCHE010000013.1, from coordinate 218,379 downwards.
CGAGGAACTCCTGGAACTCGATCCCGGCCATGCCAGCGGGATCGAGTTGAAGAAGCGGATCGAGGAGGGGAAGGCGTCGCCGTCCGCCGCGCCCCCGGTCCAGGAGCCCAAAGCGAGTTCACCGCCCGTTCCGGCGGCCGCGGAGAAGGAACCGGCGCCCGTTCGCTCCGCGAAAAAACCGTACGTCCCTCACCGGCGACGCCGCTCCCCCGTGCTCCGGTTCGTACCGTCAAAGCGCGTGCTCGCCATGGTCGGCGCCTCGCTCGCCGTCGTGCTCGGGATCGCGGCAGTCGCGCACTTCCAGTCCGGCAACTCGGCGCAACTGACGATCGAACCGTCGGGCGCTGTTGTGCAGATCGACGGCCGGCAGGTGGAGCCGCCCTTTAACCTGCGCCACGGCTCCTACCATGTAGCCGCGCGCCTGCCGGGCTATCAGCCGGTCGACGCCAACGTGAACGTTGAGCCCGGCGGGCCTACCGCGATCGTGTTGCGGCTCCCGCCGCTTCCCCCCGTTGTTCGCATCACGGCCGATTTCGCCGGCGGCACGGTGTCTCTGGACCGCATCCTCGTCGAGCCGCTTAGCGGCGGTCGCCACGTCCTCACGCAGTTGCAGACCGGTATCCATTGGATCACCGTTTCGCGTCCGGACCTTGGGCAAGCGACCGTGCGATTCCGCATCCTGCAGGGCCAACCACCGATCATCATGAGCGGCCCCACCGCCCGCGGCGTCGATGCCGTCGCTGTCAGTGCGTTTCGGGGCCGGGGACGGCTGCTGGCCACCCTGCCGAACTCCTCGGTGCGCGTCGATGGCAAGCCCGTCGGCGGGCTCTACGCCGGCATGCTCGAAATGCTTGAGATTCAGCCGGGCACGCGCGAGTTCTCCTTCGGCGAAGGTACGAAACTCACCGCCGAAATCGGCGAAGAGCCGAGCCTGTTTCTCGGCGTAATTACCCAAGGCGATTCCCGGCGCCGGACGGCGCCCGGCGCGCCTGTTCTACCTTCAATCTCCGGATTGCCTCCACGTCCTGGCGCGGCGTTGGGCCAGACCGGCGCCGGCTCTGCCCGGCCCTGATCTCACCCCACGCCGCCCGAGTCGAGCAGCACAACGCGCCCCTCCTCCACGCACGCGCACGCGTACAGGTACATTGCCGCCGACCACGCTTGGTCCTTCACGCCCATAGGCTCGCCCGTCTCGCCATGATGCCACTCGTTGAACTCGCCGGCGCGGTTCAACGCCTCCAGGCGAGCAAGCGCAGCCGCCGCTTTCTCGGGCTCTCCCGCTTTCACGAGCGCCGCGACAAAGAAGCCGCCCAGGAACGGCCAGATTCCGCCGTTGTGGTAGTGATCCGGGCGGTTGAGCTCGCCGTAGTATTCCCGCCAGTCGGAGTCGCCCGGCCGAACCGGCGGGAAAATGGATTTGATCGGCAGCCTGTCCAGGCCCCGCCTCTCGATGAAGTCCAGTATCGTGCGGGCGCGCGCCGCCTCCGCTACCCCCGCCAGGATCGCCAGCAGGTTGCCGAACGCGTCGAACCATTCACCAGCTTCCCGGAAACTGAGGTAAGGCAGATAAAACTGTTCATCCGGCATGCTCCGCTTTCGCGGAATCCAGCGCTTGCGCCCCAGCGCGTCCATGTCCAGGCTCTCCGTGCTGAACGAGTGCGCCACGTGCCGGAACAGGTCCGGATCTCCCTCGTACCAGAACCAGCGGTTGATCTCGTCCGCCACTCGCCTCGCGCGTTCGCCCTCGCCCATCATTCGCAGCGCCAGCGCGTACAGGCAGTTCAGATACAGCCCCTTGCCCCGCGTGCAGAACAGGTCCTGCCAGTCCGCGCTCTCCTGCATGCTCAGCAGGCCCGATTGATCGACGTCCTGCGTCTCGTACCAGGCCAGCGTCTGCGCGATGCTCTCCCGCCGCGGCGACAGCAGCACCCGCGCGATCACGTACCACAGCCCGCCGTCGGCGTAGGCGCGAAAGTTCGCCCTCCCGGTCTCCGGATCCACGTTGTTCGGAATTTCGCCCAGCCGGGTCTGGGCTGCGGCCAGCGACTCGATGCTGCTCAATACCGCGCGGTGGATCTCGTCGTCCTCGATCACCGCCGCGCCCAGCGCACAGATCATGCTGTCGCGCGCCCAGATCTGCCGGTGCCCGTGGAGACGGCCCGATGCCCGGAGCCCGAGCCCGTGACAGCATCGCCGGAGCGCTGCGATGGCTTGCTCGCGCATGCATGCCATTCTGGACGATGGCCTCTGTCGCGGGCAACCGGCGGGCCGCTCAGGCCGAAGCTATTACTGCGTTTGGTGACCCGGTTGTTCGAGGTTGAACATCCAGTTGACGCCGAACCGGTCCGTCAGCATCCCGAACCGCGCCGCCCAGAACGTCTCCTGAAGCGGCATCGTCACCTTTCCTCTCTCGCCCAGCGCGGTGAAAAGCCTGTCCGTCTCCTCCACGCTCTCGCACTGAACGCTGATCGAGAAATTGTTGCCCTGCTGGAACGGCATGCCCGGCATTGAATCCGATGCCATGATCACGTTCGATCCCTTCGACAGCCGGGCGTGCATGATTCTGTCCTTCGCCGCCTCGGGCGCCCCGCCCGGCATCTCCGAGAACGGGAACAGATTCAGGTCGCCCCCGAGACAGTTCTTATAAAAAGTCATCGCTTCCCGGCACGCGCCGTCGAAGACAAGATAGATGTTGACGTCCTTCATGATTCCCTCCTGTTATGTTTCTGGAATTCAACCTCAGCGGCTGCCGGCGTCCGGCGCCTTCCGGACCGGAAGCAGCGCCCGCAGCCGTTCGTCCCGCAGCAGCAGCCCGCCCCACACCATCGCGCCGAGATAGATCGGAAATAACGTGTGACTGAACAGCGGATTTGCCATGCGCACGTGAGTGGCGACCGCGCCGCCGAGATATCCGGTCAGCAGGATCGCCCCGAAAACCGATGTTCGCGGCATCGCGTACGCGGCCGTACAAACCAACAGCACGATCCCGAGAGCCAGCACAACGTCCGCCGGGTACCCAAGCTGAACCGTTCCCTCCACCACCGGCGGCAGCCGCATCAATTTCCCCCCGCCGTCCATCAGCAGGAACAGCGTCGCCAGGCCGCTGAAAACCCGTCCGGCCCAGATCCCCTTGCCCGTTCCCCGCACTCGAGCCAACTGCGTTGCTGTTTGCATACGCTCCTCCTTCATTCGGCCCCAGATGCTTCTACCGGGGCGGTAGGCGCCCGCCGGCGATCGCCCCGACAATCAGCAGGGGCTCCTTGCCCGAAACGACCGCCTCCGGCAGCGGCGCGTCCGGCGGCTCGTGCGAGAGATCTTCCTCGCAGGCGAAAAACCGCACGAACGGCCGCCGCTGTAGCGTTACGTGATCGCGCACCGTCCCGCGCAGCATGGGATACCGCGCCTCCAACGCGTCCAGCGCCCCGCGCAGCGTGACCGCGCCTTCCAGTTCCAGCGTCACCTCGCCGCTCACGCGCGCCAGCGTCCGCAGATGCGCCGGCAATGCTACCCGGATCATTGCAGCGTCTGAACCTCCACCGAAAGCACCGGCGGCAGATCGCGCACGATCGGCGCCCACGTGTCTCCCGCGTCGGCCGAGGCGTACACCTGCCCGCCAGTCGTCCCGAAATAAATCCCGCAGGAATCGAGCGAGTCCACCGCCATCGCGTCACGCAGCACGTTCACGTAGCAGTCGCTCTGCGGCAGGCCCTTGGTCAGCGCCTCCCATTCGTTGCCGCCCGTCCGGCTGCGGTACACGCGCAGCTTGCCCTCAGGGGGGAAGTGTTCCGAGTCGCTCTTGATCGGCGCCACGTAGACGGTTTCCGGTTCGTGCGCGTGCACGTCGATCACGAATCCGAAATCCGTCGGCAGGTTTCCGCTGACTTCCTGCCACGAATCGCCGGCGTTATCGCTGCGCATGACGTCCCAGTGCTTCTGCATGAACAGCACGTTTGGCCGCGACCGGTGCATCGCGATGCGGTGGACGCAGTGGCCGACTTCGGCCTCCGGGTCCGGAATGTATTGCGATCTCAGCCCCCGATTGATCGGCTGCCATGTCTGCCCGCCGTCGTCGGTGCGGAAGGCGCCCGCCGCCGAGATGGCGATGAAGATCCGTCCGGCGTCGCTAGGGTCGATCAGGATTGTGTGCAGGCACAGTCCGCCCGCGCCCGGCTGCCACTGCGGACCGGACCCGTGCCCGCGCAGCCCGGCCACTTCCTGCCACGTGGCCCCGCCGTCGGTAGACCGGAATAGCGCGGCGTCCTCCACCCCCGCATAGACCGTATCCGGCTCGGTGAGCGACGGCTCCAGGTGCCAGACCCGCTTGAACTCCCACGGGTGCGGCGTGCCGTCGTACCACTGGTGCGTCCCCGGTACGCCCTCATAGGTGAACTGGTTGCCCACCGGCTCCCACGTCGCGCCGCCGTCGTTCGAGCGCTGGATCAGTTGTCCGAACCAGCCGCTCGACTGCGATGCGTACACGCGGTTGGGATCGACCGGCGACCCCTTCACGTGGTAAATCTCCCATCCCGCGAAATGCGGGCCGCTCACCTCCCACTGCTTCCGCTTCCCATCCGACGTCAGCACGAACGCTCCCTTGCGCGTGCCGACCAACACACGTACCTTGCTCATCCCCTGCTCCTCTGTGAACTTCGGCGGCCTTGGAGTTACGCGTCTTCAGCGCCGGCTCCTCCTCCACATCCCCACCCAAACAGCCGCCGAGCGTGGGTGATCTCGCTATATTATCGATTTCGGAAGCCGGAGATCGACACCGCGTTCAAAAAAACTTCCGTTCTGCAGCTTCCGCCAAATTCGACCGATAAACGACCAATGCGGGTCCGCAACCTTACCCGCCAGACGGTACTTGGCGACTCCGTCGTGGTGGCCGATACCAGCCGCAAGCGGCGCACCGGGCTGCTCGAACACGAAAACCTTGCCACCGGCGCCGGGCTCTGGATCGTGCCGTGCGAAGCCATCCACACCATCGGAATGAAGTTCCCGATCGACGTCATCTTCTTGAACCGCAGCCGTAAGGTGTTGAAAATACGTCCCCGAATGGGCCCCTGGCGACTCTCCTGCTGCCTTCGCGCCCGCTCCGTTCTCGAACTCCCCGCCGGCGCGGCCGAGCAGACCGGTACCCGCCCCGGCGATGTCCTCGAGTTCGAACATTGACCCATCCGTATCGGGGAACTTTTTGGCCTTCCGCCCGTATTGCAAAGAGAGGAGAGCCATGTACTGCACAGCTTGTGGCAATCAATTGACGGAAAACCAGAAGTTCTGTCCGCAGTGCGGCAAACGCGTCGGCGCTGCGTCGCCGTTCGTCCAGAACGGCCCCCCCAAGAAGCTCGTCCGGCCCATGGCGCGCAAAAGCATCGCCGGCGTCTGCGCGGGCTTTTCCGATTACCTCGGAGTCGACGTGGTCCTGATGCGGATTATGTGGCTATGCGCCGCCATCTTCACCGGCATCGGCTTCATCGCCTACGTCGTGTGCTGGATCGTGATGCCGAAGGACACCTCGCTCGTTCCGGTGGGGCAAGATTCGACCCTGCTGGCCTCCTCGACCCCCGAGAGCACTAGCGCATAGCATGGAGTGACGGGCCGCCCGGGTTCGGTCCATCCCGGCGCAGCCCGTCCCTTTTTCACGCGCTGCAGCCGCAGCGGCGGCATCCTTCCGCTTCCTTCCCGCACGAGCAATCGCACGAGCAGCCCCTCGCCTCCGTACCGCAGTCGCACGACTCGCAGCAGCCCCGCTGCTCCGATTCCTTGACGTTAGACATTCCTTCCTCCAGTTACTGTATGATCGGCGCCTTTCGGCGTCTCAATCATGCTGACGGACGGCCCGCGAAAACCTTACACTCCTTGTCCCAGAGAGCGGGTCAAGCGGGCTGACGCGTGGGCGCGAAGCAGCCAAGCGGGACCACGGGGGTGCTCGCCACGGAGGTTTGATGAACGTCCTCTGGTTCAGCGACGGGCAGCCCTTCGGCCGGCGGCCGCCCGCCGCACGGCCGGTGCCTCAGAAGTCCAGACGCAGCGCCAACTGCCCTTGCCGCGGTTGGTTCGCCTGCCCCGAAATTCGCCCGAACTGCGCATTGCTCACGTTGGCCTGCGGCGCCGAGAACACCACCCGGTTGAAGGCGTTGAACAGCTCCGCCCGCACCGTCAGCATCAGCCGCTCGTACACCCGGATCCGCTTCAGCAGCCCGAAATTCTCGTTCCGGAAACTCGGGTTCCGCAGGTCGGTGTAGCTGCGCGCACTCGTGCCGAACGTGAACGCCGGCGGAGCCGCGAACGCCGCCCGGTTGATCCACAGGTCCGTCGCCGGATCGAAATCGTCCACCCCCACCCGCCGGTTGACGTTCGGATTCGCGTTCGGCCGCAGCACCGGCGTGAACAGCGGCAGCGTGTTGTTGGCCGTCAGCACGATCGGCACGCCGCTCGAATACTGGTGAATGCCGGTGAAGATCCAGCCGCCGAACACCCTGCCCGCCACGCCGCCGCCGCTCAACATGGGCTTGCCCTGGCCAAACGGCAGTTCGTAGCTGTAGCTCAGCGCGAACACGTGCGGAACGTCCGTCGTCGCGATCGCCTTCTCCAACCCGCGGTTGTAGGTTGTCTGCCCCGTCGGTCCGCCGCCGGCCAGGATGTCCGCGTCCGAGATCGTCTTGGCCCAGGTGTACGCCATCTGCACGTCCAGGCCCTTCCAGCTCCGCATGCTCACCTGCGTCTGCAGCGCATGGTACGTGGAGCTGCCGGCCGGATTGCTCCGGTTCCAAACCGTCTGCATGTGCGGGTACGGCCGCAGCGCCTGCGCCACCGATCCCCGGAACCCCGGGTACGGCGAAACGATGCCCGCCGCCATCGCTTCCGGCGAGTCGAATGGCCGCGTCAGCAGCGTTCCGAGGTTCAGGTACGACGGGTTGAGTTCGTTCCAGTGCACCAGCCCGTTGCCGATGCGCGTGCCTTTGGTTCCCAGGTAGGCCGCTTCCACGTTCACGCTCGGCACAATCTCCCGCTCGATGGTGAACGACCAGTTCTGAAAATACGGCGGCCGCCCGTCGCTGCGCAGCATCATCCGCACGTCCGAGCCGTTGCCCGCCGCCGGATTGATAAATGGCGGCCGCGCGAAATTCTGCGGAAAACCTCCGTCCCAGTTGAAGCCCGGCGTCACGCCGGCGTCCTGGCTCTGAAAAACCGGCTGCGCCACGAACCCGACGCTCGATTGCAGCGAGTCGCGCAGTCCCGCGTTGGCGTTCCCCTGCGCGTAGTAGATCCCGTAGCCGCTGCGCAGCACGGTCTTCTGATTCAGCGCGTACGCCACGCCCAGCCGCGGACCGAACGCCTTTCCGTAAACGTCCGCCAGCCGGCTGAGCCCGCTGCGCCCTTCTCCCTCCCCCAGAAAGATCATCGCCCCCGGACGCCCTCCCGCCGCCGGATTCGGCAGGTTCAGATCGAACGTCGAGAGATTGTCCCGGTTCTCGTACCGCGGAATGAAAATGTCGTGCCGCAACCCATAATTCAGCGTCAATTTCCGCGTCACTTTCCAGTCATCCTGCGCGTACCACGCCCAATATTGGTAGCGGTTTCTCGGAAAATAGCTGAATACCTGCAACTGCCCCCGGTTCACGTTCCCCAGCAGGAAACTCGCGATCGCGTTGCCCGTGTTCGCCACACCCGGCAGCGCCGTCTCCAGCGCGTTGAACTGGAACCAGCCCATCGTCCGCCACGGGTCGATCCCGTTGGTTTCCATCCAGCGGTAATCGAATCCGAACTTCAGCGCGTGGCTGCCCCGGATCCAGCTCAGGCTCTCGCCCACCTGGAATGCGTTGTTCGTCTGCAGCACGCGGCTATTGCAGTTCTGGTCTCCGATTCGCGAGAACCCCGACGCGATGAACTCCACACACGGAAACACGTTATCCGGTCCCGTGTTCACGCCCGTCAGGCCGATCTGGTTCGGCCAGTCCTGGTTCAGCGAATACGACTGGATCCCCGTCGCGAAGCGCGTGTAGCCCAGCGTCACGTGATTCAGCATGCTCGGGCTGATCACCAGGTCGTGGCTGATCCTCGCCCAGTTGTTCCGGCTGGTGGACCGCCGGTTCGGCGTCGTCGGTCCCGGCACCAGCTCCGGATCGCGCGTCTCGTGTCCGTCGCGGTAGTAATACCCGCTGATGCGGCTGGCGTCGGAGAATGAATGGTCGAGCTTGATATTCACCTGGTTGCTGCTCGCCTGCCCCCGCCCGATGCTCAGGAAGTTATTAAACAGGTTATTGCTATCGGGCGTCGGCAGCAGCGGAAGAATATTCTGCGAAACGCTGCTGAACCGGCTCTGCGGAATCTGGTTATTCGGAAACTGCGTCCGCACGATTCCTGTCGGCGTGCTCTGGTTCGTCAGCGGATCGTAGATCGGATTCGCCCGCGAGAAATCGCCCTGCCGGAAATCCAGCGGAATTACGCTCTGCAACGTGTTCGGCGAGCCCTGCCGGTACCGGTATCCGCTGTACACAAAGTGGAAGAACGTCTTGTTCCGCCCGTTGTACAGCGACGGCAGCAGCACCGGACCGCCCAGCGCCGCCCCGAACTCGTTTTGCCGGTTGATCTGCCGCGTCCGCTGGAAAAAGCCCCGCGCGTCCAGTTGATCGTTCCGCAGATAATTGAACAGCGATCCGTGGAAGTCGTTGCCCCCGCTTCGCGTGGTGAAGATCTGCACGCCCCCGCCGGTCCGGCCGTACTCGGCGTTGAAGTTGGCCCGGACCATCCGGAACTCGCCGATCGCCTCCACCGACGGCCGCCCGCTCCCGGGAATCACGCCGCCGCTCTCGATCCCCGTCGACGCCACGCCGTCCACCAGCACTTCCTTCGCCCGGCTCGGCGAGCCGCTGATCTGCGTGTTGCCCGTATCGCCCGTCACGCCCGGCGCCAAGAAGATGAACTGCTCCAGGTTCCGCATGTTGCCGCCAACGAACAGGGGCAGCTCCATCAGCTTGTTTCTCTGGATCGTGGTCCCAAGGTCGGAACTGGCCGTTTGCAGTTGCCCCAGGTCCGCGGTTACCTCGATCGCCTGCTCTACCTGGCCCACTTCCAGTTCGGCGTCGAACGACAGCGTCTGCGCCACGTTCAACTCGATATCCCTGCGCACCAGCTTGCGGAATCCGGCGGCCTCTACGCTCACGTCGTACCGGCCCACCGGCAACTGCTGCAAAACATAAATCCCCGCTTCGTTGGAAACCGTCTTGTAGGCGACCCCCGTGCCCTGGTTCGTCGCCGTAACCGTGGCCGAGGGGATTCTTCCGCCTGAAGGATCCACCACCCGGCCCGTCATCGCGCCGAGGAACGTCTGCGCTTCGATCCATCCGGCCATCGCGAGCGAGCACGCGACAGCGAAAAGTATTCTGAACATCGGTATCCTACGCATCAATGGCCTCCCACGCCGGCGCTGAACGCGCCCTTCCACTTCGACGATTTTGCCCCGATCCCCTGCTGATGATTGTACCAATCGAGTGGGGGCGGGCTTCCGTCCCGGAGTTTCAACCTTCCGCGAGGTTGTGGGTCTGGAGCGGCGGGCAAACCTCAAGTTTGGGAGCCGTTTTTCCATCCGGCTTCCGGCACATTGTGGACAAGCCGGCATGAAAGCCAGCTTCGAAGCGTGGATGCTCGCGCCACCTACCGGCGCGGTTATTTTCTGATCGGCGCTTCAGCCGCCTGCGCGTTCGCCTGACATCGCGCCCATTTCGCGGTCGCGATTGTGGTAGTTGCGGGAGTAATAATTCTGGTATTCGCCGGAACGGACGCGGCGGACCCAGTCCTGGTTGTCGCGGTACCACGCGATGGTTTCCGCCAAGCCGCTTTCGAATTCGACGAGCGGCGTCCAGCCCGTCTCGCGCCGGATCTTTTCGCTCGACAGCGCGTAACGGCGGTCGTGACCCGGGCGGTCCCTCACGGTCTTCATCAGCCTTTCCGGCTTGCAGGTGGTCCTCAGAATTCTGCGCACCACCTCGATATTCGGCAGGGAGCAGTTGCCGCCGATGTTGTAGATCTCGCCGTCGCGGCCCTGTTCGACCACGGCGAGAATCGCGCGACAATGATCTTCCACGAAGAGCCAATCCCGCACCTGCATCCCGTCGCCGTAGATAGGCAGCGGCTTGTCCTCGAGAGCGTTGGAAATCATTAGCGGGATCAGCTTCTCGGGGAAGTGATAGGGGCCGTAGTTGTTGGAAGCCCGCGTCACCACCACTGGGAGCCGGTACGTAGTCCAGTAGGACAGCGCCAGCAGGTCCGAACCGGCTTTCGAAGCCGAGTACGGGCTGCTGGGCCGCAACGGGAAGTTCTCGTCGGCTTCCGCCGGCGGATCGATGCTGCCGTACACTTCATCCGTTGACACGTGCACAAAACGCCGCGTTCTGGCGCGGCGCGCGGCTTCGAGCAAGGTGAACGTGCCGCGGAGATTCGTCTGGAAGACCGGCTCCGGAGAGAGGATGCTGCGATCCACGTGGGACTCGGCGGCGAAGTGGACGACGGTCTCGGGCTTCTCGTCCTCGAACAACCGCTCCACCAGGGCCTCGTCGCAGATGTCGCCCCGAACGAAGCGGTAGCGGGGGTCGGCGGCGACCGGAGCGAGGTTCTCGAGGTTGCCGGCGTAGGTGAGCTTGTCCAGGTTGACGATGTGGACCTCGGGCTTGCCGCGAAGCGTTTGGCGGACGAAGGCGGAGCCGATGAATCCCGCGCCGCCCGTAACCAGGATCTTCATTTGTGCTGGGTTTCCCAATCGTAGTTGATGCGCGGATCGTTGTAGGGAATGCGCCCTTCGTCGTCAGGGTTGTAGAACCGGTTGGTGACGTACACCAGGAACGCCATTTCCGTACCGATCACCTTGTAGCCGTGCCCCACGCCGGGCGGTACGTAAATTTGCCAGGGCCGCATCGAGCCGACATAAAAGGTGTTGCGCGCTCCGTACGTCTTGGATTCGGGCCGCAGGTCCACCAGCGCCACCTGCAACATGCCGTACACCGGGACCCAGTAGTCGGTCTGGAGGAGGTGATAGTGGAACGCCTTGATGGTCCCCGGATAGTTCAGCGCGGCGGAAACCTGCGTCGTCTGCGGGTCGAAATCCGCGACCAGGCCGGAGCGCATCCGCACTACTTCCTGAAAACAGCCACGGTCGTCCGGGAACAGCGGGAAGGGAGCGACCCGCACGCCGGCGATCAGGTCGGGCGAATCGGGCTTCAGAATGATTTTCCCGAGCCCTTTCTCGCATTGCCGAACGCCGATCGTATCCATCGCCTGACAGGCCGCGACGTCAAACGCCATGAGCTTCTCCTTTCGCCACGGCCGCGAGGTCGCGCTCCCGTTTGGCGGCGCTCTGGGACACGAGATTGCCGGCGCGCAGCAGGGAGTCGAACGTGCCCGCGTCGGTCCACCATCCCTTCAGGTAGGAGAACGTCATCGTCCCGTCGGCGATATAGGCGTTGTTCACATCGGTGATCTCGAGTTCGCCGCGGTTGGAGGGAACGAGCCGCTTGATCTTCTCGAACACCGTCTCGTCGTACATGTAGATCCCGGTCACGGCCAGGTTCGACTTGGGCCGGCGCGGCTTCTCCTCGATGCCAACGATGTGGTCGCCGGAGATCTCCGCCACTCCGAACCGCTCCGCGTCCTCGACTTCCTTCAGCAGAATCCTGGCCCCCCGTTCCTGCCGCCGAAAGGCGTCCACGGCGTCGCGGATGCCGGCTTCGATGATATTGTCGCCGAGAATCACGCAGATCCTGGAACCGTCGGCGAAATGTTCGGCCAGGTCGAGCGCATCGGCGATGCCGCCTTCGCCTTCCTGGTACGTGTAATCCAGGTGAGAGAGGCCGAATTCCTTACCGTTGGCCAGCAGCCGCAAAAAATCTCCCGCGTTCTTTCCGCCGGTGACGATCAGGATGTCCTTGATGCCCGCGTCGACAAGCGTCCGGATCGGATAGTAGATCATCGGCTTGTCGTAGATCGGCAGCAGGTGCTTGTTGGTGATCTTGGTCAGCGGAAAGAGCCGGCTTCCCGTGCCGCCGGCGAGCACAACGCCTTTCATGGTGAACCTCCGTTGACGTACTGCTTGTTGGGCCTGCCAGATGGCCCGGCGCAATTCGGAGAGCCCGGTTTACCCCCGGGGCGGGCGCCAGCAGCCGCGGTTACAGACCTCATGATACAATACCGGCGCGATGCAACTTTATGATTGGAGCGGGATTCCCAAGGAGCAACTGAACCCTACTATCGCGCGGCAGGTCATCCATGGAGTAAAGTTGACGATCGCCCGGCTATTTCTCCAAAAAGGCGCGCTTGTTCCGGACCATAGTCATCACCACGAGCAGGTGACCGTGTTGGAACAGGGCCGGCTCCTGTTCACCATCGACGGTCAGGAACAGGAACTCACGGCCGGACAGGCGCTGGAAATCCCGCCTCACGCGGCGCATCGCGTCCTGGCGCTGGAGGAAAGCGTCGCGATGGATGTCTTCTCGCCGGCGCGCGAGGATTGGATCAGCGGCGACGACGCTTACCTTCGCAAGTGACCGCCGCCTGAGGGGTGCACGACACCAGAATGAGAATCGTGACCGGACTGTGAGAACGGTGTATATTTCTGACTATTTCTGACAGCGGTACTAACTGTCAGAAGAGGAGGGCATCCGTGCACCCATCTCCCGAGGATCTCCAGCGCCAGCGATTCAGACTCCAAGTTGCTCTCACCCTGGATGTTTTGCATGTTCTTGATCGTATCTCCGCCGGGCGAGCTTGTCACAGCCCGATTACCGCCGCGTGCCTTCAATCTCGGTGCGGATTTCGAACAGCGTCTTGCCGGCCGTCACGTACAGCGATTTCATGTCCGGCCCCCCGAACGCGCAGTTGGTGATCGTGTCTTCGCTGATGGGATAGTACTTCAGCAGCTTTCCCTCCGGCGAAATCACGTGAATGCCCGCCTTCGTATCGAGCGTCTCGCTGGTCCCCCGCCGCTGGTTCAGCCCCGCCGCCGCGTAGATATTGCCTTTGACGTCGATCGACATGCCGTCGGCGCTGCGGCCCGGATAGAAGTTGTAATGGACCCGCATGTTGCTCACCGAGCCGTCCGGCGCCAGGTCGTAGGCGCGGATCATCCGCGCGCCGCCTTCCGCGCTGTTGCTTTCCACGTGGTACAGCGTTTTGTCGTCGGGCGAGATCACGATGCCGTTCGGCACTTCGATCGCCGGCGCCGCGAGGATCCGCGTGAGCTTGCCGTCCCGGTCGATCCGGTAGATCGCTTTCCCGGCGTAGTCGGTGAAGTAGATGCGGCCTTTCCCATCCAGCGTGACGTCGTTCGGCCGGACGACGGGCGGACCTCCGGCCAGCACCTCGATCTTCCCGGTCTTCAGGTCCGTCCGGGTGACGCGCGGCTTCGCGCCGCCTTCGCACGCGATGAGCCGCCACTGCTCATCGAAGATCAGGCCGTTGGCGCCGTTGCTGTTCTCGCGAAACGTCGTGACGCCCTTGCCCGGCGTGAATTTCAGGATCCGCTCGCTTTCGGTTTCCGTGAAGTAGACGTTCCCGTCGGCGTCTACCGTGGGCCCTTCGGTAAAGGCGATCCGCGCCACCGGCCGGACCTCGGGCTCCGCCGCTTCGCACACGCCCGCCGTCAGCGCGACGGCGAGCGCGAATGTGATTTCCCCGCGCATAGCTCCTCAGTATAGAGCCTGCGCGGGGGACGTCCGAATGACGGCTTACCCGCGCCGGGCGGCTTTCGCCGCGGGCTTGATGTTCTGGTTCACGCGGAACAGGTTCCCGGGGTCGTACTTCGCCTTGATCTTCGCCAGGCGGTCATAGTTATCGCGATACGTGGCGCGGATGCGGTCCTCGCCCTCTTCCATCATGAAATTGATGTACGCTCCGCCCGCCGAGTGTGGGTGCAGCGCTTCAAAATAATCCCGCGCCCATCGGATGATCTTGTCGTTATTGGCGGGGCTGGGATCCACGCCCACGATCACCTCCGCCCAGTTGGATTCGCGATAGCTCCACGCCGTCTCGTTCTTGCCTACCCGGTGGGCGGCGCCGTTGATCGGGTACAGGTGCATCGTCGAATGCATCGTCGGCACGGCGGAACCGTGACGGACGTGTTCGCCGATGGCGGCATCGCTCAGTTCGTTCACGAAGTCCGCTTTCCAGTACCATTGCAGGCCCTTCGGATAGAGCGGATCGAACATGCTCTGCAGCGCCGGATGCGGCATCGGCCCAGTGAAAGCGAACGCCGGCGGACCGAACGACGTGAGCGGCTTCAGCGCCTGTTCCGCCGCGTCGAGGGCGCCCGTGTAACAGAAAACCACTCCGCACATCGGCTTCATGTAAAGATGCTCCGGAAACGGCGGCGCCGGCGGAACCGTCAGAAACGCGAAGAAACCGTTCACGTCCTCCGGCGCGTCGAGGATAAAATCCCGGTACAGCCGCATCGCCTCAGCCGCCTTATCGAGTTCCCACAGCACGGGTCCGGCGTGAACGAACTTGATCGGATGTAGCCGGAACAGGAACGACGTCACCACGCCGAAATTCCCGCCGCCGCCGCGCAGCGCCCAGTACAGGTCCGGATTCTCCTCCGCGCTCGCCGTGACGAACGTCCCGTCGGCCAGCACCACGTCGGCCGCCAGCAGGTTATCGATCGTGAGGCCGCACTTTCGGGTGAGATGCCCGACGCCGCCGCCGAGCGTGAGCCCGGCCACTCCCGTCGTCGCAATCATGCCGCTGGGCGTCGCCATGCCAAACGCGTGGGTCGCATGATCGACGTCTTTCCACATGCAGCCGCCCTCGACGCGGGCCGTCCGCGCCTTCGGATCCACGCGCACGCCATTCATGCCCGACAGGTCAATCACCAGTCCGTCGTCGCAAACGCCCAGGCCGGCGGCGTTGTGCCCTCCGCCGCGGATTGACGGCCGGAAATCGTTATCCCGCGCGAAGTTCACGCACGCGATCACGTCGGCCACGTCGGCGCACATCGCGATCATGCGCGGCCGGCGGTCGATCATGCCGTTGTACACCTTGCGGGCTTCGTCGTACCTCGAGTCGGCGGGTTCGATCAGGTCTCCTCGCAGTTGCGCTCGTAGAGCGGCCGTATTCGCTTGTGCCATCTTTTCCCTCCTCATTCCCAGGATTGGGCTTGTACCAGTAGAATAATCCCGGAAAGCTCATTTCGACAACGGGAGAGTCCATGCGTTCTTCGCGTTTCGCGCTCGCGCTGCTGATTGCCTTGCCGGCCACGTCCGCCGAGTATCCCGCGGCCAGGGAAGGCGGGCGCTACATGCACAACTTCTACATTCCGCCCGCGCCCGGGACCACGCCTTGGGCGCCCTCCTGGTCGCCGGACGGGGAGTGGATCGCCGTCGCGATGCAGGGCTCCATCTGGAAAGTGAACCCGCGAACGGGCGAAGCCACCGAGCTAACCTACAACCGCGCGTACCACTCCTCGCCGGACTGGTCGCCCGACGGGAACTGGATCGTCTACACCGCCGACGCCGACGGCGCAAGCATTCAGCTTGAAATCCTGAAGGTCGCCACCGGCGAAATCCGCGCGCTCACAACCGGCGGCGACGTCTACCTGGATCCCGTCTTCTCGCCCGACGGCGGCCGCCTGGCGTATGTTTCCACGCGGCCGAACGGCCACTTCAACATTTACGTCCGGGCGATTCGCGATGGCCAGTGGGCCGGGGGCGAGATCGCCCTAACGAGCGACAACGCCTATCCGCGCGACCGGCTCTACTTCGGCCGGTGGGATATGTACACCCAGCCCGCCTGGACTCCCGATGGCAAGGAGATCGTCTTCGTCTCCAACCGCGACGTGCCGCTCGGCGCCGGGGATCTTTGGAGAATGCCCGTCGAACCGAACGCCGTCGCCAAGGCGGTTCCGATTCTCAAGGAACAGAGCCTGTTCCGCACGCGCCCCCACGTCTCGATCGACGGCAAACGCATCCTTTACAGCTCAACCTCCGGAGCGGCGGATCAGTTCAACAACCTCTACGTCATCCCTACCGCCGGCGGCGCGCCGTACAAGCTGACCTTCGGCGACTACGACAGCTTTCATCCCCGCTGGTCGCCCGACGGCGAATGGATTGCCTATATCACCAACGAAGACGAGCTGCCGCAACTGGCGCTGCTCGAAACCTACGGCGGCGCCCGGCGGAAAATCGACATCACGCGCCGGAACTGGAAACGGCCGATGGGGACTTTGCGCGCCCGGGTGGTGGACGAGACCTCCGGCCTCACCGCGGCACGGATTCACGGCCTTGCCTCCGACGGCAAGTTTTACGCCCCCGTCACCACGTACTCCAGGCTCGGCAACGCGCGCGTCCACAGCTTCCACACGCAGGGCGAACTCACCATTGAGCTGCCGCCGGGCAAGATGCGCATCGACGCCGTCAAGGGATTCAGCCGTATTCCCGCCGGGGCCGACATTACGATCGAGCCGGGCAAAGTCACCGAAGTGACGCTGCGTCTTGAACGTCCCGCGCGGCTCGACTGGAGGGGCTGGCGCAACGGCCCCACCCACGTCCACATGAATTACGGCGGAAATCTCCACAATACCCCGCAAAATCTGATCCGAATGGGTCACGCCGAGGGCGTCGACGTCATCATGAACCAGGCGGCGAACAAGGACAACCGCGTTCTCGATCACCAGTACTTTGCCGGCCCGGGCGAGCACCCGGCCAGCGCCTCCGATCCGGTCGTGAAGCTGCACGTCGGGCAGGAATACCGGCCGCCCTTTTGGGGACATGTTTTTCTCCTGGGGCTTTCCGATCACCTCATCTCGCCGTTCACCACCGGCTACGAAGGGACGGGAATTGAGAGCCTTTATCCGTCAAATACCGACATTTTCCGGAAAGCCAAGGCGCAAGGCGCGCTGACGGGTTACGTGCACCCATTCAGTGGCGACCGCGATCCGCTGGAGGGCTCGCTCGGCGTCGCCAAGGCGTTCCCTGTCGACGCCGCCCTGGGCACGGTGGAGTGCCTGGAATGGTCCGGCAGCAACCGCGCCACCCATCCTGTCTGGCGGCACGCCATCAACAACGACCTGCGCATCACCCCCGTCGGCGGCGAGGACTCGATCTCCAATCTCCACTGGACCAAGCTGGTGGGCAGCGTCCGCACCTACGCCTACGTCGGCGCCAATTTCACCATCTCCACCTGGCTGGAGGCCGTGCGACAGGGCAAAGCGTTCTTCACCACCGGTCCGCTGCTGGATCTGATGATCGACGGCCGCATCCCGGGCGAGGACATCCGCCTGCCCGCCGGCGGCGGTTCCGTTACGATCGAAGCCCGCGTGGAATCGATCGCGCCGCTGTCCAAGGTGATCCTCTATCGCAACGGCGACCTGTTCCGCGAAATCCCGCCCGGCAAGCCGTTCCGCGAAGAGGTGAAGGTGGACGACAGCAGTTGGTTCTCACTGTACGCGGAGGGCGAACCTTACCCGCTGCTCGATGCCGAATATCCGCAGGCCGGAACGAACGCCATCCGCGTCTACGTCGGCGACCGCAAGATCCGCAACCGCGCCTCCGCCGAGTACTTCATTCGGTGGATCGACAAACTTCAGGCGATGGCCGGCGAATGGTTGTGGTGGCGCTCGGAAAAGGAAAAGGAGAAGGTATTCGCCCAGTTGGACGAAGCGCGGCGGGTCTACCGGCGGCTCGCGGACGAAGCGCGCTGATCCCCGCCCCGCGCCGGTCTCGCAGACCGCCCGGCGCTGGACCAACGATATTCTTCGGGTTGAGCCGCGAGGCAGGCGCTGACGGGATTGTTCTCGATGTACTGCCGGGTGCGCCGGAATTCACTACCATTGCGAATCACGACATACAGATGCGGGAGGCGACGTTTTCTCAGCATGGCGCCCGGCATATGTACGGTGGGAAGGCCGGATCTCAGAACGGTCAGGCGGCCTGAGAGGCCGCCGCAGGCCAAGGGCCGGCCCCACCTTCCACTACACTGAGTAGAGCGTCGTCGGCTTTCTTGTTCCCGACGCAGGTGGATGCAACCTATGGGCAGACGAAAGCTCGCCACTTTACTGGTATCGGAGGTATATTTATGGGCTCGGAACCGGCATGCAACGTCCGCGAAACGGCGAAAGATGACGGTTTTCCCAATCCCGAGATCGACATCAAGGCTGCCGGCTCGGGCAAGGAAACCGCCGTAATCGCCGGCGGCTGTTTCTGGTGCACGGAAGCCGTCTTCGAGCAGCTCCAGGGCGTCGAGGACGTGATCTCGGGCTACGCCGGAGGGACGGCACGCACCGCCCACTACGAGGTCGTCAGCGGCGGCGGCACCGATCACGCCGAGTCGATTCAGATCGTTTACGACCCGTCGCGGATCTCGTTCGGCCAGCTTCTGAAGGTATTCTTCTCGGTCGCCCACGACCCCACGCAGAAGGACCGGCAGGGGCCCGACCGCGGCCGCCAGTACCGCTCGGCCATCTTCTACAAGGGCGAAGAGGAGAAGCGCGTCGCCGAAGCTTACATCGCTCAACTTGACGCCGCCAAGGCGTTCCCCAAGCCGATTGTCACCGAGGTGGTTCCCCTCAACGAATTCTTCCCCGCCGAAGATTACCACCAGGACTTTGCCCGCGCCAACCCGCGGCAGGGCTACGTCATGATGAACGCCCTGCCCAAAGTGGACAAGGTGAAGAAAAAGTTTCCCGACAAGGTGAAATAGCGGAGGCCCTACCGCGTGATCCAGATCGGCGACGACCACGCCATCTGGTCGTCCGTCTGAATGAGGCGCACGTAGTAGTAGCTTTCGCCCGCCGGGACGTCGGCGTCCACGAAGGTGAACGTTGTCTCCAGCTCCATCGGCTGCCGTACGTGCAGGAACTGGTTGTTGCGGATCACGTCGATCTGCCGGATAGGCGCCGTTCCGATCGCTTTCACCCAAAGCTTGAAACCGCCGCTCACTTTCGCGATGTCGCCCTGAATGTACTCGCGGTCGCCCGCCTGGAGACGGTAGTCGAGGATGATATTGTCCGTCGCGCCGTAGGAGTGGCGCTTCTTCATCGCCTCCACCAAACCCTCTCGCGTAAACTCCTCGGCGATCGTGCAGGCGTACGAGATGTGCGTCGACAGATGGTCCGACGACGCCTGCACGCCAAGCTTGTAGCCTTTGGCCCAGGCGTTCCACACGAAGCCGGCCGGCCGGAAGCCTCCGGGCGCTCCGGTTAGCCTGCCGCCGTAGGCCGCCTTCGGAGCGCCTTCGTACTCCGCCGACACGCGGTCGCCCTGGTAGATTTCCACCAGTGGCTCGACGGCGGGATCGTTATCGCGCCAGTCCGTGCCCATGGTGGTAGCCGAGGTGTGCGAGATGGCGATCCCGTCATATTTCTTCAGGTACTCGTACAGCGCCTGCGCGCCGGTCTGCCCTTTCTGCTCGGACTCCGGTATCGGCAGCGTCGGGTTTCCCCGCCGGGCGAAGATCACGTTGCGATGGCCGTTCGGGTAGACGACGCTGCGTTCATACCCGTACAGGGGAACGAACCGGTTGTTCACCATCAGGACGTCTGCCATCTGTTGGAGCAGCCAGTTCACGTAATCCACGTCGGGCCCGCCGGCGCCGTTGTGCTCGGAGGCCATCAGGTAGTCCAGCTCGGCGGCGTCAATCGCGTAGCGGTACGTGTCCACCAGGCTGCCGTCGTTGTAGCCGTCCATCGAGAACTCAGTGTGGCGGTGCGTGTCGCCGCGATAGATGCGATACGTCTTGCCGCCTGTCTCGATGGCGTAGCCGCGGATGCGCGCCAGGTCCTGCGCTTCGCTTGGGTGTAGAGGAAATGTGGCGATCTTCCCGGCTTGGCGAGGCTTGAGTTTCGGCTCAACCGGGGGCCCGGCGGGCGCGGGCAAACGGCCGGCGTAGACGTCGGCGCGCTGGAACAGGAACTCCTCGCTGTCGCGGTTGTCCATCGGCCACGCCACAAACGTGCCGCGCGCCGTGTGCGCCGCGCCATAGCGCATGTCCGTACGGCCCTGGCTGAACGGGATCGCGACCGGCGGGGTCCACGCGCCTCCTTCGTACCGGGTGGCGTACAACTCCCACGCGGCGCGATGCATCGGCGCGTCGCCCGGCGTATCCGCGATGCGCGGCCTCCGGTGGCGGAAAAGCAGCCACATCCGTCCGCCGTCGCCGGCATGGAGCAGCGGCATGTCGTTGTTGCCCGCGAGTTCCGCCGGCAAGGATCGCTCGATTTCCGCAACGGGCTCCTGCCACGCGCCGCCCGCATTCACGGCCACCGCAATCCACCTCCCGCGGTACAAGGGCGTGCCCTGCCGGTACAGCAGGAAGCCGGTATCCTTGCCCCATTGCGTACCGCTCTCGTTCCACGCGGCCCAAAGCCGGTCGTTTCGGTCGCATGCAAGGCTGACGTGCGCTTCGAATTTCGCGGTCTCCGCGATGGCGGCCGCCTCCGACCACCGGCCGTTTCGCCACCCGCGCATGAGGACGTCGTAGTTGCCCTTGTCGTACGTATCCCAGGCTACATAGACGCCGCCCTTGCTGTCGGCGGCGATGGCGGGCGCCCAATCGTTGGCGGGCGAATCCGACATGCGCTCCTCGCCGGACCACGCCGCGCCGTCCCAACGCCGGACAAAAATGTCCGAGCGGCCGTTGCGAAATCCTTGCCACGCGAGCCAAAGGCTTCCTTTGGCGTCCGCCGCCAGCGCCGGATAGATGTCCGGCTGCGGCGCCGAACTGAGCCTTTCCACCGGCGACCAGCCACCGTTGAACCGCCTTCCGTACAGGTCCCAGTTGCCGTCCACTTGCGCTGACCAGACGAACCACATCGCGCCCCTGGAATCGCGCGCCGTCTTCACCAGGAAGATGTCCGCATGGTTCTCCGAGACGCGGTGTTCCTCGCCCCACGACGCTCCGTCAAAGCGGCGCGCCGCCACGTGATTCTTTCCATCGGCGTAGGAGATCCAGGCGGCCCAAAGCTCGCCATTCGCGCCGGAGGCGATGGCGGCGAAATCGTTCTGCCGCTCGGGCGTCGAGATCATGCCGGCGGTGGCGACGCGGTCCACCACTGTGTTGCCGCCCAGGAACGGCCGGGCTTCGCCGGCGGGCAGTTCGGACGGCCTCACGTCGAACGATCCCTGCTTCGTCTCAAAACGCACGCGCGCGCCGCTGCCTTGCACGTCGACGATGAGCCCCGCCGGTTTGACATACGGCGCCGGCGCTTCCACAGGCTCCGGTTCCCAGGGCCGCTTGACGAAGTTGACGCCGGCGCGCGACGCCAGCCGCCAGGACGCCGTTCCCTCGACCCGGTCCTGCGGGTGCGGACGCCAGAGGCGAAGGTTGAGAATGCGGCCGCCCGTGACGCTCGCCTTTCCGTCCCAGGTGGCCGGCTGCGTATCGGCCAACCCGAAGCGAACCCGCAGCGAAACCACCGAGTCGTCCAGCGGCGGAGGCGCCTGCCCGTCCATCGCCATTACCCCAAAGCAACCCAGCGCCAGCAGTTCCGTTACGCGCCGCACGATCACCTCCGCTGGACCATGATACATGCGGCTTCGCGCCCGCGGGCAGCGCCTTCGCTCCGCCGCGCTATCGCGTTGGAGTCGGCCGCGGGCGCTGGAAGTAGTAGGCGGGATAGGTCTGCGTCACGGCAACCTTCCGGCCTACAGGCCCTCGTTCTTCGTTCACGATAACGTGCGGCGTGACGCCCACCAACTGCCAGCCGTCGCCGGCGAGCCGCTGAAGATCCGCTTCCGAGACCTGAACGAACCGGCCCGGTTCCGTCTCGCGCGGGGCAAGCGTCTTCAGCTCCCACGACGCCAGGTTCGGCGTACTCAGGACGGCCTTCACTTCCCACATCGGATACGACGAAGCGCCGGCCGCCCGGTCGCCAAACAACATGGCGCAGCCGGCGGCCGCCACAATGCAAAGAACAATCGCCGTGGCTTTCATCCTGGAGGGATTGACGGCGCCGGCGCCCGAGGCGTGCAGGAGGAGCCCCGGCCCCTGGGCCTTATTCGAAGCGATAGCGCAGCGTCCAGGCGGCTTCGCGGCCGGGCTCGACGCGAAGGCTGATGTAAGGCTCCGGACAAACGGTGGTCCGGATCGACCAGAAGTTCACTTTCGTCAGCGGGCGGTCGCCTGTGATCTCCACCTTCGCGCCGGTCTTCCGGTTCTCGACGGTGATCGCGTAATCGGCCGCGCTCGAGCCGAATCCCTCCAGGGGCGTGAACACGCTCTCGCCCGGCGGGAGTTCGCGCAGGAAGACCACCTCGCGGCCTCGCGCTTCGGCCAGGCCCTTCATGTCCTCGGTGGCGCGCAGGTCGAAGGGAAAGCGCACCACGAAATCCGGCCCGCTCGGCTGTTTGTCGATGACGAAGAAATTATGGTTGTACTGGTCCGTCTCGATGACCTTCTCGCCGATGTTCTTGAGCTTATGCGCGATGGTAAGCTCGGGCGCGTTCTTCGCCAGGCTGACGCGCTTCGCGTATACGTAGCTGTAGCCGTTCGGGCCGTCCAGCCGGTGCGTGAATTCGATCCATTCGCGGCCTTTCCTGACCTTCCAGCCGCCGTGGTCGAGAATCTCGTACGTGTGAAAGCCTCGGTAACCTTTCTCCTCCGGCTTGCGGACCGCGCCGACGCCGATCCGCACAAAAGCGCCGCCGGGCGCCGCCTCCTCATATCCGAGCGAGGAGCCGTTGGTCCGGAATTCCTCAACCGGGCCGGTGATGGCGTCGTGGATCGACGGATCGTGCCGCTCGAACCAGACGCCGAAATACTCGCGGCCCTTGTACTGGAGGCTGGAGATTACGCCCGACCAGTCAAAGCGGGTACCGCGATAGTAACCCTTCGCCGGATCGGGCAGGTACAGCCTGGCGCGCGCCACACGGTTGGAGATTTCGGCTTGCGGGAAATCCTCGGCCCGCAGCGGCGCGACCGGGAGACTGGCCGCGCTCAATAACAAGAGGGCGGCCAAGCGCCCCGCGCCCGGCATCGGCGGAAAGCTCGTCATTCGACCTCAATAATACTTCAGCGCTCTCCGCCGCGCGCCCGGGCCGTCACGCCTCCGACGTCTTGACGATCGAAATGCTGCCGTTCACGGTGTTGATGCGGACATCGGCGCCGCCGCTCCCGATCTCGCCTTCGAGGCTCCGGCCCACAAAGCGGCCCTTCACCATCGGAAGACTGAAATCGTTGCTGATGCTGCCGTTGACGGTGCTCGCCTTGATGCGCGCGCCGGAGTTGGCGGGAAGGGCCAGCCGCACCGCACCGTTCACGGTGTCGAGTTTGACGGCCGTCGAAGGCCCCCTGCCAAGCGCGGCTTCGATCCGGCCGTTGACCGTGGACAGGTCAACCTCGCCGCCGAGTTTGACGGATTCGATCGTCCCATTGACGGTCTCGGCCTTCACCGCGCCTTCGACGCCCTCGACCGTGAGGTTCCCGTTAACCAGGTCGATCTTGTCCACCTTGGCCGATCGAGGCACGGTGACGACATACTCCACCGACAGCCGGCCCTCTTTGCCCCGGGACCAGTTGGTTTTCGGGTATTTCGTGCGGACGGCCACCCGTCCGGCGCTCGACTCGACATCGATCACCAGTTCGGCCAGCCTTTCTTTCTCGCTCGCCGATTTCACGGCGTCCACCTTCACTTCCGCTCGGTCCCAAACGGAGATGCGGACATCGCCGTTGACGTTATCGAGCGCAAAGGTTCCGCCCTGGCTCAAAGGGTACGTTTGATGGAATTCTTCCTGAAAACGGTCGGTCGCGGCCAAAGCGGGCGCGAGCGCGACGATAGCGCCGAGCAGAATGTGCAGACCCCGGTTATGGATTCGCGGATTCTTCATTCGGTAGTTTCCTCCTTGCGCGCTAATACGCGGAATCGAGTATGGAAGTTCCGCGATATCGCACTTCGATATACGCGGCAGGGCGCCATCGGTTAGCAGTTCCCCAAACAGGCCGAAACCCTGGGGCCTCAGGATCGGCTCCAGGGAGCGCACGCCATTTTGAACTCTGTTCCAGAGTGTTGGAGTATTCTTGTTTACGACCTTCAATCTAGGAATCTAACCGCGGGGGAGTCGTTAACGCGGGACGAGCTTCGGCGGCGCCTGATGCCCCTGTCCAACGCTTGGAGTGTGTCGTCGCCGCCCTCCCATGGCTCGGGGCCAGGGTGGCTCGCGACGCCTTCTCTGTACGACTCTTTGTCCGCTACCCCATGCCGGTTTATCCCAGCGCTATACAATCGTGGACGCTCGCCCCACCTCGTGGCAAGGTACAGACTCCAGCGATGCGCTTGAAAAGCCCATCCGCCGGGGTGTAGTGTGGAACCGAAGCGGTATTTCGCGCAAGGGAGATAACTCGATGGATCGCAGAAAGTTCATGACGGCCATGGCCGCCGCCGGAGGCGCTGTGAAGGGCGCCCCAAAGCTGGCGGCCGACGGCGGAAACCCCGTGCGGGCCACGCCGCTGCGGGCGCGGCACTGGGGACCGCTGTTCTATGACGAGAAGGAGCGCGCGCAGCTTACCGAGGTGCTCGATATGGGCCTCCCCTTCCGCTGGTATGGACCGCCCGACGCCAAACAGGCGCCAATGAAGGTGGCCACCTTTGAGAAGGAGTTCGCCGAGCGTATGCAGACGCGCTTCGCCCTCGCCGTCACCTCCGGGACGGCGGCCTTGATGTGCGCCGTGAACGCCATCGGCATCGGCCCGGGCGACGAGGTGATCATGCCCGCCTGGACCTGGCACTCCACCTGCACCGCCGTCATCATGGCGGGCGGGCTCCCGGTTTTCGCGGAGATCGACGAGTCCTTCAACCTCGATCCGGCCGATTTCGAGCGCAAGATCACGCCGCAGACCCGGCTGGTGATGGCGGTCCATCTCCAGGGCGTGCCGGCCGAAATGGACCCGATCCTCGAGATCGCGCGGAAACACAAGATCAAGGTGCTGGAGGACTGCGCGCAGACCGTGGGCGGCAGCTACAAAGGGAAGCCGCTCGGCTCGCTGGGCGACATCGGCATCTACAGCCACCAGGTGAACAAGACCATCTCCTCCGGCGAAGGCGGCTCGGTGGTGACCAACGATCCGGTGCTGTTCGAACGGGCGTGCCGCTTCCATGACAGCGGTTCCATGCGCCCGCTCCACCAGGACCGCATCGGCCAGGCTTCCGTCGAACCGTTCGCGGGCGTCAACTTCCGCATGAACGAGTTCACCGGCGGCGTGATGCTGGCGCAGATCCGCAAGCTGGACCAGGTGATCAAATCCTCCCGCGCCCATACGGAACGCATCTACGCCGGCATTCGCGACCTGCCCGGCATCAAGTTCCGCAAGCGGCCCGACCCGGCCGGCGAAACCGGCGACTCGGTCTACCTCGAATTCGACAGCAAGGAGCGGCGCGAGCGCTTTCTGGAAGCGATGAAGGCGGAGAACGTGCCGGGTCGGCCACCAGGTGGTTCGGTGATTCTGCCCATTCAATCCTACGTGGAAAAGAAAGTCACCGCGCAGAAGGACTGGCCCACCTGGACGGTCGGCCGCGGCAAGACGATCAAGTACGGAGCCGGGAGCTGCCCCCGCACGATCGACATTCTCAACCGCTTCGGCGGCGTATCCGTGGACCCGAAGTTCACCAAGCGCGACGACGAGGACGTGATCGCGGCGATCCGCAAGGTCTATCCGGCCGTAATGGGCGCCGCGAGCTAGTACTTAATTGTATAAATCGGCAACCTGTAGGGGGATTGGCCATCGGCCGGGCGGCGGTTGGGAACCGCCGCGCAGGATAAACATCCTGCCCCACCTGTCGTGCTGAACTGGCATGGTGATTTCCTGACTGACGCTTAGTTCCGCTGCAACTGGCTGACGGCCCGCTGGTCTTCCGCGCCGTTCACCAGCAGCTTGTCGTTGCGCGCGAAGTAGGTCAGTTCGCGGCCCTCGGTAGCGCCGCGAAGGGAATCCACCAACTTGGGCTTTCCTCCGCGGAGCAGAACCTTTTCGTCCGCCACGTAGTATTCCGCGTGCTCCGCCGTTCCCGTCCGGGTTCGCTCCGGCGCGCGCTGCACAATCTTAACCTGGCCGTCGGCGATCGCCCGTTCGAGTTCCGCGCCCGAGCCGCCGGTCTTGGCGAAAAAGGCGTTCAACTCCGCAGCGGTCACTTCCATGCCGCCTCGCGTCATCGCCACGCCGGTCCGGTATTGGGCGCGACCCTCGTTGTCGTCGTAGTGCAGTTCCTGCGATCTCACCAACATGAAGGTCGGCTTCGCGCCGCCGCCGTTCGCTTCCTTCTTCGGCGCCTCCACCACCTGGTTCACCACCTGCCCACTGGCGAGCAGGATACGATCCTGCCGGCGGATTTCGATCCGTTGCGCCTGTAACCGGTTTGAGCCCTGCCACAGAACCGCGTTGCCTTCGTAGATGATCTTGGCGTTGTTCTCCGAGGTGCTCATCCGGTCCGCCGTCGCGTGAAACGGCTCGCTCTCGCTGAGAATCCCGCTATCGCTCCGCTTCGGATCCGGCAGCCGCGTCGAGCTGACCTGGCCCGTCGCGAAGACGGTCTCCTCCTTCTGATCCATGAAGATCTGCTCGGCGGCCGTGGCCCCCGCCTCGTCCCAGACCCGGGCCTGGCCCCGGAGCGCCATCATGTTGCGCGCGGCGTTCAACTCCGCGGCGGCGGCTTTGGCCTTCCGCTCCCCCTCTTCGTACCGGAAGTCGCCCGATTGCTCCATCCGAGTCATGCTGGTGGTGGAAGGGTCGAACTCCGCCAGCAGGTTCTGGCTCCAGGTGAGCATGGGCGCTCGCGCCTTCTTGTTCTTCTCCTCAGCCGTCTGAGGCAATGGATCCGTTTGCGTCGAGACGTTCAGGGCCCGCATCGTCTGCAGGCGATTGCCCGCGCCGTAGTGCAGCCAGATGCGCTCTCCTTCCAGCTTTCGCCGCTTCTGGTCCTCGCGGTTGGGACGAAACTCGATCGTGCCCGGCGACAGTGTTTCAATCAGTTCCACTTCGCGGCCGCCCGGCCGCATCAGGGTCTTGATGACTTCGCTCCGCATCACGCGCGTTTCGGCCCGCGCGGCGTC
This sequence comes from Bryobacteraceae bacterium, assembly GCA_026129905.1. Classification (GTDB taxonomy): domain Bacteria; phylum Acidobacteriota; class Terriglobia; order Bryobacterales; family Bryobacteraceae; genus JAHCHE01. Next base: position 191,362 of record JAHCHE010000013.1, on the reverse strand, counting down.
CGCGCGGTCCGCGGGCTTTGTCTCCAGCACGCCACCGCCCATCGCCAGCGCTTCCTTCAGAGTGCTGTCGTCCGCGGTGACTTCGAAGTTGAGATAAATCCGCTCCGACGAAACCTTGGTGACCGCGCTGTCGGAGGTCGACGTGATCGACGCGTTGTCTTCACCGACTACCCGGCTCACTTCGCCCTTCGGCGTGAACTCCAGCGTCAGGTGGGAGGCGGCATAGTCGACGTTCCGGCCGGGGAAGCGGTCGGTTCCGCGCGCGGCGTCGGCATCCACCAGCTTGATCCGGTCGTTTTCCAGCGTAACCACGCTGTTGGCTGCGTTCAGCGTAAGCGTGTCCCGCTGGAAGCGAGACCACGGCGAAAAGTAAACCTTCGATTGATCTTCTTTGTAGACCAGTTCGCCGGCTTCCACCGTCATCGCCTTGCCGCGGCCATCTTCGGGCGCCCAACGCAGCTTCACGTCGCTGTGCATCCTCAGATCGTGCCAGCGCGGGTCGTACGACGCCCCCACCGCTTCCCCGGCGCCCCGGCCGAAGCGGAACCTCGTCCGCCGCTCCGTCGTCGCTTTGCCGGTCGCCGCCTCGAAGTGCACGCCGGACGAGAGGATCGTCACCGGGTCTTTCGGCGGCGCGCCGTCCGCCGGAAGCCCCAGCGTGATTTCCACCTCGCCTTCCGAATAGAGCTGACCGGAAGCCGTGTCGAAACTGGCGAACGCGCTCCGCACGTGATCGTACTTGCCGCCGCCGGCATCGAAAATACGCAACTCCACGCGCTCCAGCTCGAACTCCGACGGCTCCTGCACCTGCCGCATCTTCTGCGCCCGCACCTCCACCACCGGACGATTGCCTTCGTAGTGGGTGTAGACCCAGTCCTTCCCTTCGGCGTTCACGTTCAGTGGCAGGACGGGGGGCGCCGGCGGCTTCATGCCCTCCTGAATGGACTTGCGGAAGTAATACGTGCCGGCTACGGCGGAGACGATCAGAAGTACCCCTAGTAGGAGCAGCGGGCGGGTTCGCCGCATTCTACTCTCAGGATATCAAAGGCCTTCTTCAGGGGGCTCCAGTTCGTCCGCGCTTTCCGAGTAATGCCTTAACGCCTTCGACGCGGCCGCGGAACTGAACCCCGCGTAAAGCAGCTTTCTATACGCCGAAGCGAGGTTCTTCGGCTCGGCGAGGTGCTCGGCCAGCGCGACGCCGCGGTACTTGCGCCGGAGAAACTCCGCGATGAGCTGGCTCTCGTCGGCGTCCTGGTAGACCCGCTCCACCGCCTGCCGCGCCACGCCGGAAGCGACCCGGCGCTGCTGCAGGTCCCGCAGGACGCGGAACTTCCCGTGGCGCTGATTGTCGCGCCGCGCAGCGGCGTAGCTCTCCGCCATTCGCCGGTCGTCGAGGTATCCATAGTGCTCCAGCTTCGCCAGCGTCTCGGCGGCGTCGCCCGGGCTTTCCGCGCGCCGCCGGAGCTTGTCGCGGAGTTCCGACGACGAGTGCGGACGCGCCGACAACGCCCGCAGAGCGTATTCCCAAAGGCCCGGCGCGTTCAGCTTCTTTTCCTTCTTCCCGCCCTTTAGCATGCGGCCTCCCGCGGGCGCGGGACGCCGGGCCCGCGCTAATCCCATGTTATCCTCAGGATACTGGAGTACACTGAAAGCGAGGAGGATAACGGACTTGGAAGACAGCGGGAGATTCTCGTACTTCTTTTTGGGATTGGGCATCGGGGTGGCGATCGGCGTTCTGTTTGCCCCCAAGGCCGGTGACGAAACGCGTCACTATATCAAGGCGAAGGCGGATGAGGGCAAGGATTACATCAAGCGCCGCTCTGAGGAAGTCCGCGGATCCGCATCCACCCTCGTCGAGCGCGGCAAGGAAGCCGTCAACCGCCAGAAAGACCAGCTCAGCGCCGCCGTCGAAGCCGGCAAGCAGGCTTATCGCGAAGCCGTCGGCGGCGTGGGCGAGAAGGGTCCGGAACCGCAGGGAGTCTGAATCGCAGGGCGCTTTCCGCGGTCATGGATACCAACGGCACATTGCTTCTTGTAATGGCGGGCGCGGTCGTGGTCTCGGCGCTCGCCCTTGTCATCATGGTCATTCTTCTCGGCGCGATGGCCAAGGCCATGTCGTCCCTGAAGAAGACGGTGGACAAACTCATCCCTAGGGCGGAGTCTGTTCTCGAGACGGCTCAGACCACGTTGACCGACAGCAGGAAACAAATCGCGGACATAACGACGAAAAGTACCGAAATTCTGGATCTTACGCGCAGCCAACTGAAGAAAACCGACGATTTTCTAGCTGAAACCACGGCCCGCGCGCGAATTCAACTGGATCGCGTGGAACTTGTCGTCGACGATACCCTGTCCCGCGTCCACGAAACCGTCGTCGTGCTCAACAAGGGCGTCCTCCGGCCTCTGAAAGAGCTTAGCGGCCTCGCCTCCGGCGTCCGCGCGGCGCTGAATCATCTGCTCCGCGGGGGGCGTCCCAGCGTGGCCCAGGCCACCACCGACGAGGAGATGTTTATCTGAAGCCGGGCGGCGCGGCGGCCGTCTTGCGCGACGGTTTCCGCGCCCGCTTTGCCGGCCGCCTATGGTCGACATCCACAGCCACATCCTTTACGGCCTCGACGACGGCGCCCGTACCCTCGAGGAAAGCGTCTCGATGATGAAGGCCGCCCTCCGCGGCGGCACCACCGATATCGTCGCCAGTCCCCACTCGAACCTCGAGTTTTCCTTCGATCCCGACAGCGTCGCCTCCCGCATTCGCGAGGTGGCCGAAGCCTGCGGCGGGACGCCCCGCCTTCACCGCGGCTGCGATTTCCACCTGACCTACGACAACATCCAGCGCGCCATCGCCGACCCGGCCCGCTATACGATCAACGGCAAAGGCTACCTGCTGGTCGAATTCCCGGACCTGCTGATCTTCAAGAACTCCGACGAGATCTTCGAACTGCTGCTCGGCGCCGGCATGATTCCGATTATCACGCACCCGGAACGAAACTGGCTCTTGCAGCAGCGCATGAAGGAACTCGAGGCCTGGGCCGCCAAAGGCGTTCTTGTCCAGGTAACCGCGCACTCGTACCTGGGACGCTTTGGCAACCAGGCCAGGGAATTCGCCGAACTGCTGATGCGCCGCCGCCTGGTCCATTTCATCGCCAGCGACGCGCACGACCCGGAAGATCGTTCGCCCGATCTCTCCCGGGCTTACGGCCATATCGCGCGGAAGTACGGCGACGGCGTCGCGGGGCGGCTCTTTGTCGAGAACCCGGGGCGCGTCCTGAACGGCGAACCGCTCGATCTCCCGGAGGCGGAGACGCCCGCCGCTGTTCGAAAATGGTATCAGTTCTGGAAGTAATGCTCCATGGCGTACCCCAAAACTGTTAGGCATTCGCTGTCGATTCTTCTGCTCGTCGCCGCCGCGGCGGGCCACCTTGGCGCGCAGGTTCATAAAACGCCGATGGCGGGCAAGTGGTTCCCTGCCGGAGCGCCGGAACTGAGGGCCGCCTTGGAGAAAGCGTTCTCCGCCTCCGAGCGCCGCGGCGCGGGGGCGCCGGCCCGCGATGGACTGCTGGCGCTGGTGGCGCCGCACGCCGGCCTCGAGTATTCGGGCGTTGTCGGCGCCGCCTCGTACCGCGCCCTCGGCCAGCCGGCCAACGTCATCATTCTCGGCTTCAGTCACTCCCGCGCCATCGACGGCGTGGTCGCCCCGGATCTTGACGCTTACGAAACCCCACTCGGCCGGATACCCGTCAACCGCGAAGTCCTCGCCGAGCTCGGTTTTCGCGCGGTCCCCGAGCGGGACGTCTGCGACCACTCGCTTGAAAACCAGTTGCCGCTGCTGCAATACGCCGCGCCCAAGGCTTCCGTGACGCCGCTCTACGTCGGCGATCTCTCGCGCGAAGCGGCCGCGGCCGCCGCCAGGAAACTCGCCTCCCGCATTCGGCAGGGCGATGTCGTCATCGCTTCCTCCGACTTCACCCATTACGGCCCCGCGTACGGCTACGTTCCGTTTCCCAAGGACGAGAAGCTCCCGGGCCGCCTCCGCACCCTCGCCATGGACGCCACGGACGCAATCGGATCGATCAAGGCGGCGGAATTCGACGCGCATCTTCGAACGACCGGCGATACCATCTGCGGCCGCGATCCCATCCGCCTCTTGGTCGAAACGCTCGACCGCCTCGACGCCGACGTTTACCTCCAGCGTCTCGACTACATGACCTCCGGCGAGATTCTGCGCGATTACGCGGCCAGCGTCGGATACGGCGCCTTGGCGTTCTATCCCGCCGCGGCGTTTCACGTGTCGGAGCCTGGCCGGCGGAAGCTGCTCGAAAGCGCCCGCGCCGCGCTCGATCGCCACGTCGCCGGCGAGAAGGGCGATCCCTCCCGCTCCCCGGACCCCGGCCCCGAACTCATGCAGAAATCCGGCGTCTTCGTGAGCATAAAGAAAGACGGCGAGCTTCGCGGCTGCATCGGCGCGCTCTCGCCCGGCCGGCCGCTTTGGGACTTGGTACCCGACCGTACTCTCGCCGCCTCCTCCTCCGACCCTCGCTTCAAGCCGCTTTCGCGCCAAGACGGCCCGGTCAAGCTGGAGATCTCCGTCCTCACGCCACTGAAGAAGATCCCCGGCTGGAAAGACTTCCGCCTGGGCCGCGGCGCCGTACTGATCGCCGGCGACAGCGCCGCGACGTTTCTGCCCCAGGTGGCCGAAGAGACCGGTTGGACCCGCGAACAGTTTCTGGAAAACCTGGCCCGCAAAGCCGGCCTGTCCGCCAACGCCTATCGCGACCCGAAAGCCCGCCTCTACGTCTTCGAGGCGCAGGTCTTCGCCGAACAGGAAGCAGTCTCCGCCAACGGCCACACGCAGTAGCCGCTGCCCGCGGGTCATTCTCATCTCGTCCGCTCATCCGCTCCTGTCCAGATCCCTCCCGCGGAAGTAGACTGGAACTGTGAAAGCGCTGGCGTGGTTGTGTGCGCTTGTGCCGGCGTCCCTGGCCGCCCTCGACGGCTCCGTGGCGACGCTCGCGGCGGAAATCCGCGCCGCCGGACTCGACCCCGCCGAATGCTACCGCGTTCGCGAACTCAACTTCAGCAAGGAGGACATCCGTCTCTACTTGACGGACGGCTACCTCATCTTCGGCCTCCCAGTCCGCGGCAAGCGGATCTCCGCGGTCTTTTCCGGCCACATCGACGGCGGCGACGCCGAGGTGCTGGTGATGCCTCCGCTGCGCAGCGAACGCCTCTCGCTCGCCACCTTCACCAAATCGCCGAACCTCAATGAACACCTCCGCGCCGCGGTGATGCTGTTCACCGACGACACCGCGGAACAGCTCGCCGCGCTGGTCCGCGCGCGTCCTATCAAAAACAGCCCGGAAATGGGGGCCCTCCTCGAACAGCAGTGGAGCCCTGTCGTCTCCAATTTCACCAGCAGCTTCGGCATGCGGCTTCTTTACGATCTGCTCAGCGAAGCCCCGGCCGCCTCCGGCTTCTTCTACGCCGCCATCAGCGGGAATACGCTCGGCAATTTTGACGTCATTTACGATCCGGAGTCGACCGAGCAAGTACACGTCGGCCAGCTCAAGTCCCGCGCCGGAGGAGCCTTCTTCGATACCTGGGCGAGCTTTGCCGCCCGGTCGTTCCGCAACGGCGCCCGTGCGCCGCGAACGGTCGTGAATCCGCTCACGAACTACCGGATCGAGGCCACCCTCCAGCCGGATCTCCATCTCACCGCCGTCACGCGGGCCGATCTCGATACGGGACGGCGGCCCCAGCGCGTCTTCTACTTCGACATCTCGGCCAGCATGCAGGTCACCCGCGCGCTGATCGACGGCGAACCCTGCGAAGTGTGGCAGCGCGAATCGCTTCGCGAAGACCTGCTCCGCGGCCGCGGCAACGGGCTCTTTCTGGTGGTGGCGCCGGCGCCGATCCCGCCCGGCCGGATGCCTCGCATCGAGATCCATCATGACGGAAAGGTCATCAGCGAAGCCGGCAAGGGCGTCTACTACGTCGGCGCTCGCGGTTCCTGGTATCCCCGCCAGGGTCTCAACTTTGCCTATTACGACGTTACCTTCCGCTACCCGGCGAATCTCGACCTGGTCTTCAACGGCGAACTCCTGGAAAACCGCGTCGAGGAGGAATGGCGCGTCACCCGCCGCAAGACAAGCACGCTGATCCGGCTCGCAGGCTTCAACATCGGCGAATACGAGAACGTGAAGACGTCGCGCGGCGGCTACCACGTCGAAGTCTATGCCAACCGCCGCGTCGAAAAGGAACTCGAACCTCGCGAGCGCATCGTCGTCGCGCCCCGTACCGATGCCCCCTGGAACCGCCGGCCCCAAACCATCCCCGAGATGATCACGCTCCCCAGCGCCGCCCCCCGTCCCGACCCCACCGCCCGGCTCCAGGCGCTGGCAAAGGAGGTCGCTGAGGCGTTCGATTACATGGCAGGGGTCTTTGGACCGCCCCCAAGCCAGACGCTCACCGTCTCGCCGATCCCGGGAACCTTCGGGCAGGGTTTCCCCGGTCTGCTCTATCTCTCCACGGTCGCCTATCTGGACCCGCGCCAGCGGCCCGACGCGGCCCGGGATCCTTACCACGAGTTCTTCTTCTCCGAGATCCTTCATGCCCATGAAACGGCGCACCAGTGGTGGGGCAATGTCGTCTCGACGGACAGCTACCAGGACGAATGGCTGATGGAAGCCCTGGCGAACTACTCCGCTCTTCTCGTGCTGGAAAAGCGGAAAGGCGCCGCGGCCTTACGGCAAGTTCTCGACTATTATCGGTCCAATCTGCTCGCGAAAGACGAATCGGGGCGTACGGTCGATTCGGCCGGCCCCATCATCTGGGGCGGACGCCTCAACTCTTCCCAGGCGCAGTCCTGGCGCACCATCACCTACGAAAAGGGCTCGTGGATCGTCCACATGTTGCGCCGCAGGATGGGAGACGAGGCTTTCCTCAGCATGCTCGGCGAACTCTGCCGCCGCTATCGCTTTAAGAGCATAACGACGGAAGAATTTCGTCGGCTCGCCGCGGAATTTCTCCCGAAAGGCGCTGTCGATCCGAAACTCGAGGTCTTTTTCGATAATTGGGTCCACGACATCGGCATCCCGAAGCTGGAATTCACCCACTCCGTCAAGGGCGCGCCGCCCAGGGTCCGCGTCGCCGGAACCGTAGCGCAGTCGCAGGTGTCCGGCGAGTTCAGCGTCTGGGCGCCGATTGAGATTCGCGGTCCGGACAAAACCTCCACCACGCACTGGGTCCACACGTCCGACGAGCCAGTCGCCTTTGACGTCACGCTCCGCCAACGCCCCGTTCAGGTGATCTTCAACCCCGGCGACAGCGTCCTGTGCATCGCCGGCGGCCGCTGACGTTCTCCCGCAGTGCAATCCCGCCCGGCCTACGGTACACTTGGCTCAACCCTTTGCGCGCCGGAGGTCGTCTGAAGAAACCATGTTGCTGCTGGAACCCGAAGCCCGCAGTGCGCTCTGGAGGCGACTCGTCCAGATCATCGAGGAATACACGGAGCACATCGATGCCTGGCGCGTGACGGCGGAACTGGACCCGGACAAAATCCGGAGCATGCTTGCGCCGCTCGATTTCCGCAGAAGCTGGGATCCGCTCGACGCGCTCGAGTTCGCCGCCGAAAACCTCTGGCGCTACCAGACGCACACCCCGCATCCGCGCTACTACGGTCTGTTCAACCCCGCGCCCACCACAATGGGCATCGCCGCCGACGCCCTGGTGGCCGCTTTCAACCCCCAGCTCGCCGCGTGGAGCCACAGTCCGGTGGCGGCCGAGATCGAGAACCACCTGGTGCGCGCCTTCGGCGTCCGGTTCGGTTACGACCCCGCATCGCTCGACGGGACCTTCGCCTCCGGGGGCGCGGAAGCCAACCATACCGCCGTCCTCGCGGCTCTCGCCAGGTCGTTCCCTGAATATGCGCAAAAAGGCGTCTGGGCGCTGCGCGGCCAGCCTGTCTTCTACAGTTCGGTGGAGAGCCACCACTCGTTTGTGAAAGCCGCGCGGACTTGCGGCATCGGCAGCGATGCCCTTCACGAAATCGCCGTCGACTCCGGCCTCCGCATGAACCCGGAAGCCCTCCAGTCGCGCATCGCCGCCGATCGCGCCGACGGACTCGCGCCGTTCATGATTGTTGCCACCGCCGGCACAACGAACGCGGGCGTCGTCGATCCGATTCCCAAATTCGCCGAAATTGCCCAGCGCGAAGGCTTATGGTTGCACGTCGATGCGGCCTGGGGCGGCGCGGCTATCCTGGTCGATGAACTGAAGTACCTTCTCGACGGCATCGCCCTGGCGGATTCCATCACCTTCGACGCCCACAAGTGGCTCTCGACTCCCATGGGCGCGGGCCTGTTTCTCACGCGTCACCCCGCCATCCTGACGCGCACCTTCAGCACCCCCACCGCTTATATGCCGCGCGAAGCGGCTCACCTTTCCGTCGTGGACCCTCACTTGCACTCCCTTCAATGGTCGCGGCGGTTCATCGGCCTGAAGGTCTTTCTGTCGCTGCTGGTGGCCGGCTGGGACGGCTACGCCGCCGCCCTCCGCCGCATGACCGCGATGGGCGATCAACTCCGCCGCCTGCTTGCCGACAGCGGCTGGAAAATCGAAAACAAGACGCCGCTCCCCGTCGTCTGCTTCTCCCACCCGGGCGGTCCCGAACCGGAAGCGATCGCTCGCGATATCGTACGGTCCGGCGAAGCCTGGATCTCCACCACGCGCATGGGAGGAAAGGTGGTGTTGCGCGCCTGCATCACCAACTTCCGAACCGGCGACAACGACGTGCGCGCCCTGGTGGAAAGCCTGAACGCCTCGCGTCTCCGCCAGGGCGCCGCCCACGGCGCGGCGGCTCAGGCCTGATCTTCGGCCGCGCCCGCCTTCGCCAAGTCCCGCCGCACGATTCTGAGAATCTCGACCGCAATCCGCGCTTCCTCCGCGTCCACTGTCAGCCCTGATTCGATCTCGTGCCGCGGGTGGACCAGGTTGCGGTACTCGCGCGCCGATTGCGTCAGCCGCTCCACCGCCGGCGACACGATGTTCCGCTTGCGCGCCAGCGCGATAAGGTCCTGCAGCCGCCGGGGCGCGCCGCTCACCGAGCCGTCGCGAAGCAGCCGCTCCGCCAGCAGGCCCTCAATCGAACCGCCGGCGAGAACGATCACGCTTTTCCAGCATTGTGCCGCGAAAGCGCGCCGGATTTCCTCGAAATCGCGTTCCAGAATTTTCCGGATATTCCGGTCCTCAACCATCGGGTAGTCGCAGGCATCGAGCGTCTCCGGCCGTACCGCCTCCGCCTCCTCCAGCCGCGCCAGCGCCACGAGCAACCAGTTGCGGATTCGCGCCGTCTCGTACCGGCCCATCTCTGGAACCCAGCGCCCGCGGAACTCGTCTTTGTCGAACGGCGGCACGGTTTCCGGAAATTCCTCGCGCGCCCGCGCCGCCTCCCGCGCGAGCCTCTCGACCGCGTCGCCAACCGTCTCGCCCCGGTTCTCGTATTCCTTCAGGAAGGAGCGAAACGCCGCCTGATATCCCCGTAGCCGCTCGAATTGCGATTTTTCCACTGTTCCCAATTGTATGCGGGCAGCGTTGTCTCATATAATCCAGACTGAAGCTGGGATCTAGTATGGCGTCGGCCGGGGAGGCGAGGCAGGACGACCTCTTCCAGAAGGGTATTGTCCTCTTCCAATACGGCGATCTCGATGGCGCGGAGGCGTCTTTCCAAACCGGCCTGCGCGCCGCCACCGCCAGGGGTGATCGCGGCGGGGAGGGCTCATACCTTCATGAACTCGGCCTTGTGGCCCAGCGCCGCGGCGACCCTGACCTGGCGCTGGAACTCCTGCGGAAGTCGATGCGCGCCAAGTTGGCCGCCGCATCGGTCAAGGGCGCGGCCGTTCCTCACGTCTCGGAGACCCTCCACGTTCTGGGAGCGCTCGAGGACAACCGGGGGAATCGAGGGGCGGCGCAACAACTCTTCTCTTTGGCGCGCGAATACCGTGAAGCGGAACGCGACTATGACGGCCTCGGCAGTACGCTGCACAGCCTTGCGTTCATGGCGCTCACCGGAGGCGATGCGCCGGCGGCCATCGGACTGTTCATGCAGGCCTTGCGCGCCGGCCGGATATCCGGCGATCGCGGCCGCGCGCAGAAATCCGCCATGGCGTTACAGCCGCTGCTCGCCGCGGGCTACGCCGTGACCGGCGGGACCGCCAGCGCCGCTCGAGACCTTCCGCCGAACCTCGCGGAACCGCTGGCCAGGGAGGAGGCGGGGCCGCACAACATCCCCGCCGCTCGCCAGGCGCTGGAGAACGCGCTCGTCTTCCAACTGCGGCGGATCGCGCGAGGCCTGCTCGCCGACCGCATTCTGCGCTCGATGGCGCTGTCCGGCCTCGGCTGGTGGCATCAGTACGCCAGCCTGCACGATATCTCCGCTGAAGAACCCGCGCTTGACGATCCTGCTTTCCTGAGATTTCGCGATGCCTTCATCCAGGACGTCCTTCACCGGCGCGTCGCCCGAATCCGCCCCGAACAGCTTCTTGAAACGAAGCTCCGCGTCCTTGGCGGCGAGTGCTTCTTCTGGCAGGAAGGCCGCGTCAACCAGCAGTTGGCCGACCTCGGTTCCTCTTGCCGTCTCGTCGTCGTCAACGCCGAACGGGCCAGGCTCCACCGTGCCGCGCAGATCCTGAACGAGCGCCACCCGCCGCCGATGATTCGCTCGTTTCTCTTCGGCGCCGTCGGACCGTCGACCGCCTGGGCCAAGTTCAGCTTCTATGAAGTGGGCCGCGAATTCGCTGTCTCGCCGTACCTCAACGAGTTGTCGCCGGCCTTCGCCTTCGAGTGCCGCGGCGTATCCCGTCAGGCGGTCCCGCGCCGGTTCCTGGACACCGTCATTGCGCCAGAAGGGCACGAGATCTGGCACTTGATCGAGAAGTCGCCCTTCGGATCGCGCCGCGGCCTCACCTCGTGGAAAGCAATTATGTGCGAGGATCTCTGCCGTTATCTGCAACAACCCCGGACGTTACATGAAATGCTTATTGAATTTCACGCTGTTTTTGACTTTTCAAACGGGCTCTATACAGGATCCTTTCCGCCCGGCGAGCAGCCCCAGCCGCTCCCGGACCTGCTCGGCGGCATGTGTCAGGACGGGTTGGCGGTGACGCGGGACGGCGGCCGCTACTATAGTCCGATATTCGAGGAGGGACGACGATGGCTCCTGGCATGAAGCTGGAGGTTCCGGTGGACGCCGTGCTTTGCGAGAGCTGCAAGCCGCACTCGAAGGCGCTGCCGCCGGAGGAAGGCGTCGATTACTTCGCCCGCGACATAACCCTCCCCGGCGGCGTCACCGTCCCCGTCGAGGTCCGCGACAGCCGGTTTTCCTACAAGAACGGCGCCGGCGTCCTCAATGCCATAATCGCGCTGCCGTGCCCGGATTGCGGAGCGTCGCGCGACTCGCAGTATAGCCTCGAGGTGGAGATTCCCGAAGCCGTGGTCCGCGGCAGAAGATGCCCGAAGGGTCACCCGCTCGCGCTTGAAAGCTTCGAAAGCCGCTGGGAGGAGCGCGAAGACGGCCCGTGGATGGAACTCCGCGCCGAGATCGTCTGCCCCATCTGCCGCGACGAGCGGCAGACAACGGCCCGCATGGCCGCCCCGCCGCTCTCGGCCCTCCGCGGCGCCCGGCGCGTCGAACTCGACTTTGCGGCCAACGCCGTCTCCTTCGCTTCCGAAGCTTCCCCTGCGCCGGACATCGAAGACGCCGGCCTGGATTTTGTTCCGGTGCCGGCGGAAATAACGGACGAGCCCTTCCAGTTGTTCCCCATGCTGCGCTGGGTTACGCGCACGCTGTCGAGGAACTACGGCCGCGTGTTTTCCGGATTACGCGGCGCGTTTGTTCTGCATTACCTCTCCGACCTGCTTCCATTTGCCGAAGGCTGCCGCGAATTGGGACTCGAGCCCCGCGACGCCGTCCTGTTCTACAAGTCCGAATACCGCTACCCGCACAAGCAGGCCATCGCCCGCTGGCTGTCCGAACGCGGATTCCAGTTGCGCCCGGTAGAGCAAACGGCCCGGTTCGTCGCCGAGCAGGAGGCCGCCTGGCGCCCCGGCGCGCCGCCCTGGATCATCGTCGAGGACGGCGGTTACCTGACGCCGCTCCTGCACCAGCGCGGCTCGAACCTGCTCCAGGGCGTCGTCGGCGCGATCGAGCAAACCACCAAGGGCCTTCGCAAGACCGAGGATTGGACCAACCTGGCGGGCGGCCCCGGCGCCGCGCAGCGCGATGGCGAGGGACTGCTGCAATTCCCGCTGCTGTCCATTCCCGATTCCCGTATCAAACTCAAGGTCGAGCCCCCGCTGATTGGCCAGCAGGTGGTTCATTGCATCCAGGCGCTCACCACCGCCGTCTCGTTGCAGGGACTGCGCGTCGCGCTCCTTGGCCTGGGCACGATCGGCATGGAGGTCTTTAGCCGCCTCCACTCGCTCGGCGCGCTGGTCGACGGCTACGACGGCGACGTCAGCCGCGTCACGGAATTCCGCATGAAAGGCGGGAACCCGGCCCGCTCGGCCGCCGAGGCCGTCCGCGGCAAGCGCCTCGTCATCGGCTGCTCCGGCCGCCAGTCCATCACCGCCGACGTGATCGCGAATCTCGAACACGGCGTCTGGCTCGCCTCGGCCTCCTCGGACCTGGTCGAGATCGACCTCGCCTACCTGGAAAGCGTCTCGAATCGCCATTTTCGAATCGGCATCCAGGATCAGCGCTGGGAACCCGGCAAGCTATGGGCCGGCACGCGCCACATCCTCGCGGGTTCGCCCGCCAGGGAGATCAACCTGCTCGCCGACGGCTATCCCGTCACCTTTTGGGGCTTCCCGGGAATGCCGCACCAGGGAGGCGATCTGATCATGAGCGTCATCCTGGTCGCCGCCGCGGCGCTCGCGGCCCGCAACGGACCGTCCGCCGCCGACCCGGCCGCCCGCTTTCCGGCCCGGATCTGCCGCCAGGCCGTGGACGACCTTGGCCGTGAATTCGACCTTCAGGCGCAGTACCTTCGGATATATTTTCCCGACGCGCGGGCCTGACGAATGCGTGTCCTCCTGGCGCCGATCGGCACGCGAGGCGACGTGCAACCCCTGGTGGCGCTCGGCTTGGCCTTGCGCGAACGCGGCCACGACGTCGTCCTCGGCGCGCCCGCCAACTTCGACTCCTTCGCGGCCTCCTTCGGCCTGCCGTTCACCGCTATCGCCCCGGACTACTCCCAGTTCCTGCGCGAGCTGGCGCGCGAGCCGTTCCTCTCCGTCCTTGCCCGCCAGGTCCCGGAGCAGTTCGACCTCCTGCGCGCGGCGGCGGACGGCGCCGATGCCATCGTCGGCTCCATGCTACAGGCCGCCGGCCCCTCGATCGCGGAGAGGATGGGCGCGCGCTACTACTTCATGCTGCCCGCGCCGGTTTTCGTCCGTTCGGAGGACCATCCTCCGGTAACCGTGCGGCGCCAGAATCTCCCCCGTTGGGCGAACGACCTTGCCTGGCGATATCGTGGCTTCCTGTGGAACCGTGCGCTCCGCGATCCCATCAACCGGCTGCGCGCTCGAATTGACCTGTCTCCGATTCGCGACGCGCAGGACCACGTGCTGCACAGCGGCCACGTGCTGCTCGCCTACGATTCCGTCCTCGTGCCCACGCCGTCGTTCCGTTGCCCCCGCGTCACCGTCACCGGCTCATGGCATCTCGATTCCGGCGAACTCGACCCGCAACTCGCCGCGTTTTGCGAGCGCCGCCCCAAGCCGGTGTTCGTCGGCTTCGGCAGCATGATTGCCGGCGATCCGCGCCAGTTGCTCCGCACGATCCTTGACGGCGTGACCGCCGCGGGACAGCGCGCGGTGATCGGCGCAGGCTGGTCGGGCCTCGAAGCCTGCGCGCTTCCCGAACATTGCCTCCTCATCGGAACGGCGCCGTTCCATAGGCTGTTTCCCGCCGTCGCCGCGTCCATCCATCATGGCGGCGCCGGAACCACCGCGGCGGCCGCCCGGGCCGGCATTCCCCAGGCCATTGTCCCGCACTTCTCCGATCAATACTTCTGGGGTGAGTGGCTCTTTCGCCGCGGTCTCGGACCGCGCCCGGTCCCCATCGAACGTTTGACGTCCGCCACGCTCGCCTCAACGATCCGCGCGCTCGTCGACACGCCGTCGATGCGGCGGGAGGCCGAGCGCATCGCTGGCCGCATCGTCCCTTCCGAGAGCCTCGCCGCCGCGGTTAGAATCGTGGAATCCCCCGCGTGAACCGGGGAGGATTCCCGTGAAAGAAAAAGAGACAACCCGAGTCGAAGCCTTCAGTGACGGCGCCTTCGCCATCGCCATCACGCTGCTGATCCTCGAGATTAAGGTTCCCCACCTTGGCGCTGAATCGTCCGATCGCGGACTGCTGGTGGCGCTGAGCCAGCTATGGCCGTCGTTCCTCGCCTTTGGCGGCAGCTTCACCGCCATCCTCATTATGTGGGTGAATCATCACGGACTGTTCCGCATGCTGCGCGGCGTCGACTCGCTCTTTCTCTATACCAACGGCTTTCTTCTGCTGATGATCACCTTTATCCCGTTCCCCACCGTCGTGCTGGCGGAATACCTCGACAAGAAAGGCGCCAACACGGCCGCCGCGCTTTACTGCGCCACGATGGTCGTTATCAACATTGCCTACAGCGTTCTGCACTACGCTGCGGCCTCCAACCGCCGCCTGATCGCCCGCGAAGTTCCGCAGGCGCACCTGTTCCGCATCAAGTGGGCCTACGGGACGGCTTTCCCCATCTACCTGGCAGCCACGCGCCTCAGCCTGTGGCACGCCTCCGTGGGCCTGGCAATCTGCATGTCGCTCTGGATCTTCTGGGCGCGCCTGAACTACAACCCGAAAGGCGAATCGATCAGCGCGTAACCCGCCCAAGCCCAAGGCCCCGGCGCTGCGCCTATGCGGCCCGGAATCGCGCGATCGCGTCCTCGTCCAGTTCGATCCCCAGACCGGGTTCCTGCGGAATGTCGAGATAGCCGGCGTGCGCCCGCAGCTTCTGCCGCGTCAGCGCTTCGCGCAGGTTCGTTTCCTCCTCCGCCACAAACTCGCAAATCAGCGCGTTCGGTATCGAGTTCAACCAGTGCAGCGCCGCCGTCACGTTGACGTAGGTGGTGAAGCCGTGGTTCGCCACCGGAAGTCCGCGGTCCCACGCCAGCGCCGCGATCTTCATCGCCTCCGTGAAACCGCCGCAGCGCGTCAGGTCCACCTGGACGACATCCACCTTCCCCCGGTCCATCAGGTCGAGGAACGATTGCCGGTTGCTTTCCTCTTCGCCCGCCGCGATGCGCACGTGCGTGGATTCGGCCAGCTTACGGTAGCCGTCGTAGTCGTCGGGCCGCAGCGGCTCTTCCAGCCAGAAAATGTCGTAGTCGGCGAACGCCCGGGCCCGTTGCAGCGCCGTCTTCGAGTCCCACACCAGACCGGCGTCAATCAGCAGGTCCGCGTCGTCGCCCAGGCCTTTGCGCCCTTCGCGCACCAGCGCGATGTCCGTTCGCTCGTCCTGCCCCATCGGATCCCAGCCGAACTTCACCGCGGTAAAGCCCTGGTCGCGGTAGCGCCGCGCCAGTTCCCCGGTCTTTTCCGGAGTCGGCCCGAACAGCGAACTGGCGTAGCAGCGAATCTTCTCGTGGAAGCCGCCGCCCAGCAGTTTCCACACCGGCAGCCCCAGCGCCTTTCCCTTAATGTCCCACAGCGCAATGTCGATGCCGCTGATGGCGTGAAATCCCGCCCCGCGCCGTCCCCCGTAGATGTTCGCGCGGTACATCTTGTGCCACAACCGCTCGGTCTCGAAGGGATCTTCGCCGATTACCGCCTGCGCCAACCCCATCGCGGTGGTATGCGAAAACGGCCCGTCAATCGCGCCTTTGACGGCCAGCGGATTGGAATCCACCTCGCCGATTCCCGTGATGCCCGCGTCGGTTTCCACACGCACAATCAGCGCGTCCTGTCCACTGTCGCACTGATACTTCACCTCCGGTTGCCGGAGGTAGATCGCTTCCACCTTCGTGATCTTCATAAAGCACGCAATGTACCACACTGTGCGATCCAACACGACCCCCTGAGAGCGCCGCGTCGGCGCGACCGGTTCGGCTTACCCTATGGGCATGAACCTTTTGCGGCGGGCCAACCTCCAGCCGGACCACCTCGCCATCCTCGCCGGCGCCTTCCATCCGCCCACCCGCGCCCACCTCGGCATCGCCCGCGCCGCGCTGGCAGTAGCAGACGAAGTCCTGCTCGTCCTGCCCCGCCGCTTCCCGCACAAACAATATGAGAGCGCCGGCTTCGAGCAGCGTCTCCAGTTGCTCCTGGACGTCACGGCGGACGAGCCGCGCTTCTCCGTGGCCGCCTCCGACGGCGGCCTGTTCATCGAAATCGCCCGCGAGTGCCGCGACGCGTACGGACCCCGCCCCGAACTATGGTTCGTCTGTGGGAGCGATGCCGCCGAACGCATCGCGACCTGGGACTATGGCCGCCCGGACGCCTTCGCCCGGATGCTCGACGAATTCGGACTGCTGGTCGCCGACCGCTGCGTCCCCTACGAGCCACCGTCTTCGATGCGCTCCCGCATTCGCTGCCTTCGCGTACCGGAGGACTACAGCGAAGTGTCGGCCACCGAGGTCCGCGAGCGGATCGCGCAAGGCCGGCCGTGGGAGCGCCTCGTTCCGCCGGCCATCGTGGAATCCATTCGCGCCATCTACGCCGGAAGCGCAAGTTGATCCACTGAGGCATGCAACTCCATGACAGGAATTCCGACCGTACCTCTCAGTAAATCGACCACACACCGGGCGTCGCCACTTCGAGGAGGTTCCGTTCCGGATCGCGGAAGTAGAGGCTTTGGCCGCCCCGGGGCCAAACGCGTTTTTCTTCGACGGCAATGCCGTTTTGGGCCAGCCAGCGCTCCCAAGGCTCCAGTTCGGAGGCCGCGATGGCGAAGGCCAAGTGCAGGTCGCCGGCGCCGTCATGGGGCGATTGGATGTCGCGCGATGCTCCCTTTTTGAATAGCAGCAGCACGTGCCGTACTCCCGCCGCCATCGCGCACCCACGACCGCCGAAGTCACCGATTACGCGGAAGCCGAAGATCTTTTCGTAGAACCGGGCACAACCGGCGACGTCCTCAACGTAGAGCGACGACTCCAGTATTCCCTCCGATTTCGGATGCATTCGGTCCTCCCCAGCTTGTGGCTCCATACTACCGCGCCGGACTGCCTGAAGGCGGCGTCGGCGACGATTCGATTGCGCGCGGGGCGATGAGGCCGGCGCCGAGGGCGGCGTACAGTTCAGCGTACGAATTGGCCAGCGATTGAAGTCGGCCGAGGGAAGAAGTTCGGGTAAATAACCGCCTGGCGGGCCGCGGGGATGAACGCGGTGGTGTTCTCCTGGAAATAGCAGGCGCGGATGGCAGTGAATTCCGCGCCGGACTCGCGCAAGATGCTTTCCAGGTAGTGAAGGCCCTTGATCGGGCCCCTGCCTTCGGACAGGTCGGCACCGAGCGAGGAGAGCATCACCACGCGCGGTGCGCCGCTCGCTTTGACGGCGGCGGCGCTGGCTCCGGCCATCCGGCGCTGAGCCTGGTAGAGGTTATCGCCGGGAAGAAAGGGCGGCAGGATCGCGAAGAACGCCGCGGCGCCGGTCAACGCTCCTTGAAGGAAGTCGCGGTCTCGCCGGCCACGGTCGAACCCACGCGCCCCGTAACTCCCGCAATCACATAGACGGACATTCGATTTCCCTCCGGACGGACATCCTTTGAGTGTAGCGGCCGGGAAAAGCACATGGTTTGACCGGACATGGGCAGCCGGCAGTTCCAGCCGCGATACTCGCGATGCTTCCGGATGGCCGCGAGCACTACTGTCCACTACTGTCCGGCTTCGTTGCGGTCGCGGCTCGGTCTGGATAGAATGTGCGCCGGAGGAGAAGGCTACATGCCAGAGACCCGCTTCATGCACCGTACAGCGAAAGCGCAAGCGAAGGAGGAATTGCTCACCGCCGCGAAGGTGGCCGAGCAACTCGGGGCGTCGCCCGCACAGGTGAAGAAGGCGATCGCGGCCGCGGGCGTTGTGCCGGACGCGAAGAAAGGGGCGTGCGCGTACTACGGCCCGCAAACGGTTAAAAGGATCCAGAAAGCGCTGAAATAAACCGCCGGCGGATCAATCGCCCGGCGGGGGCGCAGACGGCGCCAGCCGTCCGAGACCGAAGTCTTCCTTATCGGACGTGAGTGAGCGGCCGGTCTTCAAACCGAGCACGAACCAGCCAAGGGCGATGCCGCCAATCGCGAAGATCGTGTCGCCGATCAGGCGGAGCCAGCGCAGGTTCTGCATGAGCGGCGTGCCGAGGAATTCGGCGGAACGGGCGTACCACATGCCGTGCTCGACGCTGGCCCAGGTCTGCAATAGGCCGATGGGCAACAGGCTCAGCAGTATCATCGCGGCAAGCCCTATATTCAGGCACCAGAACGAAAGTGAGACGAGGCCGGTTTTCCAAACGTTGCGGGCGGCGAGGCCCTTCAGGCAGAACAGCATCAATCCCATGCCGAGCATGCCGTAGACGCCGAACAGCGCGGCGTGCCCGTGGACGGGCGTGGTGTTCAACCCCTGCATGTAGTACAGGGCGACGGGCGGATTGATCAGGAAGCCGAACAGACCGGCGCCGACCAGGTTCCAGAACGCCACCGCGACGAAGAAATAGATGGGCCATTTGTAGGCGGAGACCCAGGGACGCGCCCGCGTCAGGGTGAGGTTCTCGTAGGCTTCGAATCCGATGAGCACCAGCGGGACGACCTCCAGAGCGCTGAACGTCGCGCCGAGGGCCAGAACGCCCAGCGGCGTACCGGTGAAATAGAGGTGGTGGAACGTGCCGATAATGCCGCCGGAGAGAAAGATGATGGTCGAGAAAAGGACGGCGGCGGTGGCCGTGGCGATGCGCAGAAGTCCCATGCGGGTGAACAGGAACGCGATGACCACCGTCGCGAAGACTTCGAAGAAGCCTTCCACCCACAAATGGACCACCCACCAGCGCCAGTATTCGGCGACGGCCAGATGGGTCTGGCGGCCCCACATCAGGCCGGCCGAGTAGAACAGCGCGATGGCCGCGGAAGCGATCAGAAACAGGATGAGCAGGTGGCGGCTCTCGTCGCGTTTTCGAAGCGCGGGCCACATCGCGCGCCCCATCAGGAAGAGCCAGAGAAAGAGACCGATCAGGAGAAAAATCTGCCAGAACCGACCCAGGTCGACGTACTCGTAGCCCTGGTGACCGAACCAGAAGTTGGCTTCGAGGCCGAGTTTTTGGCGGACCGCCGCCCACTGGCCGGCGAGCGAGCCGACGACGATGATCAGCAGGC
Organism: Bryobacteraceae bacterium; assembly: GCA_026129905.1. Taxonomy (GTDB): domain Bacteria; phylum Acidobacteriota; class Terriglobia; order Bryobacterales; family Bryobacteraceae; genus JAHCHE01. Next base: position 171,983 of record JAHCHE010000013.1, on the reverse strand, counting down.
AGCCGAACAGGAAATTGACGCCGGCGCGTTGATACTTCGGTTCGTGGCCGGAGACCGCGGGGCCGACGAAGAGGCCGGTCGCCAGCCAGGCGGTGGCGATCCAGAAGATGCCCAGTTGCACGTGCCAGGTACGCGCGACGGCATAGGGTAGCCAGTCGGCCAGCGGAATGCCGTAGAAGCCCGTGCCCTCGACGCCGTAGTGGGCGGTGACGGCGCCGAGCGCGATCTGCACGACGATCAGCGCGGCCACAACCCAGAAATACTTCAGCGTGGCTCTCATCGATGGGGTGGGATGGAGGGCCAGCAGAGGGTCCTCGGCGGGCGTCTCGGGCTCGGGGCGCTCCTTGCCGCGCTGGACGGCGAAATACCAGGCGAGCGCGCCGATGCCGGCCAGCAGAAGCATAACGCTGAAGCCGGTCCACACGAGGATCTGGCCGGTGGGTCCGTTTCCGACCAGTTCCTCCGGAGGCCAGTTGTGCGTGTAGGTGATGTCGGAGCCTGGGCGATTGGTGGTGCAGGACCAAGCCGTCCAAAAGAAGAACGCGTTGAGGAGGAGGCGGCGTTCCGGGTCGGGGACGGCGTTGGCCGGCATGGCGTACGCCTCGCGCAGGGAAGAGAGGTCCGGATCGTCTCCGAACAGCCCGGAATAGTGGCGGCCGGTGGCCTCGATGGCTTCCGCGCGAACAGGGGAGATGGCGAGGTCGCCGGTCCGCGGGTCGTAGGTGTTGGCGCGCATCTCCCGTCGCAAGCGATCGTTCAAGGCGGCCTGCGCTTCCGGGTCGAGGCCGCTGAAGGAGACGCCGTCGCGGTCGCGCGACCAGCGATCGAGAATCCAAACGCTTTCGCGGTGGAGCCAGTCGGCGGACCAGTCGGGCGCGACATAGGCGCCGTGCCCCCAAATGCTGCCGAGTTCCTGTCCGCCGGTGGACTGCCAGACGTTCTGGCCGTCGCGAATGTCCTGGCCGGTAAACAGGACGTTGCCTTCGGTTGTGACGACGCGCTCGGGCAGCGGCGGCGCCGTGCGGTAAATCTCTCTCCCGTAGTAGCCCAGAATCAGGAACGAGACCGCGACTACCAGGGAGAAGCCGATCCACAGTCTGCGGTACTGGCGCATGTAGGGACCTCCCAGAACTTGATTGCTCCTATGATATGACTCTTAGGTGCGAGTGCCTACGGAGGTTACACATGCATAGCGCGTTACTGCTGATGTTGGCGGCGGCGATTCCGGCCGCGGGCGAGCTACGAGTAGGGACGGGGGCGGTCCAGATCACTCCGCCGGAGGGCGCGCCGATGGCCGGCTACTATTTCAATCGTGCGGCCGACGGCGTCCACGACGACCTTTGGGCGAAGGCGATGGTGATCGAAAGCAATGGAGCAAAGGCCGCGCTGGTGGCGTGCGACCTAGCGGCGGTTCCGCGATCGATCGTCGAAGAAGCGAGGAAGCTCGTTTCAGCGTCGGGCGCGCTGGACGGATCAAGAGTGATGATCAGCGCGACCCACACGCACACCGGACCGGTGGTTCTCTCCGGTCGGGGCCGTTACAGCCTGGAAGGCGACATGCTGCGGATCGCCCAGCAATATGCGGCGGACTTGCCGAAGATGATCGCCGAGGCCGTGCGGAAGGCCGTCGCCGCGCTTCAGCCGGCCAGGGTTTTCGCGGCGCGCGGGACCGAGGACAGCCTGACGTTCAATCGGCGGTTCCACATGAAGGATGGGACGGTGGGCTGGAATCCGGGCAAGCTCAATCCCAATATCGTCCGGCCCGCCGGCCCGATCGACTCGGACGTGCCGGTGGTCTACTTCGAGACTCCGGAAGGCAAGCCGCTGGCCACATACCTCAACTACGCGCTGCACCTGGACACGGTGGGCGGAATGCGCTATTCGGCGGACTATCCGTACACGGTGGCGAAGGCGCTGGGAGAGGCGAAGGGGCCGGACATGCTGTCGATGTTCACCATCGGATGCGCGGGCAACCTGAACCACATCGACGTGACGACGCGCGAGCCTCAGAAAGGGCATGGGGAAGCGGCGCGGATCGGCACGGTGCTCGCGGCCGCGGTACTGAAAGCGATGAAACGGCTGGAGCCGCTGGAGGCCGGAGCGCTCGATGTTCGCAGCGAGACGCTGAAGCTCCCGCTTCCCGAATTCGATCAGAGCGGCCTGGAGCGTGCGCGCAGGACGGCCGCGACCTTCGGCAAGCCGGACGCGGCGCCGTTCATGGACCTGGTGAACGCGTTCAAGGTGATCGACGTGGCGGAGCGCAACGGCGCGCCGCTGGAGGCGGAGACGCAGGTGATCGCGCTCGGCAATCACCTGGCGTGGGTCGGGCTGCCGGGCGAGATCTTCACGGAGCACGGGCTGGCCATCAAGTTGGCGTCGCCCTTCCGATACACGGTAGTGGCAGAGCTGGCCAACGGCTCAGTGGGGTACGTTCCGAACCGCAAGGCCTATCCGGAAGGAGCGTACGAAGTGGCGAGCGCGCGCTGCGGGCCGGGATCGGGCGAAATGATGGTGGAATCCGCGACGCGGATGCTGATAGCGCTGCATAAGGCGGCGAATTAGGAGGGTCTCCGGCTGAGACCGGCGGCGCAATACCGCGGCAGGATACGATCGGTGAATGCGCTACATCCTGCCGATTATCCTGGCGACGGCGCTCAGCGCGCAGCAGGTTGAAATCCGGGGAACGTACGCCGATCCGAAGGCATTCTGGGCGGCCGGGGCGCGCCTGGACGACTATGCGATCAACGCAATCTTCGTCCATAGCGGGTCGATCACACCAGCGCTGATCGAGCGGGCGAAAGCGGAGGGCGCGGCCGTGTACGCGGAATTCGCGACGTTGAACGGCAAAGGCTATGTCGAACAGCATCCGGAGGCATGGCCGATCGACGAGCGCGGGGAGCGGGCGCCGGCGGCGACGTGGTTCCTGGGCGCGTGTCCGACCGAGCCGGGGTTCAAGGCGCACCGCTTGCGGCAGCTCGAGCAGTTGCTCGACAGCCGGGAGGTCGCCGGCGTCTGGATGGATTACTTCCACTGGCACGCGCAGTTCGAAGAGCCGGAGCCGATCCTGCCGGAGACCTGTTTCTCGGACACGTGTCTCCGGGCGTTTGCGGCCGCCGCGGGGCTTACGATTCCGGCGGGGTCAACGGCGGAGAAGGCGAAGTGGATTCTCAGCCGGCACGAGAGAGCCTGGCGCGACTGGCGGGTGGATGTCCTGGGCGCGTGGGCGCGCGAGTTCCGGGACGTGATGAGGCGGAAGAAGCCGGGCGCGCTACTCGGCGTGTATCACTGTCCATGGACGGACGAGGAGTACGACGGGGCGCGGAGGCGCACGCTGGGGCTGGACCTCGAGGCGCTGGCGGGTGTCGTGGATGTGTTTTCACCGATGGTTTATCACGGGCGCATGGGGCGTCCGCCGGAGTGGGTGGGCGAATACGTCGAGTGGATCTCCAGCCGGTTGAGCGCTCCGGTGAAAATCTGGCCGATCGTGCAGGCGCACGGCGAGCCGACGCCCATTTCCGCCGGGGAGTTCGAGCGGGTGATGCGGCTGGGGACGTCCGGCCGGGCGAGCGGGATTATGATGTTCACATTCGGCTCGGTAGCCGGCGATCCGGCCAAGTTGGCGTCGCTGAAGCGATTGTATCGGGATTGGGCGGGAATGCGGTGATGGCCGCCCGCGTGGCGAGGCATGGGGTGCGCGCCAGTATGATAGATTTAGGAGAATCCAAAGACTCATGCTGAGAACCAACCGCTTCCGCCTGGCGGCTCTTGCTTGCGCCGCATTCGTCTGCTCGCCGTCCGCCGTCGCCCAGCTCAAAGTAGCCGTCGTCGACACCCAGAAGGCCATATTGGACACGGCGGAGATCCAGAAAGAGCAGGCGGCGATGGAGGCGAAGTTCAAGCCGCGGCAGGACGAGATCCAGCGGATGAGCAAGGAACTCCAGGATACGCAGGAGCAGGCGCAGAAAATGCAGGGAAAGCTGACGCCGGAGGCGGAGCGCGACCTGCAACTGAAAGCGCAGCGGGTACAGCGCGAACTCCAGCGGGCGTCGGAGGATCTTCAGGGCGACGTCGAGAACCGGCGCAACGACGTGCTCCAGCGCGTAGGGCGGCAAATGCAGGAGGTGGTCCGGAAGCTGGCCGAGGAGAAAGGGCTGGACCTGATCATCGACGCCGGCAATACGCTGTACTTCAAGGAAGCGCTGGAGGTGACGGCCGAGGCGACGGCGGCCTACGACAAGTCCCACCCGGCGAAGTAGGCGGGCATGCCATGTCCCACTATCTGGACGAGTACGGCGTTGCGGAGGCGCGCCGGGAAAGGCTGCTGAAGAGAGGTCTGGCCGTTGCGGCGATTCTGGCGGCCGCGGGCGGGCTGGCGTACTGGCAGTTCAAGGATTTCCGGGAGGAGCGGCAAGTCCGCGCATTTTTCGAGCTCCTCCAAAAACAGGATTATCGGGCCGCGTACGCCCTATGGGGCTGCACGGAGGAAAATCCTTGCCCCCAATACTCGTTCGAGAAGTTCATGGAGGACTGGGGCCAAAACGCGGCGGCCAACGTTTCCGCGTTCCGGCTGGGTGGCTCGCGGTCATGTCCGGACGGTCTGATCCAAACGGTGACGGCGGGGGACGAAGAGATCCATCTCTGGGTGAACCGTTCCGACCATGTGCTCAGCTTTGCGCCGTGGCCGGTGTGCCATCCCAGGCTGCCGCCGGAGACCGCAACGAGCCCAAGCGGGTGAGGGCAGGCAACCGCTCCATCCGGGAGCAATGAGCCTCCGCCAGCGGGAGGGTTTGCCATTCGGCGGCATCGATATGGGCTTGGCTGTTTCCGAAAGCATGTACCTCGTGGTTCTGCCGGGGATCAGGCGCGGAAATCAGTTGCAGGGCAGCCCAGCGCGCGCGTCGAGTGGCGGCGGTATCATACCGAAGATGATGCACCATGCCGCTGAGTTCCTCTCGCTGGCGTTAATCGCGCTGCTGGCGGCGTCGTTCGCCGACGCGCAGCCGGCCGACGCCAACTACGACGAGGCCAAAGTCCCTCCATACAAGCTCCCGGATCCGCTCGTGATGGGTAATGGCGAACGCGTTGCCACGGCCGACGCGTGGCGGAACCGGCGACGGCCCGAGATCCTCAAGCTGTTCGAAGAGCAGGTTTACGGACGCAGCCCTGGGCGGCTGAAGAGCACCGTCTTCGAGACGACGTCGATGGAAAAACAGGCTCTCGGCGGCAAAGCCGTTCGCAAGCAAGTCTCGGTTCTCTTCACGGGAAGCAAAGACGGGCCGAAGATGGACATCCTGATGTACCTGCCTTCAGGCGCGGCGAAACCCGTGCCGGTGTTCCTCGGGTTGAACTTCGCCGGCAATCACGCCATTAACGCCGACCCCGGCATCACGATTTCCAAGTCCTGGATGCGCGAAGGACCGGCGACGGAAAAGTCGCGCGGGACAGCCGCCACCCGGTGGGAGGTCGACGCGATTCTCGCGCGCGGTTACGGACTGGCCACCATCTACTACGGCGACATCGATCCCGATTTCGACGACGCTTTCCAGAACGGAATCCACCCGCTGTTCTACAAGCCGGGCCAGGCGAAACCGGGCCCGGACGAGTGGGGCTCAATCGCCGCCTGGGCGTGGGGCCTCAGCCGGGCGATGGACTACTTCGAGACCGATAGGGAGGTTGACGCCAAGCGTGTGGCGGTGATTGGCCACTCGCGGCTCGGGAAGACCGCGCTCTGGGCGGGCGCGCACGATCCGCGCTTTGCCATTGTGATTTCGAATAACTCCGGCTGCGGGGGCGCCGCGTTGAGCCGCCGCCGGTTCGGCGAGACGGTAAAGCGGATCAACACGTCCTTTCCGCACTGGTTCTGCGACAACTTCATCCAGTACAACGACAACGAGGACGCCCTGCCGGTGGATCAGCACATGCTGATCGCGCTGATCGCGCCGCGGCCCGTGTATGTCGCCAGCGCGGAGGAGGATCGGTGGGCGGACCCGCGGGGCGAATTTCTCGGGGCCAAGGGCGCCGACCCGGTTTATCGTCTTCTGGGGACGGACGGTCTTCCGGCCGACGACATGCCGCCGGTCGGGAAGCCGGTGGCGGGGACGATCGGCTATCACATCCGGGCCGGCAAGCACGACGTCACCTCGTACGACTGGGAGCAGTACCTCAACTTCGCCGACAAGCACTTCGGCAAGCGGCGCTAGTAGCCTCCCGTCCCGCGCAAGACTTGACAATACCGGCGGGGCGGCCTCTGATTCTATTTCGCGTTCAAGATGATACTAACATATGATACAGCGAGGGGAGGACCAGGGAACGCAAGTTTCTGGGAGAGTCTGGAGCGATTCAAGACGAAGGTGCGGGAGACGTGGTGGAGCAGCCAGAGCCCAATGGCGGAGAACCGCAGACCGATCTTCCGGCTGGAGGGATGGATACGCCGACACATGAAATGCTTTTGGCTGCGGTGGGCATTGACCGGAAGGGAGGGAGCGCCGGCTGCGGCGCCTCGGCTTACGGGGCCGCCTGCTGAACGTAGCCCAGAGTTCCCGGGGAGCCTGGCATCTGGCCGGGACCGGGAGCCGCAAACCGCGCGGTCGAAAGCACGACTACGCCGTCACGGGTTACTGCTGCCGTCGGATCTGGCGAGTAGTTAAACCGCTTGCTTCAAACGCCGGATGCGGAAAACCGCACGTCCGGTGGTGTGGGACGCCGGGGCGCAATCCCCGTCCCCCGACCCGATCCAGGCATTGCCAAGGGTTGCGCAGGACAAGAGATTAGGTTAGCCCGCCAGCGGGGAAACATGCGCGGCGGATTCCGGCATGAAATAGAAGACGATGGCCAGCAGCAGATACACCGCCAGCAACTGTACGCCTTCCAGCCAGTTGGACTCGCCGTCGCGGGCGATCTCGTTGCCGATGATGACGGCAGCGAAAACGGCCAGAATTTCGATCGGCGTGAAGACGAGGTCCATGGGCCGGTCCGCGATGCCGTAGCTGGCAAGGACCAGCGCGGGGGCGACGAACAGCGCCACCTGGATGCTGCTGCCCATCGCGATGCCGAGGCTCAGGTCCATGCGGTCCTTCATGGCCATGAGGATCGCGGTGCTGTGCTCGGCGGCGTTGCCGATTACCGCGACGACCACGACGCCGACAAACAGGCTGCTGAGGCCGAGTTCCTTGCCCGCCGGCTCAACCGACCCGACCAGGATTTCGCTCATCCACGCGATGAAGGCGGTGCTCACGCCGAGCGTCGCCAAACTGCGGCCGAGCGGCCATGGTTGGCCCGTCCCGTGAACCTCCGCCGACCCTTCTCGCATGTGGCCCGAGAAGAAATGCCGGTGGGTGTGGAGCGTGAACACCAGTCCGAGGCCGTAGGTCACTAGCATGACGACGGCGATCTCCAAGCTCAAGCCGCTTTCCCGGGCCTGCACCTCCGCTCCGCCGAGGTGGTGGAAGGCGGCGGGCAGGATGAGCGCGATAGTGGCGAGCGTCATCATCGTGGATTGAATGCGGGCGCCTCCCTCATGAAACGTCTGGGTCTTGTGGCGCAGGCCGCCCGCCGCGAAGGCGGCGCCCATCACCAGCAGTACGTTGCCAATAATCGATCCGGTGAGTGAAGCTTTCACCACGTCGTGCAGGCCGCCGCGCAGCGCCATCAGCGCGATGATTAGCTCGGCGGCGTTGCCGAACGTGGCGTTCAGCAGACCGCCGACGCCCTCGCTGGTGTGATGCGCCAGGTGTTCCGTGGCGCGGCCCATCCAGCCGGCCAGGGGAACGATGGCCAGGGCGGCCAGCGCGAAGAGCAGGACGTGGTTCCCGGGCGCCAGAAATTCGCAAGCGAGGCTCGCGGGGACGAGAATCAGCAACCAGTTGAACGAAGGCTTAAGAAATCGGCGCATGGCTGTGATCAGAGTATAGACGGGAGGAGAGGCTGCCTACGTACGCCTGCGGGGTTAGGGCTGGGCGGGCAGGACGCACCGGAAGCCGACATCCGCGCCCCGGCGCGCGCCGCTCGGCAGAACGCCCGGGTAGCGCCTGGAGACCCGCACATTCGGGGGGAAATTCTGACAGGAGCCGCCACGAAACACTTTCCTGTCTCCGCTCTCGGGTCCGACGGGGTCGCTGGCAGGACTGCGGCTGTAGTAGGCCGGGTCGTACCAGTCGGAACACCACTCCCATACGTTGCCGAGCATGTCGTACAAGCCGAAGCGGTTGGCCTGCTTTTTTCCCACGGGTTGAGGACGGTTGCCGTTCTCCTTCAGCCGGGTTTCATAGTTGGCTGGATTGAGTTCCCACGGTCCCGTATCGAGGTAGTTGCGGCCCGCGTTGCGGCCGTACCAGGCGATGTCGTCCAGCGAGCCATAGCGAGCGGTGGTGGTTCCGCCGCGAGCCGCGTACTCCCATTCGGCTTCGGTCGGCAGCCGTCCTCCGGCCCAGCGGCAGTACGCGTCGGCGTCTTCCCACGTCACGTCCACCACCGGGAGGTCGCCCGCAAGGTCCGGCGGCGGAGGCGTGCAGCCGGCTTGCAGGCAAAACCGGCGGTACTCGTTCACGGTTACTTCTGTCCGGCCGATTTGGAATGGCCGGCTGATCGTCACGGTGTGGCCGGGAACCTCGTCCTCTCGACACTCCGAATCGCCTGGAGAGCAGCCCATAATGAATGAGCCCCGAGGTATGCTCACGTAGACCGGTCCCGCAATCCTGGACGACAGTTTCGGCCCCACCAATACTGCGGCGGCACCGATGGCGAGCAGCGCCGCGGCAATCCATGCATACCGGCGCCGCGAACCACGCGCGCGCGACAGCCTCTCCGAGAGAGCCTCGCTACCGCCTGGGGGCGTTGGCGGCGGTTCCGGCAGCGCGCCGACGATGGCCTCGACGAGCCGGGTCAGAACCGGCTCCCTCGGCTCGTCGAACGCATCCAGCCACTGGCTTTCCCCGAGAGCGTAGCGCAGACTTGTCGAGGGCTCTACCGGTTCGACGCGAAGCGGGTAGATCGGAATGTTCCGCCGGTCGGCTTGGTTTAGTTCTTTCGCCACGTGCCTGGAGGCGTTGGAGCGTGACGATATCAGCACCACCATCGCTGCGCAGCGATCGATGGCCTTTGTAATTTCCTCCGGCCAGCCTCTGCTGAGCGCGATGTTTCGCGGGGCGATCCAGCATGGAATGCCGCGATCCTCCAGCGCGCGGCAAGCTCGCTCAGCGAGGGCGCGGTCGGCGGAGGAGTGGCTGATGAAGACTTCCCGGCTCACGGCTACAGGTCAGAGTACCTGAGCATCCGTCCTCCCGCAACGGTCCTCGGCTGCCGAAGCCGCCGGTTCCTCCAAGCGATAGCGGACTTCCCGGGCGGATGATAGCTTACTTAGGGAGGTTATTGGCTCGATGCGAGGTCAACAGTTCGCGGCGCTTGCGCTGTGCGTTTTCCCCGGCCTGATGGCGGCCCAGGACCAGTTCATCCAATTCAGGACATACACGCAAGAAGAAGACGAGAAGATCCTGAAGCTGTACGAACCGCTGCGGGTCGCCGACGTTTCCGACGGCTTGGACATGGTGGGCCTACAGGACGTCGGGCTGATGGATCCCGCGATCCGCCCGCTGTGGCGCGATACCGACGAGATGCGGCACAAGTTCGCCGGCATCGCGGTTACGGTCCGCTATTTGCCGACCAACCGGCGCGTTGGCAAGATGACGCCGGACGAATTCCGCAAGTGGGAAGGCGATTGGTATGGCAAGCTCTCCCCAGAACCGTTCACGAAGTACCTCCGCAAAGGGTCGGTCGTGGTGATTGACGGGGGCGAGGACGGCGACACCGGTACGATCGGCTCGAACAATATCCTGGGGTGGAAGACGCGAGGCGCGGTTGGCGTCGTCACCAGCGGAGGGGCGCGGGATACGGATGAAGTGATCAAGCAGCAAGTCCCGCTCTACTACAAGCGGCCCGCTCGGGGCATTCGTCCCGGCCGCAACGAAGTGGAATCCGTCAACCGGCCGATCATGTGCGGCGGCGTCATGGTCCGGCCGGGCGACGTGATCGTGGCCGACGGCGACGGCGTGGTGGTTGTGCCGCGGGAGGTAGCCGAAGAGGTCGCGAAACTGGCCTACATCATCCTCGAAGGCGACAAAGAGGGCAGGAGGAAGCTATATGAGAAGCTCGGCATGTCGCCCGACCAGACGGTGAAGTAGTCCCGGCGGGTCGCGTGCGCAGTGCGATAGATTAACGGTTTGCGCGTTAGCCGGAGGCGGTTGTTCTCTTTGTCGATCGGCCCAGCGGTCTCGCGCCTAGCCGCGGCGGCGCAGCGGCGGCGAGGGGCGCCATCCGTCACCTATCTGGACTATGTCCTGAGGTTCGCCGACACGCTCCTGGCGGCCGGCCTCGATGTGGTCGGGCCGAAGAAGACACCGCTTTGGGCAGGCGTCATCGACGCGGAGACGCTGTCGGCGCCCCAAGAGGGCGTGCCGCCGCCTCCGGGAGTGCGGGAAAGCGACCGGGCGGTAGGGGGCTGCAATCTCTACCACGACGCCGTCACTTTGCGCGTGTTCCGCGTGCTGAGCGCCGTGAGCGGCAAGCCGGAATACGCGGGCGCCGCCCGCCAGTACATCGACTTCTACCTGTCGCACGCCGTGGATGAGGCGACGGGCTTCCTGGGATGGGGCGAACACCTCTATTACGACTTCTACCGAGACGAAGTGGCGGCCGAGCGCCGCTGGCACGAACTGCTGGAGTGGACGCCTCCGTGGGCCGAGCTTTGGGAAGTGAACGCCGCGGCGACGAGCCGCGCCATCCAGGCGCTGCGATATCACTACGAAAGCGACGACGGCGCGGCGCTGTATAACCGGCATGCCGCGTGGGGCCGCGCCGAGCACCAGGCGAGCGGCGGCCAGCCCTGGATCAAGCACTCGGGACTGTTCGCCTACTCGTTCATGTTCCTGCACAAACAGACCGGGGACCGGCGCTGGCTGGCGTGGAGCCGCGCCGCGGGCGAACTCTACTGGAAACACCGGAACGTTTCCACAGACCTGACGCCGAGCTGCATCGGGGATGCGCGCGAGGAAGCACAGGCCGCCTCGGCGGGCATGACGCAACTGGGTTATTGGCTCGTGAAGACGTACCAGCTCTACCCGCGGGAAACGGCGATTTGGACGCGGGCGGTTGCGCTGTTGAAGGCGTATCAGAGGTTCTTTTACGACGCCCGCAGGGACGGATATCTGGTCAGCGTTTCCGTCGATGGCTCGCCGCGCGGGGAGGAACTGGCGAGGCCGTGGGAGATCAGCTACGGCGGGACCAGCCTCCTGTCTGTCGGACGGATCGCGGCGTATTTCGCCAGGACCGAGAAAGATCCGGTTTTTCTGGAGATGGCGCGCCGGATCGCACGCATCGCCAAGAGGACGCCGGCGCCAGATAACGTTTCGATCGAGGGCGTGGGGTTCGCGCTGAACCTGAGTCTCGACCTCTACGATGTAACCGGCGAGAAGGCGTACCTCGATGAAGCGCGTTCCTACGTCGACTCCGCCGTCAGAAAGTTTTGGAAGCCGACTCCGACCGGGGGACTTTTCGTACGACAGCCGTACGATCGGTACTACGAAGCGAAAGTGGGGGCGGGCGATCTGCTGGCGGGCTTGCTGCGGCTACACATGCGGCAGGGTGCATCGCTCAAGGATCCCGCTCTCTACGACTGGAGCTTCTAGCCGGGTTGAGTCTGTGTGTGGCCGCCGGCGGGGGATAGGTGATGGAGGAAGAAGCGGGTGGCGTTATCCTTTCCCATGTAGCGTTCCAGGATGCAGCGATCCGTCTTCAGAAGATCCACGACAATCAGGCCGTCGAGGGCGCGAGAAAAGTCTGGGTCGAGGTTGAAGTCGATCAGCCGGCCACCGAGTTTCAAGTACTGCCTGACGAGTATGGGCACGCCTTTGCGATCGTGCTCGAGATCGGTGATCAGGGAGGAAAGGTCCTCGATATCGTTGACGAAGTTGCTGTTAAGGTGAACCTCCCAATCGCGGGGCGGAGTTAACTTGAAGCCACTCCTAGCCCTGACGAGGCCGGCCAGTTCCGAAGAAAGGCACCTGGTCCTGAGAAACTGAACCATGTACTGCCGGGAAGCGGCGCAATAGTTGTCGCTGATGCTGACGGCTCCGAAAAGCACGTGGTATGCGGGGTGGCGAACCAGCCAAGCGCAGACGCCTTTCCAAAGCATCATGAGGGGAGCGAAACTGCGCTGATACTCGGGCCTGACGAACGATCGGCCCAATTCGACGGCGGGACCGAGTTTCCGAAAGAAGTCCGGGCGGAACTCGAAGAGGGTGCTGGTATAGAGCCCCGACAAGCCGCGGTCCGCGACGATCCGATCGACGGGCGCGATGCGGTAGGCGCCAACAACCTCGTTGCGCTCGCGATTCCAGAGGAAGAGGTGCTCGTAATCCGTGTCGAACGAGTCCAGATCGGCGGGACGGCCGACGCCTTCGCCGACGGCGCGGAAGGAGATCTCGCGAAGCCTTCCGATTTCGCGGAGGAGAGCCGGGACTCGCGAGGCGCGAGCGCAATAGACGGCATAGCCGCTGAGTGCGGCGAGTTCCTCGTCCGGGGACAGGCGGGCAACTTCGGCGGCGAGGGTGGCGGAGTCCTCCGGCGCCGCAATGGGCGGAAGGCGGCGAGGCAACGAGCGGGACGGGGAGGCCTCGGCGCGGTTGGCCAGGAGGAAGGTGCGCCGGTAGAGGTAGTCTGTCATCTCACAGTCGTCGGAGAATTTGGCGAGCCGCTGGAACGGGATTTCGTCGCCGACGCGGACGGGGATCCGACGGCCGCGTTTGTTGAAGAACTCGCGCGCAAGACAAAGCGTGCGGAGGGAGGGATGCAGGAGGCCGGCGAGGTGAAACGGGACGCTATTGGCGCCATGGAAAAAGACAGGCAGCGCCGAGGCTTGGGAGAGGCGGATCAGGCCGGAGATGGAGCGGTTCCAAGCGCGGTCGACAACGCGGCGCGAGCGGAGATCGAAGTGGGCGACTTCGCCGGCAGGGAAGGCGACGAGCATGCCGCCTTGGCGGACCCAGTCGACGGCCGCGCGGAGGGGGCGGCGGTTGGCGAGCACCGAATTGGGGCCGCCGAAGGGATCGACCCAGAGGAAGAGGTCGACGGGTTCGACGGCGGCGATGGAGGAGACCAGGAAGTTGGTCATGATCCGGACGTCGGAACGAACGCGCGAAAGCAGAGAGGCGAGTATCGCGCCTTCGACGATCCCGAAGGGGTGATTGGCGACGGCGACGACGGGACCGGCCGGCGGGATCTTGGCGAGATCGCGCGGATCGACGTCATAGGAAACGCGGGCGGCGTCGAGCATCCTACGGAAGACTTCACCGCCTTCGGTCCCGGCCTTGGCCTCGGCATAAGCAGCGTTTAGCCGGTCGACAAGAAGGACTTTCTTAAGCAGCGGCTGGACCCTGGAGACGAGGGACGGCAGGGGAAAACCGCCGAGGTTACCGCGCCGGTTCAGCGCGGCATCGTGAGACGCGAGTTCCATATTCACCTTATCCGGTAGATCCGGTCACGGCGGGATAAATTCCCGGTTACGGAACAGCGAATCGCGACGGAGAGCGGGTGGGACCTATTTTCCGACGATGCCGAGCGAGCGCATCCAGTCTTCCACGCGGGCGGGCCAGGCGGAGACGGAGTGCGGGGAAGGGCGCAATCCGTAGCCGTGTCCTCCGGACGGGTAGAGGTGCATCTCGATCGGGACCTTGGCCGCCTTGAGGGCGGCGTAGTAGGCGAGGCTGTTCTCGACGCGCACGTTATCGTCCTGCGTTTGGACGATGAAGGTGGGTGGGGCTTTGGGAATGACATGCAAGTCGGGCGACATGGCGTCGGAGTCGCGGGGGACGATTCCGCCGGGATAGACGAGCACCGCGAAGTCGGGGCGGCAGGATAGGTCGTCGGCGGCGTCGACGCGGGGGTAGCGGCGCTGGTCGAAGCTGTTGCTGAGCATGGCCGACAGGTGGGCTCCGGCGGAGAAGCCAAGTACGCCGACGCGGACGGGATCGATGCCCCACTCCGAGGCGCGGGCGCGAACGGTTCCAAGAGCGCGCTGAGCGTCCTGCAAGGGCGGGGCCCAGCGGGGTAAGCCTTCGCGGGCCGGCACACGGTATTTCACGAGAACGCAGGTGACGCCGACGGAGTTGAGCCACTCGCAAATTTCGGTCCCCTCGAGATCCCAGGCGAGGATGCGGTAGCCTCCGCCGGGAAACACAAGCACGGCGGGGCCTTTCGGCGCGGCTTTCGCGGTAGGGTAAACGGTGATGGTGGGATTGGCGATGTTGGTGATGCGGCTGACGCGTTTGCCGGCGACAAGGGCGTCCTTGTCGGTGGTGGTATCGTGCTCGGGACCGATGCCAGCCGTATCTCCGGGGGCCGGACCTTTCCAGAGCGGGATGGGGCCGATCGGGGCGGCGTGAGCGGCGAGGGCGAGCAGGGCGACGATGGAGACCAAGCGGTAAGGCATAGCTTGCCTGACGAGCATACCGCAGGGACGCGCAGCGGCGTCAACAGCCGGTTTTGAGTTCCGCGGCAACCCGATGCACAACGGTCTCCCAGTCCCCCTCGCGCGGCTGGCGGAACAGGCGCATGGTGGGGTACCAGGGGCTGTCGGGACGATCGAGAAGCCATCGCCAGTCGGGCGCGAAGGACAGCAAGGTCCAGACCGGCCGGGCCAGGGCGCCGGCGAGGTGAGCGACCATCGTATCGACGGTGATCACTCGGTCGAGAACGTGGAGGATGGCGGCCGTATCGGTGATCTGATTCTCCTCGGGCTCGAGATGATGGACCTTCATGCCGGGGGGGAGAGCTTCGAGCTGACGTGCCTGCGGTCCGCGCTGAAGGCTGAACAGGGCGACGTCGCGGAGGGCGGCCAGGGGCCGGAACGTCTCGAGGGGCAGGCCGCGGCGCAGCTCATTCTTGAAGCCGGCGTTGCCGCCCCACACGAGGCCGATCTTGCGGCGCCCCGGGAAACCAATCCGCCGGCGCCAATAGCCGACGAGGTCCGGATTGATGGCGAGGTAAGGGGTATCGGAGGGAATTGTCTCCAGCGTTGTTTCGAAGACGCGCGGCAAGCTCATCAAGGGGATATGGAAATCGAAATCCGGCAGCGGCGAACCCCGGGCGATCAGGCCATCGATAGAGGAGAGGCCGGCGAAGAGCGGGACAAGGCGGGGCTGGCATTCGAAAAAGACGCGCGCGCACCTTTCCCTGACGAGCGGGAGGTATCGAACAAACTGGATGGCGTCGCCGAGGCCCTGTTCCGCGTGGACGAGCAGAGTCTGGGTCGTAAGGGGCTCGCCATCCCAGAGTGGCTGCTCAAAGTCGCGACGAGGGGCATTCGTTTGGCGGGAGCGCCACTCGTAGCCTTGCCAGCCCTCGGCGAAATTGCCGAGGAGGAGTCGCGCGATGCCCCGGTTGAAGTTGGCCTCGAGATGATCTGGTTGCCGGCGGATGGCGAGGGTATAGCCTTCGACGGCCTCGCGCGGGCGTCCCAGGGCCAGCAGCGTATTGGCGCGATTGTTCTGGGCCTCGACGTGGTCCGGCTGATGCGAGAGGACATCGTCGTAGGCGTCGAGCGCTTCATCAAAGCGGAACCGCTCCTGGAAGGCGAGGCCGAGATTGTAACGGGTATCGAGGTTGGCCGGCTCCAGCCGGAGCGCCGCCTGGTAGCCGGCGATCGCCTCGTCGAGTTTGCCCTGGGCCTGGCGGAGGTTCGCCAGGTTGTTATGGGCGGCCGCGTGGGATGGCCTGATTTCCAAGGCAGCCTCATAGGCGGCGATGGCTTCGAGGAAGGAACTCCGACGAGAGAGAGTCACGCCGAGGTTGAACCAGGCGTCCGGATGCCGGGGTTCCAGAGCCACCACCCGGCGGTATGCCTGTTCGGCTTCGACAAGGCGATCCAACATATGGAGGGAGTTGCCGAGTTCGAAAGCGGCCTGGGGGTCGTTGGGCCGCAACCAGAGCGCCTCGCCGAAACTGGCGGCCGCTTCGTCAAGCTTCCCCGTCCGGGCGAAGGCGAGGCCGAGATCGAGGTGGGCATTTGGCTCGTTAGGCGCAAGGCGCCGGGCATGGAGGAACAACTGGATGGCGTCGTCGAGCAAGCCGCGGGCGGCGAGGGAGCGGCCCATGCGGAGGAGGGTTTCGGCGTGGTTGGGCTCCAGCTCGATCGCCTTGGAATAGCAGATAATCGCCTGCTCATACCTTTGGTCCCGATGCAGCGCCAGGCCCAGATTGCGATAGTAGAGCGGCTCCCAGGGCTTGAATTGAATCGCGCGGCCGATGCAGGCGACGGCGAGGGGGTAGTTGCCGGCTTCTCCGGCGAGCAGGCCCAGGAGGTGGTGTGAATCGGCGTGGCGCGGCTCGATGGTCAGAACTCTGCGGTAGAGGCCCTCGGCTTCGGCGAAACGGCCGGCCTTGTGGTGCGCGACCGCACAATCCAACAGCTCCGGTATGACGGACATGATGAGACTTTCAGTACCTCCGCTTGGATGGACGCTGCTGCCAGGGGCGCGCCCCGAGGGCGCGGCCGGCTGGTTGGAACAAGAGAGCCGCAGCCATCGCGGATCGTCGTCTACGATGGCCGCGGCTCGCTACTGCTGCCGACTGTTACTCCGGGGAACCGAGGTTACCCGCGGAGCAGGCTGAGGACGGTCTGCGGCGCCGAATTGGCCTGGGCCAAGGCGGCGATGCCGGCCTGTTGCATGATCTGGGCTTTGGTCAGGTTCGCCGCTTCCAGCGCCAGGTCGGCGTCGCGGATGCGGGATTCCGACGCCGCCAGGTTGTTGAGCTGGGTCTGGGCGAGGTTGACGGCGAAGTTAAAGCGGTTCTGGCCCTTACCGACGACGGCCTGAGCCTCGCCGAGGGCGGCCACGGCGTTGGCGAGCGCGGCGACGGCGGCTTCACCGCCGGCCTGGGTATCGATGGCCGCGACGCTGCCGCCGTCCAAGGCCTGCGACGACTGCGTGCTGCCCTGAGCGCCGATGCCGTTGCCGTCCGGGGTCTGCCCGATGGAGACCTGGAAGGCGCCGAGCGAGCTCAGGAACTGGATCTTCTCCACGCCGCCGTCGTTGACCTTGACGGCCACGATCTTCTGCAAGGTCTGGTTGTTGGTCTGTTGGAGGTCGGCGTTGATTTTGTCGAGCACCTGATCGATGTTCCGGCCATAGCGATCGCTGGCGCCGTCGTTTTTCAAGACGATCGTCTTGGACTGCTGCACGCCGGCGTTGTCGTTGGCGGAGATGGTGATGGTCTGATCGTCGTTGCCGTAGGCCAGGGGCTGGAAAGCAAGCGCCGCGGTGGCCTGAGAGCCGCCCGCATTGAACTGAGCGGCGGTGGCCGGCGCCGCGCTGGCAACATTGCCCGCGAACGTCTGGCCTGCCACGCCATAGCCGGCATTGGCTTCCGTGCCGTCATAGGCGGTTGCGGCGAAGCCAATTATGGTGCGCGCCGTGCCACCGAACTCGAGGGAGGAAGCGGCGCCAGTGGTGTCGGAGACGACCTGGACGAAATTCACGCCGCCGTGCGTCACGACCGAGGCGGTGACGCCGATGTCGGCGTCGTTGATATCCTGCACGATCTGGGCGGCCGTGCGGGCGGCGCCGGCGGTGAGGGTCACGGTTTGGGCCAAGCCGCCGTCCACAGCGATGGTCAGCACGTTGTTGCCGCCGGTGGTGTCATAGGTGGCAGCCTTTGTGCCCATGGCGGTGGCGGCCGCCACGTCGCCGAACGTATTCAGGCGGAAGTAGGTCCCGTTGCTGGAGTTGATGCTGATTTTGCCGGCGGCGGTGACGCCGAAGTCCGCCACCAGGCCCGCGGCGCTCAATTCGGCGTCGGCGGCGATGGCCGCATTGAGGGCATCGGCCACGCTGGCTCCGGACCGGGAAGCGCCCGTGACGACGTCCCCTTCCGTGAAGCCAAGCACAGCATTGGCGGTGCCAGCGAGGATCTGGATGGTGGAGGCGGCGCCCTTGGTCGTGGAAGCGAGGACGAGTTTGCCGTCGGCGCCGACGCTGGCGATGGTTGCGCCGACCGCGGTGTTGATGTCGTTGGCCAACGTAATCTTGCTGGCGGTGGCATTGGCCGTCAGCGCGATGGCATATACCGAGCCGTCGACGGCGAGTCGGAACAGGTTGGCGCCGCCGGTGGTATCGACCGTCAAGGCGGTATCCGTGCCGCTGACGGTGGCGGCGGTGGCGTCGCCTCCCGCGAGGTTAACGACCATCGCGTTTGTGTTTGAAGCCCCGCCGTTGATGGAGACTTCGAACGTAGCCGAGCCGACCGAGGCCGTGGAGTAGTTGGCGGAAGCGGTGATGCTTGCGTAGTCGAAGGCGGCGTTCACGCCGGCCAGGAACGAGCCGAATCCAAGATGGTTCAGTTTGTCGTTACTGACCTGCACGTCGAATTGTTCGCTACGAGTGCTGGTGAATTCGAGAGCGGATCCGGCGGAAGCGCTGGTGAGACTGATCCCGGCGGCCTTCAGGGTGGCGTTGTTTACCACCTGGGTGCTCAGGTCGGCGATCGCCTCGGCCACCGTGGTCGCAGCCGCGACGCTGACGGTCAATTCCAGTGGACTGGTCATGCCGGCGCCCTGGAAACGGAAGACGATGTCGCCGGCGCCGGCGGCGCCAAAGGCGGCAGAGCCTGCGGCAGAGGCTACGTCAGCGGTCACCGTGGTGGACATATCCGCGCCCGTGGCGCCGACTCCGAAGTTGCCCATGAGGGCGTTCGCCATCTTGTCGCCGGCTTTGACCTGGAAGGCGGTGCTGCTGGAAGAGAAGGCAAGCTGCTTGCGGCCGGCGCTGTCGGTGTTGACGGAGGCCACAATATTGGCGTTCTTAAAGGCCGTAGCCGCGGTGGAGCCACCGTTTCCAGCCGATTCAATGGCGGCGTTGATGGCGGTCACGAGGGTGTCGGTGTCGGTGACGCCCTGCGTATTGACGGAGATCGCGACGCCGTCGCCATCGCCAAAGCCGGGTCCGTAGAACTTGAAGACCGTGTAGTTGGCCGTGGTGAGGTCATTGAGATTGGACAGATCGGCGAGAATCTGCCCGACGCTGGTGGAAACGGAGCCCGTGCCGATATCGGTGCCCGGGGCTCCGAGCGCCTGCACGCCTTTGAGTCCAAGGCTCTTGGAATCGACCGTGGATTGCGACAGATCGACGGAGAGGGAGCCGTTGGCAATCTCGGAGACGCCGGAATTGCTGCGGCCGCCGCCGATGAATACGGTCAGGTTCTTGGCGAAGCTGCCGCCCTGATCGAGGCCGATCGCCTGGGCCTGGCGATCGATTTCCAGGATCACGCTCTCGAACTCGCTGTTCAGCACGTTCCGGTTGCCGGAGAACGTACCCGAGGCCGACTGGGCGGCGAGGGTCCGGGCGCGATCGAGCAACTGAGAGATGTTGTTGATGCCGCCGTCGATGGTCTGCAAGGTGGACAAGCCGTCGTTGGCGTTGCGAACGCCCTGGGTAATCACGGCGCGGTCTGAGCGAAGGCTGTTGGCGATCGCGAGACCGGCCGCGTCGTCACCGGAGCTGATGATGCGTAAGCCCGAAGTGACTCGGTTGATGGTCTTGCTCTGAAACTCGGAGCTGATCCGCAGGTAATCCTGTGCCTGCAAGGATGTGACATTGGTGTTGATACTGTAAGCCATGTTCTCTCCTGAAATGTGGGGCCTGGGATCCTTCCCGGCCTGCGGCGTAAGCCGCTAACTGCTCACAGTGGGCTTATCGGTGACTAGGGATGAAGTATGAACGGATTGTTTTGGGGCGCCGGGCGGTCAGCGGGCGGGGAAACGGGAGAGGACGGAGCGGACGGCGTCAGGGGAGAAGCGGAGGGCCGCGGCGAGGTTTTGGCGCTGTGCCAACTGGATCTCTTTGCGGAGGATGAGCACGCTGGAGGGCGCGGAGATGCCGATGCGGACGCGGGAAGGAGAGATATCGATGACCTGGATCTCGATGTCCTCGCCGATGAGGATGGATTCGCCGGGCTTTCTGCGAATTACGAGCATCGTTCCTCCGGGGAGGTCGCCGGCAGGACGTGCTGGTGAGAGTACGCCGAATCGGACTGGATCGCCTGCACGGCGCAACGGCTCTCGCGACAGATGACGACAGGCGCCATGAGGTTCGCGGTGGGCGGCCCGGCCTCGGGCACGGTGACGATGGCGAGGCAGAGAACGTTCTCTGGGGAGGTCGCCGGGATGTCGGGCGGAAGCTGAAGGAGCTCGAGGTCTTCGGGCGACACGCTCAACCGATAAGAAGGTTCGACGACGGCCATAGGAAGGGTGATAAAGGCCAGGTCTGGCCGGGCGAGGCTCTGAAGAAAGATCACGGGGATGGTGGCCGACTGCTCGATCAGCACGAACTGACGCTCGTCTTCAAAGGCCGGCAGCCCGACGGGGAACGTAACCACCTGATCGGGGAGGTACTCGATCACGCCGAAGTGTTGGGTCTGGCAGGCGCTCATGGACTCCCCACGGGAGTAGTTGGAGGATGGCGGCATTTCTCTCCCATAGGAACTGGAGACGCCGAGGGGATGTCCTCAGGACGGGAGGATCAGGCAGAGGGGCTCGAAGGCGATCTGCGCAAAGGCGACCGCGGCGTCGAACGCGCCGTCGACGTTTTCGCCGACGACAGGGACGGAGATCCGGATCAGGGAGGTGTCGGTGCGGTTGGAGCGGATGGCGTCCAGCACGAGGTAGAAGCGGGCGACGTACTCGCTGGCAATCGTTCGATCGCGCGTCTGGTACCAATAGAGGACGGCGCTCTTGCTGTCTCCCTTGGCGATGAGGTAACGATTCGCCTGGAGCGGAACGGAGCGGCCGGGCAAGGGAATGGAGACGATCCCGGATTCCAGCGGAAGCCAGCCCGAGCCCGGCAGGCAGTTCTTGGGAGAGTGCGGGTTGACGCCGGCGCGCTGAGATCGGAAGAAGGCGACAAAGAGGGAGGCCGCCCGGCCGTCGCGTCCGAAGTACGTCCGCGTAAGGGTTTCATCGGCCCGAAGGACATCCTGGACTTCGCGAACGACGGTTCCCTCGTGCACCATTCGCCAGTCATCCAGACTGGCGGGGAACTCGCGAAGAGGAGGAGGCGGGGGCGGAGTCTCCTTTCGGGAAAAGGCGTTCACAAGGACGATGTGGGCGACCAACGCGAGGGTCAACACGCGGGCGGGACGCCAGTTCAGAAAGCGAAATCTATCGGGGACGGCGAACAAGACGCGAGACTCCGTTGATGGAAACGTCAATCAGCCGGTGCGCCAGGAACAGGGCGGCGAGCGAGATAACGAAAATGACCCAGCCTTCGGCGGCGTGGAAGAAGCCGTCGGCGAGTTCGGCATTGCGTTCGCTGAGGATGCCGGTGATGGCAACGCGGCCTGCGTTGGCGAGGATGGCGATGGGAGCGCTGGCGAGGAGGAGGACGGCGCGCATCCAGGGTTTGGAATCGAAGAAGTAAGCGTAGACGAGGGCGAGAAACGAAAGCGACAGCAGCGAGCGAATGCCGCTGCACGCTTCGACGACGTTCAGGCGCTGGCTGGCGAGTTCGAGGATATTGCCCTCGCGCAAGACGGGCACGCCGATGGCCCCTAGAAAGGCCTCAGCAAGGTTGCTGGCAAGCAACTGGAGGGGCAGGGCGACCTGATTGAAGATCACCTTGGGAATGGGAACCATGAAGAACAGCAGGAACAGCGGGAAAGCCAACGAGCGCACGAGTCCAGCGCCACCCAAAAAGAGCACGGCGCCGATGAGGGCGATCAGGAATGCGGTACGGGTCAGAAAGAGTTCGGCGCCCAAAAGGCCTATGAGGAGCTGGACGGACGCCCACACGACGAGCGCCAGTCCCCACCAGTTCGTGGACAGTGCAAGGGATCGGAGTCGATCGCGCCTGCCCCAGGCGATGACGGCGGCAATGATGGGGACAAAGAAGCCGTGACCCATATCGGGGTCCGCCCACCACTGCTGAAGCAGACGGTAAAGGACCTGAGCGTAGGCGGCGATCAACAGGATGGCGAACCACGCGACGACGGGCCAGTCAAACGGGGCCCCGGTACGAGGTGGAGCATCGTCCCGAACGGGACGGCCGACGACAATGGACACTCAATTCAAGTAGACCACACGACGGCGAAGACAGCAAACCAGTTCGGAAAAAAACCGAATAACGGCTTACTTCCAGGCCATTTTACGGCGGGCGATCAAAGCGTAGTAAAGCCCGAAGAAGGCCGCCGCGTTGATCATGCAGAAGTAGTAGGGCAGCCGCAGCAGCCGGGAGTTCACGGGCCATAGAGCTCCTACGACGACGACGCCGTAGAAAAGCAATTGCGCGATCCACGCGGCGAGGTAGAACGGCTGGGCCAGGAGGAAGATGTTGGAAGCGAACAGGGCCAGCATGGCCAGGGGGACAGCCAGCCGGCCGGCCTTATGAGACAGAAAGAAGAATAGAGGCAGCCAGCGCGGGTGCCAGATTAGAGGACGAAGCTCGCTGAGCTGCTCGAAATTGCCGGTCATGATCCGGATGCGACGTTTGAAACCGGTCATCTCGAGCGCTTCTTCGTAGGCGAGGGCGCGGGTGTCATACACGGCGCGGTATCCCTTTTGGATGATCCGGACGGGGATGATGTAGTCGTCGTTGATCGCGCCGGGCTCGGGAAACGGATAGAGTTTCGTGCGGATGGCGTAGAGCGAGCCATGGGCGCCGAGGATGGAGTCGAGTTCCGCCTCCAATGTTTTGAGCCAGCTTTCGTAACTCCAGTAGAAGCCTTCCTGCTCGCCGAGTTCGGCCTCGCGCTGGCGGCGAACGCGGTAGAGGCCGCTGACCGCCCCGACGGAGGGGTCGGCGAAGCTGGAGACGAGAACGCGCAAGGCATCGGGAGCGAGCATGCTGGAGGCGTCGGAAAGGGCGGCGATTTCTCCGCGCAGATGGGGAAACGCGTCGTTGAGCGCCGCGATTTTGCCGCGGTTTTGAGCGAAGGCGAACAGGCGGACGCGGCCGGCGGAGGCGTATTTTTCGACGATGGCATTGGTCGCGTCGGTGGAGCCGTCCGAGACGACAACTATTTCGAGCTTTTCCGCTGGGTAGTCGACCGAAAGAACGTTGCGGAGCTTGGCTTCGATGACGCGCTGTTCGTTATAGGCGGGAATGACAAGGGAGACGGATGGAAGGATGGGGGCTTTGGCGACCGGGCGACGAAAGAAGACGGCCAGAATCCTGAGGAGGGCTGGGTAGGCGAGATAGACGTAGAGAACGACGGCGAGCGACGACCAGAAGACGATGGCAGCCATCCCTACAAGAAAACCGGCAGAGGGGCGAAACGCTGTTCGAACTGCGGCGCCACGCCGTCGCTGAGGAAGACGTCGCCCCAAAGCTGCAGGTTGAGGAGGCGCCAGATGGAGTCGGTGGCGTCCTCGGCGCCGCTCTGGTGGCGTTCGAGGAGCGAACGTACGGCGTTCAAGTCGAGATAATCGCCGAGGAGGCTGTCGGGACGGAGGAGGGTGGACGCGACCCAGCCCGCGTCGGGATGCTGGAGCCACGCGCGCAAGGGGGTGGGGAATCCCATCTTCTTTCGGTAGAGGATGTCTTGAGGAAGGAGATCTTCGACGGCCTTCTTGAGAATGCGCTTGCCGCCGCCGTTACGGAGTTTGAGGCTCTGGGGGACCCGAGCGGCGAACTCAACGAACAGATGATCAAGGAGCGGGACGCGGGACTCAATGGAGGTCGCCATGCTCATCTGGTCCTGCTTCATCAGGAGTTCGACCAGATAGGTTTTCTGGTCGGCGTACAACATTCGCTCGAGAAGGGAGCGCCGGGGTTCGCGGCTCCAGTAGGCGAGGAAGTTGTTGTAAGGGGGGGCGGCGCCGTTTTGGAGGAGACGCTCGCGGCCGTTGCGGGGGAAAGCCGAGTAGAAGTTGTCGAGGTAGAGGGATTCGAGGTTATCTTCGCGACCGAGCAGGGTGTGGCCGAGTTTTCGGCGGAGGCCGGCCGAAAGGAGGTTCGAGGCAACGATCCAGTTTCGGATCCGGTTCCTGAGCGCGGACGGAAGGAGGCGAAAGGCGGGCCGCAACCGTTCATTCAAGGCGTGGCGACGGTAACGAGCATAGCCTGCGAACAACTCGTCTCCGCCTTCGCCGGTAAGGACGACCTTCACTTGTTCGGCGGCGAGCCTGGACACGTAGTAGAGAGAGACGCTGGAGGGCCAGACGATCGGCTCATCCTCGTGCCAGATGAGGCTGGGGAGGGCGCGGAAGAAATCGTCCCGGGAGATGAGGACTTCGTGATAGTCGACGCCGAGATGTTGCGCCACGCGGCGGGCGTAGGACAACTCGCTGTAAGCCGTTTCGGCGTAGCCCACGGAGAAGGACTTGACAGGACCCGCAACGATGCGCTTCATGACGGCGGTGATAGCGCTGGAATCCACGCCGCCGCTCAGGAAAACGCCGAGGGGAACATCGCTCATCAGGCGGGTGCTGACGGCGTCTTCGAGGCGCAGGCGGCACTCTTCGATCCAGGACTCGTCCGAGCGGAGCTCGGGCGGATCCGGAAACGGGAGGTCCCAGTAAGCGCTGGTTTCGAGGGAAGGGCCTTCCGCGGAGCAGCGGAGGATGAGGTAATGTCCCGGCATCAACTTACGGATGCCGCGAAACAGAGTCCGATCGTCGCAAGAGTAGCCGAGGCTCAGGTACTCGGGGAGGACGGAGGCGTCAAGTGAAGCGGCGAGGTCGGGGTGCTGCAGGAGGGCCTTGATCTCCGAGGCGAACGCGAAGCGGCGTCCGTCCCAGACGTAATAGAGGGGCTTCTTTCCGAGCCGGTCGCGGGCGCAGAACAGCGTGCGGGCGTCGCGGTCCCAGACGGCGAAGGCGAACATGCCGCGCAAGCGATCGAGGCATGCGGGGCCGTACTCTTCGTAGGCATGCAGGATGGTTTCGGTATCGCAGCGGGTGCGAAAGCGATGGCCGAGGCGCTCCAGTTCAGCGCGAAGGTCGGCATGGTTGAAGATCTCGCCGTTGAAAACGATCCAGGCGGAACCATCCTCGTTTTCCATCGGCTGGTGGCCGGCGGCAAGGTCGATGATACTCAGGCGGCGATGGCCTAGCGCAACCCACGCGTCCTCATAGGTTCCGCTATCGTCCGGCCCGCGGTGGCGGATCACATCCGTCATGCGAGCAATGACGCGGGCGGCGCCGGAGTCGCCTTCACCCTTGACGAAGCCAGCAATTCCACACATATCAGAACCTCATTAGGGGCAATCGAGGCATCAATGGACGGGCTCGCGGCGGCAGTGGACCTGAAGGGACATTCGGTGCGGGGGGAGACGACGCCAACGCAGCGCGAATGACGGGCTCCGCAGTAGTTTGAAGGACATACGTGAACGCGCACAGAACGGGCAGGAGCATGGTATAGCCGTAGCTGCCGAAGAGACTGACGACGGCGAAAATCGCCGTAGCCATGAACAGGCACATTGCCATCTTGGATATGGTGGCGAGGGCCGGATGCGGAGCGGCGGCTTTGCGAAGCTCGGTAAGGGTACGAAAGCAATAGGCGAATAAGCCGAGGTAGATCAGCAGGGCAGGAATGCCGCACTCGCTGGAAACCTGCAGATAACCGTTATGGGTTTCGCGCCACATGGCGACGATGCCGCGATCTTCCGCCAACCGGGTGGCGGCGACCTGAAACTGGCCGGCGCCGACGCCGACCACGGGATTCTGGAGGGTGACCTTGATGGCGTCCTGCATGAGGCGGCGGCGGGCATTGTAGGAGGAGGTGGCAAGACCGACCTGACGGTTGTCTTCACGATCCTCCTCGCTGGAGATTCCAAACGTGACGAGCCGCTGGAGGGTGTCGCGCGGGACGAGGGCGAGGACGACGGGGAACACGAGGGCGCCGGCGGCGAGGAGCTTGAATTTGTCCGCCAGGGAGAGTTTCAGAAAGAGAACAAAGACAAGTCCGACAAGAGCGACCATGCCGCCGCGCGAACCGGACCTAAGGCCGTAGACGAGAATGCCGAGGCCGGACAGAGCGGCGACCGCGCGCAACGGCAGGCGGGTATCGTTGAGAAAGACGAAAAGGCAGAACGGCAGGCCCATGATGAGATAGGTGGCGAAATCGTTGGGATTGCCGAGAGTGCCCCACATGAAGGCGAAGCGTCCGGCCGCGCTGGAGCCGAAGCGGACGCTAAGGAGCAGGATGAGCATCCCGCCGAGCGCCATCGCATACATCGCTTTGCGGCATTGCTCGAAGGTGTGGACCGATCCCGCTATGGCGAAGAAGACCAGGAGGGATATTACCCAGTCTTTGGCTAAGACCTCATAGCTGCCGCCTCGCCAAACGCTGAACGGAACGGAAGCGACGATGCAAACGGTGAACAACAGCAGGAGCTTGCCGGGCCGCGAAGTGGCGGCGCGATAGGCGGCGCCGGTGAGAATGCTGGTGGCGAGGCAGACGGAGACGGTGGAGAAAACGAGATTGGGGATGCGGAGGAACTCGTTGATTCGGCTGAAGACGATGGGTACGAAGATGAGCAGAGAGAAGAAGCCGGCTTTGTGAAAGAGGCTGAAGGGTACGGCCTCGACCGGAGCAGACGCAGGCGCCGGCGGAACCGCCGCAGGGACGGGCGCCTCCCCACGGCCAGCCGGCCGGGTGAACCGCTGCCAGATTGGGGTTGTCGCAGCAGGGCCGGGCAAGAGTCCTCCTCCCCTTCATGTCCGAGCGTCGCCGCCCCGCGCGACGGGAAACCTGCGCCGGGGTCGCCTCCCGCGCAAAACAAGGGGAAGCACCGGGACTGGGGCGCAACTCACATTCTCTTTTGAGCGTAAGATAAGTTCGCCCGCCGCGTCAAACCGCCGCAAAGGCGAAGCCAGCCGTCGCTGGGCGGAAGGGGACGGCGGTCGGCCTATCGGTTCCACCAATATATTCCTTTAGAATCAACCAGATACAGCCGAACATTTCGCGCGGCCATGTTAAAATGGAGATAAATGGGGCCATATTTCGTCCCGATTTGTTTGCTTAAGGAAGAAAAACGACATGATTGTTCACGGACCTATGCGCGGCGCGCTGCTGGTTCTGGCCATGGCGGCGCCCAGTTTCAGCGAAACACGGGTGGACCTCAAGGCCCAGGGCCGGAACGTTGATTTTGGCAGCGCGGCGGCGACGAAACCGTTTACCGTCGGAACGACGCTTCCGGGGACTTGCTCGATCGGGCAAGCATTCTTCAAGAGCGACGCCAGCGCAGGACAAAACCTCTACCTTTGCACGGCGGTGAACTCGTGGACACGGGTTAACAGCGCGGAGTTGCACGCAGCGGCGCATAAGCACGGCGGCGTCGACGAGGTGGCGAGCGCCACGGCGGGCGCCAACGTGATTCCGAAGGCAAAGAGCGACGGCAAACTGGACCGGAACTGGCTTCCGGAGATGACCGGCGACGACGGCGCGGGAGGACAGAGCGGAGCGGTGCCGGCCCCCGGAGCGGGCGACGCCGAAAGGTGTCTCAAAGGGAACGGCGCGTGGGGCGACTGCGGCGGAGCTTCTCCGGCGCCCTACATCCAACAATTCCTGGGGGCGTCGAACCCCTGGACGATCGCGGGGACCACGCATGGATTGGGAGCGAACGTAGAGGTATTTGCGCAATCGGATGGCGGGGCGAAGTGGAACCGGATCTCGCCGGCTTCGGTTGAGATAGGGAAATCGACCGGGGACGTTACGGTTACCTGGTCGAAGGCCACTGCGGGGCGGATCATGATCTCGCGGCTTCAGGGGAGCGGAGGCGCGGGCGGCGGAACGATGGACCATTCGCAACTGACCAATCTGGATTACGCCAATTCCGGCCATGTGGGTTTCGCGGCGGAGAATCACGGATCGAGGCATCGACACGGAGGCGGAGACGAGGTGGCGACAGGAACGCCCGGGGCTAACGCGATACCCAAAGCGGATGCCAGCGGTAAACTCGCCGCCGGTTGGATGCCGGACCTCAGCGGCGTCTACGAGGCGCTATCGCGCAAAAACCAGGCTTCGGGGTACGCCGGGCTGGACGCCGCTGTGAAGATCAGCCGCGCTCAACTGCCTGCGATGACGGGTGACCAGGGCAGCGGAGGGCAAACGGGCGCGGTACCGGTGCCGGCGGCGGGCGACGCATCCAAGTGTCTGAAGGGCGATGCGACGTGGGGCGCCTGCGGAACCGGCACCGGCGGGGCGCCGGGCGGCGCGAGCGGGCAACTTCAGTACAACAGTTCCGGGGTGCTGGGCGGAGTAACGGGGACGTCTGTCAGCGGGAGCACGATTGCCCACACCGGGAAGATCGATCTGGGCGGCGGCAAACTCGGCATACCGAGTGGAGCGGGACTGCCGGGCTCGTGCGTGACGGGCGAAGTGTTCCTGAACACGAATGCTCTCTCGGGGCGGCGGCTGTACGCCTGTGAAGGGGGGACGTGGATTTTGCAGGGCGACGGAAACGACGGAGGCAGCGGCGGCGGTGGCGGCGGGCCGATCGATGCGGAGTACGTGGTCGCGAGCGCGAATTCGACGCTGACGAACGAGTACGTCGCGCAGGCAGGAGCGGGGATCGTGATCACGAAGACGAGTCCGAACATGCGATGGGAAGTCGACTGCTCGTACGTAGGATGCCAGGGCGACGACAACAACTTCAGCGGCAACAATCAACTGGGACTGGGGACCAAGTATCTCGATTTCTCGGTGGCAAACGACACGGCGACGGGGACGACGCTGAACAAACTGGTGTCGTGGACAAACGGCGACCCGGTAAAAGCGGTGCGAGCGCCCGCTTCCAGCGGCGACCTGCTCGGGATATGCGCCGGGGCATGCGGGACATCCGGATCGCCGCGCATCGCGATACGCGGCCGGGCGCTGTGCGTGTTCGACAGTCCGCCAACGCCAGGGCGCTATGTCGCGGTCAGCAATTCGACGCCGGGGAACTGCCGGGACGCCGGCGCGACTAAGCCTTCGAGCGGGCTCGTGGGAGTGGTGTACTCGGCGGTTTCGCAAGGCGGGGCGTACGAAGTGGTCCTGATGTTCTAGCCGCCGGCTCGGTCCGATTCGGCTGCATGTTGCGGGTAAGAAAGAGGGTGTCATGAAATTGAGACTTTACATAACGACTGTGCTGATAGCGATTTCACTTTCGGGTCAGAAGAAGGACCACGGCACGGTCGCCGAGACAGGTTCGATACAGGATTACTCCGATGCCGGCGCCACGTCGCCGATCAAGAGCGGGCCTACTCCTCCGGCGACGTGCACGCCGCTGAAGGAGTTTTTCAACGACACGGACGCGCCGGCAGGGCAAAGACTGCTGCGGTGCAAGGCATCGGGAACGGAGTGGGAGCCGGTGGACAGCGGCGGTGGGACGCTGAATCACTCGCAACTCAGCAACCTCGATTATGCGACCTCGGGTCACACGGGATTTGCCAGCGATAGCCACCGCTCGAGGCATCAACATGGAGGCGCAGATGAAGTGGCGACGTCAACAGCGACGGCGTACGGGATACCGAAGGCAACGAGCGTCGGGACGCTGGACCGCGACTGGTTGCCGACGATGGTTGGGGATTCCGGCGGCGGCGGGTCGAAAGGCGCCGTGCCGCGGCCGGAGCCGGGCGATGGGTACAAGTGTCTCAAGGGGGATGGGACATGGGGGGATTGTGGAGCGGGAGGCACGCCGCTGTCCAACCGGGGCGACATTCACACGCACGATGGGACGACCGACTTCCCGCTGCCCGTCGGCTCAAACGAGCAATTCCTCGTCAGCAACGAACAAGAAGCAACGGGGTTGAAATGGACGACGATCCGGACGTTGGTTGAGAAGGAAGCGATTCCGGTATCGGTGGATCGAACGGCCGGCACGCAAGACCTGATGGGAGTATCCCTGCCTGCGACGCAGGCAGCGAGCAAGGCCGCCGCCGGCACGCATCCGCACACAATCGGCTTCTTGACGTTCCCCGACGGGATAGCGTCGATGTCGGCCACGTGGCAGACTGCCGTGCCCCAAGGGTGGGACGGTACCGGCGTCGAACTCCTTTTCCGGTGGACGCGAGGCGCGGGCACAGGCAGCGCAGTCGCGTTCGATATCAACACCGCGTGCGTCCTGGATAACGGAGATATCGTGAATCCAGCGTACAACTCGGCTCAGAGTTTGACGCCGGGACTGCCGACCGCCGACAGGCAGCGGACGAGCAGTATTGCGAGCCTCAACATGACGGGCTGCGCCGAACGACGGACGATGTTCGTCCGGATCAGCCGCGATCCTACGAAGCCGATCGACGACTTCACAGGTACGGTGAGTGTGTACCAGTTGATGCTGCGCTTCTACGTGAAGCCTCAATTCCAGTAAGGGAGCAGTTATGAAGCATATCTTCCTGCCGATCCTCCTCGCGAGTTTTGGAGCTTACGCGGCGACGCAGAAATCGCCTTCGAACTGTTCCTCGCGCCCGTGCACGTACACGATCACGTGCGCCGCCGCGAGATGTACCGGGGCCGAAGTCCAGGAGATCCAGACGGCGCTGAACGACGCATACAGGGGCGACACGATCAAACTGGAAGCCGGCCGGATATTCCCGGTCGGCTCCACGCCCTTGCAGATTCCAAGCCGTCCCGGGACGTCCGGGTATCTTACGCTCACGACGACGGAAGACGCTTCGCTTCCGCCACGCGAGATGACACGAATCACGCAGCACTGGGCGAGCAAAATGCCGGTTCTGCGAGCCGACGCCGGGACGCGAGCGCTGTTTGTCCAGTGCGGCCCGCCGGCGGAGCACGTTCGCATCCGCGGCCTGATCTTCGATTCGAGCACCTCCGGCGCGCAAGTCCTCACGCTGGGCTGCGTGGGCGCGTCCCTTTTTGGGCGAACCGCTAGCGCGGACGGCGACCAGCCCGACGACATCATCGTGGAACACTGCATATTTCGGAACCCGGACTGGAACGTAAACCAGCAGGCGGCGTACATCGGCGCGTTCACTCGAGGCGCGCTTGTCCGCAACAACTGGATCGCTGGCGGCAGGTGGCCGGGCGTGGAGGTGCAGGCCATCCTGATCATGAATGGACCGGGGCCGGTGGACGTACTCAACAACTATCTTGGAGACACCGGCGGCGAGACCATCATGCACGGCGGCGTAGGGCCGAACTGGGACGTGTCGCCGTCCGGCTCCATGATTTTGAACGCCTTCTACAACCACCCGGAGCGCATGCTTGGCCTGAATTCGCTCAACCCGGTGTGGCAGTCAAATACCGCGGTATTCAAAGGACGCTACGTCAAACATTCGAACGGGTGGTTCAAGGCGACGACTAGCGGCACGACGGGAAGTTCGCAGCCCGACTTTCCGACCAGCGGCAGCGTCAATGATAACGGGGTCACATGGACCCGCGTGGCAGCCAGCAGCGCATCGTCTCAGATCATCTTGAAGAACCTGTACGAAACCAAAAACTCGCGAAATGTTACCAATGCCTGGAACCAATACCGGGGATACACAAACCAGGCCCAGGTGCAGGCGATCGTCTACAAGCTATCCAACAGTCCGCCGAACACGTCGTCGAATCAGCGGTGCGTTCCGTTCATGACAGGCAAGGTCAACACCAATGGAGTCACGGTGACGTCGGCGGACGGAAATCCAATTCCCAATAACCACTTGCCGCTCACCATGAACAACGTGGACCCGCGGAAGATCACGATCGGAAGCACGAGCTATACGATAGGAGACTTCGTGTGGGACAACGACTACACGCTTCAACTAACCACGTCGGCTGGCGTCCAAAGCAACGTGACGTACTCGTATGGGTGGTCGAATTGTTTCGCTTCGTCGGACCGCGACAACAAATTCATGTATAACATCGTCGAGCAGAGCTCGATGGGAGTGGAAGTCGTGCAGTTCGACAACGGAATGCAATGGAGAATCGGGAATCTACTCGTTAAGAACAATCTTTTTCGCGAGATCGACTGCCAAGTGTGGGGAGGCTGCGGGGGCCTGGGGGTCCGGGGCTTCAACTGGTTCGCTTACGCCGTTCCAGGAGTGATGTTCGAGAATAACACGATCGTGGACTCGCAGAACGCTCCTACAACCGGCCTGCTGCTGAGCAACCCGAACAACGTCACCGGGCGGGGCCTCCGCCGGATAAGGGGTAATATTTGGCCCAAATCGAGCGGGGTCGGGCTCTCCGGCATCGATCCGACTACCAGCGAGGGCAATAACACTCTGACCACGCACTTGTGTTATGGGCAATCCTGCACGTCCAACGAATGGGGATTCAACGTCATCGCGGGCGTGAACAAGGGCAATTATACGCAAGGGGGTCCGGTTTACAACCTGTGCTCGACTTCCGCCGCCTGCAATGTCGATTTCGATTTCAACGATCCGACCCATGGAAAGCTCTTCCAGAACAAGTCACTTGGGATATTGAAACCGAGGACCGATCACTTCGCGTTTCGGGGGGGACCGGAAGGCGAGGCTATCGGCGTGGACTATCAGATGCTGCCGCTGATCCGAAAACCGACCGGCGGAGAAGGCCCGGTGATCTCGGCGACGAACAACTCGGCGTTATTCTCGTACTGGGCGCATTCCCCGCTGGTGGCGTACGACCTTGCGTGCTCGTTGGAGGTTTCGACGACGCGCGACATCGACAATCTCATATCGATGTCAGATCCGAACAGGCTGACAGATATCTTCGACGGATATCCGCGCCCCGGCAACCGGCGGAACATCGTGATTACCGGGCTCTCGGCCGGCACGACGTACTGGTACCGGCTGCACTGCGGGCCTATCTACGAAGGGAGTTTCACAACGGCTTCGGCGGCGAGTTCTTCCAAGAGCGTAAGCGTTGGCTTCACGGCGCGGGAGACGAGTCAGTTCCGCATCGCCTACGGCGCTTCGTACTCCCGCACGAGCGACAGCATCCAGTCTCCGTCGTTCGGAGGCTGGGTATCGTGCGCCGTTAACCAGTCGTGCCAGGTCTCCGCGACGATTCCGCCCGGAATCGCGTATTACCGGGTGGAATCCCTATCCGGCAACAAGAAGCCGGTGCAGGTTCGACCCATCTGACATCACACCGAAGCAGAAGCGGCGAAGTTCCTTTTTCTGTCCGAGCCTGCGATGCGTCGGAATGGAACTTGGCCGCGGCGAACACGCGCACGACATCCGAACGAAGGGCCGATTTGGAGCAGCGCTCGTCTCCCCGCGGAGGCGACGCGATAGAGTGAGCCGAGATCGGTCCAGCCGGAGAGGCGTTCACGAAGCGTGCGCACGCCAGCGGCTCGGGCGCGCCGTGCGGTATGATGAACTGCGGCGCACGGCGAACGGTTCGCCGTCGGCTGTCGACCCGGGCGGACGCCTGGAAAGCGCGGTTGTTCCCGGTTCGCCAGAGGCGGAGGGAAAAGGCTGTGCACTCTTCCTTGCAGCCCGCTACGATATATGAACCCACTGAAAGCGCTGGCGAGGCAGACCGGTAACTGGTACATCCGTCGACTCTGTTCGATGGAATACCGCAGGCAGACTTTCACCCATCATAACGAGCGACCGATAGAATACGGCTTTGCGCTCGACTGTCTCGCAGCGGAACGTCCGAAAACCGTGCTGGACGTCGGAACCGGCACTACGGCGTGGCCGCACCTCTTGCGCAACTGTGGCTTTATCGTGACCGCGATTGACAATGTGCGTGACTACTGG
Organism: Bryobacteraceae bacterium; assembly: GCA_026129905.1. GTDB lineage: Bacteria > Acidobacteriota > Terriglobia > Bryobacterales > Bryobacteraceae > JAHCHE01. The sequence continues at coordinate 138,331 of JAHCHE010000013.1, read as the reverse complement.
CGCAACCAGATCGTGAACCGTCACTGGACCGTCCTGGACGTAGACATCACCGAACCCAGCGAGTTCGGGGGCCCATTCGACGCAGTGACATGCATCAGCGTGATCGAGCATATCGTCGAGCATGAGAACGCGGTGCGCAACATGCTGGCCCTGCTTGCGCCCGGAGGGCTGCTGATCATCACCACGCCTTACAATCATCGCGAGCACTGCCCAAACGTCTACAAACGAACCGACGCGCTCTACGGCCAGGACTTGCCGTATATCTGCCGCTCGCATTCCGCTAGGGAGATTGAGCAGTGGCAACGTCTTGGCGCCCGTCTGAAGCGGCGGGAGATGTGGCGGCTTTTCAGTGGTCCGGTCTGGGCGACAGGCCGGCGCGTCGATTGGGAGCAGGCGGAATCGGAAGACGCGCCGCATCAGTTAGGGTGCTTTGCGTTCGAGAAGACTATCATCGAGCCGCGTTTTCCCGCGCCGGAGAGAACGTCAGCTTGACGCCGAGGCAGGAGTCCGTCGCGGTGGCCTGGCAGCCAATCGGCCATCGGTGAACCGGAGATGGCGCCTCCGTTTCGATCGCACGGCTCCGGGCCCTCGGAACTCGCTGTTTTCGTCGGTGAGGTGATCGATGCGATCACGCCCTGTTTTACCGAGGCCGGCGCCGTGGAACCGGGCCGCGGTCTCATCCACGAGACGACGGACCTGTACGTTGCGTCGCACTATACCCTTGCGCAGTTGCTCATTTTCCTGCTCGATGGCCGAGCTTCGGAGCGGCTAGAGCTTGCTGATCTACGGTTGCGCCAGTGGGAACGGCGCGGCTATCCGGCACGCTTCTTCAACGCCCTGGCCATCTATCTCGCTCAGATCCTGTCGCGGCGGAGCGGGATCGAACGCACTGGGTTGCAGGAGACATTAGGCCGGCTGTGCGCAGCGTCAAGACCTTTCCACGCGGAAGCGCTCGACCATCCCAGCGGCAACAACATGTACTTCATGCAACTGGTTAATGACTTCGTGCTTCTCCCCGTTGCCACGGGCGGCGGGATGAGCGAGTCCCGGCTCGCTTTCCTGTTCGCCGAACTCGACCGGTATCGATCCGCAGACGGTTTCTACTATGACGAGCCACGCTTCGCGGCGACCGGCGCCATCCGACGCTTTCCTCTGGCGTATTGCATGAAGTTCCTGTTCCTGCTCGCGGTATGTCACGCTCTGACCGAAGACGAGCGATTCAAATGCAGGTTTGCCGATGGCATGCGAGCGGCCCTTCCACTGATGTCCCGAGATGGGAATTTCTCGTACTTCGGACGATCGGACAACACGACTTTCGCCTCGGGTCTGACTTTGTTCTGCTTGCGCGCGGCTGCGGCGCAGGACGGAGAACTGCGCGCGGACTGCGTGGAATACGCCCGGAGGCTGACGGCCGTTTATCGCTCGACTCCTCGGACGCCGGAAGGTTACCTGCAGACGAATCGGTTCGGCGGATCCAACAAACAAGAGCAAGCCTGGTCCAGAGACGTCTACGCGCTCCCATCGACGTATTCGGTCGCCTCCGCCGCGTATGTGCTTTTGGCCGAGGTTCTGTATCAGGATGCGGATATGAACTCGGACGCGCCCGTGAAGTCCAGCATCGGTTCCCGCAGCGCCCTCTCCCGCGACTTGGGCATCGCGAAGCTTAGTCATTCCGAAGCGGAGCTGTTTATCCGAACGGGTTCGCAGCAGGAGATAGGGGACCGTAGATACTTCGGACCGACCGTGCTCCGCTTCCAAGTTGGCGAAAAGTTGGCCGTCGGCGCCATCCCCCGGCGATGTTCTCGCGACGCCGTGGTGAGACCTACGAGTTGGAACCGTCTGTTCCGCGTCGCGCAGAAGATCAGTCGCCGGTATGCGCTTGGCAATGATGAACTGGACCCGCGATATACGGGGTTCATACCCGTGGTGATTGACGGCGCCTACGTGTTGACCCCGACATGGCCGAGCGATTGTTTCATGTCCGACACCTGGGTCAAGACGGAACACGGAATGCAGCGCGTTCGATTGCGTGGGGTCGTGGCGGCCTTACTGCAGTTGTTCCGGCCAGGGGCGGCGCACGATAAGCGGCGCCTACCCGATTCCGATCCTTTTCCGCACGACAAGCGCTTCAAACTGCTTCGCCGCGTGGAAGTGTTCGAGGACTCCTTTGAGATCGAAGATACCCTTGGCGGGCCGCTGACAGGAAAGCGCATCGAATTGTGCGTCAGAAGCGCGACAGAGAGCGCGGCTTCGGTCTCGGTCGAGGGCCTGCGCCGTACCGGCACTCTCAGGGCCTGGAGCAGCGACGGGCCGGCGAGACTCGACGTTTACGCCGCGCAGCCTGATCGGAACGAAGTCAGCTACAAGATAGTTGTCACAGGCAACTGAAGCCGCCCGCGGCAAGGCCCGCGCAGGCAAGAGCCGCTGCGTAGCGGACGCATCCCAACCATTTTGTCGTGCCCGCCGTAACCCACTTTCGAAACCAAGGTAACGCTGCGGCGCCGGTGGGATCTAAGGAGCAGGGGACCTTGCGCACGAAGACTCTTCCGAACATCCGCTCGACGAAGCGGCTGGCCGCGCGTCACGTCGACCGGCTCACCGCCCTGGCCCGATTCGGCTTTTTGGCCAAAGGCGTTGTGTATGTGACGGTCGGCGCGCTGGCGCTGCGGATGGCGGCCGCAGGCGGCGGAGAGGCTCAGGACACGCATGGCGCGCTGGACGAGATCGGAAGGCAGCCGTTCGGCCAGCTCATGCTATGGATCCTGGCGGCCGGCCTGGTTTGTTATGCCGTCTGGCGCATCGTGGAAGGCGTCACGGATCCGGACAGACTCGGCGCCAGCGCGCGAGCGATAACTCGGCGAGCCGGCCGGATCGCTAGCGGCGTGTTTCACGGCGGGCTGGCGATCTACGCTTTCAATCTCGCCGTGGGACTCGGCGCCGCTCCCAAGGAACCGGCGAGTCTGACCGCCGAACTCATGTCGCGCCCATTTGGCCGCTGGCTGGTCGCTCTTGCCGGGGCGATCGTCATCGCCACCGCCGTCGCGCAATTCCGCCGGAGCTATTGCGGCGAGTTCATGATGACTCTCCGGGAGCGCATGACGACAACGGCGCGCCCCTGGATCCGGCGTCTGGGCAAAGCGGGGCTGGCCGCGCGCGGCGTTGTGTTCGCCATCGTTGGCCTGTTTCTGATCGTCGCCGCGTGGCAATCCGACCCGTACGAGGCGATCGGTTTGGACGGCGCTCTCGAGAAGATCGCCCGGCAGCCGTACGGAGTTCTCCTGCTCGCGCTGGTTGCCGCCGGCCTTCTTTTGTATGGCGTCTTCCAGTTTGTCGCTGCGCGCTATAAGCGTTTCGCTCTGTAGAGCGCGCGCGATGCCCGGCTGAATTCCCCCGAGCACTTCCGCTACCTGGGCGTTGCGCTGATAGCATTCATCATCTTGGAGCCGGTGTCCAGTGGATTGACCTCGCCAACCCGGTTATGTAGACTTATCCTGGCAAGGAGGTCCTTTGCCGGGCTGGCTCTCGCAAATCTCCGCTTTCAGCGTTTTTCTTGGCATCGCCGCGATCGGCTTCATATTTCTTGTTGTTTCCCTGATGTTCGGAGAGATCTTCGAGCATATCGGCGGCTTTGATCATGACTTCGATCACGGCGGGCCGAGTTTTCTAAGTCCACGCGTGCTCAGCGTTTTCATCACCGCGTTCGGCGGCTTCGGCGCTGTGGGCATCCATTATGGCCTGTCCACCCTAGCCGCGTCAGGGGTGGGCTTCGCCAGCGGCATCGGCTTCGGCAGCCTCATCTACCTGTTCGCGCGTTTCCTCTATGGCCAGCAGGCCAGCACGCACCTTCAGACGGAAGACATGATGGGCAAGACCGCCCGGGTGGTCGTCTCTATCCCCGCGGGCGGAATCGGCCAGGTGCGCTGCCAGCTCGGCGAGGAAGTCATCGATAAGATCGCGCGCTCCAAGGACGGCGCCGCCCTCCCCGAGAATACGATCGTCGTTGTCGACCAGATTCTCGGCGAGATTGTCGTCGTTCGCCCGTATTAGAGTCGAAAAGGAGTCTTCTATGTTTTCCGAGGCCTCGCAGTTGTTGATGCCCCTGGTGGTATTGCTGGTTCTGCTCGGCTTTTTCATTGCGGCGGCCCTGTTCAGCCGCAACTACATCAAGGTGTCCCCGAACATGGTGGCGGTGCTGAGCGGCCGGAAGCGGAAGCTGGCCGACGGGCGGTTCGTCGGCTACCGGATGGTGCGCGGCGGCGCGGCCCTGCGCATCCCCCTGCTTGAAAAAGTGGATCACCTGTCGCTGAACGTCTTCACGATTCCGCTAGAGATCAAGCGCGCCTACACTCTGCACGGCGTCCCGGTGTTCGTCAAGGCGATCGCGAACGTCAAGATCCGGGGGGACGAGGCGTCCCTCCACGCCGCCGCGGAACGCTTCCTTGGCATGTCGGTCGGCCAGATCCAGCAGGTGATTTTCCAGACGCTCGAAGGCCACCTGCGCTCCATTCTCGGCACGCTGTCGGTGGAAGAGATCAACAACGACCGCCAGAGTTTCGCCCAGAAGCTGACCAGCGAGGCGGCGGTGGACCTGGAGAAGATGGGCATCGGCGTCGATGTTCTCACCATCCAGGAAATCAGCGACGAGGAGGACTATCTGAACGCGCTAGGCCGCCGCCGCACCGCCGAGGTGAAGCGGGACGCCGTTATCGGCGAAGCCGAGGCGCAGCGCGACGCCAAAATCAAGTCGGCCGTGGCCTTGCAAGAGGGCGAGAAGGAGAAGTTCGCTGCCGATACCACCATCGCCGAGGCCCAGCGCGGCTTCCAGATCAAGCAGGCGCAGTACCAGGCCGAGGTCGAGAACGAGAAGGCCAAGGCGGCGCAGGCCGGTCCGCTTTCCGAAGCCCGCGCGAGGCAGGCGGTGGTGGCCGAGCAGGTGAAGATCGAGAAGACCCGCACCCAGGAGATGATTGCCGTCCAGGAGCAGGAGGTCCTTCGCAAGCAGCGGGAACTTGAGGCCACCGTAATCAAGCCCGCCGACGCCGACCGCCAGGCCGCCGTCGTCCGCGCCGAGGCCGCCAAGCAGGCGGCCATCCTCGAAGCTGAGGGCCGGCGCGCGGCTCTCATTGCTCTCGCCGAAGCCGAACAGGAAAAGCGACGCAAGGAGGGCGTCGGCCGCGCCGCCGCCATCGAAGCTGAAGGCAGGGCCGAGGCGGCCAAGATCGAAGCTGTCGGCCTGGCGCAGGCCAAAGCCATCGAGGCGCAGGGCGTTGCCGAGGCCGCCGCCATCCTCCGCAAGGCCGAAGCGTGGAAGGAGTTCAATGAAGCGGCGAAACTCCAGACCATCCTCGAGAAACTCCCGGCGATCATTCAGTCGTCCACCGGCGTCTTTGGCGCGGTAGCGGCGCCGCTCGGCAACATCGACAAGCTCGTGGTGATCGACCAGGGCGGCAACGGCGGCGCGGGCGCCTCCGGTATCGGGCGGATGGCTCAGGCCGCGCCGGCCGTGGTGTTCAGCCTTCTCCAGCAACTTCAGGCGCTCGGTCTGGACGTGCCGACCTTGCTGCAGTCTCTCGGCATCCATCACGATGGCGAAGGGCTGAAGGTGAAACCATCGGTGACCGTCTCGGTGGAAGAGCCGAAGCTGTAGCGCGTTATTCTGAACAGCGAGGCGAGGATGAGCCACGTGGAGCAACTCAAAGAACAGATTGCCGAGTTGAGTCCCTCTGAGCTTAGAGCCCTTCGCGAGTGGTTTGACCGCCTTGATGCCGACCTCCGGGACCGCCAGATCGAAGCCGACGCGAAGAGCGGCGAATTGGCCAGTCTTGTCGAACGCGCTGTCCGAGATCACGAAGCCGGGCGCTCGACCAAATTGTGACGCACCACGCGGCGCCTGACTTCTGGGCCTGCTACCGCCGCCTGCCAGTGAACGTGCAGCGAGTCGCAGATAGAGCGTTCGAACTACTCAAGGCCGATCCTCAGTATCCATCCCTCCACTTCAAGAGACTCGATGATCTCTGGGCTGCGCGGGTTGGTCTACGCCACCGTGCGCTTGCGGTCAAGGTGTCTAACTAACGGCTTTCTCTGGTTCTGGATCGGCACACATGCCCAGTACGACGAGATCGTTGGCTGACGGCCGATCCAAAGACCGCGTCGAGGACGAAGAACGCTATTTGCTGCCGACAAAAATCACCGGATCGGGGGTCGGAAAATTCCCGAAGTACATCACCAGATGCGCCGGGCCGGGCGCAAGTCCCTCGGGGATCCTCAGATTGACTTGCACGACGCCGGCGATCAGTCCAGGCGCCTGGCCGGCAAACAGGACCGGCGCTTCAATGGTCGGCCACGAGGTCGACCACATGGCCGCGCGGACTCCCAGGACCGGCGCCGGAAAGGGCGGTTCCATCGGACCCGACGCTCCATCTTCTATTTCGCGGTCATAGAGGCCGGCCCCGGTCACGTAAACCGCGACCACCGAGCCGGGCGGGGCTGGGTTCGCAATCGAGTTGACGGAGCCGTCCTGATTCAGCGCGGCAACCGTAGAAGACCCGTCACTCAGGAATATGCCTGGAACGGCTTGCGAGAGCGGTAAACGGTAGGGCCCGATGACCTGCGATCCGAGCCTGATTGAGAGCTGCGTGAAGCCACCCTCGGTGTCCATTCTGAATGGGACTACGGCGTTGATCTCATTAACGGCGGAATAAACGACAGGGGCCGGCACGCCGTCAAACGTCACGTTCACGTCCTCGCCTGCTTCAAATGGTTCGCCGTAGATGGTCACAAGTTCCCCCGGCGCGACAGCCCCGTTGAAGCCCGACGCGTTCCTGCCTGCCCACCCGCTGGCCGCATTTGCCACGCACGTCAGGATCGGGGAGGCTTGTTCGGAGAAATCGATTTTCGCCGCAAAGGCCGACTGCGATAACCTGGGGTATTCCGACTGATAGGCCCCGGGAGTCGCCAGGAAAGCGGTACTGGTGGTGGCGCCGGAAACGTATACGGCTCCGGATTCGTGCCGCGTTAGCGATAGGATCCAACCGCCGACGAACCGGGAAGCCAGCACTTTGGAACCGTCCCGGCTAATCGCTATCAGGTTCGAGGTCATACCCCAACCACAGAGTCCCTTCGCGCTCGCCGGCCTGTACTGACCGGCCACCCCAACGTATGCGTTACCCGAGGCGTCGACGGATACCGCGTAAATGCGCTGGTATTCCGGGTCCAGAATTGCGCCGAAAGCGACGTTCCCCCCGGAGTCGAACTTCACGAGGTACGGGTAATGCGTGAACAGCGACGGATTCGACGGTTGGATCGCGCCAGGCGTGGCGAGCGTCACGCTCCCCAGGCCCACCGCGTACGCAGCGTCCTCGCCGTCGATGGCGAGGCCCAGACCGGCCCCGTCCACTGGCGTTCGAAAAAAAACGCCGCCGCCGAAGTCCTGGTTGAACAATCTCGTCTTCCCTTCAGCGTCTAGTTTGGTGACGAAAGCAAGCGAGTACGAAGCATTGCCGCCGGGCGATATGACCTTAATCGTGTGCGTCCCCGTGATCCACGCCTGTCCGCGGCTGTCCACCGCAATGGCGTTCACTCTCCCCGGTGTATAGGTCGCGAAGCTAACAGCGCCCGACTGGCCGAGTTTCGTCACAAATCCGCACGGGGAGCTCTCGCAATTGTCGAGATATGCGCCCGGCGTTGTATTCATTCCGGCCCAGCCGCACCAGCGGCGTACACGCTACCCGCGCGATCCAATGCCAACGCCGTAACGGATGCAGCTCCCAGCGCCGTCGCGTAAACGGGCCGCAATGTATCCGCCGCAAGTCTGGTGATGGTCGATGATCCGCTCGATTTCGTCGCAAGGTAAAGCGCCGCGGCATCGTCAATCGCAATTCCCCCGGAGGCCCCGGGGACGCAAGCCACCCACGTTACGGTTTGTCCTTCGCGTTCCAGCCTGCCGATGAACGCGGCCACCACTGGCTGCCGAGGATCGTACGAGGGTCCCGCATAGCAGGCGGATGTCGAATCGAAGGTGAAATACAGAGCGCCCGTCTTGTCCGCGACGCTGTAGACCGCGGCAGGTCCCGGCAGGTACGTAGAATACGCCAAATTTGGCGGGTCGACCGGCGTGAACGCGCCCGTGAAGGCGATAAAGGCGAGGATTGCCGATGCCACAATCCGATATTATCACTTCGCTTTAGAAACGGCGTTACCGGAATATGGATATCGGACGCTAGAGTCCTTGCCTATAGAAATGTAATTCGAATGAGTCAAGTTTAGGCGACCAAGCGCTGGTCTTCACAGCAGGCATCAATGTGACCGTTGAGGCGGCCGAATGCCGTGCGCAACGTGGATGTGAGTGGCCGCGGCCGGCATAATCTCGGCAAGTTTAGGGCGCAGCAGGCGGGCGTAGGTCCGGGAGAAGAAGAGCGCAATGCGTAGACCATCCGGGGTGAGTTGATATCGATGGCTGTGCGGAATGCGTTCGATGATTCCGTGGAGGCGAAGCCGGCGGAGGTCGTAGGTCATCCTTCCGATGGGGTAGTTGGCTGGATCGAGGCCCAGCAGTTGCGCCAGCAGGGCGCGCATTTCCTGATTGGTGAACCCTCGCCGTTGGAGACGGAATACCACCAGCGCAGCGAACAGAGCCTGCTCGCGCTGGTCGCCGAAACGAAGGGCCGATGCCCTTTGTCCGTCCACTTCGGTGGGGCGAACCACCCGATCAAACGCGTCCTCGCCAATCGCGCAATCGTGCGAAACTCTTTGGACGTCCAGGAGACGCCGGTTGGAAGCCGACCTGCCGCAGGGTGGGCAGGTTCTTGAGCAACTTGCCGATGCCGAAGTCGCGGGTGTTGTTGATCGTGGTTTCGGTGCGCAGTGCGCGCCCTTCCTTGTGATACTGCTTGATCCGGGTGGTTCTTGTAATCGACGTGCCGCGACGGGACCACGCCCTCGGCAATCACCCGTGTGCGGAACTTGCCGGGCGTACGCCGGCTGACGCGGCGGTCGAAGATCAACTGCACTTGGCCGGACCGGCCGATGTCCAGGGCCGCCACGAACGCCTTGCCGAGCGCCCAGCGTCATATGGCGGGGGACAATACCATTCGGCCAGGGAACCATCCTCGGGACGCCGCAATACATGGCGCCGTCACGGGTTGGTTTCGCCAGGGACTGGAGAAGGGCGCATCCCGCGCCTCGAGACCTTGAAACGTCATGCGCCCGGCGATCTGGGGCGCATCGTGGGCTTGGATCGCGTGCCCGAGGTCAAAACGCTGCGCCGCAAACTGGGGCGCCTGGCTGTTACGTTGGCCGTGATACATGCGGCAGGAGTTTCTGATCGATTTTTCGACTATCAGGTGGAGCCAGACGATCCGGGCCGTTTCGTGACCAACCCCGCCCGGCAGGCCGCCGATAAGGAACTGCACTCAGGCTGCGCAAATTGCGTATAGTGAAGGAGCATGGCGAATGCTCCGATGACGGTGGTCGAGACCGCGGAGTCCCTGCGCAAGGCGAAGCCGTTGTTTTCCGGATCAGAGCGCGCGGGGTTGGTGGCGTTCATCGCGGCGAATCCAGAAGCCGGAGAGATCATTCCGGAGACCGGCGGCGTTAGAAGATCCGGTGGGCCTTGCCGGGCATGGGCAAGCGCGGCGGCGCGCGAGTGATCTACTACTACCACAGCGAGCGTCTGCCGGTGTTTCTGCTTTCCGCATATGCGAAGGGCCGGAAGGAGAACCTGAGCAAGGCCGAGCAGAACGCCATGAAACGGTTGGTGCCGGCCCTGATCGCCGGCTATCCGAGGAAGGCATAGGAGGTGCAATATGGCTGCGAGGAAGACGGCGAAACCGGCGAAGAAGGCGGTCGCTCGAAAGCGCCAGACGGTGGGCGAGAGCATCATTCAGGGCCTGAACGACGCGATCGCGTGGACGCGCGGAGAGAGCACCAACGCCCGCGTAACGCTGGTTCACATCCCTGAGATTGATGTGCGCAAGGTCCGGACCAAGATGGGACTCAGCCAGTCGGAGTTCGCGACAAAGTTCGGCCTTCCGCCAGCCACACTGCGCAACTGGGAGCAGGGCAGGTCGCGGCCGGACGCGCCTACGCGCGTGCTGCTGGCAGTAATCGCCAAGCATCCCGAGGCAGTGGAGGACGTGCTGCGGAGGGCGAGTTGAAGTCGCTCTAGAGCTGTTGCCACCGGCCCGATTGTGGATTTGGCGCGTCCAATGAACGGCCTTCGCTTCGCCTGAATGCTGCCGTGGTCCGCAACCGCAGGTAGGTTCTCCAATCCGCCGGATTCGTTTCCACATTGCACCAGGGCGGATGCTCGTCGTAGGTGGCATGTGTTCATCAAGAAGCCCAAGGGCAAGCGAACCCGCACCGTCGCGCTCCCGCCGCTGCGCGCGGCCGCTTCCTGATCTTGCCCGGGCATCAAGTGGCAGTACTCCTGCGAACGATATCACGAATCCGTCTAAGTCTTTGAATGATTAGGGCTGGCGGAGAGGGGGGGATTCGAACCCCCGGTAGAGGTTTAGGCCCCTACGACGGTTTAGCAAACCGCTGCTTTCGACCGCTCAGCCACCTCTCCGCGGCAAGGGCAGGTCCTTCCTCAACTTAACACATCCCGGCGGAGCGTTACGGCCGAGCGGTCAAGATTCCTATGTGCCGGGCGACGCGCCTCCCCGGCCAATCGCTATCGTAATGATGATAGACGCAGCCTATGCCGAGGTTCACGAGAGAAACGCCCGTTCCGATTTGTAGAACAGGATCCCCGAGCGGCCTGACGCCGCCAGTGCTATTGGCGGCCTGTCTCGCTCTTGCCGCGTTTCCTGCCGGCGCCGAGGATTTTCGGGACCGCATCTGGCGTGGCGGTTCCGCCGCCGAAGCGCAAGAGGAACGGAACGACTTCAGGCTGGTGAGTTGGAACATCGAGCGGGGACAACAATTGGAGGGGGTCGCCGCGGCGCTGGGCCGCGAAACCGCCGACATCCTGCTGTTGCAGGAAGTGGACCGGAACGCCCGGCGCAGCGGATCCGTCGACATTGCGGAAGACCTCGCGCGGCGCTTCAAGATGAACTACGTTTTCGCCGCCGAGTTCCTGGAACTGGGCCAGAAGACATCCGCCTCGCCCGCTTATCAAGGCCAAGCCGTGCTGGCTTCGCTGCCGATCCGGTCCGCGTCCATCGTGCGATTCACGCATCAGTCCGACTACTGGCGCCCGAGGTGGTTCATTCCCAACTGGGCGGTGTTTCAGAGGCGGGTTGGCGGACGGCTGGCCCTGGCGGCGGAAATCCAGGCGGGCCGGCGCGCCATTGTCGTGTACAACGTACACCTGGAAAGCCGCGGTCCGGAGGCCGTCCGGCTGCGGCAGATGCAAGAGGTGCTGGCCCACGCCCTCAAGCATTCCGGGGCGATGCCGATCGTCATCGCGGGGGATCTGAATGTCGCGAGCGCGTCATCGCCGGTGATTCAGGCGATACTCGAAGCCGGGTTCCGCACGGCGGTTGGCGGCCAGGCGACGACCGCGCGCGGCGCTCCTCTGGATTGGATCTTTGTGCGAGGCGATCTCGGTTTTTCCGACGGGAGCGTTAAAAGTGAAGTACGAGCGTCCGATCACTATCCGGTCACGGTCCGGATCTCGGTCGGGAGATAATCGCCGGTCGTTGCGTCTGGTAGCGCGTGCCCGGCCGACTCAGCTTCCCGTGTACCGGGGGACGCGGGCGCCGGCGGTGTGGATGTTGCGTTTCCAGTCTTCGAGCGAGGGGCCGGCCAGCTTGTCGGCGCGGGCGCGCAGCTTGGTCAAGTCGTCGGATGCCAGCGGGCGGAATTGTTGGGCGATGCGGACGTCGTCCTCGATCTGGCCCAGCGTCGTGCAGCCGAGCGTCGCGCAGTGGACCGGCAGGCTGAGGGCGTAGTCGAGGCACTCGCGGACGCTGAACGATTGCAGCAGCTTCGCGTTCGCCGTCGTCTTCATGGCCTGGATGCCGATGCCGCGCTTTACCGCTTCCGGCAGCACGATCTTCTCGAAGCTGAGGTAGCCGGGGTCGGCGATGTTCAGCGGCATCAGGATCGAGTCGTAGCGGTCGTAGCGCTTCAGCATCTCGGCGTGGACGTGCGGGTCGGTGTGGCCGGTGAAGCCGATGAAGCGGCACTTGCCCGCCTTCTTGGCGGCCTCGAACGCTTCGATGGCGCCCCCGGGTGCGAAGATGGCGTCCACCTCGCTCATCTCGCTGACGCTGTGGATCTGCCACAGGTCGATGTAGTCGGTCTTCAGCGCCTCCAGAGAAAGGTGGAGTTCCTCTTCGGCTTCCTTGCGGCTCCGCTTGGTGGACTTGGTGGTGATGAACACCTCTTTGCGGAACTCCGGCAGCACCGCGCCGTAGACTTCCTCGGCCTGCCCGTCGCCGTACCCGCGCGCGTTGTCGAAATAGTTGACGCCGAGATCGTAGGCGCGCCGGACGACGGCCTTCGCTTCGTCGAAGTCGATGAGCGGAAAGCGGCCGCCCGCCTGGCCGACGATAGTGAGCTTCTCGCCCGTTTTGCCGAACGCGCGGGTGGGAATGCCGCCCGCCTTGGCCGCCGGCGCCTTGGACGCCGCCAGGCCCGCGAACGCCGCGCCGAAAAAGCTTCTTCGCTGCATCCTGATTGCCCTCCCCAGAGAGAGATGGTCTACCAGGGATTGTAACCCGCGCGGCGCCGCCGGTTCGAGACGGCCGGCCATCATGGACGAAAATGTCCTATTCTACGAATTGGTGACGCCCTCCATGACCAGCAGAGAGAGAGTTCTTGCCGCGCTCGATCATCGCGAGCCCGACCGGATTCCGGTGGATTTCGGCAGCACGGCGGTGACGGGCATTCACGTCAGTTGCGTGGCGGCGCTGCGCGACTACTACGGCCTGGAGAAGAAGCCGGTGAAGGTGCACGAGCCGTACCAGATGCTCGGCTACGTGGACGACGACCTGAAGGACGCCATGGGCATCGACACCGAAGGCGTGTTCCCGCGCAAGACCATGTTCGGGTTCGAGAACCGCGGCTGGAAGGAGTGGCGCTGCCAGGACGGGCTCGAGGCGCTGGTTCCGGAGGACTTCAAGACCACGATCGACGAAAACGGGGACGTGCTGATCTATCCGGAAGGCGATACGGCGGCGCCGGCAAGCGGCAGGATGCCCAAGGGCGGATTCTTTTTCGACGCCATCGTCCGGCAGCCGCCGATCGACGAGGATAACCTGAACGTGGAGGACAACCTCGAGGAGTTCGGACCCGTCACGGAGGCCGATCTCGAACATCTCCGGACCTCCGCCCAGCGCGCGAGGGCGAGCGGGCGGGCGGTGGTGGCCTGTTTCGGCGGGATGGCGTTCGGCGACATCGCGCTGGTCCCCGCGCCATTTCTGAAGCGCCCGAAGGGAATCCGGGACATCGCGGAGTGGTACATGTCCACGCGCCTGCGCCGCGATTACGTTCATGCGATCTTCGCGCGGCAATGCGAGTACGCGCTGGAGAACCTGGTGAAGATCCGCGAGGCGGTGAACGGGAACGTCGACGCGGTGTTTCTGTGCGGGACGGATTTCGGCACGCAGGACTCCTCGTTCTGTTCGGCCGGCACGTTCAACGAACTGTGGCTTCCCTATTACACGAAGATCAATGCCTGGATTCACGCCAATACGAACTGGAAGTGTTTCAAACATTCCTGCGGCTCGGTGGATCGCTTCATCCCGTCGTTCATCGAAGGAGGGTTCGACATTTTGAACCCGGTGCAATGCTCGGCCGCGAACATGGGCGCCGAACACCTGAAATCGAGCTACGGCGACAAGCTGGTATTCTGGGGCGGCGGCGCGGACACGCAGAAGACGCTGCCGTTCGGCCAGCCTGACCAGGTACGGGAAGAGGCGTTGCGCCGGTGCGAGGTATTTTCGAGGGACGGCGGTTTTGTCTTCAATACCATTCACAATATCCAGGCGAACACGCCGGTGAAAAACATCGTAGCCATGCTGGAAGCGGCGCACCACTTTTCGGGGCGACGATAAGGGCATGGCGAGTTTTCAGAAGTCCTTCCCGATATCCACGCAGGGACACGGTCACGTGGTGGACATCCACCGGCAGGTGGAGCAGATGGTGCGGGACAGCGGGATTCGCACGGGGATAGTGAACGTCTCCGGGCGCGGCTCGACGCTCGGCATCACCACGATCGAGTACGAACCGGGCTGCGTGTCCGATCTTCAACGCGCCCTCGACAAGATCGCGCCGCCGACCTCAGATTACGCCCACAACGCGCGGTGGGGCGACAATAACGGGTATTCGCACTTGCGGAGCGCGCTGGTAGGGACGGCAAGGAGCTTCCCGATCATCGACGGGCAGTTGGGTTCGGGAATGTGGCAGCAGATCGTGTTGTGCGACTTCGACGACCGGCCGAGGGATCGCGAGATCACGGTGACGGTGGTGGGGGACTAACCTTTCCGGACGCGTGCAGGTGGAGGATCTTTCCGGCGCGCGAGATCGAGGGAGGGCGGCGGGCGACCTGGAGCGTATTGGCATCCCGCCAGCGCCGGGTCATGGCCGCCGAGTAATCCGAGAGTTCGCCAAGCGCCGCGTAAAAGGTCTCGGTGAGGCGCGACTCCTCGATCGGCCCGAGCGCAGGATGCGCCACGAGAAGCAGAAGCGGCCTGCCATCGGGGGCTTCTTCCTCCACCAACTGGTAGTCGGTAGCCGCGCCGCCGAATTTCGCGGGCAGCAGTTCCTCGAGGATACGGATAACGTCCGTCCCCAGGAAGGTCACGCCGCCGCCGGTGAGCTTTTCGAAGCTGCGAATCTCGTAGAGGCGCGTCGTCCAGCCGGCATTGTAGAGAGGGCACCCGCAGTCCCGCTCGCCGACCTGCGCCTGGTCGCCCATCGAGACGTTGATCATCAGGAAGGGCGAGCGCGGATGCAGGAGCGTGAGCAGAATGCCGGTGGGCGGCAGGCCGGCCGGGTTGTCGTCGCCAGCCTGAATCAGGGCGTGCATATCGCGCAGGACGTGGACGTCGTCGGAATGCTCGCCGTTGGGGCAGCCGTAGGCGATGGCGCCGGTCTCCACCGTGCCGTACCTCGGGATGGCGACGCAGCCGCTGCGGCGGACGGTGGCCACCCGCGCCTCCGTGATGGGCTCGCCGGCCAGCATGAAACGAGCGCCCGCGATTTCGATCCCTTTCTGTTCGGCCGCCAGGCAGACGCGCACGGCGGAGCCCGGGAAGGTGAACAGGTGAGGGGTGTCGCCGGCGCGCAACACCGAAGAGAGCCACTCGGCCACCGGCGCCGGGTCGTATAGAGGCGCGTGGACCGGCGCCGGGAGCGGCCTTCCGGCCAGCGTGCTCGCCAGCCGCATGGCGCGCGTGTTCCATCGGGCGATGGGCGCCAGCGCCGGGTCGGCGGGATGGACCTGCGAAAACCAGGCTTCCGGCAGTCTCCCGAAGGCGGCGAACTTCACCAGGCGGAAACGCGCGCCCGCGCCGGGTGTTTCATAATCTCCCTTCCGCCAGTTCGCGCCGCCCCAGGCGTCCAGGCAAAGCGCGCAGTTGCCGGCGCAATCCCTGACAAAACGCAGGTCCATCAATACCGGCGTTCCGCCGCTGCGGCTGCCGCCGCTGGCGCCGGGAAGATGATAGGCGGCGCGGGGGGAGCGCAGCCGTTCGGGTCCGGCCTCGATGTGAAGAGTCCCGCGAACGACAGGCTTCCGGCCCTTATACTCGTCGACGCTGAGGTAGACGCCGGCGGCGAAGAGGCGTTCGAGCGCCCCCTCGACGCCGCCGGTCTTCACCAGGCGCTCAATGTCGCCGTACTCGCAGCCCGCGTGACGGAGTAAGCGTGCGTAGACGCCGCTGGGCCGGCTGTAGACATCGGTGCGCAGCCGGTCGAGGAAGCGGGCCTCCCTCTGCTCCAGCCTTCGCGCCAGCAAGGCGCGGGCCTCCGGCAGGTCGAGCCGCCGGTGCAGATAAACGGGAAGGCGGGCGAAAAAACGGGCGCCGGCAACCAGACCCGGAAGTGAAACCGGGTTCACGACCGTAGTCCGAGCTGGCGAAGGCTGCGATCGATCCAAAGGCGCGTCAGCTTCTCCTGCAGTGTGTTCTGCGAAAGGCGGTCGCGCAGGGACGGGAAATCGACGCGGTCGAGCGGCTGATCCTGGTTGAAGCAACTGAACACCACGATCTCGCGTCCGCTGACGGGATCACGGTGCTTTTGAATGCACTGCGCGCAGATCTCCTTCATCATGCACTGCATCGGCGAGTTGATGCTCCCGATAGCGCAATGGCCGGGGCGGAGGTAAGGCGCGAGACGTTCGGCGCGGGCGCGCGCCACGGCGGACATCATGCCGTCGGAGCCGATGGCGATGATGCGATCGACGTCGCTGAGCGGGATCTCCGGGGGGCCGAGATCGCCGCGTCCATAGCGGACCATCGCCTCGACAATGTTCACGGCGACGGAGCGGTCCTGCGGCCGGTCCGGCTGGAACCCGGGCGCCTCGTCGCAGCACCAGACGACGACGTCGGCAGCGCGCTCGATCTCCTCGACCTTGTAACGGTCGATGATCTTCTTGTAGCCGGCGAAATAGATGACGCTCGAGCCGTTGGCGCGCAGAGCCTGTCCGATGGAGAACAGAACGGCATTGCCCAAGCCGCCGCCGGCCAGCAGCACGGTCTCGCCCGAGGGCGTTTCCGTCGGCGACCCGGTGGGACCCATCAGAACCACAGGCTCGCCCGGCTTCAGGTGCGCACACAAGTCCGACGAGCCGCCCATTTCCAAGGCGATCAGCGACACGAGGCCGCGCTCGCGATCGACGGAGGCGCCGGTGAGCGCGAGGCCTTCCATGGTCAGCGTCGTGCCGTTGGCGCGCAATGCGTGGGACTCGTAGTTCTGGAGGCGGTAGAACTGCCCGGGGTTGAACATGCGAGCGGCCTGCGGCGCCTTCACGACGACCTCGACGATCGTCGGCGTCAGCCGTTCCACCTCGTAGACCACCGGCCGGAGTTCCTCGCGCAACGTCTCCAGAAGATCCGCGGGCGCGGGCGTCTCAGGCTTGCGCTGGCTCAGGACGTTGTCCACCACCCGGTAGCCGAGCCGGGCGCTGGCCAGGGCCTTGACGACATTGCCGGAGAACGACGGATGGAGATCGCCGAAGAAACTCATCGCGCGGCCGTCGGGCCTTAGCGACATCAGCACCTGCGGCGTCTTCGGCTTGGCGATGCGCTCCGGCGCGACGGGGCTGCCGTCCTCGCCCACCGCCTGAAAATACTTGCCGTCGAGAACGATGCCGGGCGCCTCGCGCGCCAGGACGGTATTGGGCTGGGTGCCCGCGGCGACGAGGACCGACCGCGCCGGCATCACCGCGGTTTCGCCGGTATCCACCATCTTGCCGGTGGCTTCGTCGTAGCGGCTCTTACGGAAGCGGACGGCCTGGGCGTGGCCGAAGGCGTCGAGCAGCACCTCCTCCGGCGAAAGACCTTCGGCGAACCGGACGCCCTCCTCCATCGATTTCTGCACCTCTTCGTGGTTGAGGGTGTAGCTGGGCGAATCCACCAGGCGGCGGCGGTAAGCGATCGTGGCGCCGCCCCAGGAATTCAGCAGGTCGATGAAGCGGGGCGCTCTGGATTCGGCGGCGGCGCGCTGGCGCTCGATGCAGATAGCGCGCGCGTGCGCCAGGAACTCGTCGGCGATGGCGTTCTCCTCTTTGGTCCATCCGGCGCGCACGGCCTGCTCGCCCCGTTCGGCCGCGAGGGCTTCGTAGCGGCGCATGAACTTCTCCACCTGGACGACGTAGTAGGCCAACGACTCCGTCGCGGTGTCGATCGCCGTCAGGCCGCCGCCGATCACCACCACCGGCATGCGGATCTGGAGGTTGGCGAGCGAATCCCGCTTGGCCGCGCCGGTGAGTTGCAGCGCCATGAGAAAATCGGACGCCTGGCGCACGCCGCGGGCGAGCCCGTTCTTCATGTCGACGACGGTCGGACGGCCGGCGCCCATGCACAGCGCGATGTGATCGAAGCCGAGCGCCATCGCGCCCTCGGGCGTCAGCGTGCCTCCGAACCGAACGCCGCCGTACATGGCGAACTGCTCGCGGCGCTCCACCAGCAGGCGGATGACCTTGAGGAAGTTCTTGTCCCAACGGACGGTGATGCCGTACTCGGCGACGCCGCCGAAGCCGGCCATCGAGCGGTTCTCGAGCGGCTCGTACAGCTCGTCGAGATCGCGGATAGGGCGAAACGGCACGCGGGCGCCGGAAGCGTCGAATCCGGAAACGGCTTCGGGCAGCGGTTCGATCTTCAACCCGTCCACGGCGACGACCGCGTGTCCCTGGTTGACCAGGTAGTGCGACAGCGTGAAGCCGGCGGGGCCGAGGCCCACCACCAGCACCTTGTATCCACTGGGCGGCAGCGGCAGCGGCTGCTCGAAATTGAGCGGGTTCCAGCGGGTGAGCAGCTAGTAGATCTCGAAGCCCCAGGGCAGCGCCAGCGCGTCCTTCAGCGTGCGGGTTTCCACCTGGGGGATGTTGACCGGCTCCTGCTTCTGGTAAATGCAGGACTTCATGCAGTCGTTGCAGATGCGGTGCCCGGTAGCGGCGGCCATGGGGTTGTCGATGGCGATGACGGCGAGGGCGCCGAGGGCGTGACCCTGCTCCTTGAGCGTCTGGAACTCGGAGATTTTCTCCTCGAGCGGGCAGCCGTTGAGGGTGACGCCGAACACCGTCTGTCTGAAGGCGCCGGTTTTCTCGATCAGGCCGGTGGAGCAGCTATCCTTGCCCTGGTTGTGGCACTTGATGCAATAGCGCGCCTGGTCGAGGGCTTCGACAAGGTTCATGCCGGCATCGGTCAACTGGAAGCCGTCGCGGCTGCGCCAGTGTTCGCCGCCGAGCCCTTTCTGTTCCACGCCGTTGCGAACGATGGCTTCGGCGGGGACCAGGTTGTACATGTCGATCTTCTGAGGGAAGCGGAACAGCGCGCCGAAGATGTGCATGCGACGGCCCTCTTCCGTATTGAGGGCCCAGGCGGCGTAGCGGCCGGCCAGAACCAGGTTGTCTCGGTTGGCGGCTTCCGTTTCCAGCCAGCGCGCGACGTGCGCGGCGTAGGCTTCCTCGGAAAACGGCTCGCCGAACAGAGCCTCGAGTTCGGCGGCGAGCGCTTCGCCGTCGATACGCGCGGCTTCCGGCGCGGCGGTTTTCACGTACTGGCTGCGCTGGACGAACTGGCGCTTGACAAAGAAGAGCCGCTCGGGCTCGAGGTGGCGGGAGCGGAGTTCCTCGAGCTCGTCCGCGATGCCGAACAGTTCGGCAATGAAGCTCTCGACAACCGGCGCGAGCGCGAGGATCAGCTCGGAGCGTTCCTTGGCCGCGAGCGCCTCGGGGCGAGCCCTCGCCGCAGCGAGCCGCTGGAGCAGAGCGGGATCAAGTCCCTCCAAGTACTTCAGGAACCGTGAATCGAGGACCTGGAGGCCTTCGCGCCGGTAGAGATCGTCAAACTTGAGGCCGAATTTCAGCTCAAGCGCCGCAACAGTCGCAAGTTCACACAAGGTCGTTTTCACCAAAGGCAAGCGGGGTTACGTCTTGATTTTAGCAGGGGGCGCCGGGGCGCGTGATGCTTGCCCATCCGCGGACGGCTCGTGCCGCCGAGCTACGGCTCTCGCCAAGCGTTGCGCAGGCCATGCTGCAAGTGTGGAGAGGGCAGAGGCGCGTACGAGGTCTTTCGGGGCGACGGGATTTAGAATGATTGGCTCAATGATCCATGCCAGCGCTTTCGGGATGTCGCGCGTCGGGGAAATTGCCCGGCACTCTATGAACATGCCGTCTTCTCGTTCTTCTTTTCGTCAAAATCGATTTTGAAACCCTCGCCCACTGGTTTCCACCGAAACGGGCCGCGCCGGATGTTCAACAGCGTCAACGACCGTTCCCGTGAACACTGCTGCGGCGCTACCCGCGTTGTAACACGGTGTTGCTGGGGTCAAGCACGTGCAAGCTTCCAGCCGTTGGAGAAAAGCTAGCCAAGCAAGTGCTCACGGTCGGACCCATGTTTTCGCCCGAGTTTTCGCCCGATGAAAAACCTGACGCCATCGCTCGGAATCTGCTGCTCGGTATTCGCCAGTTGACACTTGATCGCCGAGTTCAACGGCGAGTCCGCCTCTCTCAAAGAGCTCCGGGACGTCTTGACGGGAACCGCAGATCACGGAAGTCTCGGGAAAACATCTCTCCGGCGACCCTCTCACCGCGCGGCCGAACACAAAAAGGCTCCGCGCCGCCAACGTGGCTGTACAACGTGGCGGCGGCGGAGCCGTGGTCAAGTACTCAACGGCTTGGCGCTCAATGCCGGTGCGGCTTCTTTGTCGCTTCTTTTGCGTCCCGGCGCCCTTTGCCCGACTCGAGCATCCCGGACAGGCCGAGCGGCGTCTTCAGGCCGAAGAGATTACCGGGAGTGAGGGCGAAGGCTTCGCCGGCGGTGGCCATCGCGATACGGTCGTTGGAAGCGTAGGCCATCACGAGCGTAGGTTGGGCGAATTCCGCCAGGGCTTTCTGCTGCTCGGGGGTGAGCGCGCCGCTCACCGCGCCGGCCGCCGCGGTCATATTGTGATAGGCCATGGCCGAGAAGTTCGGCTGCGCGTCGCGGGGCAGAAGCGACGTGAACTTCGGCGAGGAGGCCAGCACGTTGCCCGCGGCCCGGTTCTGGATCGCCTTATCGAGCAGCGCCCGGGATGGGGCGGCCACCAGGTAGCCGTCGATGAAGACGTAGTGCATCTCGGTGAACGGCTTGAACGCGGGGCTCGTGATCGAGTAATACGCCCGGCCGCCCACCATTTCCTGCGAGGTTTCGAGCAGCGGTTTACCTTCCTGCGCGGCCTTCTGGTTGAGGGAGTTCACCATCGCCAGCAGCGCGCCCTGTAGCGCGCCGGGGTTGTTCACTTCGGCGACGGCTTTCCAGGAAGGCGTGGGGATCGCGGGGCCGTCCCAGGCGAAGACGAACTCTCCGCCCAGCGACGCCGCAAGGTCGTTGCGGATGTTGACGCCGAGTTCCCGCTCCGCCCCGGCCAAGCCGTCGGTGAAGCCCGGAACCTTGCTTGCCAGTTCGTCAACCACTTTGGTCAGGTCCTTCGCCACGAAGGAGAACGCGACCGTCGCGTCGGGCGAAACGAAGTCCAGCGCGCCGACCGGGGCCGGATCGGCCAGCCAGGAGGCTATGCCTTCGCGGTTGCCGCGGAAGGTCAGCACGGCGTGGGTGTCGGGCTTGCCGGAAACCATCTTCTGGCTGACCACCAGGCCGCCGACGTTGCCGAGCATCTCTCTTTCGTCGCCTTTGGGAATGATGCGCTGAAGATCGGCGCAGAACAGCAGGCCGACGCCGTCGCGGTAGGCTTCGGCGACCTGTGCGTGGAACGGGGTCCCGGCGAGGCTGCCGGCGGCCTGGCCTTCGATAGCGGCCGCTACGGTCCGCAGCAGCGCAACGCTGGTTGAAGCCGCGGCGATATTCGGCCGGGCGTACACCAGCAGGTCGCCCGCCGCGGGCGCGATGTCGGCGGCGCTGTCATAGAGACGCAGCGAGCCGCCGTGCTTGCCTGCTTCCGCTTGCAGAAACTCGGCAAAGCCGCTCTGCTTCAGTTCCGCCAGAATGACGGGGTCGCCGAGCTTGCCCTCGGCGTCGAGGGCGGCCGCGATCACGATTTCGTCGCCCAGGTAGGCGCCGAGCCGGCGGATTTCGTCGATCGTCTCGCGGAGCTTGTTGGCGGAATCCGCGCCGTTCTTTTCCTCCCACCACTGGCGGAGCGCGGCGCTCTCGCTGAGCCGTTGTTCGAACACCTGCTCAGCCTGGGCCAGCGATTCGGCGAGATTGGGTATGGCGGCGTAGATGGCGGTGTCGCGCGGCAGGTAATTCAGCAGCGCGCTCGCGTAGCGGGCATCGGGCAGGCTGACGGCGCGCTCCATCGCCTCGCCAAGTCTCTTGAATTCGCCGAGCAGCGCGATGTGCTCGTCGGCCTTGCGGCTCCAGGCGATTTCCTGCTCCACCGGAACTTGCGCCAAGGTCGCCGTGCTGGCGTATTGATCGCCGGCATGGAGGATCCGTTCCCGTCCGCCGTGGTTCACATGGACCTCGCCTTCGATCACCGAAACGCGGGAGCCCTTGACGCCGCTGTTGACGCTGAAGACGGTTCCGGTGACGGCGACACGGCAATCGGGCGTGGAGACGTAGAGATGGCCGTTCCGGCGCTTCGCCGCCTCAACGATAACACTTCCCCGGGTCAGGCGGATCGTCACGTCGCTGCGCGTCTGAATGACGGAGAAGTCCGAGCGTTGCCGCGCTTCCACTGTCGAGCCGTCGCGAAGGCGGATCGTTGCGCCGGAGGCGTTGCCGACGCGTATCGGTTCTCCCGCGCGGATCGCGGCGCCGGCGCCGATCGGCTGGGCTTCATCGGCGGCCAGGCGGTACAACGGCCCGTTCACATAAGCGACCGTCGCGGCCGGTTCGCGCCCGCCGCCGCCGAACTGTTGGAACATGTACCAGCCGGCAGCGCCGGCTGTGATGGCCAGTGCGGCGGCGATGGCCCAGCGCAGCGGCCAGGAAAGGCTGGGCGCGGCGTGGGAACGGGGACCTTCGGCGCGTCCCATGTAGACCTTGCGGCAAGCGATGCACTCGCCCAGATGGTCCTTCACCAGCAGCATGCGGGCCTGGTTCAGCCGTCCCACGCGGTAGTCCGGGATCAGGGCCTGGAAATCGTCGCAACTGTTGAGCGACGCGCCGGCCTGCGAGACGCGTGCCCACGCTCGCTGGGCCGCGGCCTTTACTGCCCCGGCGTCGACGGATTCGTTTCGGATATCTTCGATCGCCCGATCGAACATCTCTTCAGATGGCTCATTCGCCTTCATCGTCCACCTCCAGAACGGGCCTGAAACTCGCGCAGCAAGCGCTCCCGCGTACGGTGCAGGGTAACGGCCACGGTGGCGACCGTCGTCCCCAGGAGCCGCGCGATTTCCGGGTTCTCCTTGTCTTCAAAAAACCGCAGAACAAACATCTCCGCGGCGGTTGGACTCAAGCGAGCGATGGCAGCGCGAAGCCATTGCCGGGTTTCGCGATCGGAAAACGCCCGAGCCGGGTTGCCGGCCAGGCTGGATTCGGCAGTGGCCGCCGCCGACTCCAGCGGCATCGTCAACGTTGTCCTCCGACGCCGCACCACATCCAAAGCGGAGTTCACGGCGGCGCGATAGAGATAGCTTTCCATTCCGTCCACCTTCCCGGCCTCCGGCGGTCGCCGAGCCAGGCGCAGGAAGACGGTCTGAAGCACATCTTCGGCATCTACCGCATTTCCCGTGACGCGGTAAGCCGCGCGGAAGACCAGGCCGTGATGCCGCTGGAAGATCTCTTCCAGGGATTCGACCTCGCCGGGCATCGGCTCCATTTCGACTGCGGCCTGCAACGTCTCGCTCCTTGTCTTGTCGTCCGTCATAGAGACGTCTCTCCCATCCGGTTATTAACAACGGCGGCGAGAATGCGGGTTGGCGGCGCCAGGCGTGAAGTCCGGCGGGCTAGCGGCGTGTTCTCACTCGTAGCTGTTGCCATCCTGGAATCAAGAACGAGCGGCGGAAACGAAATGTTCCTTGTCCTCAGGCGATGGCCTGAGCGGCGGCCCCGGTTCGCGCGCTTTCGTAGCCGCGGATCAGGTGATACGTGGCGGAATCGAAAAAGCGGCCCACCTGGTGTTCCAGTTCTTCTTCCGCGTAGAGATCGACGGTGGATTGCGTGAAGCCCTGGTCGCGGGTGTAGTCAAGCATCTTCTCCTTGAGAATGAAGAGGAATAGCACCGCTTCGTGGAGCGGCACGCCTTCGACGGCGCGCACCCGGCCGCGCTCCTCGTAGTGCCGGGCGATCTCGTTCTCGGAACTCGCGGTAAGCCAGTGCCCGAGGTTCTTCAAAACCCTTTGGCAGGATTCGCGCAGTTCGGATTGCGGCAAGCGGGCGATGTGCGAGGCGCGGCGATCCTCCGACAGGCGCCGCAGCACGCCGTCGGCGATCCGGTCGGCGTGCGACTCGATGAGGTTAACGAATTTTGATGAGACCATAATCGTCACCTATCTTCTCTGTAGTCCCGCCGCGCGCGGAAGTCAACTATAATCGGGTGCAATCGAGCCCAAAAAATGCGATTCACGATACCTTTGTGGCTTGCGCTGGTGAGCGTCCCTGGGGCGGCGGTGGAGCCACTGCCGGGTACGCGGCCGCTGGGGGAAGAGGGCGCCCTGGACGTGATGCTGATGGACGGGGCCCACCGGTTCGTCGAACGGAAGATCGCCGAGTCGGCAGGCGGGCGCTCCCGCTGGTGGCGTCGCGATCTGTCCTCACGCGCCGCTTACGAAGCGTCGGTGGCGGCCAACCGCGATCGCTTCCGCAAAGTCATCGGCGCGGTGGATTCGCGTCGTGCCCCGGCGATGGAGTTCTTCGGCGACGACGACAATCCGGCGTTGGCGGCGGAAACGGCGGCGTACCGCGCCTACCAGTCGCGGTGGCCGGTTCTGGAAGCCGTCAACGGCGAGGGCCTGCTCTTTCGCCCGAAGACCCCGCCGGCCGCCTACGTAATCCTGCTTCCGGACGCGGACCAGACCCCGGAGGAGATCGCGGGAACGGTGGCGGGCCGGCTGGCGGCGAGCGGCTGCGAGGTGCTCGTCCCGGCCTTGGTGGACCGGACCGCGCGATGGTCCGGCAACCCGGACATCCGCATGACGGACCAGCCGCATCGCGAGTGGATCTACCGGCAGGCGTTTCACATGGGCCGCCACGTTATCGGTTATGAAGCGCAGAAGGCGTTGGCTGCGGTCGACTGGTTCAAGTCACGGGATCCGGAGGCGAAAGTCCTGGTCGCTGGATACGGGGAGGGCGGGCTGGTCGCCTTTTACGCCGCGGCGGCGGACACGCGCATTGACGCGGCGCTGGTGAGCGGCTATTTCGGTCCTCGCGACCGGGTCTGGTCGGAGCCGATCTACCGCAATGTCTGGGGGCTGCTGCGGGAGTTCGGCGACGCCGAACTGGCGACCCTTATCGCGCCGCGGGGACTTGTAGTGGAGCATACGCAGGCGCCCGAAGTTCAGGGGCACAAAGGGGACATCACGACTCCCGCCGTTGACGCTGCCCGGGCGGAGTACGCCCGCATCGAAGGTTTGCTGAAGCCCGGGTTCCAGAGGAGGGAATTCGTGGCGTCGCCAGCGCCGTGGTCCGACACTGCTTTACGGGCTTTGCTGCGAATGGCCGGTGTGCGGGAGCTGGCGCCGCGCGACGCCGGCGTCTTCGAGGACCGTAGGAAGACGTTCGATCCGGCGGCGCGGCAGCGGCGCCAGGTGAAGGAACTGGAGGCGCACGTCCAGAACCTTGTGCGCGTCTCCGAGCACGTTCGCCGGCGCTTTTTCCTTGACAAGGCGCTGCCGCGCTTCACCGACCAAAAATGGAGCACGCTGCGCCGGCACGAAACGGTTCAGGCGCAGCCGTTTGTCGAAAGCGCGCGCTGGTATCGGGACTACCTGCGCGAGGAGGTGCTCGGCCAGTTCGACGAGCCGCTGCTTCCGCCCAACGCCCGCACGCGCAAGATCTACGACAATCCGAAATGGGCCGGCTACGACGTGGTACTGGACGTGTGGCCGGAGACGATCGCCTGGGGCGTCCTGCTGGTTCCCAAGAACGTTGCGCCGGGGGAGCGCCGCCCGGTGGTGGTCTGCCAGCACGGACGGCAGGGCGTCCCCGCGGACGTCATCGAAGGCGACAAGACGGCGTACAACAACTTCGGCGCGCGCCTGGCCGACCGGGGCTTCGTGGTGTTCGCGCCCCACAACCTCTACCGCGGCGAGGACCGCTACCGGTGGCTGGACCGGAAGGCGAATTCGGTGAAAGCGTCGATGTTCTCCGTGATCGTGAGCCAGCACGACCAGATCCTGCGCTGGCTCAAGACGCTGCCGTTCGTCGACGGCGACCGGATCGGCTTCTACGGCCTGAGCTACGGCGGAGAGACGGCCGTGCGCGTCCCGACCGTCCTGGAGGGCTACGCGCTATCCATCTGCTCGGGCGACTTCAACAACTGGACGCGCAAGGTGGCCTCTACCGATCTGCCGTTCGGCTTCATGTTCACCATCGAATGGGAGATGCCGTACTTCGACATGGGCAACACGTTCGATTACGCCGAACTGGCGTACCTGATGATCCCGCGGCCGTTCATGGCGGAGCGGGGACACCACGACCTGGTGAGCCGCGACGAGTGGGTGGCCCACGAATACGCGAAAGTGCGCTGGCTGTACGCGCAGCTCGGCCTGGCGGACCGCACGGAGATCGAGTACTTCAATGGAGGCCACTCGATCAACGGCGAAGGGACCTTCCGGTTCCTGCACAAGCATCTGCGGTGGCCCGAACGATGAGGGAGGCGATGGCGGCAAGTACAAAGACGCGCTGCCCTTGGGCCCGGGGACAGCTCGACATCGCCTACCACGATCGGGAGTGGGGCGTTCCGCTCCATGACGACCGGGCGCTGTTCGAGCTTCTCATTCTCGAAGGAGCGCAGGCGGGGCTGAGCTGGTCCACCATCTTGCGGAAGCGGGACAACTACCGCGCGGCTTTCGACAGCTTCGACCCCGACGCGGTGGCGGCGTACGGCGAGGCGAAAGTCGCGGCGCTGCTCGCCGATTCCGGCATCGTCAAAAATCGCCTGAAGATCCGGGCGGCGATCCGCAATGCCGCGGCTTTTGTCGAAACCCGCAAGGAATTTGGTTCGTTCGACGCATATATCTGGCGCTTTGTGAACGGAAAACCGGTTCAAAACGCGTGGGCGGAGCTGCGCGAGGTTCCGGCCCGCACGGCGGAATCGGACCGGATGAGCAAGGATCTCCAGGAGCGCGGGTTCCGCTTCGTCGGATCCACAATTTGCTACGCCTTCATGCAGGCGGCGGGCATGGTGAACGACCACCTGGTGAGCTGCTTCCGTTACCGCCAGGCGGGCCGGGCGACGCGGCGCGGATGAGAAACGGCTTCCGCATCTACGACACGCACGCCCACCTCGGCGCGGCGCGGCACAGCGGCCGCACATGCAGCGCGGACGAAATGCTGCGGGCGATGGACCGCGGCGGCGTCGATCGCGCGGCGCTGATTCCCTTCCCAGTCGTCGAAGATGAACGAGCGGCGCACGACGAGATCGGCCGCGCCGTCCGGGCTCACCCGGACCGCTTCACCGGCGTTGCCTGTCTCTATCCATTCCAGCCGCTCGCGGCTTTCCGCACGGAGGCGCGCCGCTGCGCCGAGGAACTCGGATTTCGGGCGCTGAAGCTCCAGCCGCAGTATCAGCCGTTGAACCCCATCTCCCCGCGCAGCGACTTCTACTTCGAGACGGCGCTGGAACATTCGTTCGTCTTGATCTGCCATACGGGGACCGGCGCGCCCTTCGCGCTGCCGTCGCTGTTCATCATGCCGGCGCGCAAGTTCCCCGGACTGTCGATCGTCCTCGGCCACGCCGGCGGCAGCGTCTATGTCGCGGAAGCCATCGTCGCGGCGTCGGTGTGCCCGAATATCTATATCGAGGTATCCTCGCTGATGCCGCACCACATCACGGAGGTCCTCGCGCACATCCCGTCGAGCCGCCTCATGGCCGGCGCCGACCTCCCCGAGAGCATCGAGACGGAGTTCGGCAAGATCACCGGGATGGATATCCCCGCCGAAGCGAAGACCGATATTCTCTGGCACACGCCGCGGCGGGTATTCGACGGCGAGGCGTGAGGGTTCGGGATCTCATCGAAACAGCGGGCGTTATTATCGTCAGGCAACCGCCGCAATGCCGTGCTTCTCGACCAGCGACAGCAGCTTTAGCGCCGGGCCGGAAGGCGTCTTCTCGCCTCGCTCCCACTTGCTCACCAGGTTCGGTGTCACGTTCAGGTAATTCGCAAAGACCGCTTGGCTCACCTGCTCCCGCTCCCGCAGCGCTCTGATCTCGCCCGGCCTGAGCGGCTGGACCCGAGTCAGGCAAGCTTCGTCGAAGCGCCGCATCGTCCGTTTGCCGATCGCGCCCACCTTGTGTAGGGCCTCCATTGTCTCGTGAATGGAGGCCATCGCATCGCTTCGGTACTTCTTGCTCTTACGCATGTCCTTGTCATCTCTACGAATTCGCCTTCCCGAACCAACGCCGCAAGCTCCGCTTCCGTCAGGGCGAACACGTGCTTCGCGGCTTCTTTGAATTGTTTTTGTTCATCGGGGCGGAGGTTCTCCCGCTCACTCTTTGCGAAGCCGTACATAAAGATCGCACGCTCCCCCCGCCGGAAGAGAATGATGGTCCGGTATCCACCCGACTTTCCCTCCCCCACCCGCGCGATCCACTGCTTTATGACGCCACCGCCGAGGTCTGCATCGATCCGCCCATTCTGGCGCGCACGACGGCTTCCGAGAGAGCTGCGTCCGAGAGCTTCTCCCTCCGGGCAAACCGCTGAAACCATTTTGTCTTGAAAACTGTCGCCTTGCCGCGCAGGGAATTCAAGCTCCACTTAAATTCTATAGTACTCTGTACTAGATTTGAAGAACTTTCGCGCTTCGACATCCCTCCCCAATCGCGCGCGCACGCCGCGGCGGCTATTCGACGGCGAGGAGGCGTGAGGGTTCGAGAGAAACCGGGCTCAGTGCTGCGGGTCGCCGGCGTGGTTGGCGAGAAAGTCGTCGTCGATCGGCTTGCGGCCTCGGAAGCCCTCCTCGGTTCCGTGCCAATAGGCGATCTCGGACTCGCCGAGCTTCCAGCACAGCAACACTTCCTGCCCTCGCAACAACGTCGGGAAGTCGAGCAGGCCCATGTCCAGGTCCTTCACCTGGCAGCCATGCTCTTGAATGGCTTCAATGCCTTCCTTCAGCCGCGTGGCGAGCGCGTCGCGCCGGCCGCGCAGACTCAGCAGCCGCCGCTGGTCCACCAGGGCGCCGCCAGCCATGGCGATGTGCTGCGAGTAGGCGTCCAGATCGGATGCGGCGCCTTCCAACTCCCGCCGGATGTGAACCACCTGCCGGAATTCCTTTTCCAGCAGCGGCAACAGACTCTGAGCCTGGCTCAGCGTGAAGTATCTCGGCATCCGTCAGACGCCCGATACCTGAACGGCCAGCGACCGGCTCCGCGGCCCATCGAACTCCGCCAGCACGATCGTCTGCCACGTCCCCAGCAGCACTTTCGCGTTGCGGACCTGAAGCAGGAGACTCTGTCCCATCAGCATGCCTCGGAGGTGTGAGTCGGCGTTCTGCCGTTCGCAGTCGGACAATTGCGGGTCGTTGTGGCGGTAATACTTGCGCGGCGAGACGGTCTCCTCGAGGAAAGCCTTGACGTCGTCGAGCAGCGCCTCCTGCCATTCATTGAGAAATACCGCGGTTGTGGTGTGCAGCGACTGCAAGTGAACGAGACCGTTGCGGATGCCGCTTTTGCGCACCACCTCGTTGATCCGTTCGGTAATGTTCAGCAACTGCGTTCTCTCGCTGGTAATCCAATCCAGGATCCTGTTGGCGACGCGGTAAGCGGGCGGACCCGAAAGCTCGGGTGGCTCCAGACCATGTTCCTGACTCTCGACCGGTTGCAGTTTGGCAGTGCTCATTGACGTCTCCAGATAGCGCGGTGTGCTTTCCTCCAAGTATATCAACCGCATTTTCACGCGATAGCCGCCAAGACCCTCAAGCCGACCCGGCCGACCGCCGGACTTCGGCCGCCGGCGATCCGGCGAACGGATTGAAGTCCGTCGCGTAGTCGAACACGTCGACGCCTTCTTTGCGCTTCAGGAAGTTCACGATCGCATAGGTAAGCGGCGTGGCGGCGGCCTCGTAGAGGACCTTGCCCAGGTAACCGGAGACGATCAGTTTCCCGATCAGCGACGGACTGAGGCTGCCGGCGAACGCCACGATCATCACGATGGTCGTATCCACGGCCTGGCCCACGGCGGTGGAGCCGATCGTGCGCACCCACAGGAACCGCCCTTTCGTCCTGAGCTTGACCTTCGCCATCACGAAGGCGTTGGCGAACTCTCCGGCCCAGTACGCCAGCAGGCTGGCGACCACCATGCGCGGCACGAACTGGAACACGATGGCGAACGCTTCCTGGTTCGGCCAGTCGGGGGCGGGCGGAAGCGCCACGGTGATGAGTCCCATGATCGACAGCAAGGCGGAGGCGAAGAAGCCCGTCCAGATGGCGCGGCGCGACGCTCCATAGCCGTACACCTCTGTAAAGATGTCGCCAAAGATGTACGTGATGGGGAACAGCAATTGGGCGCCGCTGATTCGGAACGGCCCGATGGCCACAATCTTCGGGCCGACCAGGTTCGAGACCAGCAGAACCACGACGAACACCTGGATCAGGTAGTCGAGGTAGCGAAAGCGGTGTTGATGGGTGATGGAAGACATCGTTGTCAGGGGCCGTCAGTAGGTCAGGCCGTGGCCGTAGGGAAACAGCGGATCGTACTTCTCGTCGCCCTCATTGATCGGAATCTGGTCCATCGAGCGCGGCCAGCTATGCGAAAGCTTACCCAAGGGCTTGAAATCGCCGAACAGCACGTCCGCCACGCCCTGCCCTTCGGTACCCGGCAGCCAGGCGGCGACAAAGGCGTCCGCCTCGTCCAGCGACTTGCCGAGGATCAGCGGTCTCCCGGAAAGGAGAACCACCACCACGGGTATGCCGGCGTTCTTGACGTTGGCGATGGCGGCGGCGTCTTCCGGCGCCAGCGCCAGGTCGCGGCGGTCGCCGTCCATTTCCGCGTAGGGAGTTTCGCCCACAACGACGATCCCGGCGGACGCGCCGTTCGCGCCCCGGCCATCGCGGGAGAAGGTCA
This sequence comes from Bryobacteraceae bacterium, assembly GCA_026129905.1. Taxonomy (GTDB): domain Bacteria; phylum Acidobacteriota; class Terriglobia; order Bryobacterales; family Bryobacteraceae; genus JAHCHE01. The sequence goes on along the minus strand of JAHCHE010000013.1, from coordinate 107,550 downwards.
CCTTTGTGGCCGATCCGACGGCGTTACGTATGCCCTCGAGGATGGTTGTGCCGCCGGTGGTGACGGCGCCGCTCCGGCCCTGCCACGCGATCGTCCAGCCGCCGCACTGGTTGCCGATGTCGTCGGCGTTCCGGCCCGCGACGTGGACGCGCGGCAGGTTCTTCGCCAGGGGCAGAGCGCCGCCCTGGTTCTTCAGCAACACAAGGGACTCCCGGACGCACTGCCTGGCCACGGCGCGGTGTTCGCGCGAGCCGAAGCTGGGGTGCAGCGACCGGTCCGCGAAGTGGTTCGCGCTCTTGTCCATCAGCCCCATCGCAAACTTGACTCGCAGAATTCGCCGCACGGCATCGTCGATCCGCGCGACAGGAACCCGCCCGGCGTCAACCGCTTTGCGCAGGGCGCTCATGAATTCCCGGTAGCGCGTGGGGACCATCACCATGTCCATTCCGGCGTTGATCGACGTCGCGATCTGGGTCGCGTAGTCGCCGGGCAATTCGTCCAGGGCCGCATAGTCGGAAATCAGGAACCCCTCGAAGCCGAGCTCATCTTTCAGGATCTCCGTCAGCAGCCGCCGGCTCCCGGAGCACTTCACGCCGTTCCAACTGCTGTAGGAGGGCATGATCGTGCCGGCCCCGGCCTTGATGGCGTCGACATACCCGGCGATGTGGATGTCGCGGAGTTCCTGCTCGGATAGTCGGACGTCGCCGCGATCGAGCGGAAACCGGCCGCCAGGAATGCCTTTCCGAACGAGTCCGGTACCCCAGGCCGTGCCGCCGTCGCCCGCATAGTGCTTGGCGCAGGCCAGCACGCCCAGCGGATCGCCGAGTCCCTCCCGCTGATAGCCCTTCACGGCGGCGGCGCCGAGGCTTTTCGCCAGTTCGGGAGTCTCGCCGAAGCCTTCGTACGTCCGCCCCCACCGCTCGTCGCGAGGAACGGCGATGCAGGGAGCGAAGGTCCAGTTGATGCCGGTGGCGCGCACCTCCCGGGCGGTGATTTCGGCTGCCCGGCGGACCAGTTCCGGATTCCGCGTGCAACCCAGGCCGATGTTGTGAGGGAAGACGACGGCGCCGAGGACGTTATTATGGCCGTGGACCGCGTCGATGCCGTAAAGGATGGGGATGCCGAGCCGGCTTTTCATGGCCTCAGTCTGGAGGCGGTCGTAGAGGTCGGTCCAGGATTGGAGGGAATTGTCGGAGGGATCGGAGTCGCCACCGCTGAGGACGGAGCCGAGGGAATACTTCGACAGATCGTCTATGTTTTCAAGCGCATCCTGTTCTGCCTGGGTCATTTGCCCGATCTTCTCATCGATTGTCATCTGGGCGAGCAGCGCGTTGATCTCGGGGTCGTAGGATGCCAGGTTCCGGGAAGACGCGGTGGTGCGCCCAGCGCCCGAGCTTGCCGGGACGTGCGGCGTTTCGGCGCAGGAAATCGAAAACAGTAACGCCAGCAAAAGCGGGATTGACTGCTTCATGGGAAGCCGCCAGTATACACCACGCGCCGGCCACGATCCGAACTCCGAAGCGGGAGAATACGGAGATGGCGATCAAATCCAGGCGAAGGAAAAAAAAGCCCCCCCGTCCGCTGAGCCTGACCAGACGGGGGGGCGGGCAAATAAAACTGGCTAAGGCATCCCGGAATCTGCCGGGAGGCGCTCAGCCGGTTCCTCTTGGGAGAGAGGAATTCGCCTCCGGGACGAGACGCTGAGATCTGCGTCCCCGTCAAAAACCCGTGGCAACGGACGGTTGGATTGAGGCAACTCGATTGCCCCTCCCTCAGGCTCTCCCGAGCGTTGCACGTCGATAACCTCCGGCCGGCCCGGAGTTTGTGCTCCGGGGTTCTCCGCCAGCCGTGCTCTTGTAAGGAGCAATCTGGGCGCCATAGTACGGTTAACGCGCAGTTCGGCTGTATGCTATTGCGACATAATGACTTATTTGATCTGAGCAATGGCGGCGGCGAACGGAAACTTATCCTTTTGGATAAGAATCAACAGCCACCGTTATCCGTTTGTGCAAGTCGTCCTGCTACGGAATCGGCTGGCAATCGCCGTCCAGGGCGCACTCGACGCGATTGCGGCCCTTTCGTTTTGCCGTCTGCATCGCCACGTCGGCCCTTCCTAGCAAGGATTCGGGGGATTCGCCCTGCTGCATCGAAGCGACTCCGAAACTGGCTGTGACAGAGACGGGGCAAGCTTCGACCTCCATGTCGGCCACCTTGATCCGCAGGCGCTCGGCGAGTCCCGCTCCTTGCCGCAACCCGGCGCCGGGCAGCACGACGACAAACTCCTCTCCGCCGTAACGCGCTACCAGTTCGTGCGAACGCGTATCGTGGTGCAGAAGCCGGCCGAGTTCCACCAGAACGGCGTCGCCGGCGGCTTCTCCATAGGTATCGTTCACCGCTTTCAGGTGATCGACGTCGAGCAGCACAACGGTAAGCGGCGTGCCGTGCGCCCGCTGGTACTCCGTTTCGCGATGCAGCACGCTGTCCAGGCGGCTTCGGTTCGCCGCGCCGGTCAGCGGATCCCATTGCGCGGGATCGTGCCACTCGCTTCGTCCTGGACGGAAATGGGCGCCCGGACGAGCCTGCTGCCGGGCTAACGCTTCCATCTCGTGGTGCAGTTGCAGGAGTTGCGTCGCCTGCGCGGGATCGAGGCTTGACGGCTCTCCGACGAGCACAACCGTATCGCCGTGTGTCCGGACGACGCAGTCGAGCGTGATCGGGCGGTGATCCGCGCCGACTACGTTAAGCCGTAGCCGCCGGCTTCCCTGTCGTTCGCGCGAACCCGATCGCAAGGCCGCGGCATCGGCATGCGGGAGAAACTCCCACAACGTTCGCCCCAGGAGTTCGGACTCCACTACGCCAAACAGCGCCGCCGCCGCGGTGTTGGCGAACGCGATAACCCCGTGCTCGTTCGCGGCAAGGCAACAGATGGTTCGGCACTCTTCAATAAAGTCGGCAAGCGCCGGCTCCAATAGTGCTCTAAGGGTTTTCTGATCCAACGCGATCCCGAACCTCGCCTTGACGGGGCTGTCGATTGCTCTTCCAGGCAGCGGAGCCCCGCGCGCCGCCGTTGTGTTTTCTATCGTAACGGATCTCGACTCGACTCGGCGAACCGCCGGACGCGGCTGACGGGCGCAGTCGCTGGGCGTATCCTTATCGTTATGCGAATCGCACGCGCCGGCCTGGTTTCGCTCCTCACGCTCGTTCCCGCGGTGCCGCAGACAAAATTCGAATTCTGGCCCTCGGTTACCTACGATCCCTCGATACCCACGCACCGCCGGACGCTCGGCTACGACGCCGGCGAGCGCATCACCAGCCATGAAGGCATCCTGCAGTACCTGGACGCCCTGGCCGCCGCGGCCCCGGGCCGCATGAGGGTGTTCGAGTACGGCCGGACGTGGGAGGATCGCCGGCTGGTTTACGCCGTCATCGGCTCGGAGGCGAACCTCCGCCGGCTCGAAGAAATCCGGACCGGCATCAAGAAACTGGCCGACCCGCGCCGCACGCCCCGAGCCGAAGCCGAAAAGCTGATCGCCTCCCTGCCCGCGACCGTCTGGCTCGCCTACGGAGTGCATGGCAACGAGATTTCTTCGCCCGATGCCGCGTTGCTCACCGCCTACCATCTGCTGGCCGCGCGCAACGACAAGCTGGCGGCGAGCGTCTTGGCCGACGTCCTGGTCTTCATCGATCCGCTTCAAAACCCGGACGGGCGCACCCGTTTTCTCCACCACTTCATCGAAAGCCTCGGCCCGGAGCCCGATCCCAACCCGGATTCCCTCGAGCACACCGAGCCCTGGCCCGGCGGCCGCACCAACCATTACCACTTCGACATGAACCGCGATTGGTTCGCGCTGACCCAGCCGGAAACCCGCGGCCGTGTGAAGGCGCTGCTCGAGTGGCTTCCGCTGGTGTTCGTCGACCTGCACGAAATGGGCTCCGAAGCCACCTATTACTTCGCGCCGGAGGCCGTTCCCTACAATCCGCACATCGCCCGCGATCAGCGCGACGCCCTGGAGTGGTTCGGGCGCAATAACGCGCGGTGGTTCGACCAGTTCGGCTTCAGCTATTTCACCCGCGAGATCTTCGACGCCTTCTATCCCGGCTACGGCGCCAGTTGGCCGTCCTACTACGGCAGCGTGGCGATGACCTACGAACAGGCATCCTCGCGGGGCCTGGCCATCATGCGCCGCACCGACAGCCGCGTGTTTCACTTCCGCGAAACCGTGCGCCAGCACTTTCTGGCGTCCATCGCGACCTGCGAGACGGCGGCCCTTCGCCACCGGGAGTTGCTTTCCAATTTCTATAAATACCGGCAGTCCGCGATCGACGAGGGAGGAAAGGGACCGGTGCGCGCCTACATCCTCCCCCGCCGGGGCGACGTCCCCGCCGTCGACAAGCTCGCGCATCTGCTCGCCGGCCAGGGGATCGAGGTGAAACGGACGGCGGCGCCCTTCGACGCGGGCGGTAAACCGGCGCCGGCCGGCAGCTACATCATCGACATGGCTCAGCCGGCCGCCCGCCTCGTCCGCACGCTGCTCGACCCGGACGTGAAGATGGAGGAGGAGTTCGTCAAGGAGCAGGAACGCCTCCGCTCGAAGAACCTGCCCGACGAAATCTACGACATCGTCGCATGGTCCCTCCCGCTGCTCTACAACGTCGAGCTGATTCCCGCGGACCAGCTTCCTGCCGCAGCCTCGGAAATCGTCGCGCCAGGAGCCGCCCCGCCCGCCCCGGCGCCCATCGGGCGGGCGAAGCTCGCCTACCTCGTTCCGTGGGGTACGGCGCCGGCAGGGCGGTTTCTCGCCGCGGCGCTGCGCGAAGGTCTGAAAGTCTGGACCACGGATAAGGAATTCGAACAGAACGGACGCACATTTCCGCGAGGGACGCTCATCCTGCGGGTGAGCGAGAACGAACCCCGCATTCACGACCTGATGCCGAAACTTGCCGCGGCGGCTGGCGCGGATGCCGTGGCCACTGACAGCGGCTGGGTCGATCGAGGCGTCAGCTTCGGCAGCAACCGCGTGGTGGCGCTGTCCCGCCCAGCCGTCGCTATTGCCTGGGACCGGCCCGTCGCGGGAAACGCCGCCGGGCATACCCGCTTCGTCCTCGAACGCCAGTTCGGATATCCCGTCACGCCGATCCGCACGCACTTGCTGGCCGCCACGGCGGATTTGAGCCGCCTGGACGTGCTGATCCTCCCCGACGGCGGCAACTATGCGTCCGTGCTCGGCGAGGAAGGCCTGAAACGCCTGAATGCCTGGGTAGAGTCCGGCGGCGCCCTCATCGGCGTCGAGGGCGCTCTGACGTACCTGGCCGATCCGAAGGTCGGCCTGCTCGCCATCGCTCGCGAGAATCAGCCCCGGGCCGGCGCCGCCAAAGAAAAGCCGGAAAAAACGGAAACGCCGCCCCCACCGGGCTCCGCGCCCGGGCAATTTCTCGAAAAAGAAGACGACTACCGGAAGGCGATCGAGCCGGAACACGAGCGGCCCGACCAGATTCCCGGCGTGCTGGCGCGGGCGCGCGTCGACGAAGATCACTGGATAACCGCGGGTCTTGCGGGGACGGTGAACGTCACCGTCCGAGGCCGCTCCATCTTCACCCCCATCAAGCTCGACAAAGGCGTCAACGCCGCGACGTTCCTCGGACCGTCCGAGCTTCTGGCCGGTGGCTACCTCTGGGAGGAGAACCGCCGCCAACTGGCCTACAAGCCCTTTGTCATCGTGCAGCGCTCCGGGCGCGGCGTCGTCATCGGGTTCACGGCGGATCCCAACTTCCGGGCTTACATGGACGGGCTGAACGCCCTCTTCCTGAACGCCGTCTTTCGCAGCCAGCCTCGCGTGCGGGCGACCGCCGAGTGAGCCTGGACATGAACCTTCGCGCGTTGTTCCGGCCGTCGCTCGAAGAGCGGCCCGGCGACGTCGGGCTGGAGTTCGGTGGCCTCCAGTGCTCGTTCGGCGAGCTGGACCTGCGCTCGAATCGCCTGGCGAACCTGCTGGCGGCGGAGGGTTTTGAGTCCGGAGACCGGATCGCCGTATACCTGGAAAATTCCATCGAATTCATCGATATATACCTGGCATCGATCAAACTGGGCCTCCTTTTTACGCCGATCAACATTCTGTACCGCGACCGCGAGATCGACCACATCCTGCGCGACGCGGAGCCCCGCCGGCTGATCGCGGGCCGAAACAGCCCGGCGTTGGAGAATCGGGATGCCCTCGTGGCCGAGGACCTTGCCGAGGCGGCCCGCCGCTTCTCCTCCGATTTCACGCCCTGCAGCCTGAAACGCGCCTCGCCCGCCTGCCTCGTCTACACATCCGGAACCACCGGCCGGCCCAAGGGCGCCATCCTCACCCACGGCAATTTCGCGGCGAACGCGCGCACACTGATCGACGCCTGGCGCCTCGCGCCCGACGATCGGCTTCTGCTCGCGCTGCCGCTGTTCCACGTGCACGGACTGGGCAACGGACTGCACACCTGGCTCGCCCTTGGCTACCGCACGCGCCTGCTGGACCGGTTTCGGAAAGAGACGATTATTCAGGAATTCCTCGACTTTCGTCCGACCGTCTTCTTCGGCGTGCCTACGATGTACGAGCGCCTGCTCGACGCCAACCCGGACACGGCGCGCAGCATCGGTCAGGCCGCGCGACTGTTCGTCTCCGGCTCCGCTCCCCTCCCTGCCCGCACGTTCGAGCGCTTTCGCGAGCTTTACGGGCACGCGATTCTCGAACGCTACGGCATGACCGAGACCCTGATGAACATCTCGAACCCCTACGACGGGGAGCGCCGCCCCGGGACGGTGGGCCTGCCGCTGCCGGGCGTGGCGGTCCGCCTCCAGGACGGCGAGATCCTCGTCAAGGGCGATAACATCTTCGCCGGATACTGGCGCCAGCCGGAAGCGACGGCGGCCGCCTTCACCGAGGACGGCTGGTTCCGCACGGGCGACGTGGCCACGCGTTCCGAGGACGGCTACTACACGCTCGAAGGCCGTCGTACCGAACTGATCATTACCGGCGGCTTCAATGTTTATCCGAGGGAAATCGAGGAATTTCTTCGCGAACAGCCCGGAGTTGCCGACGCCGCGGTGATCGGCGTTCCGCACGCCATCAAAGGCGAGGCGCCGGCGGCCTTCATCGTCCTCCGCCCCGGCGCGACGGCCGACGCCGCCGAACTCCAGACGCGATGCCGGGCCCACATGGCGTCATTCAAGGTTCCGATCGTTTTCACCTGCGTGGACCGCTTGCCCCGCAATGCCCTGGGCAAAATCCAGCGCCACCTGCTGGCTCAGCGCAGCGACTGAACCAGCTTGCCGGCTTCGGTCACGATCGTTTCCGCCGCCTCCGGCGCGTACGGCGTCCGCTGCACTTCGTAGCCGCCGTGCTCGTATTCGGACGCCACCGGCATGTAGTCGCCCCCTTGTCCGTTCGAATAACCGCAGAACATCGTGATGGGAAACGGCGACGCCTTTTTCACGTCGACGCCGATTTCCGCGAACGGCTCGCCCGGCATCGCGACGATCGCGATATCGCCGATCCGCAGCGCCTGCACGTCCACGCGCAGCGGCGTCGGATCGTAAGGCCGGCTCCACTGCTTCAACAGGTCCGAGAAGCGCCGCAGGCGCGCGTTGGCCTGGTTCACCTTCAGCGAATCGCCGGATTGCTTCGCTTCCTCCAGCCTCGTCTGCGCCCCGGCCACCAGTTCCCTCATCTCCGCCAGATCGCGATCGCTGTAGCGCCGGCGGGGCACGTCCACCGGCTTGAGAACGAACCGCAGCGCGGCGTCGCGAGGACCGCCGACGCGCCAGGGCTGTTTGGCCTGGTAGGCGGTGGACTCCACGAAACCCTCGAACCGCGGCGTCCGCTCCACCGTATCCGTGGCAAGGGCCAGCGCGACCGCCTGGTGGCCCAGCACCGACCCCAGCCGGTGCGCCACCGCGAGATCGCCTGTGAAGCCCTCCACCGGCCCCTGGTTGCCGGCCGCGCCCTGGAAGAAGAGGCATTTCGCGCCGGGCAGCGCCTGCTCCACCGTGTGGCGCATCGCGCCGATCCAGTCCGGCGAAACGTGATCGTTCTCGAAGCCCATCACCGTGCCGTGGCAGGCGTAGTTCACCAGAACGGCATAGGGCGCGGCCGCCGCGTCGTCGATCCGCACGACGATCAGGTCGCGATCCACAAAGCCCTCGGAATTGCGCCCCACCGCCGCCGGCCCCTGCGCCGACGCCCGCACTCGCCGGTTGATGTTGATCGAGCCCGTCCCCCGGGCGCCGTGGACGTGGACCGGCCGGAGTTTGGCATCGGCTTCGGCCACCGCGCCCGCGATCTTGTCGATCACCGTCTTCACGTGCGTCCCGAAGACGGCTTCGTAATGGGTATAATCCGTCCCGGCCGGGCCCCGAACGCGCGAAAGCTGCGGACCGGCATGGGTGTGCGACGCCGCCAGCCGGATGTGCGCGGCCGGAATACCCGTCTCCGCGGCGGCCCGCGCAATCGCCGGCGTAAACGGCTCGACCGCCAGCGCGTCCAACGAAACCATCGCGAATTTCTGCCGCCCGTCGCTCAACACCAGCGCTGTCGCGGTCATCCCCATGGGATCCGTCCCCGCCGAGACCACGTGCGTCTGCGAGCCCCAGTTGAGCTGAGCGATGCCCACCGGCGGCGTGATGTCGGCGCGCGCGACGCCCGCCTGCAGTCCCGAAGGCCCCGCGTCTTTCGCGGTCTGCTCGACGCGATCGGCGCGCAACCGTCCGGCCACTCCGGCGCACGCCAGCGCGAGCGCGGCCAAATGGATCGCTGTGTGTCGTCTCATAGGGGCGTTGCGCTATCATACAGCAACACGGGAGCGCTTATGATCACTCGCCGCCTGTTCTCGCAGACCGTGGCCGCGGGCGTCGGCGCCGCCTCCTGGTGGACCGAAGCGGCCTTGGCGCAACGCGCCGCGGTCGAAGGCGATTTCGGCCCCGACACCGCCTGGTTGAACGCGAATGAGAACCCGGAGGGACCCTGCCCGGCCGCGCTCGAGGCCATGTCGGAGGCGCTCGCCGCCACCGGCCGATATCATTACCAGGAGTACCGGGGCTTCGTCGCGGAGGTCGCGCGCAGCGAGGGCCTCGAGCCGGAACAGATCCTCGTCGGCGCCGGCTCCAGCGAGATCCTGCAAACCGCCGTCTTTGCCTTCACCTCTCCCACCCGCCCCCTGATCTTCTCCGATCCGACGTTCGAATTGCCGATGGGCATCGCCCGCGCGCTGAGTCACCGTATGATCCGCTGTCCCCTGACGCCCACCTACGCCTCCGACGTGCGGTTGATGGTGGAGCAGGCGGCCGAGGCCGGCGGCGGCCTCATCTACCTCTGCAATCCCAACAACCCAACCTCCACCATCACTCCGAAAGCCGATATCGCCTGGCTGGCGGCCAATCTTCCGCCCGACACCGTGGCGATGATCGACGAGGCTTACATCCACTTCTCCGACGATCCGGAACTGGAGAGCGCGATCGGCTATGTCTGCCAGGGCAAGGACGTCCTGGTGACGCGGACGTTCTCGAAAATCTACGGCATGGCCGGCCTGCGGGTGGGCTTCGGCTGCGCCCGTCCGGACCTCATCGGGCGGATGGCGTCGCTGCGCAGCAACGTGGTTTCCTACGTCAGTTCCCGTGCGGTGCTCGCCTCGCTGCGGCAGTTGCCGGACCTGCTGGCCGAACGCCGAGGGCGGTTCGCAGCCATCCGCGCGGACCTGTGCGACTGGCTGCGCGAACGGGAGGTCCGATTTCTGACGCCCCACGCCAACTTCGTCATGATCGACGTGAAGCGGAATGTCCGCGAAGTGATTCCCGCACTGGTCCGGCGCGGCGTCGCGCCCGGCCGGGCGTTCCCGCCTCTGACGAACATGCTGCGGGTTTCCATCGGGACGCCCGCGGACATGGACAAGTTCAAGCGCGCCTTCGCCGAGGTCTACGCCGCCTGAGCCGCCTGCCTCCCGGGCCGCGCTTATTGGAAAAACAAGACGTCGGGACGAATCCTGTTCTCGTACTCGGTGCAGACGCCGCAGCGAATCCGGTAATCGGGAACAATCGCGCGGACGGCGGCCGGAACCGTTTCGGGGTGGTCCTGAGCGTGGTACGTGGAGAGCGCCATTCGGGGCCGAAAGCGCTGCAGCGTCTCTCGCGCTCCGGCCACCGCCCGCGGTTCCGCGCCCTCGATGTCCATCTTGATGAAGTCCACCTGTTCGAGCTTCAGTTCCTCCACCAGCTTGTCAATCGTGGTGAGCGGGATCTTCTCGATCGCCTTGGCCCCCTCGGCCTCGTGCAGGAAACTCGCGGCCGCGGTGTTCTTTGGATCCTGGTACAGCGTCAATTCCTCTTCCTTGTCCCAGACGCCCTTGGGGTAGACGATCACCCTGCCGTCGGCGATCTCCCGCTCCAGATTGCGCCGCAGGCTCTCCAGCGTCTCCGGCGCCGGCTCAATGGCCACCACCAGTTTGGCGCCCGAGTCCAGCGCTTTCCTTGCGTAGACGCCGACGTTGGCGCCGCAGTCCAGGACTACGTCGCCGCGCCGCAACGAAATCTCGGGGTGCGAGTAGATGCCGGTCTCCTGCTCGGCGATGTGAAACGGCAGGAAGAAGTCGTTGCCGGAGGCGATCCAGAAGTTGCCCTTAGGCGTCGCCCACTGCACCAGGTTCTTGTCCTTCTGAAGCAGCCGGCTCGACGCGAGTATTCGATCCTTGGTGGCCATCAAGTCGCGGGTGTGCGCCGTACTCCGGACCGCCTGCCCGAAGGGGCAGTGCGGACTCCGTCCGGCGATCACGATGGCGCTGAGCTTCAGCGGTTCGTACAAGAAATAAACAGAGCCGGCGAGCGCGACCGGGACGGCGATCAGAAGAATGATGGCAATACGCCTCACACGCTGACTATAGCATCGACGAGCCTCCCGGCCGCCATCGACGCGGCTTCTTCGCCCGGGTATCCAACACGGGCCTGAACATCGTCAAATCAAAAACGCCTCCTCAGCAGAATCTGTGGGTGGATTCCGGCTCCGGCAGCCGCCCCAGCGCGTGATATAGAGCAATTTCCATGGCCTCGAAAGTGCGAAACCCGTAGGATCGTCTGGTGACCACACGGATTTTGTTGTTCAGGCCCTCCACGGCGCCGGTGGAGATCTCGCCTCTGGCCCGAAACCCGTTCAGGATGAGCGGTTCGTGTGCGCGCAGCATGCGTTCTGGCGCAAATAGCCGGACCGGATGCGCGGGTCAGGACACGGCGGCGGCGGACGGAGCGTACCGGGCCAGCATCCGGTGGAGCGTGTCCGGGTGCAGCGGCTTGCTGAGATAGTCGTCCATGCCGGCTTCGAGACAGCGTTCACGGTCTCCTTTCATCGCCGACGCAGTGATGGCGATGATCGGAATCCGCCCGCCGGTAGCTTTTTCGCGCGCCCGGATCGCCCTGGCCGCATCGAGGCCGCTCATGCCCGGCATCTGGTTGTCCATCAGAATCAGGTCGAATGCGCCGGTTTCGAAAGCGAGTACGGCTTCGGCGCCGTCCTCCACGGGGACCACCTGGTGCCCGCGGCTCTCGAGCAGACGGAGCGCCACTTTCTGGTTGATCGCGTTGTCCTCGGCGAGCAGAATTCGCAGCGGAAGCGCTTCGCGTGGCGCGTCGGGCTTGGCCGAGGTTGGGAGCGCGGGCGCCCAAGGCGCCGCGTCACAGCGCAACCGGGCCGAGAAGCGGAAGACGCTGCCTTTGCCCACTTCACTTTCCACAGCGATACGGCCTCCCATCATCTCGACAAGACCCGCGGAGATGCTGAGCCCCAGGCCGGTGCCGCCAAAGCGGCGGGTGGTGGAGCCGTCGGCCTGGGTGAACGCGTCGAATATGGCATCGAGCTTGTCGGCGGCTATCCCGATGCCAGTGTCGCGCACCGCGAACCGCAGAACCACGTCCTCGCCCGCGGACTCCGCGTCCACTTCGACGTCCACGCCGCCTTGTTCGGTGAACTTGATGGCATTGCCGGCGAGGTTGGTCAGCACCTGCCGCAGACGCACCGGGTCTCCGACAACGCGCCCGGGCACGGCCTCCGAATACCGTTCCTGGAGCGCAATTCCCTTCTCCGCGGCCCAAACGCGAAGCGGCTTCAGCGTTTCGCCTACCGTCGCCCGGACGTCAAACGGCTCGGCTTCCATCGTCATCCGGCCGGCTTCGATTTTCGAGAAATCGAGAATGTCGTTGAGCAGCCGCAGCAGCGATTCCGCCGAATTCTGAACGGTGAGAAGGCAGTCGCGCTGCTCGTCGGTCATCTCTGTATCCACCAGAAAGCTGGTCATGCCGATGACGCCGTTCATGGGAGTGCGGAGTTCGTGGCTCATGTTGGCGAGAAACTGGCTCTTGAGCCGCGACGCATCTTCGGCGGCCTCTTTGGCGCGGACAAGTTCCTTGTTGACGCGGGTGAGTTCCGCGGTGCGGTCGGCCACCTGCTCTTCCAGACGTTCGCGGTGCTGTTTCAGTTCGAGGTCCCGGGTCTGGATCTCGGCCAGCATTTCGTTGAACGCGTCCACGAGAACGCCGACTTCATCCTCCCGCTCCTTGCGCGCCCGGACGCAGAAGTCCCTCTCCACCGAAATGCTCCGGGCGGTGCGGGCGAGCCGTAGAAGGGGTTGGGAAACCACCGTTTGAAGCGTGCGGGACAACAACCAAGCGACCGCCAACCCAAACGCGAGAAAGGCGCCGGTAAAGGGCGCGTAATGCGCCAGCGCGTCGTGCTCGCCCCGGGTTGACGCGACCAGGCAGACCGTCCCCGCGCGTTCCCCGTCCAGGAACACGGGCGAATCCACCCGTATCAGCGCGTAATCCGCCAGGCGTTGCGGATCTGCATCCTTCCAGGTGGCCGGCTGGCGGAATGGCTCGGGCAAGATGGCCGATTTTTGTCCGTTTTGATACAGGCTGAAGACTTCGCCTTTGGAATCGTAGACGGCGGCGGCAATCACGGTACTGACTGCCTTGAGCGAGCCGAGCGTCTCCTCGGCCGCATGGACGTCGCGGAACGTCAGCGCCGCGACCGTACCGGCGCCGATGACATCGGCCACCATGCGCAATTCGCCGATGGTCTGCAGGCGGTGGAGCCGCAGTTCATACGCGAAGAACCCCACGGCGGCGAGCAGGTGCGCGGCGCCGCCGATCAGCAGGGTCGCCAGCGTGACCTTGTGACGGATGGAGAGCTTTCCCATGAACTTCATGGCCCTCCCTCTCGCGTTTCGGCGCCGCCTACGATAACGGCCAGCGACAACAGCTTGGAACTCATGCGAAGCCCCGCCCGCTCGACCGCGGCGGGGTTGATGGCGAAGCGGATGCGGTTGCGGTCCAGCAGCAGCTCGATCATTCCGCCCCGGCGGGCGAATCCCTCGACGTCGCTCACGGTAAGCACCGGCCGCTGGGCCAGCGCGTCGAGATGCTGTTGCAGGCGCGAACGCTCCGATGCGCTGATAAACAGAACGTGGCAATGCTGCAGCCGGTCGAGAGTCCGGCCGGCGAGGGTCTCAACCATGACTCCGCCAGGAGTTTCCGCCTCCAGCAACTCCTGAACGCCATCGCCGAACGGGTTTTCGCCGAGGATGCCGATCAGGAGTTTCCGGCGCGCGCCCTCGCCGGCTGAATCGGGCCACTCCACGAATTTGGCGAAGCTGCGCAGGAAGGCGGCCTTGAGACGATACTCTTCGGCGCGTTCCGCCGGGGCGGCGGGCGGCTGCGGCAAGCCCGCGGCGGCGCAGAACAAGGCCGCCAGAAATCCAGCGACTTTCCACGACCCTGGTTCCGAACCGCTCAGAAGTGCCATCGTATTCGGCCGTAGAATCCGCGGCGAATTTCGCTCCTCTGGGTGAAGACTTCCGGGGTGAACTCCGGATGGAGGCTGTCGGTGGAGTTCCGGCCTCCAACGCTCAACTCGACGTCCCGGCGAGGCTGCCAGGCAAGGCGGATGTCTATGCGGAGCCAGCTTGGGATCTCGGGCAGCGGGAAGACTTGCGCCCCAGGCTGGAGCCCGCTGGTGAAGTACGCCGTCCCGTCCAGTTGGAAACCGGCCGGCAGGTCCAGGTAAGACCGGGCGCTGAACTGGTTCTCCGGCGCCCTGCCCATTTCGCCGAGAATCCGCAGGGGAGACGCGTCCCGGGCGGGCGCCAGCCAGACTGCCATGCGGCTGTACGTCCCGGTCAGCTTCCAGACCGGCAGAGGCTCCCATTGCACGACCGCCTCGGCGCCCCAGGTCTTGCCCGACATCCGATTGGTGGAGTAATACGGCAAATCCAGAAATGGCTCGGGTCCCAGGATCGGCGAAAGCGCTCCCGGTTCGAGCAGCCGCAAGCGGCCGTAACGGTTGTAGAAAGAGGCCAGGTCGAATGTCAGCTTGCGGCGAACCTGGGTTCGGTAACCAGCTTCGTACGCGTTGACGACCTGGGAGCCATACTCGGGGCTGGCGGCAAAGCGTATCAATGTAGGGAGCCCTCCGGTGGCTGCGGAGCCGGGCGCCGCGACCAGGGCGCTGTTGCCATGACGGTCGCCCCGAGAAGGAGTCCGGACCGCGCGGGAGGCCGCCGTCCAAAGCGTGTGCGACGGCGTCAGTTCCCACAGCAGTCGCGCCGTCGGCTGGACCTCGAAGCCCGTGAAATCGTTGCGCTCGAACTTCGAGCCGAGCGTGAGAACGACCTCCTCGCCGCGCAATTTGACCTCGTCTTGCAGAAAGGCGCTGAAAATCTGGAGTCCTTTTGAGGCCGGCCGGAGTACGGCGAAGGCGTTCGGCCAGGTGGCATCCGAGCTGAAGCGATAGCCGAGACCCCATGTGAGGTCGTGACTGCCTCCGGCGGCGAACCGGTTTTGCAGCTCGAAATCGGCCGTATCGCGCCGCTCGCCCATAACCGGGTGCGGTTTGTCGTAGTGATCGAAGTAGAACTGAACCGCGGAGATCGAGCCGTTGCGGTGCTGGCGCTCGAAGCGCGCCAGGATGTTGCCGGCCGACGCGTCGTACCGCACGGAATTCAGCGAATCGTACGGCGCCTTAGGCATTGGCGTCCGCATCACCTGGTGGATATCGGCCCGGAACAGGTCCGCGATCACGGTGAGGGCGTCGCGGGAGGAGAGTTCCCAATCCAGCCTTGCGCCGCTTCGGCTGCTGCTCCAGCCGTCCCCGGACGGATTGCCCGCCGGGGTTCGCATATCGTCCCGGACGCCGAACTTCGAGTAGATCCGGTAGTGTCCGCGTCCGCCCATCCGCCCCCCGTAGCGGATGCCGGCCGAGGCGAGATCGACGTTGCCGGCCGAGGCGTCCACGATCCCGCCCTGGGTGTCCTTCGCTTTCCGGGTGACGATATTGACGACGCCGTTGACCGCGTTCGCGCCCCACATGGTGGCGCCCGGCCCCCGGATGACTTCGATGCGCTCGATGTCCTCCAGCAGGAGGTCGTGCATCTCCCAGTACACGCCCGAAAACAAGGGCGTGTACACGCTCCTTCCGTCGATGAGGACCAGCACCTTGCTGGCGAACAGGCTGTTGAAGCCCCGCGACGTGATAGCCCAGGTGTGCGCGTCGATCTGCGCGACGTGCAGACCGGGAACCATCCGCAGCAAATCCGGAACGCTGGCGTGTCCGGAGCGCCGGATGTCCTCCCGCGTGACGACGTACACGGCCGCTGGCGCTTTGGAGAGCTTCTGCTCCTTCCGCGCTACCGACGTAACCTCGATCTGCATGAGCTGCTCGAGGCTCAGTTCCGCCAGCTTGTCGCGGCCCGCGGAGCCGCCGGCCAGCGCTGGGCTCAGCCAATAAGGCAGCAACACAAAGACGACAGCGGCCGTCTGCCGCGGCCGTGAAGGCAGATTCATGAAATCGACCGCTGTTCCTTTCCCAAAGCGGTCCGCTACACACTCTTATCGGCTGCCTGGGGCTACCCCTTGAGTGCGCGCGCGGCAACCGCCGGTCCCGCGGCTCTCGAGCGAGGAGGGGCTGACGACCGTGATGCGCGCCGGGCCGAAGCTATGAAGAATGCTAGTGTTCTGTCCCGCGCAAGACTTGACAATACCGGGGCAGCCTCTTAGGCTGCGCGGGACTCCCAGTCCCGCCAAGACGCCGTGACGCCTTCGACCCTGCCCCACATTGGCGTTGACCGAGATTGTCAACTGTTAGACGGTACTAGCCGGTTCAGGCGCCCGGATTGCCCCGCAGTAGTACGACGGCCAGCAGCAGCCACGCCGCGATGAACGACAGGCCGCCGATCGGCGTGATGGCGCCGAGCGACCTCGCCCCGGTGATCGCCAGCGCGTACAGGCTTCCGCTGAAGATCAGGATTCCCGCCAGCAGCAGCGAGCAGACCCATCCGCCCGCCGGCGCGATGCCGATCCGCGGCAGGTTCGCCACGATCAGCATCCCCAGCGCATGAATGAAGTGGTAGAAGACGGCTTTCTCATAGACGCCGCCCATCGCGTAGGCGTCCAGCCGGCCGCGGAGGCTGTGCGCTCCGAAGGCCCCCAGCATCACGGCGAGCGCGAGCAGTATCGCGGCGGTAGCGGTCCAGTTCATCTCCTGTTTAGCTTACCCCGCCGCGCCGCGCGTTACTCGTACCGCAACGCTTCGATCGGATCCAGACGCGAGGCCTTGATCGCCGGCGCCATCGCGGAAACCAGCCCTACCAGCAGCAGCACGGAGATGGAAACCAGAATCGCCGAGCCCGAAACGGCCAGTTCAACGTCGCCCTGCCCGCTGGTGTCCTGAAACAGCGGCCCCAGAAACGGCATCGTGCCGATCAGCCAGACCATCATGCTTCCCAGACACAGGCCGATCGCCCCGCCCAGACCCACGATCAGCGACGCTTCCACGAAGAACTGCCGCAGGATCACTCCACGGTACGCGCCGAGCGCCTTCATCGTCCCGATCTCGCGGGTCCGATCGATCACCGACGCCAGCATGATGTTGGCCAGACCGACGCCGCCGATGCCCAGCGTCAGCGCGCCCACAAACCCCAGCAGCCCCTTCATCGCCATCGACATTCCGTTGATAATGCTCATAAACCGGTGAAAGGCGAGGATCTCGATCGCTTTCTCGTCCGTCGGCGAGTACTTGTGCAACTCGGCCAGCTTCGCGCGCACGGCGCGAACCGCGTCATCGAGCACAAGCGGCGAGACCGGCTGCCAGACGATGAACGTCGGATGCTCGGTGTTGGTGAACAGGCGGCCGGTGTGATAGGGGATGAAGATGCACTCGTTGTCGCGCCGGTTGTAGTTCGCTAACTGGAGCTTGCTTTCGAGAACGCCGATCACCGTGAAGCGGATGCCGTTCACCGCGATGTCCTCTCCCACCGGCGGAATCCCGCTGAACAGGTCCTTGGCCACCGTGGCGCCGAGGACCACCACCCGGTGCTGCTGTTGGTGATCCTCCTCGTTGATCCACCGCCCGGCGGCCATCTTCATGTTCCGCACCACGCTGTACTCCGGCCACACCCCCCGGATGTGCGTTTCCTTCTCCCGCGGGCCGCGGATCAGCGTCACGCTATAGTGCATGATTTCCGGGGATATCGCCCCGATTTCCGGGATCGTCTCTTTCAGGATTTGCGCATCGGCATAGTCCATGCGAACCGGCCGCCCGGCCCTCAACCCGCCTGCCTGCGCGCTGGTCTGCCCGCCGAACATGATCACCAGGTATTGGCCGACCGCGACGAACGTCCGCACCAGCGCTTTTTCAAAACCGTTGCCGTACGACATCAGCACGACAAAGCAGGTGACGCCCCACGCAAGGCTCATCACCGTGATAATCGAGCGCCGCCGGTGAAAGCGTATGGCTTGGACTGCTTCCGAGAAAACGTAGGACCATCCCATGGCGTCACCTTTCGTAGCGCAGCGCTTCCACCGGAGTCAGGCCGGAGGCGTGGAACGCCGGCGGCAAGGCCGCGAAGATGGCCACCGCTCCCAGCGCCGCGGTCGCCACGCCGAGCGTCGTCCATTGGATCGGCAGTCCGGAGAACATGGCCGGCATCGGCAGCGAGTTCACGGCCGAGGACAGCCCCAGCACCAGCGCGAATCCCGCCACGCCCGCCAGGACCGCCAGCAACAGCCCTTCCAGGAAGAAGTCGGTCAGAATGCGCCGCCGCGTCGCCCCCAGCGCTTTTCGCAGGCCGATCTCATTCGTGCGCTCCGACACCGCCATCATCATCGTGTTCATCACGCCGATGCCCCCCAAGCTCAGCGTTACCAGCGCAATGGCCGCCAGAAACACCTCCATCGAGTTGAACACCGTGTCGAACAGTTCCGCGCTTTCCACCGTGTCGTAGATGAACACCGCCTTCTTGTCCTCGGGATCGAAACCGTGGATGCCGCCCAGCAGCCGTTTCACCTGCCGCTGCGCCGTCTGCCAGTCGGTTAACGAAGCCGGGCGGTAGACGATCGCCTGCACTCGGCTCTCGGCGTAGGCCGCTCGGTCCGGCGGCGCATCCCGCAGCAATGCCGGCAGCGGTATGACCACTTTGTCGTTGTCCCAACCGTCGTAGCTGCTGTTTTGTTCCTTCTCCGACATCAATCCCACCACCAGGTACGGATACCCGTTGATGCGGATTGTCTGCCCGATGACGTCGGGCCGTTCCTCAAATAGGTGTTTCCGCACCGAATGACCCAGGACCGCGACCCGCCGCCCCTGCTCCACGTCCTCGGCCGAAATGTGGCGACCCGTCCCGATATAGAGATTCCGGAGACGAAGGTATTCGGGCGTTACTCCCAGCGTCAGGAATCGGCCGTTGTTGAACGGGCTCCGCACCGGCGTCTCCCACCGCTTCTGCTCGGCCGCTACCACTTCCACCGCCGGGCACTGGTCGCGAATCGCCTCGACATCGCTCCGGTAGAGGTGGATCCGGCGTCCCGCCCGCTGGCCGCCCGCCTGCATTTCCGTCCGTCCGGGGTACACGAAGACCAGGTTGTCGCCGATTTGCGACATGTTCTTGCGCTGGCCCCCGCGGAACCCGTCCGCCAGCGCCGACATCAGCACCAGTGACGCGATCCCCCAGGCGATGCCGAACAGAGTCAGAAAGCTGCGCAGCTTGTTCCGCCGGATGTTCTCATGCGTCTGCCGAAACAGGTCCCACGCGGGCTCCCATAGCCTCATGCGAGTGCGTTTCCGCCGCGCCGGCCGGATCTCCCCCAACAGGATTTTCTCGTCCAGAACAACCGGTTCTTCCACTTCCAGCACGCCGTTCATGCTCTACCCTAAGAGGGTTATACGCGCGAACCGGCCGGAAGTTCCTTGAACCGCGCCGTCACTGCGGCGCGAACGGCGCGTATACGACTCGGTTTCTTCCCTGTTGCTTGGCCTGGTACAGCGCCGAATCGGCGATGCGCAGCAGCGATTCCGGCGCGCCGGCGCCAATATCCGGGACCGACGTCACGCCAAAACTGGTGGTCACGGGAATGCTGACCTCCGGCAATTCCACTGGACGCGATTCGATCGCCTGGCGCATGCGCTCGGCCAGCGCCTCCGTGTCGTGACCGTTGCAGGACGGAAGAATCAGCAGGAACTCTTCCCCGCCGTAGCGGCCGATCGAGTCGTACGCCCGGCTCGACGCCTTCATCCGGCGCGCTACCTCCCGCAACACGCCGTCGCCCGCGATGTGGCCGTACGTGTCGTTAATCAGCTTGAAGTGGTCCAGGTCCCCCATGACGATGCCGGTCGCCGACTGCGCCCGCTGCGCCCGCGACAGCTCCCGGTCGAGTATCTCCAGAATCGTTCGACGGTTCCAGATCCGCGTCAGCGCGTCCGTCGTCGCCTGCTCCCGCAGCGCCGCGTGCGCTTCCAGCAGCGCATCCTGCAATTCCACGATGCGCCGGCCCGGGCCGAGCCGCACTTTCAGCTCGTCCTGGTCGAACGGCTTCGTCAGGTAGTCGTCGGCGCCCGCCTCCATCCCCTCGATCAGGTCCTCTTTGTGGGTCCGGGACGTGATCAGAAGAATGTATATATAACGGTCCGCCGCGAGTTGCCGGACTCTCCGGCAGACTTCGGGACCGCTCAGGCCCGGCATCATCCAATCGAGAATCGCCAGGCGGCAGGTGTTGTCGCGCTGCAGGTACTCCCAGGCTTCCAGCCCGTCACAGGCCACCAGCACGTCGTACTTCCACTTCCGCAGCGCCGCTTCGAGGAGTCGGCGGGAGACCGGACTGTCGTCGGCGATTAGAACCTTCATGCCGAGAGGAACGGTTCTGAAGCCGGCTGGCTCGCTCGGCCATGCACCGTTGCTAACCGTCAGTTTACCTCCGGAGTCCTTGAGAGGGTGCGCGACATAAACGGAATCGGCCGGTACTCTATGCGTCCGCCGTTCGTCTGCTTGCATGCCGCCCGCCGGATTTCGAGTTCACCGAAACCGTACGGGGCAAGACCTGCCAGGGCCAGATCTGGGACACCCCGGGCCTGCCGTGTTCGGCCGCCGACTCGCCCCTGCTGCGGGTGGTGCGTTCCGGCGCTGCGGATTGCGGAAAGGGCCGGCGTCGCGGTGCGGCAGGTACCAGTTGGAATACTGAACGCTACGCGCGGAAGATCGGCTCGACGCCTTTGGCGCTTGCGAGCAGTTCGGCGCGCTCCTTCGCGGTGATCGGCCGGTACGCGGCCGCCGCGTCGAGCGCCATCTGGTAGAGCCCCTCGTCGCCCGGAGGGATGGCGGCCGTGATGTCTTCCGACAAAGTGAAGCGGAGGGCTCGCTCCACCTGCTTTGGGTCGCTCACCGGCGTATACCAGCACTTCTTGTGGGAGTGCGGTGCGCCCTTGGGAATCGTCGTCTGAGCCATCGCCTTCAGCGCCAGCCGCGCCATTCCTTTTTCCTTCGCCTTGGCGAGGATCTGCGGACCGAAGTTGCCCTGGGCGTAGCAGACGTAGTTCACCGGAAACAGAATGGAGTCGAGTTCCAGCCGGTCCATCAGGGCTATCGCCGCTTCCGCCGAGTGGGCCGAAAAGCCGAGGTACTTCACCTTGCCTTCCTGCCGGGCCTTCAAGAACATCTCGGCGGCGCCACGGGGCGCGGCGATCTGGTTCACGTCGTCCATCGAGCTGACGGCGTGGAACTGGTAGAGGTCGAAGTGGTCCGTGTGGAGGCGTTTCAGGGAGCGCTCCAGTTCCTGGCGGGCGCGCGCGGCGTCGCGCATGGTTGTCTTGCACGCCAGAAACGATTTCGACCGATAGGGCTTCAGCGCGATGCCGAGCTTCTGCTCCGCCTCGCCGTCGGCGTAGGTGGGCGCGACGTCATAGTAGTTCACGCCGCGATCGAAGGATTCCGCCACCATCCGGTCGGCGTTCCCCTGCTCGAGACCGACAACCACGATGCCGCCCAACCCGATGACGGACAGTTCGACGCCGTCCTTGTACGGGCGCTTCGGCAGGGCCTTTCCGGACGCGGCCCGGGCCACCGCCGATGCCGCTACGGTGGAAGATAGAAACTCGCGACGACGCATGGTTTCGGCGCCTCCTCGCCAACAGTATAGCGAGACCTCCAGGGGCATTAATTTCGGAGTTCAAGATCCTCTAGACGACTTGCCGCGGGCGCCGAAAACAGGCGATGATAAAAGTTCATAGGAGCAAATAGTCGGGATTCATTATGCAGATATCATCCAAACCAGGAAAGCTCGGCACCGAAACGGCGCACAACATCTATCAGCGGCGGACCAACCCGCTGGACGTTTTTTTCAAACCGAAGAACATCGCGGTTATCGGAGCGACGGAGGCTCCGGGCTCGGTGGGCCGCACGACGTTGTGGAACCTGATCAGCACCCCGTTCGGCGGCGCTGTGTTTCCGGTGAATCCGAATCGCCCGAGCATTCTCGGGATTAAGGCGTACAAGAACATCAAGGAAGTACCCGCCGAGGTCGACCTGGCGGTGGTGGTCACGCGCGCTTCGTTTGTGCCCGGCGTGATCCGCGAATGCGGCGAAGCCGGCGTGAAGGCGGCGATCGTGATTTCGGCCGGGTTCAAGGAACTCGGACCGGAGGGCGTGGAACTGGAGCGGCAACTGATCGTCGAAGCGCGCAAGGCGGGCATCCGCATCGTCGGCCCGAACTGCCTCGGCTTGATGTGCCCTCCCACCGGGGTGAACGCAACGTTCGCGGCGGGAATGGCGCGACCCGGCAATGTCGGCTTCATCAGCCAGAGCGGCGCGCTGTGTACTGCGGTGCTCGACTGGAGCTTTCGGGAAATGGTGGGCTTCAGCGCGTTCATCTCGATCGGCTCGATGGCGGACGTCGGCTGGGGCGACCTGATCGACTATCTCGGCAACGACCCGCGGACGCGCAGCATTCTGATTTACATGGAATCGGTGGGCGATGCGCGCTCGTTCCTGTCGGCCGCGCGCGAAGTGGCCCTGACCAAACCGATCATCGTCATCAAGGCGGGCCGGACGGCCGCGGGCGGAAAAGCGGCGGCCTCGCATACCGGAGCGATGACGGGCAGCGACGACGTGCTGGACGCGGCATTCCGCCGCACGGGCATCCTGCGCGTGAACAACATCTCCGACCTGTTCTACATGGCGGAGGTTCTGTCGAAGCAGCCGAGACCCAAGGGTCCGCGGCTCACGCTGCTGACCAACGCGGGCGGACCGGCGGTGCTGGCCACCGACGCCCTAATCGGCGCCGGGGCGCAACTGGCCGAGATGTCGCCGGCGATTACGGAAGAGTTGAACAGCTTCCTGCCCGCGCACTGGAGCCGGAACAACCCGATCGATATCCTCGGAGACGCCGACGCCGAACGCTACGCCAAGTCGCTGGAAATCGCGGCGAAGGATCCCAACAGCGACGGGCTGCTGGTGATCCTGACGCCGCAGGCGATGACCGACGCGACCAAAACGGCGGAATTACTGAAGAACTACGCGAAGCTCGACAAGCCGGTGCTGGCAAGCTGGATGGGCGGCACCGAGGTGGCGGCGGGCGAGCGGATACTGAACGGCGCCAATATTCCGACCTTCTCCTATCCCGACACGGCGGTCCGGGCCTTCGAGTACATGTGGCGCTACACCTACAACCAGCGCGGCTTGTACGAGACCCCAAGCCTTCCGGGAACGGCGGCGGAACGCGACGCCGCGCAGGGAACGGTGAACCAAATCATCAAGGCCGCGCTCCAGGCCGGCCGCGCCTTGCTGTCGGAGCACGAATCCAAGCAGGTGCTCTCCGCGTATGGCATTCCCACCGTGCCCTCGCGCATTGCCGCCACGGCGCAGGAAGCGGTAAACGCGGCGGATGAAATCGGCTACCCGGTCGTGATCAAGCTCCATTCCGAGACCATCACCCACAAGACGGACGTGGGCGGGGTGCATCTCAATTTGAAGGACGCGGCCGCCGTCCGGGGCGCATTCCAGGCCATCGAAGAATCGGTTTCGAAGAAGGCGAGCAAGGCGGACTTCCTCGGCGTCAGCGTCCAGCCGATGATCCGGATTTTCGGCTACGAGCTGATTGTCGGCAGCTCGCTCGATCCGCAGTTCGGTCCGGTCATTCTGTTCGGTCTGGGCGGGCAACTGGTGGAGGTGTTCAAGGATCGCGCGCTGGCGCTGCCGCCGTTGAACACGACGCTGGCCCGCCGGATGATGGAGCAGACGAAGATCTATACCGCCTTGAAGGGAGTGCGCGGGCGGCGTCCGGTAGACCTGGGCGCGCTGGAGGCGCTGATGGTGCGGTTCAGCCAGTTGGTGGCCGAGCAGCCGTGGATCAAGGAGATCGACATCAACCCGTTGCTGGCGTCGCCGGAAGGCTTACTGGCGCTGGACGCGCGCGTGGTGCTGCACGAGCCGGGGACGTCAACCGACGCTCTTCCCAAACTGGCGATCCGGCCCTATCCGAGCCAGTACACCTCCATGTTCCGCCTGAAGGATGGCGCCGAAGCGACGATCCGTCCCATCCGGCCGGAGGATGAACCGCGGATGGTGCGGTTCCACGAATCGCTTTCCGAGCGGACCGTCTACTTCCGCTACCTGCAAAGCCTTCAGCTCACGCAGCGGGTGGCGCATGAGAGGCTCACCCGCATCTGCTTCATCGATTACGATCGCGAGATCGCGCTGGTGGCGGAGACCGCCGATCCGGGAACGGGCCAGGCCGAGATTGTGGGCGTAGGGCGATTGCAGCGGATCCCCAGCACTTCCGACGCCGAGTTCGCCGTCGTCATCAGCGATTCGGCGCAAGGAAAGGGTTTGGGCGCGGAACTGCTGCGCCGCCTGGTGGAGGTCGCGCGAAAAGAGAAGATCGGCCGGCTGACGGCGGAAGTGCACTCGGAAAACGGCGCCATGTTGCGGCTCTGCGAGAAGCTGGGATTCCAGATCGAACGTGAGCTCGGGGATCCCACCGTCTCGGTGGAGATGGAATTGGGAGGGTAGGAGAAGCCGACCCTCACGGCTTCAGCCGATCGGCAATCTCGGCCCAATCGGCCGGTTCGCGGAACTTCAAGCCCTCGACGGACGAATCGATGCTCCGAAGGAGTCCGGTGAGTACGGCGCCGGGTCCTACTTCGATGAATCGGCTTACCCCTTGGGCGATCATATAGCGGATACTGTCTTCCCACCGGACGGGGTTGGGGACCTGCTCATAGAGGCCGGCGCGTGCCTGCCCGGCGGTTCGGACTTCGGCGGCCTGGAAGTTGTTCACCAGCGGTATGGCGGGGTCGGCGAATTCGACCGCATCCAGGTCAGCAGCGAGCCTCTTCTGGGCGGGCGCCATCAGCGCACAGTGAAACGGCGCGCTCACCGGGAGCGTCACGGCCTTCCGCGCCCCCGCCGATTTGGCCAGTCCGACCGCGCGCTCGACCGCCCCGGCGTGCCCGGCGATGACAACCTGGTCCGGCGAGTTGAAATTGGCGGCGGACACCACCTCGCCCTGCGCCGCTTTCTCCAGGATCGCCGGCAACCGGCCGGCCGGCAGCTTCAGCAGCGCCGCCATCGCGCCGATCCCGGGCGGAGTCGCTTCCTGCATGTAGCGTCCTCGTTTTCGCACCAGGCCGAGGGCGTCGGCAAACCGCAGCGACCCGGCTGCCATCAGGGCGGAGTACTCGCCGAGGCTGTGTCCGGCGACGAAATCGGGCTTCACGCCTTTACCCGCGAGAACCGCCCAGGCGGCGGTGGAGACGGCCAGCAGGGCCGGCTGAAGGTTCTCGGTTAACTTCAATTCCTCTTCGGGGCCGTCAAAGCACAGACGCGAGAGCGGGAAGCCCAGGACGCGGTCCGCTTCTTCAAAGATCGCGCTCGCGGCGGGGAACCCCTCAGCCAGGGCTTTTCCCATTCCTACCGACTGGGATCCCTGCCCCGGGAAGATGCATGCCAGCTTGTTCATAAAGGGTCCATTCTGGCACAGGGCTGAACCGGCTCGAGGGCGTTCGCCCCGGGCTCGCTTTTTTCATTTTTTCGAAATCGTTTTGCCTCGCTGTTGCGTCTCTCTCGTGTGTAGAGGAGGAAACGGATGAAGCAGTTCACGATGACGACAAACGTTCCGCAGAGCAAGGGCATGGCGCATTGCCCCATCTGCACGCACACGGTGGAGGCGACGATCGTGATGGTGAAGCGCGCCTTGCGGGTCAAGCCCGGCCAACGGTGCTCGCGGTGCGGCTCCTCGCTGGATGCCGCTTACGTGGTCCGCTACGATAAGGCAGCCTGAGCCCGGCGCGCCGGCCTAAGGCGTTTTTTCCTTTGCACCGCGGGATTGAATCTGGGGTATAGTGGGATTGAAGGCTAGATCTATCCCGGTGAAGCGAAGACACGACGCAGTGGTTCCGAGCGAGATTCTGGAAAGCGCCAGGCGCTCCGTCATGACGGACCGCTCCAAGCCGGCGAAGAAGTGCTCGGTGTGCGGTTCGGATTGCACCCGGGATTCAAACGAAGACCTGTGCTGGGTTTGCCGCAGGTTGAAGATCTCCGCCTGGGGCGACACCGATCACCAGATGCCGGCTCAGGAGTGAACGGGGCCCGCCTCCGTCCCCGCGGTTCTCGCCTTGACCTGTTCATAAACGTACGCGGCGACCGCTACGTCTTCCAATCCGAGTCCGTTGCTCTTGAAGAGCGTCACCTCGTCCGTCCGTCTTCTCGCGGCACGGCCCTCAACCACGTCCTTGAGTTCCACGATTGGCATATTCGCCCATTCTTCGTCTCTGAGGGCCAGCAGCAGGTCCCCCGATTCGATGCGGGCCTGCTCCAGCGAATCGACGACGATCAGGGAGGCGCGTCGAACCAGGTCTTCGGGCAACTCGCGGCGTCTCGCCTGGTTCGAGCCGACGGCGTTGACGTGCGTTCCCGGCCCGATCCAGCCGCTCTCCACGACCGGATCGCGGGCGCTGGTTGCCGTAATCACAACCGCTGCCCCTTCCACCGCCTCGCGAGCGGAATCGACGGCGCGGACATTCGCCTGCTGTTGGCGGGAGCATTCGAGGGCGAAGGCGGCGCGCCGGTCCGGTGAACGGCTCCAGACCCGGACTTGCCGCGGCGTTCTCACATCGAGGACTGCTTCCAACTGGCTTCGCGCCTGGAAACCGGTTCCAATTAGGGCGACCGCCTCGATCTCCGGCAGCGCGAGGAGGTCCGTCGCCAGCCCCGTGGCGGCGCCGGTGCGGATCTGCCCGAGGTAGTTCGCTTCGAACAACGCCAGCGGCGCGGCGGTGACGGCGTCGTAGAGAACGAACAGGAAGTGCGCGCCATGCGCCGGGTGCGTCGAGTAGATCTTGGTTCCGAAGTACTCGCCGCAGGCGCCCGCCATCGCGTGCAGAACGGCGCCGGAGGGCAGGACGAGCCTCCGCCTCGCTTGGTTCAGCGCCCCGCCCGCCGCCAGCGACTGGAAGGCTTCCTTCACCAGCCGGATGGCGCGCGGCATGGGCAGCAATTCCCGAACGGTCTCTTCGTTTATAAGCAGCAAATCGGCTCTCCTTGGCTATAATAGAAGCAAATGAGGCGTCCGGCGACAGCTCGGCCCTTCCTCTTCGGCGTTGACTGAACGCCACCTATTCCTCGCGTATCGTTCCCGTTAGCGTAGAGCGTCTATCCCAAAGGAGGGTTGCGCGATGAAAGAGACTCTGGCCGAGGTCAGCGCGGAGGTTCCCCACATTGCAACCGAATTGCCGGGTCCCAAGGCCCGGGCCATCGTGGAGCGCGACGCTGCCGTGCTTTCGCCCTCGTATACCCGTTCGTATCCCCTCGTCGTCAAACGCGGGGAAGGCGCCATGGTCGAGGACGTCGACGGCAACCGCTTCCTCGATTTCAACGCCGGCATCGCCGTGGCGGCGACGGGCCATTGTCACCCGGAAGTCGTGAAGTCCATCCAGGCACAGGCGGCCCGCCTGATCCACATGTCGGGCACGGACTTCTATTACGAAAACATGGTGACGCTGGCGGAGCGGCTGGCGGCGCTGGCGCCCGGCGATGCGTCGAAGCGCGTCTATTTCGGCAATTCCGGGACGGAGGCCGTCGAAGCCGCGATCAAGATGGCCCGTTACCACACCGGCCGCGACAAGTTCATCGCTTTCTTTGGCGCCTTCCACGGCCGCACCATCGGGTCGCTCTCCTTGACGGCCAGCAAAAGCGTCCAGCGCAAAGGTTTCGGCCCACTGATGCCCGGCGTCACCCACATCCCGTACCCGTACTGCTACCGCTGCGCCTACGGCAAGGAACCCGACGCCTGCGCGGTGGAGTGCGCCCGCGTCATCGAGGAGCGCCTGGTGAAGACGATCGCCCCCGCCGAGGAGGTGGCCGCCATCGTGATCGAGCCAATCCAGGGCGAAGGTGGTTACGTCGCGCCGCCGCGCAAGTTCTTCGACGAGCTGCAGGCGATCGCGCGCCGGCTCGGCATCCTCATCGTCGCCGACGAAGTCCAGAGCGGCATGGGCCGGACCGGAAAGACGTGGGCTTCCGAGCACTTCGACCTCGTGCCCGACATCATGACCGTGGCCAAAGGGATCGCCAGCGGCATGCCGCTTTCGGCCACCGTCGCCCGGACGGATCTCATGCAATGGCCCCCCGGGGCGCACGCCTCCACGTTTGGAGGAAACCCGGTATCGGTTGCGGCCGCCCTGACGACCGTGGAGCTGCTCGAGCGGGAATTGCTGGACAACGCGGCGCGGATCGGCGCGCACATTATGAACCGGTTGCGCGAGTGGCCGCGCCGCTATCCGATGGTCGGCGAGGTCCGCGGGCTGGGGCTTATGATCGGTATCGAGCTGGTGCGCGACCAGGCAACGCGGGAACGGGCGCCGGAAGCGCGCGACCGCCTGGTGCGGATGGCGTTCGAGCGCGGCCTGCTGGTACTCGGCGCCGGGCCGAACACGATCCGCCTCTCGCCGCCGCTGGTCATCACCCGCGACCAGGCCGATTTCGCCATCGACACGATCGAAGATTGCCTCGCGTCGTTGAACATGGATGCTTGAAATCGTGAGGGCGAGAGCTTTTCAGCGGCATTGACACGGCGCCGTGATTCAGAGAACCAGGAACTCGCCCACGTCCACCCGGCCGAGCTCGACAGAATCCGCGCCGGCCCCGCCTGGGGCCAGTGGAGCGGCACAAATCCACTCTGGACCAACAGTACCGTCGGGATCGGGCTGCCATGCCAACGCCGTCGCCATTGCGTGGCGCCGCCGCCGTGGTCCGGTTCGGACTCTGCCTCGTCGCCGGGAACCTGCTGGCGCCGCTCGGGGCCGCCCAGTGCTCCAATCCCTTCGTTGTACCCAACCAGACCCTCACTTCCGGAAGCATAGCTTTCCCGATAACAATGCCGTGAAGGCAAACAGCGTCGTTATCAGCGGCAGCGCCAGCGTCACTTGGTCCGACAGCGGTGCTCAGTCCCACCAGGTTACGGCGCAGTCTTCCCCGACGACGTACACCGCCGCGTTCTTCAGCGGCGCGCTTCAGGCTGTTCAGTTGGGCAATCCTTTCGGGACACGCGTCCGCCCAGAGAAACTGGCGATCGTCGCGCTGAAGCTGGTCGCCGGCGGAGTCAACTGAAGCGATATGCATCTCATACGCCAGCAATGTCTCCGGCTTCAGTTCGACCTTGTCGCCAGCCTCCTTCGCAAGTGGTTTCTCCATCCGATGCCTGCTTCGAGAAACACAACACGTACCGATCTTCCGCCCGATTGTCACAGAAGACAGGCCCGGATTCCACAAGCCCTCCTGCCGCATCTGTAGGATAGCACCGGACGCCTGGCCGCGCCGTGCCGTCCGCGGTTGATGCATGATGGAATCCATATGACACGACGGGATTCTCTTAAGCTCGGAATCGGCGCGCTGGCGCGGCCTGCCCTGGCGCAGAGCGGCGCGCTCACCAAGTTTCAGATCGCCTGCATGACCCTGCCCTATTCGCCGTTTCCTTTTGAACGCGCGCTGGAAGGCATCGCCAGCGCGGGCTACAAGTTCGCGGCGTGGGGCAACAACCATCCGGACAAAAGCGGGAAGCGGGCGCCGCTGATCGAGCCATCTGAACCGCCCAAGGCGGCCGCCGACCTCGCCGCAACAACGCGGGCCGCGGGGCTGGAGCCGGTAATGATGTTCTCCACCGTCAACCTCGAAGAGCCCGATGCGGGAAAGCTGCACGCGATGCGGGTGGAACAGGCGGCGGCGGCTAGGATTCCGTTTGTGCTGACGTTCGGCCGAACGCGGCCGGGGGAGTATGAGAACGCGATTCGCTGCCTGAAATACGTCGGGCCGATCGCGAGAAAGGCCGGCGTAACGGTGGTGGTGAAGCAGCACGGCGGCAACACGGCGACGGGCCAGATGATCAGCAGGATGCTGCGGGATACCGGCGAGGAGGCCGTCCTGATGTGTTACGACGCCGGGAACGTGCTCGATTACGAGGACAACGATCCCATTCCCGACATCCAGGAGTGCTGGCGGGACATCCGCGCGTTCGCCATTAAGGATCACCGGAACTGGCCCAAGGACGAGGATTGCGGCCCGGGCTTCGGCGAGATCGATCACTACCGGCTGCTTACGCCGGTGGCGCGGACCGGGCTGACGATGCCGCTGGCCTGCGAGAACATCTTCGAGCCGCTATTGGAGCGCCCCAAGACCGCGGACGGAGTGGATGCGCTGGCGCGGCGCGCGCGCGAGTTTCTGGAGACGGTGACGCGCGGGATTCAACAGGAAGGATGAAATGAGAGCGCTCGCACTTCTCTTCGCACTGGCGCTGGCGCCGGCCTGCCCCGCGGGGGTGACCGTCTGGGCCGTCGGCGACGGCGTTCGGGTCAATCCCGTCACGGGCAAATTGCTCGAAGACCGGAAGGACATCCATCGCGACTACCCGACCGGCGACTACCGCGCCTCAAACTCCTTCTGGAACGCGGCGTCCCAAACCATTTCGCTGAAGGCTGCGCGCAACGAATACGTGTCGTTCCAGGTCATCATCGACGCAAGCGAACCGGTGGATGAGGTTGACGCCGACGCGTTTGAGCTGAGACACTCCGCCGACGGGAAAGCGGCGGGCTGGACGGTGGAGCTGTTCAAGGAGTGGTACGTCCAGGTAAGGCGACCGTCCACGGGCTACGAGGGCACGTCGCTGGGGCCGGCGTGGTATCCGGACGCGCTGATGCCGAAGCGTCCGGCGCGGCTGGGGACCGCGTTTCCATTTTCGATCCCCGACCTCTATAACAACATTCCCGGCCAGAAGAACCACGCGCTGTGGATCGACATTTACGTGCCTTACGAACGCGCCGCCGCGCCTCCGGGACGCTACTCGGGGAAGCTGCCGGTGCGGTGGAAGGGCGGTCAGGACGCCCTCGAGGTCACCCTGGACCTATGGGATTTCGCGCTGCCGCACGAGACGAACCTGAAGGGCGACATCTGGAACGGCTCGATGCGGCAGATGCCGCCTGATGAAGAACTGCGTTATTACCAGATCGCGCGCCAGCACCGTTTTCATCCGCTTATTTACGCGTACCGCCCGAAGCTGAGCGTCTCCGGGACGAAGGTCTCGCTCGACTGGACCGAATACGACCGGCGAATTTCTCATTATCTTGACGGGTCTGCGTTCACGGAAACACACGGGTACCGGGGCCCGGGCTACGGCGTTCCGGTCTCGCACCTGATGCTGCCGTTCGATATCGAAAAAGGCGAATCGAGGAGCCGCGCGTGGCCGATGGCCTTGCCCGAAGGGGGTCGGACGCCGGAGTACGAGGCGGTGTGGAAAGAGACGGCGCGGCAGGTGCGGGAGCATCTCGACGGCAAGCCGGAATGGCGCAAGGTGATGAAGGTCGCCTTTCTGGACGGGCTCGACGAATCGTACTACGAGGCCGCGTACGAGAAGATGCTTTACTATGGGCGGCTTCTTCACGAGGCAATGGGCCGCGGCTGGTTCAAATATCGGGTGGATGGCGGCTACACGCGGGAGGCGATGGAGAAACTCTCGGCCGAGGTGGAGCTGTGGGTGTGCCACACGGTGGCGTTCGACATCGACACGGTGAACCACTTCCGGCAGCGGGGCGTCGAGGCGTGGTTCTACGGGCCGATGATCTACGAGCAGCGCAAGAACTCCGGCTGCGGCTCCAACACGTTTCTGGACCTGGACCTTCTGGTCAACCGCGCGATCGGCTGGGCCGGCTGGAAATACCGGTCGGGCTGGGTGGAGTGGGAGTTCGACTGGAACGCCTTCGCGTCGTGGTATGAGGCGGAGAACTTCAAGGAGCCGGGGCGGATCTACAACGGCTCCGGCCAGCTTATCTATCGCGGCGCGGTGATGGGCTACCGCGATCCGGTCGCGAGCATCCGACTGAAGGCGCAGCGGCGCGGCTTGCAGGATTACGAGTACTTCCGGCTGTTGGAGGAGCGCACCGGAAGCAAGGACGCTTCCGACGCGC
The DNA here is from genome assembly GCA_026129905.1 of Bryobacteraceae bacterium. Classification (GTDB taxonomy): domain Bacteria; phylum Acidobacteriota; class Terriglobia; order Bryobacterales; family Bryobacteraceae; genus JAHCHE01. Next base: position 75,769 of record JAHCHE010000013.1, on the reverse strand, counting down.
TGGTGAACGGCGTGATCTACAAGAACCCGTTCGGCCGGGCGGCCATGCTCGACACCGAGATCTGGAAGAACAATCCGGACGTCTGGGACCAGGCGCGAAACGCCGCGGGCCAGAAGATCGCGGCTACTTCAGCATCGCGAGAAACGTCGCGGCGGCAGACTCGTTAGGACCGCGGCGGACAATGCGGACGGCGGCCGCGCGCGGGCCGTATTCGCTTCGGACCGATTCTTCCGCCAGGGTGCGGCCCATGGGGTCCGCGGCGTCGACGATCCAGACGGGGCGGGGGTTCAGAGCGGCCGCGAGGTCGGGCAGGTCGTACGCCTTCAGGACGCCCCGCACGGCGTTCTCGAACAACTGCCGGTGGGCGTAGGATTCCACCGCCGCGCGATAGGAGACCAGCATGTCGTCCAGCGCGAGTTTTCCGATGCGCGGATCCAGGGCCGCAGCGTGCAACGCGGGCACGGCGGCGGAACCTCGGCCGATGGCAGCGATGCGTCCGGGGTCCACGTCGGCGCGCGCGGCGAGTAGGTTGACGGCCTGGTGGAAATCGCGCGCTCGCATGCCAAGCAGCGGGCGGCCGATCAGCAGGCCGGTCATCGCGCTGTCGAAATCGCCGAAGTAGCGGATCCACTCCGAGCCTTTGGTGGCTTCCTCGGGACGGGTTTCACCGAGCCCGCGCAGGTCGACGGATAGAACGACCGTTCCGGTTCGAACCAGCGCTTCGGCCTCGGCGGCGGCATTCGACTTGCCGCGCCCGTCGGCGATGATGACGGCGGGTTTGCGGCCCTCGCCAGACGGCGCGTATACCAGCGCTGGAAGCAGAATGCCGGGCTCGCTTTCGTAGACCCACTTCTCGATGCGGAAGCCGTCCCTGTCGATGGCGCCGTACGGCCAGGCGGTCACCTGGCCCGGGCGCGGCTCGAAGGCAGAGAGACGGCGGACCTCGGCGAGGTCGAAGGCGGGACGCTTTTGGATGGCTTCGGCGGCGCGCCTGCGGTTCAGCGTGTAGACGGTCTCGCCGCCGAGCGAGGTAGCGAGTTGGCCGGAGTCGGTGCAGTTCAGCTCTTCAACGCTCGAGAGCGGAATCTCAGGCTCGGGCTCGTTGTCCTCGGCGCCTTTCAGCCAACGGGCGAACCATTGGTAGGCGGCCATGCGGCGCGGCTTGGAATAGCCGTGGCCGTCGTCGGCGTCCACCATGCGGATACGCTCGGCCGCGCCGATCTTCTCGTAGACGGCGCGCGCCTCGCGGTAGGATTCGCGCGCGCCGGAGATGGAGAAGAAGTCGCGGATCGCCGAAAGCACCAGGTAGGGTTTTGGCGCGAAGGCGAGGAGGAAATCGGGGTGGTCAAGGCCGTCGGCGAGCCACGGCGGCAGGTTCTGCTCGGCGTCCTGCGGGCCGATGGTGTTCAGCAGCCGCCACCAGGAGGTGATGTAGCAGGAAGGCGCGGCCACCTGAATGCGGTCGTCCAGCGCCGAAAGGTAGGCCGTGTGGGTGCCGCCGCCGGAATTGCCGGCGCAGGCGATGCGCTTCGGATCCACCTCGGGACGCGACAGCAGGTAATCGAGGGCGCGCATGCCGTCCCAGATGGTGTAGCGCGCGAGGTTGTCGCCCGCCAGCAGGCACTGAAGGCCGATGACGGTGTGCTCGGTGGTGGAGTTGCCGAGCCGCGGCTCGCCGGTGCTCCGGTCCCAAAGCTGGACCCGCTCGCCCTGGCCGAGGGGGTCCCAGGTGAGCGCAACGTATCCTTTAGCGGCCAGCGAGCCGAGCATCTGCTGCCAGACCGGGTAAGCCTTTCCGCCGGGTTCGTGCCCCAGCGGGTACAAGACGGCCGGGTACGGCGGCGCACCCTTCTTCGGCAGGTAGAGGTTGGCGGTGACGAAGAAGCCTGGCTGGCTCTGGAAGACGATCTTCTCGATGCGGTAGTCGCCGCGGTCGATCTGCCCGACGACGCGCGGATTCATGGGGGAGCGCTCCGGCAAGCCGCCGAGCGCGGCCAGGAAGCTCTTTCGGATGTGCGCGCGCCGCGCGTCCACGTCCGCGGCCGTTGCGATCCGCTCGACCGTTTGCCGGCGCGCGTCCAGGAGTTTCCGGGCCTCGGCCTTCATGTAGCGGGGCAGCGTCTCGCGGACGTCGTGGAATTCGGTGAGGCCGGTGAGGAAATCCAGCTCGGAGGCAGTTTGGCCCGCGGCTATGGCGCACGCGAGCGCGGAACTCAACACGAGGCAGTGATAGCGCATCGCGGTACATTATTTCAGGTTCCGGGACGCGCAGCGGCGGATAGGAGCGGGTTTACCGCCAGCGGAGGAAAGCGCCCACGCCTTCGACGGACTCCAGCAGCGCCGGATCCTGGATGAACGTGACGGCGGCGTCAGTCTGCCCGGCCTTGGTTACGAGCAGGTCGGAGACGTGGACGGAACGGGGCTCGTCGCTGCCGGTTCCGCCTTCGGAGTCCGGCGTCTCGGGCGCCAGCGTCGCGTCCACCGCTTCCTCGCCGCCGCGGGTCTGTTCGAGCGAAGCGCTGATCAGCAATTCGTGCGCCTGTCCGTTTGCCAAGGCTTCGAGCGTGTCCTGCATTCCGACGCACGCCAAGCCCCGCGCGCGGTATTCCGAGAACAGGCGCTCCACCTTTTCCGCGTCCGTCCGGGCGTCTTCCTGGCGCAGCCGATCGAGCGTTGCCTCGAACACCTCCCGGTCGGAAGCATTCAAATCGATCTTCAGTACATCGACCACCAGGCCGGCGATAGATTTCGGCAGTTGGTCCCGGAGAACGGCCGTCGTTTGCGGCTCGCCGGCCAGAATCACATGCTTGACCTGGTCCTCCTGCACGACGCGGTCGAGGGCGGCCACCAGTTCCTTCGCGTGGTCGCGCTGCGCGTTCTCGACGCGCCGCTGATAGCGCGCTTGCGACCAGCCGCCCACCTTCACGCGGTTCACCTTCGTTCCATTCACCTGCTCCGCCCAGATGGTCTCGCCCAGGCCAAAGACGAAGATGCGCGCGGAGTTGGAGTTGGTCAGCACGGCCGCGTAGCGCGGATACTCGTCCTCCAGCCGCGCAAGGTGGTAAAGGTGCGGCTGGTGGTAGACGTAGAGCTTGTGCTCGTCGATGGGCGCGGAGAGCTGAATCGCCTCGAACAGATCGGCCGCCGCGCAGGCGAAGATCGCAACGCCGTTGGCCTCCGGCGTCAGGTCGTTTTCGAGAAAGCCGAGGATTTTCTGCGCATCCTGATCAAAGCTCTCACGTTCGGCCGAGCCGGGCGGGATGGTCTTGCCGCGGGCGGCGAGTTCCTTGGTGAGGAACGGAGCGAAGTTGTCGCGGCCGTGCTGGTCCGCCTGGGTGTTTAAGTACAAGCTGATCACGGGGAAGGCAACCGGCTCGAAGGCCAGAAGGCGTTCCAGACTCTCCTCGATGGAAGCGGCGATTTCCTTCGACGGCGATTGTGTCTGCTCCGCGCTGGAAGAAACGGGCAACTGGAATGCCATTGCTTCCCAGGGCGTGTGCCTCAGCGTCAAGCGCGAGCCGGCCACATTCGGCGGGCGCGGCCGGCCAGGAGCGGGGCCAGCAACGTGGTTGCGAGCACGAATACCCAGACGCGCCCCGCGAGGAGGTTATAGTCGGCGAACAGTCGGCTCCACGGGTTTCCGAAAAGGTAATGCCCGGCGAGGAACTCAAAGGCGACCGTCAGCAGGAGCCACAGGCCGCCGATGCGCAAGGCGGCTCGCGGACCGGCCGGGCGCAGCCAGCGGATGGAAAGCCAGGACACGACGAAGATCGCCGCGCAGAGAGAGACGGTACTCAGGGCGTGAGCCGCCAGTTCGCCAAAGCGCGGCATAATCCAGGCGTTGCGGGCCGCGCCGTTGGCGATCGCCACCGCCACAAGCGCAAACCAGATGGCTACCGCCCGGAGAAGCATGCGATTCGATCACCTCCCTTTGCCGGCGCGCAAGGCCCCGCTCCAGAGGCAGGCCATGCGGGTGGCGCGCTGCGCCAGCTCCATGGCGCCAGCCGGTGTCGAATTCTTCTACAGATATTCCGGTCAAAAATACTACAATCGGGCGTCCTGGTCGATGTATACTCTTGATGGCCCCATATTATGGGGAAAGCGGGGCCGACTTTCTTATAAGAATATCGCAATGGAGATCTTCCTGCCCGTTGCTGGAATCAGCATCAACATCTTCGCCGTGAGCGGCGCCGGGGCGCTGGTCGGGTTTCTCTCCGGGCTACTGGGCGTCGGGGGCGGCTTCCTGCTGATGCCTATCTTGATGCTGCTCGGCGTGCCGCCGACGGTTGCGGCGGCCTCGGACACGTGCGCGATCGTGGCGACGTCCTCCTCGGGGATGGCGGCGCACTTTCGCATGGGCAACGTCGATCACCGGATGGGCGCTCTGCTGCTGCTTGGCGGGCTGAGCGGCGCATGGGTTGGGGTGCGGCTGATCAAGGAACTACGCGCCGCGGGCACGGCCGACCTCTTCATCACACTGACCTATATCGTGGTGCTGGCGGGGGTCGGTACGTACATGTTCGTGGAAGGACTGCACAGCCTCCGCCGGGGATCGCTGGTCCCGCGGGCGGCCACCACCGTGCGTCCGGTCGGCGTCTTCGGCAAGCTCCCGCTTCAGATCAACTTCCCGCAGTCCGGCATTCAGGCTTCGATCTTCGCGCCGTATCTGCTCTGCGGGATCAAGGGGCTGCTGGCCGCCATCATGGGGGTGGGCGGCGGCTTCATCATGGTGCCGATGATGGTGTACATCCTTCGGATGCCGATGCGGGTGGTGGTGGGGACGGACCTGTTTCAAATCCTTTTCACGTGTACCGGGATGACGATCATGCACGCGGTGACCAACAACACGGTGGACCTGGTGCTGGCGCTGCTGGTGGCCGCCGGTTCGACCATCGGGGCGCAACTGGGAGCGCGGGTGAACCGGTACCTCAACGGAGACCACCTCAAAATCATTCTTGCCAGCATCGTGCTCATAGTGACTATTCAGATGGCGGTGGGGCTGACGCTCACGCCAGCCACGCTGCTGGCGCATCCCGCCAAGACGCACTAGCCATGACGCGCCGAACCTTGATATTGCTAACGGTCACGGCGGGGCTGGCGGCGGCGCCGGTTATTCCGGAGCGCCGCAGGCCGACGCTGAAAGTGGCCCCCGAAACGATTCACATGGACGCCTTCTACAGCGGAGCGCGAGTGCAGATCGAGGGCGAGGTTGCCGAGGGATCGAAGGTAGTCGTTCTGGTGGTTGGGGGCGAGAAAGAGGAAACGTTCAATCGCAAAACGAGGGCGGGGCCCATTTGGATCAATTCCGGGAAGGTGCACGTCTCCGGGGTGCCATCCATTTTTCTGCGGTTCAGCGATGGCGCGGTTCGATACTTCCTCAGCCGCAACGCGATGGAAGAGCACCAGCTCGACGAAGCCGCCATCAAGCACCAGATGCACATCGAGCCGCACCAGGACACCGACATCGTTCTGGCGAGCTGGCTTACGCTGAAGGCGCAGGAGGGCCTGTATCAACTGGTCCGCGACGGAGTGAAAATGGGGACGCCGGCGGGCGGAGCGACGCCCTATTCGGTGGATTTCCGATTGCCCAAGCGGGCGCACGCCGGCGTATACCAGGTGCGCGCTTATGAGTGCCGCGACCGCGCGGTGGTCGGCGTGGCGTCCCAGGACCTCAAGGTGGAGGCGGCGGGTTTTCCGGCGTGGCTCGCCGGCCTGTCGCACGAGCACGCGCTGGCGTACGGCATCATCGCCGTCGTGATCTCGGCGATTGCGGGATTCGGAATCGACCTGGTCACGGCATGGCTGTTCGGCGGCAGGCGGGTGGCTGCCCACTAGAGAGCATCCGCCGCGGCGGTCCGGCATGGCGGCCAGGCTTGCCTCTCGCGCTTGGCGCGTAGAATGAGGCTTGACGAATGAGCTTCCGGTGGTGGAGACGAAAACCCGCGGAAGCGGCGGTGGATCCCGAGGCGTCGATCCGGCGCCGCTACGAGAGTTTCCGGACCCTGCTGACGCTCAATAACGAGTGCCTGGAGGTGCTGGCGGGTCTTCAGGAAGACCTTCAGTTCATTCCACCGCGCCGCGACATCGTCCAGAACCGCGTCGACGCGATCTACGAAAAGGCCGAAGGGATCGTCCGGCAGCTCGAGGACATCAGTGGCGCGCGGTTCGGCGCGCTGTGGTCCGGGCTGGCGGAACAGCGGCGCGAAGTGGAGCGCTACATTGCCGAACTCCAGGAGATGACGGCGCCCAGATTGGCCGTTTCGCTGCGGGAGATCACGGCCGAGCACGCGGCGGAGGCGGGCGGGAAAGCCGCGGTGCTGGCCGAGATCAAGAACCGAATGGAGCTGCCGGCGCCGGGCGGATTCGTTCTCACCACGGAAGCGTATCGCCAGTTCTGTGGGATCCCGCTGTGGAGGGAACTTCGGGATGTCTTCCGAACGTTGGATCTGGAGGACTCCGAGGCGTTGAAAGCGGCGTCGGAGCGGATTATGCGCCGCGTGATGGCGCTGCCGATGCCGCGGGCGGTGGAAGTCGCGATCACCGAGCGCGCAAGGCTGCTCGATCCGGCCGGGGCGGGTCTCGCGGTCCGCTCCAGCGCGGTCGGCGAAGCGGGAGAGAAAGCCGGGCGCACGTACGCAGGCCAATTTCTCACCATTCTCAACGCGCCGCCGGACCAGGCGCTGGAGGCCTATCGCGAAGTGATCGCGGCGCGCTTCAGCGAGCAGGCGATTTTCTACCGCCTCTCGACGGGAGTGGCCGAGGTGGACGCGCCGCTGGCGGTGCTGTTCCTGCCGATGGTCGCGGCGGCCGCTTCCGGGATCATGTACACGCGCGATCCGGCGAATCCGCGCAACAAGGTTCTGTGGGTGACCGCGACGCGCGGCCTGGGTCCGGAGATCGCCAGCGGCCGGATGCCGGCCGACCTGTTCATTCTTTCGCGCAAGCCGCCGTTCCCGGCGATCGAGCGGCAGGTGGTGGAAAAACCGGATCAACTGGTGGCGCAGGCGGGCGGGGGACTGGCGCGGGCGGACGTTCCAGGCGATTCCGCCGCCGCGGCCGCCGTCGCGGATCGTCACTTGCGCACGCTGGCGCAATGGGGCGTGCGGCTGGAGCAACATTTCGGCGCGCCCCAGGACGTCGAGTGGGCGCTGGATCGAGACGACCGCCTCTGGATTCTGCAATCGCGGCCGCTGGCGCTGGTGGACTCCTCGCGCACGAAGGCGGCGCGCGTCCGCGCGGCGCCGGTCTTGTCCGGAGGCCGCACGGTGTATCCCGGACGCGTCTCGGGACCCGTTTACCTCGCGGAGGACGCGAACGCGATCCGGTCCGCTCCGGAGGGGGCGATCGTATTTGTGCGGCGCCCCTCGCCCGCGATGGTCGAGTTCTTCACGCGCATCGGGGCGCTAGTGGCGGACTCCGGCAATGTTACCGGCCACGTGGCCGCGCTGTTGCGGGAATTCAAGGTTCCGTCGGTAATCCTGATGCAGGGGGCGTTCGAACGGTTGCGTCCCGGCGATCCCGTGAGCCTGGACGCGGTACAGGCGAAGCTTTATCCAGGGGCATTCTGGCCGCGCCGCGCGGTCGCGGGTCACCGCGTCGACGACGTGCGCGCCCGCAGCGGAGACGCGATCGGCCAGAGGCTACTGGCGCTGAACCTGGTGGATCCGTCGGGCGTCAACTTCCGGCCGTCCCGGTGCCGCTCGACGCACGACGTCCTGCGCTACTGCCACGAGAAAGCAGTGGCGGCGATGTTCGAGGTGAACGACCTGGAAGCGCATCCCGACTCGGGCTACGGAAAGAGGCTGGACTCCAGCGTGCCGATGGATCTCGTCGTGCTGGACCTAGGAGGCGGCATGTCGCTGGCGGATCCGCGGGCGGCGGTTGTGACGCCGGCGCAGATCGTGTCGCGCCCGTTTCAGAGCCTGTGGAAAGGCGTCACCCATCCGCGAGTCACCTGGACTCGAGCGATGCCGGCGAGCCTTTCGGACTTGGCGAGCGTCATGGCCAGCTCGCTCACGCCGCAAAGCGGCGCCATCAGAGGCTTGGGCGAACGCAGCTATCTCCTGGTGGCGGCGGAGTATCTGAACCTGAACTCCAGGCTCGCGTATCATTTTGCGCTGGTGGACGCCTCGCTCTCGGATCAGGCGGCGCAGAACTACATCGCGTTCCGCTTCATGGGCGGCGGCGCGACCTGGTCGCGGCGGAACCTGCGCGCCTGTTTTGTGGAAGCCTGCCTGGCTCACTTCGGTTTTCTGGTCGACCGGCGCGGAGATCTGGTGAACGCATGGTTCCGGCGAGGCTCGCCCGAGGAGACGGATGCCAAGCTGGACATACTCGGCCGCATGATCGCCTGCACCAGCCAGTTGGACATGTACATGTCGACAGCCGAGGTGATGAACTGGTATGTCCGGCAGTTCATCGAAGGCAACTACTCGTTCCGCGCGGATTCCCCGGCGGGATAAAGACCCGCGTCTCCGCGATGCGGCGATTCCGTCAGGAGGCTCGCGGGCCACATTCGCCGCGCGCTGCCGGCCAGGAGCGGGCCAGGAGCTTGGTTGCGAGCACGCAGTCGGCGAGAGCGGCGCGCCCTCCGGGGTCCCTCCGGGGTACTGGCACTTTCAACCAGCGGCAGGATGCCATAAACTCGTGAGCAGGGCGAGTGGCAGGGCGTCGGCTGCGACGCTGCGATTTCCGCTGAAAATGATCGGGCAGACGATCGGCAACTATCGAATTGTGCGCAGACTCGGCGCCGGAGGCATGGGCGAAGTGCACGAGGCGATCGACCTGATGCTTGAGCGTCCCGTCGCGATCAAGATGCTGCGGCCCGAAATCACCGGCCAGCCGGAATTTCTGGAGCGTTTTCGAGCGGAGGCCGTAACGCTGGCGAAGTTGAACCATCCTTCTATCGCCACGCTCTACGGCTTCTTTCAGGAGCGCGAGCAGTGGTTCATGGTGATGGAGTTCGTTCGCGGCAAAACGCTGGAGGCGATGATCGCGGCGTCGGGCCGGCTGCCGGCGGACTTCTCGGCGCACGTGTTGCGGCAGACGCTGCGGGGTATGGCGCACGCCCACGCCATCGGCGTGATGCACCGCGATATCAAGCCGGCGAACATCATGATCACGGGCGACGGGAGCGTGAAGCTGACCGATTTCGGCATCGCGCGGATCGTGGGATCCACACGGATGACGCGCACCGGGGGGCTGATCGGCACGCTGGAGTACATCGCCCCGGAGCGCATTCGCGGCGAGGAGGCCGACATCCGCTCCGACCTCTACTCGGCAGGCGTCGTACTCTTCGAGATGCTGGCCGGCCGGCTGCCGTTTGTATCGGAGACCGATTTCGGGCTGATGCAGGCGCATCTGAAGCAGGCTCCGCCTTCGTTGGGAGAGCTTGGCCTCGCCGCGCCGGAGGGGCTCGAAGAAATCGTTCAAAAAGGGCTTGCCAAGCAGCCTGGCGATCGATATCAAACGGCGCAGGAGTTCCACGACGCGCTGGCTAGCGGAGCGTTCGGCCGACCGACGCGCCGGGAGCCGGCTTCCACGCCGGCCGTCAAAGCCGCCGTGCCCGCCGCGGAAAAGCCGGTTGAAAGTCCCCGCCGCGCGGCGCACGCCGAAGCGGCGCCGGTGACCGCGCCTGGCGCCATTCCGGCGGCGGCGCCGCGTCGGGGATGGATCAGGTGGCTGCCCGCCATCATCGCGAGCGTCGCGCTGGCGCTGGCGCTGAGCGCATTCCTCGTCGCGCGGCGTGGAGGCGAACCGGTCCCTGCGCAGCAGCCAGTTCAGACCGCGCTGCCTCCCGTGGAGGAACCGCAACCTCCTTTTCCCGTGGCGCCGCCTTCCGTCGAGGAGGCGCCCGCTGTTTCCGAGCCCTCCGAGCCGCGACCAGCCGCGCCCTTCGCCGTGTACACTCCCGCTCCCGATCCTTCGTCGGGCGAGACAGCGGCGCCGCCGGGCCCCGCCAAGCCGGCGGCGTCCGCGCGGGCGAAAGCCAAACCGACAAAGCCCGCGCCGCCGCCGAGCGAGACCGGCCCCTCGCACGAAGTCCCGGCCGCCCCCGCACCCACGCCGCAGGCCGCTCCGGAACCTGAACCTCCCGCGCAGCCGGCCGCTGCAAGCACGCCGGCGGAACGGCCGAATATCCGAGCGGTTCGAAAACTCTACATCGAGGCGATGGACAACGATCTCCACCGGCACATTGCGGACGAGATCCGCAAACAGATGCCCAGACGCCTCGCCGTCGTGACGGACCGGGGAGACGCAGACGCCATCATGAAGGGCAGCGCCGAAGATCGCAGCGACATCGGTTCCAAGCTCACGCTGGGCATGAAGGCCGGCTTCGCCGGCAGCGTCACCATCGTCGATTCCAGCGGCGCGCACGTGTTGTGGGCCTCGGAAGCCGGCGACTCGCAGAGGTTCCTCGGCGTGATCCGGCGCGGCGGGCCGAAGAAGGTCGCCGAGCGCCTGGTGAAGAGCCTCCGCGAGGCCGTGGAATAACGCCCGGCGTCCGCTGACGCGGCGCCAGTTGCGGGGAACCGGACCCATCTTTTCACCGCCCTCCGCCAGAGCTAGCCGGATCCACGCTTACTACAGGAACGGCGCCGTCGTGACGTGGAACACGTCGCGCAGGTGAGTGATTGATGGCGGCTCGGTGAACACGACGTTGATGACGTCGAACCGGACCTGCTTCCAATCCGCGCCGGACCGCCGGACGTAGTCCCGGGCGGCGCGCAGCAGACGATCCCGCTTATCGGGGTCGATGGCGCGATCGGGACTGCCGAACTCATCGGTCCGGCGCGACTTCACTTCCACGAAAACCAGCATCTCGCCGTCCCGCGCCACGATGTCCAGTTCGCCGATGCCGGAGCGAGCGCGGTGATTGCGCGCCACGACGATGAAGCCGCGCTCGCGCAGATAGCGGTGGGCCAGGTCCTCGCCGCGCCGGCCCAAGGCCTGGTCGGCCTGCCACCGGCGGCGCCGGCGGTAATGGCGCAGCGCGTCCGCGGTCCGGTATAGCAACGACAGCACTACTTCGTAACTTCGAACTCGAACTCCATCACCTTCCCGCGCACCATGTAGCACAGGTAGTGCTCCCAGAAACGGCGGAAGCGGCGCGACCGGTTTACCAGCCCTTCGAGTCCGGCGTACCTCCACAGAGCAAGTAGCTTCACGCGAACGGAAATCTCGCGCATCCGCGCGCCGGTGTAATAGCCAAAGCCGCCGTGGTTCTCGCCGAAGTAGCGGAACGAGAAGGTGTTCAGGTGCCAGCGGTGGGTGGGGTCGCAGAAGGAGCTGAAGTCGGTGTAATGCGGCGTCACGACGCGTATCCTGCCGCCGGGACGGACCAGGCGGTGGAACTCCTCCATCGTGCGCACGACGTCTTCAAGGTGCTCAATGACGTGGACGGCGTGCAGTTCGTCGAAAGCGCTGTCGCGGAACGGGTAGGGGAAGCGATCGAGATTGCAGATGACGTCGGCGCGGGCGGCTGGATTCCGATCGATGCCGATCGCGCCCGGGTATTTATTGATGCCGCACCCGACGTCAAGGATCTTCAAACCTCTATAGTAAGTCGGGAGGAATCGCGAAACGATAGCGCTTGTCACCGCCGTGCTCATTGTGGCGGCGGACCAGCTCACGAAGAACCTGGCGCGGGCGCGCCTGGCCGCCGGAGAGAGCATTGCCGTGGTCCGGGGTCTGCGCATCACGCGCGTCGAGACGCCGGCTCGCGGGAGCCTGCTTCCGCCGGCGATCTTCGCGGCCGTGACGGCCGTCATCGTGCTAGCCGCCTCCTCGGGGTTCTTCCAGCGGCTGCCCGCGCAGATCGGCCTCGGTGCGGCCATCGGCGGCGCAGCCAGCAATCTTTTCGACCGTCTCCGGCGGGGCGCCATCACCGACTTTGTCAATCTCGGCTGGTGGCCGGTGTTCAACCTCGCCGATGTCGCCATTACGTGCGGCGTCCCGCTTTCGCTCTTGTTTCTTCGCTGAAGCGCTGGTATGATTGATCACCGCTCGACGAACGGAACGGAGGGGGAGGGTTTACGGGCGCCAGGTTCCGGCCGTACGTTGCGATGCTGTACCTGGGCATCGTGGCCGGTATTCTCAGTGGAACAGTTTGGGCGGGCTCGCGGGGCCTGGATCCTGCGCGAGTCAACGCGGCGATGCTGCTGCTGGCATTGCCCGCCATGCTGGGGGCCAGGCTGCTGTTCGTCGGCCTCCACTGGTCCGTTTACCGCCGGCAGCCGGGCCGGATACTGCGCAAGTCCGACGCAGGCGCGGCGCTCTTTGGCGGTCTCGCCGGGGCGCTGCTGACCTCGCTGCCACTGGCGAAAGCCTTCCATTTACCGCTGGGCGCCTTCTGGGATGCCGCCGCCGTCTGCCTCCTGGTAGGGATGATCTTCACGAAGATCGGCTGCCTGCTGAACGGCTGTTGCGCGGGCCGGTCGCGATTTCCCCTTCAGCTTCTGGAGGCGGGGCTGGCCGCGTCGATTCTGTGCGGAGCGCTGGCCGTCTCGGACCGCCTGCCTTTCGACGGCGCGCTCTTTCTCGCTGCGCTGGCCGCTTACGGGGCTGGGCGGTTCATTCTCGAATCGCGGCGGGAAACGATCGCCCGAATCGGGACCGTAAGCCTTAACCGGGCCGTATCGGCCGGTTGCGCGACGCTGTCGGCCGCGGCTCTGCTGTTCGTCTGGTTGGGAGGATGGCCTTGAACGAATACTACCTGCTGCTGACCCCTCTGGCCGCGCTCGCGGTTCTACTGCTGTTCCGGTTCTCGGGTTGCGGTTCGTTCGGCACGACGGAACCCGGGGAACCGCCGCCCCCCGAACCCACGTTCGGCATTCCCTACCCGCAGGAAGTCAAGAACGACAATCCTGCCGGATACTGGCGGCTGAACGAAACCACGGGAACCGCCGCTAAGAACCAGGTGGCAGGCTCGCCCGACGGCGTGTATGGCAAGGAGCCGAACCCGCTGCCCGCCGACGCCCAGCGCCGCTCGCCCGCCGCCAACCCGATCGTGCTCCAACTGGGAGTCGGCGGGCCGCCGACCCTGCTGGCCTCGGACACGGCGGCGACCTCGGTACGCGTACAAGGAGCATTCGCGCGCGTGCCGTACGCCGGCCAGCTCAACCCGCCCCAGTTCACGCTCGAGGCGCTCGTCTTCCCCGAGTGGAACCTGAATGTGCTCGGGAAATACTACTGCCTCATCGAATCGTCGAGCCCCGATCCCGCTCAGCCGAACACGCGGAAACGGTTCGGCTACGCTCTGTACGCCGGTCCCGCCGACATGAACAACCCCAACACGCCGTATCACTGGCAGCTCTGGGTGGGAAACGGCCTCGGGACCACGTTTAAGCCGCTGACCGAAGTTACACCCTATAAGGATGAGACGCCGCTGCCGCCGCCCGCCGAGCGGAACCGCGGACCGGAAGTGCTCCCCGTCCCCGCTTACCTCGCCGTGACCTATGACGGGACCAAGGCGTTCCTGTACATGTACACCAAGGATCGCAAGCTCGATCATTTCAAATACGAACTCAATCTCGCGCCGTACAAGGCCGCTTCCGGCGTCGATCTGTTCATCGGGATCACCGACGTCCGGCGATCGCTGTTCACACCTTTTCCGGGACCGAATCAGAAGCTCTATCCCTTTGCCGGAAGAATTCAGGAAGTGGCCATCTATGCTTATGCCCTCAACGAAACCCGACTCGCATCGCACGCCAACACGGCGATCGAAGGAATCTGAACGAACGAAAGGAGCAACCGGACATGCCGTCCGCAACTGATTTCCACAATGAACTCAAGGGAGCGAATGCCCGGCTGGACGGGGTCAACGGCCGCCTGGACGATGTCAAGGGCAAGCTGGACGCTCTGAAGGCCGCTACCGACGCCGTCCGCGCTTCGGTGGACTCCGTCAACGGCACGCTCCAGCAAGGATTCAAAACCCTGATCACGCTGGGCGTCTACACGAACCAGGCGCTGTTTCACAACTCGCAGCAGAACGACACGATGATCTGCATGCTGGAGCAGATCTCGCGAAACACCTGTCACCTGGTGAACCAGTCGTATCTGCAAACGGAGTTGCAGACCGCAATCAAGAAGGCCACGGAGACGCTGGCGGCGCTCTATGCGGCCACTCACGCCGAAGCGGCGCTGGCGCGCGAGCGCGAGGAGGCGCTGCGTGAGCAGATCGAGAAGTGCTGCCCGCCGAAGCCGCCCGAGCCCGTTTGCCGCTACGAGCGCTGCCGCGCGCCCGAACCGCTCCGGGAACCGCCGCGCGTCGAGGAACGGCCCATCGGTTAACCGCTCCCGTTCAGCGCCGGCGCTGCCGCATGCGCGCCGGCATCGCCTACAAGGAGTCCGTGTATGAGCGAATGGTATCTTCTGCTGACGCCCCTTGCCGTCCTCGCCGTTCTCTTGCTGTTTCGCTTTGCCGGCTGCGGTACGATCCTGGCGCTCGACGATGTCACGTTCGGGCCGGGATACCCGGGCCAGGTCGCCGGCGATTCGCCAAAGGGCCACTGGCGGCTCCGCGAAGCGTCCGGAACGGTCGCGAAGAACGAGGTTGGAGGATCGCCGGACGGGACTTATGGTAAGGTTTCGTCGTCGTTGCCCGATATCCCCGCGCCGCACCGTTCCCCCGCCGCGAATCCGGTCAAGCTCGAGCTCGGGTTGGCTCAGCAGCCGCTGCTGGTACAAACCGACGCCGCCTCGACATCGGTTCGCGTCCAGGGTGGATTCGTGCGCGTGCCGTTCGACGCCAACCTGAACCCGGCGTCCTTCACCCTCGAAGCGCTGGTCTTTCCCGAGTGGGGGCTGAACGACCGCGGCCGGTATTATTGCGTGCTGGAGTCCTCCGGGCCGCTCGCCTCCGAGCCCGGCGGCGCGAAGAAGCTCGGCTTTGCCATCTACGCCGGCCCCGACGATCCAAACGATCCCAATTCCAAATACCACTGGCAACTGTGGGCGGGCACGGGGACCGAATTCAAGCGGATGGGGCACGCGCCGAATCCCGCCACGGAAGTCTTCCGCCGCCCCACCTACATCGGCGCGACCTTCGACGGGACGAAGGCCTTTCTCTTCCTGTTCTTCCCGGAGAAGGATATCGACCAGGCCAAGGTGGAACTCAACGCCTTCCCGTACAAGCCGGCGGTGAGCGGAGACCTGCTGATCGGCATCACGGATGTGAACCGGGCGCTTTTTCCTCCGCTCCCCGGGCCGAACCAGATGCTCTATCCGTTCTCGGGACGCATCGGGGAGGTCGCCATCTACGACAAGGCGCTCGGGGAAGAACGCATCGCTTCTCACGTCGTCGCCGCGCTCACCGAGGACCTGAAGTATCCGGACGAGGTCAAGAAGGAGAGTCCGGAGGGCTACTGGCGTCTGGTGGAAGAAACCGGGACGACCGCGGACGACGCCACCGGATCGCGCGATGGGACCTACGACAAGGCCGCCGCGCCGCTTCCGGAAGGCACTGCCGCTCACCGGTCTCCCGCCGCCGGTCCGATCAAGCTCGACCTCGGCCAGCCTACCCTGCTGGACCTGTTCCCGCCGGTGGCGGCATCGTTTCCGGCCAAGTCTGTCCGGGTGCAGGGCGGCTTCGTGAAGATCGTCTCCTCCGGTCCTCTCAATCCGCCGGAGTTCACGCTGGAGGCGCTGGCGCTTCCGGAATGGGGCCTCAATGCGCGCGGCAAGTACTTCTGCGTGATCGAATCCTCGATACCGGGCACGGCGACGCCGGCCGCGACCAAGAAGTTCGGCTATGCGCTTTACGCGGGCCCCGACAATCCGAGCGACCCGAACTCCCCTTACCAGTGGCAGCTCTGGGTCGGTACCGGGACGGCCTTCGTTCGGCTGGCGGAAAAGAAGCCGTACGTCGATTCCCCGAAGAACACGGGTCCGAGTGTGCGGACGGAGCCCACCTATCTCGCGGTTACCTATACCCCCGCCAAAGCGTTTCTTTACGTGTACACAGCGGGCCGCCACTTTGGCCACGTTCGCTACGAGCTGACCGTGACGCCGTACAAGGCGGCGCTCGCGACGAACCTCGATCTCTTCGCCGGCATCACCGGCGAACGCCGCGCGCTGTTCGCGCCGTTCCCGGGTCCGGCGCGCCTGTTATACCCGTTTTCCGGACGGCTGGAAGAAGTTGCGGTTTACTCGAAAGCGCTCCCGGAAGACCGCATTCTGGCGCACGCCACGGCCGCGTTTCGAACGTAGTTGCGTCAGGTGGGATTCTGGCCCGGCGACGCTGAGACGTTGCTTCTCGTTCGTGGTTGTGCGTAGGGTTCCGGCTCCGGAACAACCGCCTCAGCGCACCCACACGATGTTCCATGCTCCAGCGCCGGTGGCGTAGGTGTTGAAACCGGTCCCGGCACCTGTATTGCGAATCCGGTCGAACGGAATGACCACCCGTAGCGTCCTGCCGGCCTCATCTTGTGAATCCAAGACGGCGGGGCGGAAGGTGAGAGCGGCAGTCCGGGCGCCGATCAACAGATGCGCCCCAGCCAGTCGGCATAACAACCTCTCTGGCCTCTATCGGATCTTCAGTCCTTTGAAGCGGTACTCGTAGCTCCATTCGTGCCGGCCTTCGCGGGTCAGGCCTGGGGCGCTGACCCGCGTCAGCTTGCTCATGCGCGGGCTGACGGTCAGCACCACTTCCGCGTTTTCGCTCCTGTTGAAGATCCGGAGCAGCACCTCGCCCTCCAGGTTCTGGCCCATACCGAGCTCCACCGTGCCTTCGGAGGCCAGTACCTGGCAGGTGCAGGCCGCGCCTAAAATGCCCTCCGGATCGTGGTACGCGATAAGCTGCATTTGCACGACGGCATCCGGGCTGCCTCCGCTCCAATCCACGGAGAAGGGCCGGCGGATGTCGATCACCGTTCCCGGCGTCAGCGGCGTGGTGACCTCAATCGGCGCCGGTACAGTCACGTCTGTGTCGAAGCCGCCCACGCCGGCGCCGCCCGCCGCGGTGACCCGCAGCGTCCCGCCCTCCAGGCTGCCCGGCGGCAGCGGCATCCCGTACGAAGCTTCACCGATCGACGGCGAGGGCAGCACCGTCAGAGGGCCTCCCGGCACGCCTTCCAGCCTGAGCGCCCCTGCGTCCAGCGCTGTCAGGCCTGCCAGTTTGCAGCGAGATGCATACCGAACGGGCAGCCCACCGCAAGGGCACCCTCGCGACGGCGGATCGGCCGGATCGGGGAATGGAACCGCCAGGTTCTCGGGCGCCGAGGAAAAAGAGGCGGTGAACCGTTCTTCCGCGACGCCGGACGGCGAGTCGTCCGAGGTGGTGATCATTTTGCGCCAGCCGACATTTGCGAAGCTCACCTTCGGCGCATCCTGGCACGGTCCGCCGCCTTTGCGGATGCTGATCGTTGCTGGCGGGCCCGAACCGATAACTCGGCTAGTCAGCCGCACAGGAACGGCGCAGCCCTCGAATGCGTCGTCGTCAAGCCGCACGTTTACCTGGTGCACGCCCACCAGTCCGGGAGTCAGCCCGGACCACGACACTGGTCCGTTGAGGTGGAACCTAAAGCCCTCAATCCCCAGGTCGATCGCCGGGAACAGCACTCCCGTAAACGGGTCCGTTCCCGCCGGGTGGCCGTCCTCTGGCGGCGAGTATAGCGGCCCCATTCCGGTGCCATAAATGACCACGTAGCTTCCCGGCGAAGCGCTGTTAAGAGGCGTATTCAGACTCACGCTCCCATCGGCGGCCACATTCTGGACTACTCCTTGCCCGCACCCGCCTTCTCCCTGCGAAAAGATGCCGGCCGCGTCCTGTTGGACAAAGGCAAGTACTGGATCGCTGGCGCCGGCGGCCGTGGCGACCACTACCGGAACCCGTTCCCCCACCCGCCGGCTGATGGCATTGGGCGCCTGGAAGTTGATTTGCCCGGGCGAGACATAGAACAGCGGGGCGTCGATTCCGGCTACCGTGACGGAAGTCCCGCCGAGTACGATAGGCAGCGGCGTGCCAGGCGCTTCCTGCTCTGACGCGGCCAGGTTTTCGCCGAAAATCGAGAAGATGGCTCCGCCGACCACCAGCGCCTCGCCTTTCACGCTGCGTGAATAGGAGGCCGCGTTCACCACGCCGTTCGGGTAAATTACCGGCTTCTGGGCAAAGAGACCAGGACAAGTCGCGAGGAGAAGAGCAGGAAAGGCTCTGTACAGCTTCGGCATCGTTTGTTGCCTCGTCGAAGGCTGAAATGAGTTCCGCACGTCGCTGCCCTACGGGATCCACAGGCCGCCGAAGCGGTATGTATATTTCCACGTATGTCGGCCGCCCAGCGAGAGTCCGGGCGCTGTGATGGCGGTTTCCAGCGATGGATCGGGCGTTACGTCCAGCACAATCTCCACGGGGCCACGGGCCGCCACCGGGAGCCAGCCGAAGCCGTCTGTGTACATCGTAATTGTTCCGGCTGAGGCCCGGGTCTGGACATACGAGGAGTAGTCCCACGCTCCCCGGTGAGTAACAACGTTCATTGTCACCCGTGCATTCGGAGCGCCGCCGGTCCAGTTCACCGTAAACGGCGCCCTGGGGTTTATCTGGGTGCCCGCCGGAAGGGACGTCGTGACGCCGATGCCCGACCCGATTTCGAGGCTCGATTCGAATGCGCCGATGTCGCTGCTTCCGATGGCTCGCACCTGGAACAAGCCTGGCTGGATCGTGCCCGGCGGAAGCGTGGCGCGAACTACTCGATGGCCGTTCACCACCGCAGCCCCCGCCACCACCGGTCCGAACCCCGGACCTTGCAGGGTCAAGGCGCCGGCATCCAGGGATCTGTGTCCCGGCGTGGGACAGAAGCCGGCATACCGCGGCGAGTTGACATAACGCGACGAGGCACTCGAGCCGCCCGGCGGGGGCGCTTCCATGCCGGGGGCTGCCGTAAGGATGGCGGTGAACGTTTCCGTTTGGCCATCGGCATCGGTTCCGATCGCTACGGTGCGTTCCCAAGAGAGCTGACCATAGCTTTCCGCGGAAGGATCGATGCAGACCCCGCCGCCTTGGCGGATGCTGATGGAGACTGGTTGGCTCCCTTTCGCAGTGATCGGGACCGCGCACCCTTCCGGCGCGTTCTCGGGAATCTGAACGTTTACCTGATCCACTCCAATCAGTCCTGGAGCTCGTCCTACAAACGTGGCCCGATTTCCCACCCAGGGGACATCTCCCGGCGCGGTAAAGGGAGGAGGAGCATAGTAGGCTTTGAAGGCTACCTCGACCTGCGTATCGTACGGCACTGCCGGTGGATTGAAAGGGGCGGGTAGGCCGTCGGGGGCATCGCGCGCCGAGCCCATACCGGTCCCAAAGATGGCAAGGGACTCTCCTGGTGAAGCGGAATTATCCGGCGAGTTCAGCGACAGGGCGCCGTCGCTTCCAACATTCAAGACGACGCCCCGTCCACAGCCGCTTCCATCCAGCGTGAAAATGCCGAAATTTGGGACGAAATCCTCAATTCTGACGGGGTCGCTGATTCCGGTGGGAGTCGCAACCACAATTACCGGTTCGCTGCCAGGAGCGGCAAACGATGGAATCTGGATATTGATTTGGTCCGGTGAGACGTAGTATAGCGGCGCCGGCATTCCCTTCACCGTTACGGAAGTTCCGGCAAGCCTTGTGGGGAGGGGAACGGAATTCGCGGACTCGGTCAGTTGTGCGAGATTATGCCCGAAGATGGATGCCACGGAGCCGCTGATGCCGTACATGCCACGCGCGCCGGGACCGTAGCTGGCGGCGTTGACGACTCCGCCCGAGAAAATCACGGGCTTCTGACCGTATGCGGCTGTAACGACCAATAGAAGTAAAGCTATGAGACGCACAACGACCTCTTACTGCACGCCCGGTACGTGTCCGGTAACATTGAGCGTGAAAGACTGATCCTGGCCGGCGACAGCCTGGAACGGAATCATCGCTCCGGAATTGTCCACCGCAGAACCCTTCGAGTCCGTCAAAGTTACGTGGCGGCTGAACACCCACAGGCTCAGCGGTTCACCGGCGGGGATGACCATCTCATAGTCGAAGCCGGTCTTATCCGTGTTTGTCTCCCGGGCGCCAAGAAACGCCCCCTTTCCGAACCGCACTCCGACGATCAAGTTGCGTCTGCTCATTGTACCGAGATCGAGCATGGGGAGAAGCCCGACCGGGTCGTTTACGTGCACCCGCAGGAACACGCCTTTCTTGAGCACGATTGCAGGCCTGCCGACAGCGTCGGAGGACAGGGTCAGCGATGGTGTCGCGGACCATTTGCAGGGATTGAGATAGGCCGCCAAAGGGACTTCGGCGCAGACAATGTAATGGCCGGCTGGAAGGTCGGGGACCGTGAACCCTCCCGCCGCATCCGAGGCGGTCAAACCGTCGACAACCGGCTCCCCGGCGGCAGGCTGCGCCCTCCCGCCCATGATCTCCAGGCGGGGAATACTCCGGTACAGCACTACCGCCCCCGGCAACGGCTTTCCATCCTCGGATGTAACCATGCCTTCGATTCTGGCAGTTGTTTGCCCAGCAACGAAGGCAGCCGAAAGGAGCCCAGCGAGGATCGTTGGTGTGGCTTTCATGGCATTCTCTCGAATCGCGGCCCAGGGCGCGACGGGTCTGTGAAACCTCTAGTGGGCGCCTGGTTTGCCGCTGTTGGAAGCATGTTCAGAAATTTGCCGGTCCGTACGGACCCAGCCAGTTAAAGTTAACCTTTTGGTCGTCCGGATAAGTAAAACAGATCCCGGACGGCAGTTGTAACTGCATCCAAGGTCTGAAAATGACGGTGCGCCCGGCGTCCTTGAGTTGGCTCGCGTTATAGCCCGCGACCGTGTTTTTCGCGGCATCCGCAGGGCCTGTCTCGCACGGTATGGTTGAGTTGGGATTGCTCCAGGTTTCGCCCAAAACCACGATCGCATCCTGACGCACCCACGCGTGATAGAGGTGATGGCGAATCGCATTGAAATCCGCTTTTGCCTCACCCTGAACCATCCCCCCAGGAGGGGCTCCCGCTCCATGGAGCTCCGGCCGAACGTGGAAGTCAAGAATGGTCCGCTGAGGACCATAGCCCGGCATGTCGTGCATGTCTACGAAGGAGCCCTTGCAGTGAAGGTAGCCGGTAGACGGGCCGGGCGACAGGTACGGAGTGAACGGTGGGCTCGGTTTGCCGATGGCAGTGCCATTGATGGCGGACGCAATCTGGTCAATCCCCATGTTCCGGGCCATGTCTTCCCAGACATTAGGACAGTCAAACTCCTCGACATGATAGCTCGCGTCCTGTTGGACGCCTGTCCACGGCGCCGACCAAGTGACTCGCAAAGGGTCGAAGTTATAACTTGCCATAAGATCTCCGAGCGCGTCACCGACATCCTCCTGGAGACCGCCGGCAGATATGCCGGAGTCTGTCTGGGCATTGTCATTGATAAAGCGCGCGAGCACAGGAAAGTTCATGACGTTCAGTTCCTGCTCGAAATCCAGCTCGGAGACGGTGAATCGCTTCCCAGAGGGCGTAACCTCCGTCTGCGCGGCCGCCGAGAGCATAAAGTCCAGAACATCGTAGTGGTGCTGCCAGCCCACAAAATGGGGGTTTATCGGCGCGCAGTTGTAGCCTCTGTTGAAGGGCTGGTCCTGGCCTACCGGGCGGTACTCTATCTCACCGTTTACGGTGACTGCCTTTCGCCCAAACGGGGACATTGGGTTGAAATAAACGGTGTTCTGTGTGTCGTCGCAGTGATCATCGAGGTCGCTTCCCATGGGCGTAGTCGTCTGCGATTTTGGCACGGCGAAAACAGGGTAACTCGGATGAGCTGGAGAGAGGATGATGTTCTGGATATCGGCGTCGCTGACATCGCGAAAGAAATTTGCCACGTTCGTTTTCCACGGTTCATGCGGGCCGGAAACATTCCGCCAGGTTCCTCCCTGAGTGGGGTTCAGAAGTGCACATCCCGAAAGCGGCGTGGATCCGCTTTCGCCGCACAAGCCGAAGAAGATTCTGACGCCGGAAACTCCCTGGCGTCGAAGGTCGGCCAAGACCGTCTTGAAGCAACCGCGAATCGTGGAGCCGGCCGGGCAACTGGTAGGGAATCCGTACTGGCTTGCCATGTGGCTGGCGTCGTCGTAGTAGTGATCAAAGGGCATGTAGCTGAGGTTGACCTCGAGCCAAGTTGGCCCCTGCATCTTCGGGGTCGTATCCACGGGCGGGCTGAAGTTTGCGGTGTAGGTTGTAGCAGACGATGGCGCCGCGATCCTGTACCGCGCGGCCCTGCCTAGGTTGGGCGACCAGTAATCGAAGATACGGCGGGCAGTGACCGTTCCCTGGAATGTGGGAACCTGGATTGTGTGGGAACTACCGGGCGTCCAGAAGAAGTCGGTCTGGGAATTGTACGTAATGCCGTCGACCTTGAATTGTAGGTTCGCTGGATTGGTTGTGATGGTCGTCTTCGGGTTCGACCCAGCCCCTACCGTCCACGTTCCCTTCGGCTGCCATCCGGAGGTCAGCCCCGCGTTGTCCTGGGCGAACAGATAGTCGTTCTTCGTCCCGGAGAACGAAGCCTGAAACGTAACGGGAACGGTCAGCGTAAGCTGGTTGCCGACGCCGCTCGCCGACGCCCCCGTGCCGCTAATGCTGCACTGCGAGTTGCTGGCCGTGCCGGAGGTCCCCGGCGCGAAGTTGCCCAGCCAGCTTGTGTCCGTGTTGTTCCTCAGGTACAGCCGGTTCGCGGTCCGGTTGTAGCGGATGTAGCAGGCGTTCGCGAACGAGACGGAGGTATGGAAGAGAGCTTGCATCTCCGCCAGGTTAGTGTAGCTCGGCGAACTGGAGGCCTTCCAGGTGAACGTCTGGGTGAGGCCGCTGCCGCTGGAGGGCGAGGCGGAGTCCGCCGTGGGCGGGTTCTGGAGCCAGGCGCGAAAGGTGGTGGCCGCCGTGCCGGCGGTGGCGCGAAAGCCCGGGCTCAATTGGATGCAATTGCCGGCGACAAAGGTGACGCTGGCGCTGCCGCTGATGCTGACGCTGTTTGCCTTCACGGCGTTGTTGTCGGGAAAGTTGTGCGTGCCGGTAGTGAAGTTCTGGTTGGGTACAACGAAGGGATTGGAGCACTGGGCGGCCGCGAGCGGCGCCAGCAGGTTTACGGCGACGAGGCAGAGTCCGAACCGGACCACGGCGGCGGCGCCACGCAAGGGCGACGGCGTTGGCATGGCGGCTCCCTTACCGGCCTGCCGGCGGGGCGGCGGCTACGCGGGTCTCCAGTTGCGCCACCCGGCGGCGAAGTTCCCGGTTCTCCCGGTCCTGCCGGATCAGGTGGAGCGTGAGTTCTTCGACCTTGGCCAGCAGCCGGGCTTGCATGTCGCCGACGCCGATGCCCTGTTGCTCAGCTTCGGCCTGGGAGGGAATGTCCGGCAGATGCCGGTGCGCCTGGATATAGGCGCTGACTTCGCTCAACGGCCGGAGGCGGTAGCCGGGGCGGAAGACGTAATCCGCCAGGCTGTTGGTGACAATAACTTCCTTGGCGCCGATGTTTCCGTTGACGGCCAGCTTGTACTGCGGGTTGCCCGTTCCGATGCCGACGTTGCCGGAGTCGGTGATGCGCATCTTTTCGGACCAACTGCCGGCGGTCAGGTTGGTGGCGCTGCCGAAGCGCAGGGAGGCGTTGCCGTTGCCGCTCCGCCAGACGACGGCGTTATCGGCCCTCAACTGCACGAAACCGTTGCTTGCTTGCCAAGCCGCCAGATTGCCGACGACGTGGAGCATGGTGGACGGGCTAGAGGTTCCGATCCCGACGGTACTGTTGGTCCAGAGTGGATTTGTGCCGCTCCACTGGCCCCAGGCGGGGGCGGGCGGGAAGGCCATCCAGGCGAAGGCCAAGCCAATCAGCAATCTGCGGGGGGAGATGAGAATGTCGGCATGAACAACTCCAATTGAAAAACGTTCAATAGGATCTGCGATGTGAAATGCAAGATAAGTTTTTGGGTTTAATATTAACTAAAAAGGCAAGTTCGTTCAATAAACGGAAAGCAATGGGAAATCGACATGCCGCGGTTCAAAATCGATACTTCGGAGGCCGCCAAACCGATGAATGTAAAGATGTCAGCCGCCTCCGTAACGGAGGCCGTTGGCATTGATCCGCCACCTGCTCGGTCAGTGCAAGGTTCTGGCCGAAGATGGAGACAATCGCCGGAGGCGATGTTCGCCGTGCCGTGTCCCGCTTCAGGCTCAACCCCGCGCGCCTTTGACATCCCGCCTCCCGCGATGTCAGTATAGGCTGCGAGTTACGCAAACGCGTTTGGGAGGATCACAGGAAATGCTCGGATCCAGACATGCGTCGTTGCTCTGGGCGGCGCTGGCGGTCGCTCCGGCGCTGATGGCGAACGACGTCACGGTGCTGGTGAACACGCCGATGAAACCGCCCGTCTGGGCGCTAATGGAGCAGGAGCTTCTGCGGGCGAATTCGGCTGCCTGCGAACGCTTCTACGACAAGTACGTCGATGCGCGCGGCTACCTGCTGCATACGCCGCGCTGGGGTACGCTCGACGGACCCGACGACGCCGTCGAAACCTTTTTCAACTGGACGCTGCTGCACGCTCTCGGCGGCAACGATTCCCTGCTCGACATGTGGCGCAAGGCTTACGACGGCCACCTGCTGCAGTACTCCGAAATCCGGACGGTGAAGACGGAGCTGGCCAGGAACGGGGCCTATTTCAACGAGTTCATCACCCAGTCCGACTGGTTCCACACCGCCGAGGGACTGCGCGCATTCTTTCTCCAGGGGCTCTCCGATCCCGAAGACGAAAAGCTCGTCACTCGGATGAAGCGCTTCGCCGGCCTTTACATGAACGAGGACCCGGAAGCTCCCAACTACGACCCGGTTCATAAAATCATCAAGAGCATCTGGAACGGCAGCACAGGTCCGATGATGCGGAAGGCCACCGTCTACGATTGGGTGGGCGATCCCGTTCCAGGACGATTCCACCTGCTGCACAATCCCGCGGGCCGCGGCAAAATGCTCGACTTGATGACCTACTATCCCAAGATGCTGGCCCACTGCACGGAATACCTGGACAGCGTGGGCGACAACAGTCTTAATCTGGCGGCCACCCTGCTGCACGCCAACGCCTACATGCTCACCGGGGAACGCAAGTACAAGGACTGGCTGGTGGAGTACGTCAACGCTTGGAAGGAGCGCACCGCGGCCACCGGCGGCAACATTCCGAGCAACATCGGCCTGGACGGCAAGCCGGGCGGGGAATACGGCGGCCGTTGGTACAAAGGAACCTACGGCTGGAATTTCACCATCTTCGACGGCGAACTCGAACAGATCGCGCATCGCAACTACTTCACCGCCGGTTCCTGGCCCGGATTCTCGAACGCGCTGCTGGTCACCGGCGACCAGTCGTACGTCGACGTCCTTCGCCGGCAACTGGACAACATTTACGCGCATAAGAAGGAGGAAGGCGGCAAGACTCTATTGCCGCAGATGTTCGGCGATCCTCGCGGTTACAAATACTCGGGGCGCGAAGAGTGGTACCACTACACGCCGAACCTCTTCATCGACCGGCTGACGGAAATCTATCTCTGGTCGATGAACCGCAAGGACCTCGATCGGATTCCCAAACGAGGCTGGATCGGCTTCCTGGAGGGCGAGGCGCCCGAATACCCGATAACGGCGCTCGAAGCCGATTTCGAACGCCTCCGCCGCAACGTCGAGCAGATGCGCACCGACCCCACCTCGCCCGGCACGCGGCTGGCCGACTACCTGCTGGGCTTCAGCCCGGCCGAGACGGACGCGCTCACCAACCTCATGCTGGGGGGCTATTTCGCCAACGGACGGGTCTGGATGCTGCACAGCCGCTTCCGCTACTTCGATCCGGACCGGCGCCGCGCCGGACCGCCGGAGAGCATGGGCGCGCTGGTGGAGAAACTCGCCGACGACTCGGCGGCGGTCACGCTGGTGAACACGGACGCGGTGAACCCGATCAACGTCATCGTCCAGGGAGGCGCCTATGCGGAGCACCAGTTGCTGTCCGCGTCGGTTAACGGCAAGGAACAGCCTGTTAACCAAGCGTACGTGGCGGTGCGGCTGGAGCCCGGCTGCGGCGCGCGCGTGGAATTTAAGATGAAGCGCTACGCCAACCAGCCGACGCTGGCGTTTCCGTGGGCGCGTTAATAAAGGAAGGAATCATGCCGAAAGCCTTTGGTATCTTGTTAGCCTCCGCGCTGGCCGCTTGCTCGGCCGATCTGCGAATCGAGACGCCGATGAAGCCGCCTGCCTGGGCGTTGTTGGAGCAGGAGCTTTTGCGAGCCAATTCCGCCGCTTGCGAACGCTTCTACGACAAGTACGTGGACTCGCGCGGCTACCTGCTGCACACGCCGCGCTGGGGCACGCTCGACGGGCCCGACGACGCGGTCGAGACGTTTTTCAACTGGACGCTGCTGCACGCTCTCGGCGGCAAGGACTCGCTGCTCGACATGTGGCGAAAGGCGTATGACGGCCACCTTGCTCAGTATGCCGAACTTCGGACGGTGAAGACAGAGCTGGCCAAAGACGGCGCCTACTTCAACGAGTTCATCACGCAATCCGATTGGTTCCACACCGGCGAGGGGCTCCGCGCTTTCTTTCTCCAGGGGCTCTCCGATCCGAAGGACGAAAAGCTCATCGCGCGCATGACCCGGTTCGCCGGCTTGTACATGAACGAGGATCCCGAGGCGCCGAACTACGATCCGCAACGCAAGCTGATCAAAAGCCTTTGGACGGGCAGCAAGGGTCCCATGATGCGGAAAGCCACCACCTACGATTGGGTCGGCGATCCCGTGCCCGGCCGATTTCACCTGCTGCACAATCCCGCCGGCCGCGGCAAGATGCTCGACCTGATGACCTATTACCCGAAAATGCTGGCGCATTGCGCGGAATACCTGGACAGCGTCGGCGACCATCCGCTCAATATGGGAACTACAATTCTGGCCACCAACGCCTATATGTTGACCGGAGATCCGAAATACAAGAACTGGGTCATCGAATACGTCAATGCCTGGAAGGAACGGACAGCGGCCACCGGCGGCAATATCCCGACCAATGTCGGCCTCGACGGCGCGCCCGGCGGCGAATACGGAGGCCGCTGGTACAAAGGCACGTACGGGTGGAACTTCACCATCTACGACGGCGAACTCGAGCAGATCGCCTCGCGCAACACCTGGGACGCCGGCGCCTTTCCGGGGTTTGCCAACGCGCTGCTGCTGACCGGCGACCAAGGCTATATCGACGTCCTCCGCCGCCAGATGGACAATATATACGCGCAGAAAAAAGAAGAAGGCGGCAAGACCCTGTTGCCGCAGATGTTCGGCGACCCGCGGGGCTACAAGTACACCGGGCGCGAGGAGTGGTACCACTTCACTCCCAACCTCCGCACGGACCGGCTGACCGAGATCTACCTCTGGTCGATGAACCGCGCCGACCTCGATCGTATCCCGAAGCGCGGTTGGATCGGCTTCCTCGAGGGCCAGGAGCCGGACTACCCGGCGAAGGCCTTGCAGCAGGATTTCGAGCGGATCCGCGCCAACGTCGAGGAGATGCGCACCGATCCGACCTCGCCCGGCACCCGGCTTGCCGACTACCTGCTCGGCATGAACCCGGCGCAGACCGACACGCTGACCCAACTCATGCTCGGTGGCTATTTCTCCGGCGGCAAGCTGTGGATGCTGAACAGCCGCTTGCGCTACTTCGATCCCGACCGGCGGCGCAGCGGGCCTCCGGAAAGCCTCGGCGCCCTGGTCGACAAGCTGACGGCGGACTCGGTCGGCGTGACGCTGGTAAACACGGACCCGGTGCGGCCGATCAGCGTGGTGGTGCAGGCCGGCGGGTACGGCGAACACCAGTTTCTGTCGGCGTCGGTGAACGGGAACGAAGTCGCGCTTGACCGGCCCTACGCAACGGTGCGCCTGGAGCCCGGCGCCGGCGCGCGCCTCGAATTCCGGATGAAGCGCTACGCCAACCAGCCCACGCTGGCGCAACCGTGGGACCGCGGCTGGATGCGACAGAATTGAGTTATGCGCGTACGAGATGCGATTGGCGCGGGATTGGCGATGGCGGGGGCGTTGCTGGCGGCGCCGCTCGCCGCGCAGGAGGCGGCTCGACCCATGTGGCTCGAGGCATCGGTGGAAAAGCTCGCCGGGGAATTGGCGGCCCGGCACGGCGAATCGCAGCGCGCACGCATCGCGCAGGGGTTGAAGCAGACGTCCGGTTTCTGGACAGACGAGGACGGCGACGTGGCCGTGTACGAGGAGTTCGTGCGGCGCAACTTCGTGGGCGATCAGAAAGCGCTGGACACGCTCTTCGCCCGCTACGAAGAACTGCTGGAACAGTACGACGGGCACATGCTCGAGATCATGCTGGCCTTCCGCAAGCAGATGGATCTCGATCTCGGCCCCATCCAGCCGTACGATGAGATCTTCGCCGCTTACGATCCTTCCGCCCACGCCATCGACGATTTCTTTCAGAACAAGCTTGCCTTTGTCGTCCTGCTGAATTTTCCGCTGACCACGCTCGAGCAGCGGCTGACCGACGGTCCCAACTGGAGCCGCCGCCAATGGGCGGAAGCGCGCCTGGCCGAGCAGTTCTCCAAGCGCGTGCCGGCCCCCGTCTACCAGGCCGTGTCGGAGGCTGGCTCGAAGGCTGAGCAGTACATCTCCGAATACAACATCTGGATGCACCACCTCCTCGACGACAGCGGGCGGCGGCTCTTCCCCGCAAAGATGCGCCTGCTGTCGCATTGGAACCTTCGCGACCAGATCAAGGCCGATTACGGCGAGAGCGACGGGTTGCCGCGCCAGAAGACGATCGTGCGCGTGATGGACCACATCGTGCGCCAGACCATCCCCGAGGCCGTGATCGACAATCCCGCGGTCGACTGGAACCCGTATGCCAATGCGGTGCGGGTCTCCGACGTTCGCGACTATGAGGACTCGCCTCGCAGCAGCGTCAAGCCCGACGGCGCGCGCGAGCCGGACACCCGCTACGCCATGCTGCTTGGGACCTACCGCGCGCTCAAGCGTATCGACCCGTACTCCCCGACCGCCCCGACGCACATCGCACGCGTCTTTGACGAAGGCCGGGAGCTGCCCGAGGAGCGCGTGCGCGGAATGTTCGAGCGCGTGCTCACCTCGCCGCTCGCGCCGAAAGTGGCGGCGCTGATCCGGCAGCGGCTCGGCCGGGAACTGGAGCCGTTCGACATCTGGTATGCCGGTTTCAGGCCGCGCGGCGAGTATACGGAAGCGCAGCTCGACGAGATCACGCGCGAGCGCTACCCCACGCCCGAAGCGTACGAAAAGGACATGCCGCGCATGTTTGAGGCGCTCGGCTTCGACCAGGAGAAGGCGCGGTTTCTGGCCCGCAACATCATCGTCGATCCCGCGCGGGGTTCCGGCCATGCCTGGGGCGCCCAACTGCGCTCCGCCCCGGCTCATCTGCGGACGCGCGTCGCGCCCACCGGCATGGACTACAAGGGCTACAACATCGCCGTCCACGAGATGGGCCACAACGTCGAGCAGACGTTCTCCCTCAAGACCATCGACCACTGGCTGCTCAACGGCGTGCCCAACACCGCCTTCACCGAGGCCATCGCCTTCGTGTTTCAGGCGCGCGACCTGGAACTGCTCGGCCTGCGCAAGCCGGACGCGCGCGACGAGGCGCTGCGTACCCTGAACGTCTATTGGGGCACGTACGAAATCGCCGGCGTTGCGCTGGTGGACATGGCCGTCTGGCACTGGATGTACGACCATCCGGACGCGACGCCCGCTCAACTCCGCGAAGCCGTTGTCGGCATCGCCAAGGACACCTGGAACCGTTACTACGCTCCAGTCTTCAAGCAGCGGGACGTTACCCTGCTCGGCATCTACTCGCACATGATCGAACGGTACCTGTACCTGCCGGACTATCCGATCGGCCACCTCATCGCCCATCAACTGGAGGAGCACATCCGCAAGGTGGGTAAAGTGGGCCCGGAGATCGAGCGCGTCAGCCGTCAGGGGCGGCTCGCGCCGGACGTGTGGATGAAAGGCGCCACCGGCGCGCCGGTGGGTCCGGAAGCGCTGCTGGAGGCCACGGAGCGGGCGCTCCGGCAAATTGCCGAACCTTGAGACGCGGATTCAGCCACCGCTGAACACCGATAGACACCGATCTGAATTCTTCTGTCCACCCCGATCGAACCATGCCTTGACGTTTCTGATCGGTGTTCATCGGCGGCTATCAGAATTCGCCGTCCACGGCCTTGAACGCCGCCTTCACCAGCTCCGCGCCGAAGCTCACGCGGTGCTCCACCGTCGGGAAGCCGCCCAGCTTCGAATTCGAGGCGATCATCTGCTCCATCAGGAACGCCGGAATCCGCCGGTCGTGATACAGCCCCTGGTACACCGACATCCGCCCGCGCTTGCCGGCGGTTGTGGTCGCCTCCGACAGCCGCGGCGGCCGCGTCGGGTTGAAGCTGGTTT
Organism: Bryobacteraceae bacterium; assembly: GCA_026129905.1. Lineage (GTDB taxonomy): Bacteria > Acidobacteriota > Terriglobia > Bryobacterales > Bryobacteraceae > JAHCHE01. Next base: position 45,335 of record JAHCHE010000013.1, on the reverse strand, counting down.
CGTCCTTGAGAATCCCGAAGAACCGGTTGAGGAGCCGGTCGTAAGCGCCGCCTGGCTCGGCCGGCGGGCCGTCAAGGTATTCCGAGGTCTCCGTGTTGTGCAGCGACAGAAACAGGTCGATGCGCTTGCCGCCGTCCACCCAGTCGAGCACCGCCTTGCGCTGCGACGCAATCTCGGGCATCAGCGCAGGATCCACCGCGTCCCAGTTACGGTTCAGGTCGTAGCCCTTGGCGTTGAAACGCACGCCGCCGCGCGCCACTCCGTCGGGATCGGCCATCGGAAAGATCTTGAACACGGCCGCCTTGCGGATGCGCGCCGCTTCGTCCTCCGCCGACAGCAGGAAGCGCAACGCCCCTTCTCCCACCCACGACGTGCCGCTCTCCCAACTGTGCTGCCGGAACATGAGCCAGGTCACCTTCTTTGCCGGATCCGGTACGCTGGGGTCGGTGACGGTCAGCAGCAGCATGTCGCGGCCCTCGGGCGTTTTCGCAATGGCTTCGCGCTTCATGTACGGCGTTCCCCCCAGGTCGGCGAGCAGCGCGGCGAGGTCGGCCGTCGTGTACGGCGGAACGTGCGCGATCCAGACAGGAGTGCGCTCCGGCGTCAGCCGCAGCCGCAAGCGGGGCGGGGAGGGATCGAACTCGACGGTCGTAAGATGCCGCCACGTCTTCCGGTCGTAGCTGATCACGGGCGGCGTTTCCGCGTTGACGCCGCCGGAGTTCGGTTGGTAGTTGTACTCGCCGGCGATGTTTACCAGGTCAATGATCGCCGCCTCTCCAGGGGGAGCGTCCAGCCGGAAGTAATACCAGGTTGCCTGGCGGTTTCGGCCATCCTGGTCGGTTTCGCCCTCGAGAGCGCACTGATAATGGTTGGGGCCGATCCGTTTGACCTCGCCGATGCTGGCGGCCTCGAAGTCCGAGTGAATCGCGAACGCGAACAACAAAAGAAGGCTGGGCGTCACCCTCCCATTATTGACTCCACCACTGCGCGAACGTGAGGACGCGGCCGCCGTGTTCGCGGGCGAATGCAATCGCGGCGTTCCGGTTGGCAAACGCAATGACGCTCGGTGTGCACCGGTCGAAATGCTTCACCAGCGGTTGCTTGTGCTCGTCGAGATGCGCATGGTGGTGAAGGCACGGGGTCAGGTCGCTGCCCGCGACCAGGTACGAGGCGGAGGGTTCCAGGGGGCGCTGCGTCGGGTAATCGGTCAGCTCCTTCAGGCCAATGCCGCCGCCGCTCTGCCGCACTTCGGACCGCGCGCAGGACGGGCAGCAGAAAACGGTCTGGCGGCCGCCGTCCACGCCGATGGCGCGGGTGGGCGCGTGCGCCGACCGGCGGCAGACCGAACAGGTCTCCAGGCTCTTGGCATGCACGATGCGCCATCCGGCGTACGACAACCCAGCGATAGCCAGAATGGCGGCTACCACGCTCAGCGTCATCCCGCGCTTCATGTGGTTTCCCCTCTCTTGCCCCAATTGTAACCCCACGCGGCGCCAGTCCGATATCATTGACGGAGCGAAAGCGGCGTGAGCCGCTCGTCAGCGGAGAAGTAATGTCATTACGCGCAACTTGTTTTTTCGTGGCGCTGCTGCTGATCGCTCCTTCGGTTGAGGCCGAGTCCGGGCTGTTTGACTTTCAGCCCGGCTCGGGGAAGCAGAGCCGGATTCTCATCGACGCCGGCGCCCGCGCGGAACGCCCCGTCACCCGCCGGTTGTTCGGCAAGTTCACCGAGCACCTTTGGTGGAACGTCTACCAAGGACTATGGGCGCAGAACCTGCGGAATCCCAGCTTCGAGTCCTGGGAGCTGATGGGCGAGGGGAGCGGCCGCGTCTTTAGCTGGACAACGCAAAACGGTTTCCGCGAACGGTTCCCGCACTTGCGGATCGAAAAGACGCCTCGGCTTGACGTCGCTCCGTGGTGGGCGCCGTGGGGGGATGGGAAGGCGACCTACGCCCTGGATCCGAACGCCTTCAACTCCGAACGCTGCCAGCGGATCACTGCGGCTGACGTTTCGGGCGGCGCCGGCGTCGAACAGCCGGTCTTCCTGCCGCTTCACCGCGAGCGGACCTACGACCTCGCGTTTCAGGCCAGGGGCAACGCCGCGTTGCGCGTCAGCGTGCAGGCGCCGGACCGCGAACTGGCGGCCGCTTCCGTTGCGGTTCAGAGCGCGGACTGGCGACGCTATCCCGTGACGCTGGCGCTCGGCGGGGACAAGTCCCGCGGCCTCCCGTTGCTCCTGCGGATCGAGCTGACTTCGCCCGGCGACGTCTGGCTCGACCAGGCAACGATGTTCCCGCGCGACAACGTCGAGGGCTTCGATCCCGACGTCGTTCGCCTCCTGCGCGAGTCGCGTCTGCCGCTGTTGCGGTTTCCCGGCGGCAACTTCGTCTCCGGCTACCACTGGGAGGACGGCGTCGGGCCCGTCGAAACACGGCCCACGCGGCGCAACCCGGCCTGGGGCGACTTCGAGCCGAATCACGTCGGGACGGACGAATACCTGGCTCTATGCCGCCTGGTTGGTTGCGAGCCGATGATCTGCGTGAATGCCGGCAACGGCTCGGCGCGCGAGGCGGCGAACTGGGTCGAGTACTGCAACGGCGCCGCGGGCACGAAATTCGGCGCGATGCGCGCCGCCAACGGCCATCCCGAACCCTACAACGTGAAATTGTGGGAAATCGGCAACGAACTCTATGGCGATTGGCAGATCGGGCACTGCACGGCCGAGGAATACGCCGAACGCTATGCGGCCTTCTATGCCGCGATGAGCCGCATCGATCCCGGCATCCACTTTTTTGCCATCGGCCAGAACCCGAAGTGGTCCACGCCGCTGCTGAAAGCGCATCCTTCCATCGTCCGCACCCTGACGATGCACGAACTGCCGGGGGGAAGCATCGACCCGGGAGCGCCGCCGGTCCGCGTGTTCGAGGAACTGATGGCCTATCCGCTCGCTCTCCGCGAGAGGATGTTCAGCCTCGCCGCCCTGATGCGGGACGAGGGCGTGAAGCCGAGCTTCGCGGTGACGGAAGCCCAGATCTTCACCCGCAAGCAATCGCTGCCTAACAACTCCAGCCTGGCGGAAGCCCTGTTCCTGGCGGGCCTCATCCACATGTCCATCCGCGAAGGCGACTTGGTCGAGATGATCACGCACAGCGCCCTGGTGAACCACGGTGGCGGCCTGCGCAAGCAGCGGGAGATTGTCTTCGCCACGCCCGTTCACTACGCGTCACTGCTGTACGGAACCCAGTCCGGCGCCTACCCCGCGAGAATCGAGCTTCAAGCGCCGGAGTACCGCTCTCCCGGGAACTATCTTCCGGAAACCAAAGACCTCCCTACGCCTGTCCTCGATCCGGTCGCGCTGCTGAACGACCGAGGCGACGAACTGACATTGATCGTAATCAACCGCAGCCCGAAGGATGCGCTCACGGCCGCCATCGAGTTGCGCGGCTTCGCTGCGGCCGGGCCGGTTTCCGTCCGGACCGTCACGGGGGACAACTACATGACGCGCAACGAGGCCGACGCCCCGGAACGAGTACGGATCATCCGCGCCTCCGCCGAGCAGCGCGGCGGCGCGTTGAGCTACGCCTTCCCTCCGCACTCGCTGGTGGAACTGGCGTTTCGCCGCGCCGAGTAGGGCGAAAGGCGCCCCTCGTTTTCACGCCGCGCCGCCTTGTACGGCCCGCATGAATGGCCCTTCACTCCCGGCGGGAATTCTGCTACTCTGGACAGTACTTGAAACTCATTGTCAAGTAGTGCAGGCTCAGGAGACGCACAATGTTCATGATCGACAAGTATTCCGCGGCCGGATTCAGAGTCCGGCTCGCCCCCGCGCTGTTATTGTTTTGCAGCGCGATTGCATTTCCCCATGACGCCGACGACCCCCCGGAGACGGTGATCGGAGAACGCCTGTTTCTCGAGACGCGCTTCGCGCAGGCGTTCAAGGCTTACCTGGACGCCGGAGGACGCGTGAGTGAGCCGGTCCCAGCCGGGGATCCGGTAGTGGCGACCACCGAGACCACGGGCGAACCCCTGCCGGGGCCGTTCGCCGGCAGGACCATCAACTGCCGCTCGTGCCACCTGGTAGACGAGCATGTCGATACTCCGGGAGGCGGCATGCGCGCGTATAACGATTTTGCCCCCGACTTCCCCGATCCGCAGACGAGGATCTATCACATTCTCTGTGTCGAGCAGCAGATCGAGGCGCTGGGCGGGCTTAGCGGCGCCGGTTTTGGAGCGGCCGCCTGCGCCCCGGACCTGCTGCTCGCAAAAGCCATCGCGCGGTTCAAGACGCCCGGATTGCGCGACCTCGGGCACGGCGAACCTTATATGCACAACGGGCACTTTGACTCGGTTGAGGATGTCATCGCGTTCTATCGCCGCGGCGCCGCCATGGCCAGGGCCGGGTCGCTGCGCAACCCGGCTCTCGAAATCCGTCACATAGCCCTTGTGGAGGCCGACGAGGCCCCGCTCGCCGCCTTTCTGAAATCCCCCAATGAGGATTACGAATAGCGCAAGCCCGTCGCCCGTGTCGCAACCAAACTCGATGCCGCATTTTGCAGGAGGCGCTTCATGAAAGCTACTGGCAAGAAGGCAAAGACAACGGAAGGATCGGCGGCGAACCCGCCGGTCCGGTCCGGCACTTTCCCGCGTTTCTTCCGCAAAACCAACCCGGAACAGGTACGCCGGGTCGAGTTGTCCCTGACCGAATCCCTGTTGGAAGAAGTGGACGCGGTTGCGGACGAACTGGGTATGCCGCGCGAGGCGCTGATCAAGGCCTTGCTGCGGCAAGCGCTCGACCAACACTACCTCGCCGTCAGAGCGCGGTTGGCGGCGAAGCGCCGCTGAACCCCCCGGGACGCGGCCGGCAACCGGGCTAGTTGTGTCGGTGGACCTCCCACCGCATATACTTGCGGAAGCTTTCCTCCAGGATGCCGGCCACCGACGACAGGTTCGCCGCGACGTGGTGCTCGAAGCCGTTCTCACAGATGTAGCGGAGCAACTCCTGCATGCGCGGAATCTCAACGACGCCCGCGCCGCCGAAGGTTTCCAGAGGATCGTCCGTAAACCGCCCTTCGCCCACATAGGTCGAAATCGTCCCCCGTCGGTCGTTGGTGGAAATGCGGGCGAACGACATTGGACCCGATTTCACCCTTCCCACCATCGTTCCGAAGGTCCCTTCCTTGCCAACCGTGCCGGCGATGATCTCCTGAAAATCCATCCGCACGTTCTGGAAGAAGTGTTTAGGCAGGTTGCTGCAATGGAAGCAGACGGCCTTGTCGGGGTTCTCGCCGTAGTTGTTGTTCCAGTCGAGTAGCGCGCTCGGCGTCTGGGAGGCCAGCGCCAGCGCGTGCATGGCCACCGTGCCGCACACGTCCACTTCGCAGGCGCTCGGCATCAGCGTGTCGCTCATCATGCTCATCACCGTGCATGGAACGACGCCGTAATATTCCTCGATCGCGGTCCAGCACTGGACGGCGCTGACGGTCACGCCCGTCTCCTGCATCCAGCCATGAACCACTGCGGCGAGCTTCGCCATCTTGATCATGCTCGGTTCGGGAATTCCCTGCGTCGAGACGTAGCTGCGGATCGCCCGCAGTTTCTCCTGCGCGGCCGGGTCGTCGTCTTTCATCCGGCCGATGCGTCCGAGTATCTCCGACAGGTCCACCGTTTCGACATCAATCCCGCTCGCCTCGAGCAGTTTCTCACTGTAGCGGACCGTGTTGAAGGCCGCCGGGCGCGCGCCGATGGCGCCGATGCGCGTCTTGCGCAGGCCGTTGACCACGCGGCAGACGCCGGCAAACCAAGCCAGGTCCTCCCGGAACTCCTCGCTGTCGGGCGCCACCGTATGCAGGCGCGTCAGCGAATAAGGAATGCCGTACTGCGTCAGGTTGTTGCAGACCGACATCTTGCCGCAGAAGCTGTCCCGGCGGTCACGAATTGTCATTCGGCTGGCGCTGTCTGGCGTCGCTTGAATCAGCACCGGAACATTTAGCCTGGACATGCGGATGGTCTCCGCCACCGCGCGCTCGTCGCCGAAGTTCGGCAGCGACACGATGATGCCGTCGATCGTCTTGCGGTGGTCGTCGAACAAAGCGGCGCACCGTTTCGCTTCCTCGCGCGTCTCCACCGCGCCGTACTTGGTCTCTTCCGGGCTCGGCGCCACGACGCCGTAACCGGCCGCTTCCAGCGCGCGGATCATCTCCTCGCGGCCTGACTTGGCCAGATGATCCGGAAAGAAGCCTCGGTTTCCTATGATTACTCCGAACGTCATTTGTTGATCCATCTATTTATTTCTCCTCGACAATCGCCAGATCCCACGGCGGCAGTGCAAGCGTTTGCTTCTCCGCCACGGCGCGGCCGGTGATGACTTCCTGCCCGGCGCCATACGGATTCTCGAACTCCTGCGTCTCTCCAGAGTAGTTCAAGAAGTACCGCATCGTCTTGCCCCTATTGCTTATGCCTCTCTTCAGCCGTACCTTCGACGGCAGCCGCTGTTCCGGTCCGGCGAGCCCCGCGTTCTCGATCGCCTGCGCCACGACCTTGCGTTGTAGCCCGTCGGATAAGTAAGCGCCTTCATACGTCAGCGTCCCGCGGCCGTACTTGTTGCGCGTGATGGCCGGATAGCGTCCGAAGAACGGATGATCGTAAAAGGCCAGCATCTCGGCGGTTTCCGGCACGATCATCTCCGCCCACACCGAAACGCGATTGTCCGCGCCCGCGGAGAATGGGTCGCCCTTCAGCGGGAGCGGCTCGGCGAGCGTCGAGAACTCCTGGTAATAGAAGCCCGCGGCCTTGCGCAGCGGACCCGGCGCCTTGTCCCAACGCACCGTCGAGTACTCGTTGGCGAAGCCGCTCTTGAATGCCATCACCACCCGCCCGCCGCCTTCCACGTATGCGGCGAGCTTATGCAGCAGGTCGTCGGAGGCGATGTAAAGCGGAGGAACCAGCACCACGCGATACCCTGTGAAATCCGGCTTTTCCGTGAAGATGAAATCCACGCCCGCATTCAGGTTGTACAACGCCCGATACATCTGGTTGAGCACCGTCATATAATTCACTCGATCGTCGAACGGCATGAACTGAATGCCGTGGTAGGAATCCAGGCTCAACAGAATCGCAATTTCGTTCTTTTGCCGGAAATTCACCAGGCGCCCGCCGATGCGCTGGAACTCCGCACCGATGCGAGCCGCTTCGTTGTAAACGCGGTTGGGCTCCAGGTCGTGGGATAGCAGGCCCTTCCAGTACGTTTCCTGGCCGTAATGCAGCGAGTGCCAGTGCCAGTATGCCACCATGTTGGCGCCGGAGGCGAGATGGCTGTAGGCGTTCAGCCGGAGTTGTCCGTCGTATGGCGGAAACTGCGTCCGCGAGTCCCAGCCGATGGCCTGAGCGTTCGTCTCCGTCACCAGGTAGTTCGATTGCTTTTGCGACCGCGTCAAGTCGCCGCAGAAGCTGATGAACTCGCCGTCGAGGCGGTCCTGCACCGGGTGATAGGGGTTGACGGCCACAATGTCCAACAACTGCGCGACTTCGTACTGATTGACTTGCGTCCGCACCCCGCCTGGCCAGTTGTGGGTGACGAACTGGTCCGGCCGCTTGTACTCGCGCACGATCTTCGCCTGCCAGCCGAGGAAGTCCGTGACCGTGTTCTGCTGAAAGCGCTCCCATTCGAGTTTGTAGCCCGGATTCAGGATGCCTTCCCGCGGCGGAAAGTCGTCCCAGCCGCTCACCAGTTGCCCCCAGTAGACGAACCCCCAGATCCTGTTCAGCGTCGCGACGTCGCCGAATTTCCTTTTCAGATAATTGACGAAATCGACGTGCATATTGCGCGAAGCTGAGATGTTCGGATGTGTCTCATTATCCACCTGAAAACCGATCACCGCCGGATGGTCCTTGAAACGGGAGACCACCGCGCGAATAATGCGCTCGGAATACCAGCGGTAAACCGGATGCGTGAGGTCGGTGTTCTGCCGGATGCCGTAGCCGCCGGGCGGCACGCGCCAGGGATACGCCGGCTCATAACGGTCCTCGCCCAGCGGCTGCGCGGCGCCGGCGCGGTTCACCACGATTTCCGGGTGCTTCTGATACAGCCACGGCGGGATCGAGTACGTGGGCGTGCCGAGGATCGCCTTGATGCCCGCCTTGTGCAGCCGGTCGAGTATGCGCTGCATCCAGTCGAACTGGAACTCGCCTTCCCGCGGCTCCCAACTGCTCCAGGTCGATTCGCCGAGACGCATGACGCTGAGCTTCGCGGCCTGCATCAGCTCCACGTCCTTCTCCAGCCGCTCGGACGGCATGTACTCGTGGTAGTACGACGCGCCGTAGAGAATCCCGTCGAACTTCGGCGGTTGCGCCACCGCCGCCAGCGGCAGCAAAACGAGAAGAGTCAAGGGTCTCATCGCCCCTATAAATATAGAACGAGTCCTTAACCCGCGGAATTGCGGGACTTTGAGGCCAACGCACGCCCGCTGCTTCACAGTACAATCGAAGGTCGGCCCCTTGCCGGCAGCCCGAGCCGCCGAATGCGCGCTGCGGGCACCGAAACGTATGACTCTCGAAGAGGTTGCTAAGCGCGCGCGCGTTTCCACCGCGACCGCCTCCCGCGTTCTCAACAATATCGATGTGGTGAGCGAGGCGACGCGCAAGCGCGTGCTCCAGGCGGCGAGCGAACTGCGCTACCACCCCAACGTCTACGCCCGGACTCTCGCCGGCGGCAAGAACCGTACCCTGGGGATGATCGTCTCCAATATTGGAAATCCCTTCTTTCTCGACATCTTTCGCAGCCTCGAAGACCTTGCCGCGCAGAACGGCTATGAAGTCGTGGTCGAGAACACGGACTACGACCCGGAGCGCCTCGTGGCTGCGGTTCGCTCCATGATCGGGAGGCGCCTCGCGGGCCTTGCGGTCGTGGTGTCCGAGATGGAGCCTTACCTCATCGAAGAACTCGCCGCCCAGGCGCTGCCGATCGTCTTCTACGATGTCGGCCGGCCCGCCCACAATATCACCAACATCCGCGTGCGTTACGAAAAAGGCGTGCAGCGCGGCGTCGAGTACCTATACTCGCTGGGGCACCGCCGCATGGCCTTCGTCGGACACCACGCCGCGCTAGGACCGCTTCGCGAACGGGAAGCGACCTTCCTGCGAACCATCGGCGACTTCGCGGGCGTCGAAGCCACCACGGTGACGAGTTCCGACAGCCCCAGTGGCGGCCGCCAAGCCGCGCACGAGCTGCTCGAATCGAACTTCGCCCCTACCGCCATCCTTTGTGTAAACGATTTCATGGCCATCGGCGTGATCCGCGAACTTCGCGACCAGGGACTGCGGGTCCCCGAAGACGTCTCGGTCACCGGCTACGACAACATCGATTTGGCCGAATTCGTGGTACCCTCGCTGACCACCGCCAACATCCCTCGCCGGCGCATCGGACAGATCGTCTTCGAGGCATTCACCGGCAAGGAGCCCCGCGGCTCGGCCGAACAAGAGATCCTGATAGTTCCCGAGCTTGTGGTTCGCGAGTCCACCGGGCCGGCGAACCACGGCGGACACGCCAAAGGAGTTGCCTGATGCGAAAACTTGCCGCCGCTTTCCTGCTGTGCGCCGGGGTCGCCCTCGCGCAGCTTCCCGATTTTTACAAGACCGTTGACCGCCTCATTTGGGTGGTCGAGGACATGGATGCGACGCTGGAGGGCCTCAAGAAACTCGGCTTCACCAACCTTCGCGATTCCGGCGAGGTCGAGCTGACCTATTCCGTGTATCGCGCCAAGCCGGCCGAGGGCACGATGCGGTTCGCCTCGGGGCGATTCGCCGACGTGGCGGTCCACTGGATTCAGCCCACCGGCGGCGCCAACGCGTTCGAGGATTTTCTAAAGACCCACAAGAGCGGCGTGTTCAGCCTCGTGCACCGCGCGCCGTCAAAAGAGGCCTACGAGCAGGAACTCGCGCGGTTGAAAGACCTGGGCGTGGGCGTTCTTCAAAGCGGCTTCCTTGAGACCGATGCCGGCAACATTCACTACGCGTTTCTGAACACCGCGCCGGAAGGCAAGTACATCCTCGGCCTGATCCACTTTCCCAGCACCGACGAAGGCCCGCTGGCGATTGCCCCCGACAATCCCTCCAGCCTGAGGGTTTCTCAATACGCCTTCGCCGTGAAGGAACTGGAGCCGGTCTCCAAGTTCTGGGCGAAGCTAGGGTTCCCCGAGATGACCTACACGCAGGGCAAGCTTAGCGACCTGCGTTACAAGGGCGAGCCGGGACAGTTCGAGATGAGGCTCGGATGGCAGCGGCACGGCCAGGTTCCCTACGAGTGGATTCAGTCCTTGCAGGGTCCCGATACCTACCGCGATCACATGGCCAAACACGGCGAAGGATTCCATCACCTCGGCATCAACGTCGAGAGCATGGATGAGGAGGTCGCCCGGTGGGCTTCGCTCGGATTCCCGGAGGTCCAGTCCGGCGGTTGGGGCGACAAAGGCCAACCCGGCTCCGGGCGCTTCACCTACGTCGATGCCCAATCGCTCGGCGGCGTCGACATCGAGTTGCTCTGGAGCTTGCGCCAGAAACCTGGCCAACCCATCCGCCCCACGCGACGGCGGTAATCGGGCGCTCGGCTGCGCGCCGCGCCATTTAACATGTAAGTAATGACCCCCTTCCGCGCCGCGGCGGCGTTACTGTGTGTTGCCGTCCTTTGCGGTCAGGACGCGCCTCCTACGGACGCGCGCGAGATCGTGCGCCGCGCGGTGGCTCGCGACGAGATCAACGAGAATCGCGCTCGCGACTACACGTTCATCCAACGGCAGGAAATACGCCGGCTCGACAAAAAAGGAGCGGTCAAGAAGGTAGAGTCCGATACCTACGAGGTGCTTATCGTCGAGCGCCAGCCGTTCCGGCGCAAAATCGCCCGCGACGACCAGCCGCTCGAAGGCAAAGAGAAGGAAAAAGCCGAAAAGGAATTCGACAAAGAGCTGCGCGAACGCCTGGGAAAGGACGAAGATGAGCGCCGCAGGAAGATCGCCGAGTGGGAGAAGGAACGCGCCGAAGAGCGTGAATTCCTCAAGGAGATCCCCGAGGCTTACGACTTCACGCTCGTCGGAGAAGAGAACCTCAATGCCCGCGCCGCCTGGGTTCTCGACGCCATCCCGCGCCCCGCATTCAAGGCTCGGACGAAGTTCGGCAAGAACCTCCCGAAGTTTCGTGGCCGTCTCTGGATCGATAAGTCCCAGTTCCAGTTGGTTAAGGTTGAGGCGGAGTCCGTGGACACCGTCTCCATGGGCTGGTTTGTGGCCCGGCTCGCGCCCGGCGCCCGGATGTCGTTTGAGAACGCCTACGTCAACGGCGAAGTGTGGCTTCCCAGACAGGTCCGCTTCGGGGGCGCGGCGCGCGTGATGCTGGTGCGGAAGATGGCTGCCGAAGTCACGGTGGACTTTCGCGATTACCGCAAGTTCCAGAGCGACTCCCGGGTTGTGTCAACCGACTCCGTTCCCGCACCGGAGCGCTCGTCGCACTGAGACAACCCTTGGCGTCGAACCGCGCCGGACGCCGTGATCTAATAGGGAACATGCCTGAACCTGTCATCCTCATAGCTAACGGAGATTTGCGCCTGTCGGCCAACCAGGTCTGCTGGGCCGCGCAGGAAAAAGCCGAAGAGGCGGTCACTGTCGCCATTCGCAATCAGGGCCGCGAGGTCAAGCGCGGTCACTGTTACGACCCCGCCAAAAAGCACGGCTTCATCGATAGTCAGAAGAAGGGCATGGAAGTTTTTCGCGGCATTCCGCGCGAAGCTCCCCTGGTCGTCGTCGAAGCCGTCTGGCAGTACACGCATCATCTTCTTCACGGACTCTATTCGCACAAAGGCCCGATCCTCACCGTCGCCAACTGGAGCGGCCAGTGGCCCGGACTGGTGGGCATGCTCAACCTCAACGGCTCGTTGACCAAGGCCGGAGTCAACTACAGCACTCTGTGGAGCGCGGATTTCACCGACGACTTCTTCACCTCCGGCTTGCGCCGCTGGCTGGAGGGCGAGCCGGTCGTGCACGACGTCAGTCACGTGAATAAGCTCAACGGCGCAAAACTCCCCGATCGCGCCGAACGAATCGGCGAGGAGGTCGCCGCGCAGCTATTGCGCGACAAGGCGATCATGGGCATTTTCGACGAAGGCTGCATGGGCATGTACAACGCCATCATTCCCGACGAGTTGCTGCACGCCACCGGCGTCTTCAAGGAACGGCTCAGCCAATCCGCTCTCTACGCGGCGATGCTGACGGTACCCGACGACGAGGCGCAACAGGCCCGCTCCTGGCTGGACGCCAAGGGGATGAAGTTCGTCACCGGACCCGACCCGGCGAAGGACCTTACGGACCGGCAGATTCTCGATCAGTGCAAGATGTACATTTCGGCGCTCCGGATCGCCGACGACTTCGGCTGCGCCGCCGTCGGCATCCAGTACCAGCAAGGGCTCAAGGATCTCGCGCCGGCGTCCGATCTCGTGGAAGGTCTGCTGAACAATGTCGACCGGCCTCCCGTCAAGTCCGCCGACGGACGCTTGCTCTACGAAGGCGACGCCTTGCCGCACTTCAACGAAGTGGATGAATGCGCCGGGCTGGACGGCCTCGTCACCAACCGCGTCTGGCGAAAGCTCGGCTTCGACCCGGAAAACACCCTCCACGACGTCCGCTACGGCGAGACCTACCACGACAACGGCAGCGAGGAATTCGTCTGGGTGTTCGAGATCTCAGGCGCGGTCCCGCCGAAGCACTTCATCGGCGAATACCAGGGCGCCGTCAGCGAGCGCCAACCGCCGATGTATTTCCCGTCCGGCGGCGGAACCCTGAAAGGAATTAGCAAGCCCGGCGAGATCGTCTGGAGCCGGATTTTCGTGGACGGCGGGCAGCTCAAGGCCGACCTCGGCCGGGCCAAGGTTGTTGAGCTGCCGCTCGAAGAGACCGAGCGCCGCTGGCGGATCACCACCCCGCAGTGGCCCATCATGCACGCGGTAACGTACGGCGTCTCCCGCGATCAGATGATGGCGCGGCACAAGGCGAACCATATTCAGGTCGCCTACGGACCGGACGCCGAAGGCGCCAACCTGGCGCTGGCCGCCAAGGCCGCCGCATTTCGGAATCTCGGCATCGAAGTCAGCGTCTGCGGCACGGAGCACGGGTTGGCGCTGTAACTTCCCCGCCGGACGTCGCGGCTCTGAGCCGCGCGTCCGGCGCTGGGCTTTCATAAACCCACGAACAGGAGGCACTACTTGCGAGTTGGAATCATTGGAACGGGCGCGATCTCGAACAAGCACGCCGAGGCATACCGTAATATCGGTTTCCGCGTGGCGGTCTGTACGGACATCAACGAACAGGCCGGACGCCGCTTCGCCGAAATGTGGGCTTGCGAATACGTCCCCACGTACCAGGAGGTCTGCCGCCACCCGGACGTCGACTTCGTCGATGTCTGCACGTTTCCGGACTTCCGGCTTCAGCCGCTCGAGATCTGCGCCGAAGCCAGAAAGCACATTCAGGTTCAGAAACCCATCGCCACCAATATCGAGACGGCGCGAAAAATGATCGACACGGCCCGCTCGGCCGGGATTCAGCTCGGCGTGGTCAGCCAGCACCGCTTCGACGACGCCAGCCTCTTCGTCTCCCAGGCGATCGCCAGCGGCCGCCTCGGCAAGATCCTGGAAGCCGACGCGTACGTGAAGTGGCACCGCACCGCGGAGTATTACTCGCGGCCCATCAAAGGAAGCTGGGCCACCGAGGGCGGCGGCGCCCTCATCAACCAGGCCATCCACCAGGTGGATATCCTGCTCTGGCTGATCGGCCCGGTGAAGGAGGTGTTCGGCCTCTGGCAATTGGGCGGGCTCCACAAGATCGAGTCGGAAGACGTCGTCGGCGCGCTGCTGCGTTACAACAACGGCGCCCAGGGCGTCATCCAATCCTCCACCGCCTTCTGGCCCGGCTACACCGAACGAGTGGAGATCCACGGAACCAAGGGAACCGCGATCCTTTCCGGCGACAAGCTGACCGCCTGGGACGTCCACGACGACGAGGGCGAAGCCCCGCCGCTCACCAAGGACGTCCTTTCGGGCTCCGCCGATCCCATGGCGATTCCCCTCACGCCCTTCGAGCGTCAGTTCCGCGACTTCGGCGAGGCGATCCGCACCGGACGCTCGCCAGGCGTGTCCGGCGAAGACGGATACCGCGCCCTCGAGCTGGTGCTGGCGGTCTACCGTTCCTGCCGTGAAGGACAGAAGGTCGTCCTGAATGAATAAGCCTTCCGACCGTCAGGCCTGGAAGGTACGCGTTCCCGCGTCGAGCGCCAACCTGGGCCCCGGGTTCGACGCCGTCGGGTTGGCGCTCGGCATCTACCTGGAGTGCCGGTTCCGGCAAAGCGAGCGGCTGCGCATCTGCGCCGGCGGCCGTGACGCCCACTTGATTTCCGAAGGGCCGGACAATTTGATCTGGCAGACCGCGCTCGCCGTCGCCCGCGACGTGCGTTCCCCCCTGCCGCCCATCCACCTGGAGATCGACAACGATATTCCCATCGGCAAAGGGCTCGGCTCCAGCGCCGCGGCCCTCACCGCCGGCGTCGTGATCGCGAACGAACTGCTGGGCCTGGGGTGGAAGCCCCTGCGCATCCTCGACGAAGCAGCCCGTATCGAAGGTCACCCGGACAACGTAGCCGCATGCGTGCTGGGCTCCGTCGTCGCCAGCGCGATCGATTCCGGCGGCGTCGCGCGGTCCGTGCGGCTGGAGTTCCCCCGGAGGTTCGGCGTCGCTATCGTGGCGCCCGATTTCATTCTGCCGACCGAGAAGGCGCGCGCCGTGCTGCCCGATTCGTATTCCCGGCCTGAGGCGATCTTCAACGTGCAGCGCGCCGCCCTGCTGATCGCGGCGCTCGCCACCGGAAGCGTCAGCGCGTTTCCCACCGCGCTCGAGGATCGCATTCATCAGCCGTATCGCGTCGGACTGGTGCCGGGACTGGAGGATATCCTGAAACTGACAGCCCCCGGCCTGCTCGGATGCGCGTTGAGCGGAGCGGGTCCGTCGGTGCTGGTGTTTTACGAGCGCGGCCACGAAGTGGTCTGCGATATCGTTCGGCAGATCTTTGCGCTCAACGGCCACTCCGCCGAGGTGCTCTGGGCCAACACGGCCGAACACGGCTACGAGTTGGCCCGCATAGGGCCGCCCGGCTAGTGGTGAAGCAGGCCGGCCGTCACGTCCGGCAAGTAAAGGAGAGTCGTCATGCGAACCATCGAAGAATCCTTGGAACAGTTGGGGCTTTCCCCCGCCGATCCGTCGCCATCCCCGTCGTCGCCGCGGCGATTTCCCGATGGCGGCCAGTATCGCCTCGAGATTCCCAGTACCGAGGGGCCGGCGTCGCTGCGCGCCGTGCTTCAGGACGCCAAGGACCGCAACGTCCCGGTGCATCGCATCAGCCAGGGCAGCGGCATCATGCTGATGACCGACGAGGAGATCTCCGAGATGTGCTCCCTCGGCCGCGAGCATTCCATTGAAGTGAACCTGTTCCTTGGCCCCCGCGCCACGTTCGACGTCGGCGCTCAGGCCTACGCGCTGGCCGGCCGCACACTTGGATTGAGCCTCCGTGGCGCCGACCAGTTGCGGTTCGCCCTGCTCGACGTCCGGCGCGCGGTCGACCTCGGCGTTCGGAGCGTGCTCGTCTCCGACATCGGCGTTCTGAGCGTCATCTCGAAGATGCGGGCCGCCGGCGACCTGCCTACGGAGCTGATCATCAAGACCTCGGTGATGATGGCGCCGTGCAACCCGGCCAGCGCCCGGATTCTCGAGGACCTGGGCGCCGACACCATCAACGTTCCCTCGGACCTCTCCATCCCGCAGATTGCGGCCATCCGCGCCGCGCTCTCGGCTATCCTCGATTTCTACATCGAGGCCCCGGACAACATCGGCGGCTTCATCCGCTACTACGAGATGCCCGAGATCGTCCGCGTAGCCTCCCCGGTGTACCTGAAGTTCGGCCTGCGCAACTCGCCCGACGTCTACCCGAGCGGAAGCCACCTGGAGAACACGGTAGTGGCGCTTTCACGCGAGCGCGTGCGCCGCGCCGAGATCGCCTTGGGGATGCTCCGCCGCTACGGCTCGGACCTGGTGATGTCGCCCCTGAGAGCGAAAGACCTCGGCATCCCCGCGCCCGCCGCCGCCGAAGCGATGGCGTAGGCCCGGTTCGGGCCGAGCGGAGCGCGGCGGATTGCACAAAGCGCTTCTTCAGTAGTGCAACCCTGGCGACCCAAGTGATGGTGTTGGCCCATGTCATCGACTTCAAAACTCGATGTAGCGGTGGTTGGAGCCGGCGTGATCGGGCGGGAACATGCGGCCCGGCTGGCGGAGAACCCGCGTTCGCGAGTCTCTGCGATTGTGGACCCGTCCCCGGCTGCATCGGCTTGGGCGATGGCGAGGTCCGTGCCTC
Organism: Bryobacteraceae bacterium; assembly: GCA_026129905.1. Classification (GTDB taxonomy): domain Bacteria; phylum Acidobacteriota; class Terriglobia; order Bryobacterales; family Bryobacteraceae; genus JAHCHE01. Next base: position 28,904 of record JAHCHE010000013.1, on the reverse strand, counting down.
ATTACGAGAGCGTAGCTTGGATGCTGCACGCGCATCTTCCCGGAGGCGCGATTATTGCGACGCCTACCAGGGACCACGTCGCGACAGCAATCCCGCTGCTTGAGGCCGGAGTGCCGGTGTTGGTCGAAAAGCCGCTGGCTGGCGAACTCGCCGAAGCTACCAGGCTGGTGAGAACCGTCGAGCGCCTCGGAACACCTGTACTCGTCGGGTACCACCGCCGGCATAGCGCCATCTTTCACGCTGCTCGCGAATACATTGCCGCCGGCCATCTGGGCCGAATTGTTTCGGTGAACGGCGCCAGCCTGTTCTGCAAACCGGACCGATACTTCGACATTGCCTGGCGGAAGAGCCCTGGCGGGGGACCCATCCTGATCAACCTGGCTCACGAGATCGACAGTCTGAGAGCGCTTGTCGGGGAGATTTCAGGTGTTCAGGCAATTGCCTCGAACCGTATACGTGGACATGCGGTCGAAGATACGGCCGCAGTGATTCTCGAGTTTGAAAGCGGAGCGCTGGGCGCGCTCACCGTCTCGGATTCCGCAGTCGCCCCATTCAGTTGGGAGCAGACTGCGGGCGAAAACGCTTTGTATGCCCGCGACAATTCGCAGGACAGCATGGTTCTGGCGGGTACGCACGGATCGCTTTCGTTGCCGTCCTTGCGATGGTGGCGACAAGACGGAGATCGGTCCTGGGCTCGTCCCTTCTGTATGGGCAGGGTCCAGTTCCAGCCCGCCGATCCACTTGTCCGGCAACTTGATCACTTCCTCGACGTCGTCGGGAATCGCGCTGAGCCAGCCGTTCCCGCGATCGAGGGTTTCCGAAGCCTTGCAGCGACCCTCGCGGTTCGAGACGCGGTCGCCACAGGGCGCCGTGTGGCGCCCACCCAACTCTGTACCCGTGACTGAGATCCACTGAACTGATCGCCGCGACAGGGGACGCTTCCTGGGCAGGGCGGGAGCAGGCGTCAACCTGAGCGCGAAGGAATGGCGGGGCGCGGCATGCGGCAGGGCACGGTGATGGGCGGGGCCGGCGGCGGATCCGCAACGAGGGTAAGCACGAAGCCGCCGGCGCAGCGCCACCAGCCTTGAAAGATCCGCTGGCCGGAGCAGCGAACGTGCAGCGGAGACCAGTCCGCGAGAGCCTCCGCCAAGGCGACGGTCACGCGGCGGGTGTCAAGCCGGAGGCCGGCGCGCAACGCCTTGAGCGCGCTTTCCTTCGCGCTCCAAAGCAGCGTCACGAGGCGAGGCCGGTCCTGCTCAGGCGCGCCATCGACCAGCGCCTGTTCCTCCGCGTTGAGGAAATCGGCGAGGAAAGCCGGGCTTCGCGGCTCGATCCGTTCCAGATCGCAGCCAAGCGCGGCGGGCGACAACGTCGATAGACGCCGTGCTGGAGGAAACTGGACGCGCCAGTGTCCGCGAGCGCGATCTGCCCGCTCGCGTGGTCGTTTATTACGTCATCGCGTTGGCGCTATACATGCGCTCTTCCTATCGCGAGGTGCTGCGCTGTCTGCTGGAAGGTGTGCAGTGGCTGCTGGATCCCTCCGCCGTCGTGAAGGTGGCAGGCAAGTCAGGCATCTCGCAGGCCCGCAGTCGTCTGGGGTCCGAACCGCTACAGAAGCTCTATGCGGCCATCGTGGCTCCCATCGCGGAGAAGCGGACCAAAGGGGCGTGGTACCGGGAGTGGCGACTGATCAGCCTGGACGGCAGCACGCTGGACACCGCCGACACCTTGGAAAACGTAAGAGCCTTCGGACGCCCAGGCGTCAGCCGTGGCGCCAGTGCGTTCCCGAAGATTCGCTTCGTGGCGCTGCTGGAAAATGGAACTCATGTCTTATGGGCCGCGCGGATGGGTCAATACCGCACCGACGAGATTGCCCTGGCTCGGGATGTCGTTCCCGCACTGCGCAAAGGAATGCTGTGTCTGGCGGACCGCTTCTTTCCCGGCTACAAACTCTGGCGCACGGCGTCGCAAACCGGCGCGGATTTGCTGTGGCGCACGCGCCAGAATGCACGTCTCGACGTCGACCGGCGCCTGCCGGACGGTTCTTATCTCAGCCGCATTTACGCCTCGACCTCGGATCGCCGGAACCAGCGGAGCGGGATCACGGTCCGCGTGATCGACTATCGCCTGAAGGACGTCAAAGACGCCGCGCCCATCTACCGGCTGATCACCACCATCCTGGACCCCACGCAGGCCCCGGCCACAGAACTGGCGGCGCTCTACCACGAGCGCTGGGAGATAGAGACCGCCCTGATCCCGACCGGCTCTCCTTCCTGCATTCCGTACGCGTGGTCCAGCGACGGATGGCCCGCTATGCTGGTATTCCCCCCTCGGCAGAGAAAAGCCCTACATGAAGCGATCCTGCAGGGGATCCTTGACGAGCGCGTCGTCTCCAGCAGGGACCGCGTCAACCTCCGCGGAGTGAAGCGCAAAATGAGCAACTACAACCTGCGGCCCCGGAAGCGCCAGCGCACCCGCCGTATCGACATCTCCAGCCGAATCAGGATCGTTAAGTGAACAGTATTGGGGCTAACCTCATTTTCGCGTGCGCCGTGAAAAGGCGCTGGTCCTCAGTGGGGGGAGAATCCCACCCGGGAACTGGTTCGCTCCACCCGGTAGCAATTGGAGCAGTAGTGGAGGTAACGAAGCTGCGCTTGACGACTTGTGCGCTCACGCCCCCTCTTAGGCCATAGCCGCTGCGCGTCGGCCTCTCCTCCGCCTGCGACGCCCGCGTGGTACAAACAAGCAGAGGGGAATCCCATGAATGTACGCCGCGTGAGCGCGGTCGCCCCCGCGATCGCTCTACTCGCTCTATCTTGCGGCTCGCATCACGCGCCGCAGGAGCTCCAATCCACAACCCGCGACGGCCGCCTTGCTCCGCTGCTCGATAATCTCGGCGATCTGCGCCGGCAGGTTACAACGTCGTCGCCGGAGGCGCAGCGGTTTTTCAATCAGGGCTTGACGCTGGTCTACGGCTTCAACCACGACGAAGCCGAGCGGTCGTTTCGCGAAGCGGCGCGGCTCGACCCGGACTGCGCCATGGCCTACTGGGGACAGGCCCTTGCCCTCGGACCTAACATCAACGATCCCGAGGCCGCCGCCGAACGCGAGCAGAAAGCTTTCGCCGCCATCCAGCAAGCCAGCGCGCGCAAAAGTAAAGCGAGCGCCGTCGAACAGGAGATGATCGACGCCCTCGCCGCCCGCTATTCTCCCCACGAAGGCAAGGACCGCAAGGAGCGCAACGCAGCCTACGCCCAAGCGATGAAGGCGCTGCACGCGCGTCACCCGGAAGACCCCGACATCTCCACCCTCTACGCGGACGCCGTGCTGAACACCATGCCGTGGGATTATTGGGACAAAGCCGGCCGTCCCAGGCCCGGCGTCGCGGAAGCCGTCGCGACCCTCGAGGACGTCCTCAAACGTCACCCCCGCCATCCCGGCGCCAACCATATTTATATCCACGCCGTGGAAGCCTCGCCCGATCCCGATCGCGCGGTGGCCGCCGCGGACCGTCTCGGCGGTCTTGTCCCCGCCGCCGGTCACCTGGTCCACATGCCTGCGCACATCTACATGCGGGTGGGCCGCTACGCCGACGCCTCCGATGCGAACATCCGCGCCATCCAGGCCGATGAAGACTACATCACCCAGTGCCGGGCGCAGGGCATCTACCCGGCGGCCTACTACCCGCACAACATCCACTTCCTTTCCGCCGCGCTGGCGATGGAGGGCCGGCGCAAGGAAGCCATGGAAGCCGCGCAAAAAGTCGCCACTCGCCACGATCACGCTACGCTCCAGGAGCCGGGTTTCGCCTTCGGCCACCTGCTGCGCGCGATCCCGCACCTCATGGCGGTCCGCTTCGGCGCCTGGGACGAGATCCTCAACGAACGCGAACCGGGAAAAGACCTGCTCTTTCCTCGCGCCATGTGGCATTTCGCGCGCGGCATGGCATTTTCGGCGAAACGGCAACTGCCCGAAGCCGAAACCGAGCTGGCGGCGCTGAACACCCTCGGCAAGGAGCCCTCGCTCGAGGAACTCAAGATCTTCGACCTCAACGCGCTCGCCAACCTGGCCCGCATCGGCTCGCACGTCCTGGCGGGCGAGATCGCGGCGCGAAAGAAGGACTACAAAGAGGCCGCCGCCCACCTCCGCAAGGCGGTCGAAGAGGAAGATTCGCTGCTGTACAGCGAGCCGCCGGACTGGCCCAACCCTCCCCGCCAGAACCTCGGCGCGGTCCTGCTCGAGGCAGGCCGCCCGGCCGAGGCCGAGAAGGTCTACCGCGAAGATCTCACGCGCCACCGCGACAACGGCTGGTCGCTGCTCGGTCTCATCCAGAGCCTCGAAGCGCAGGGCAAAACAAGCGAAGCGGAGCAGGCCCGCCGCCGTTTCGAGAAGGCTTGGTCCCGCGCGGACATACAGATCCCGTCGTCGCGCCTGTGATCCGGTCGCGCGCCTTCCCGCGCAACCATGCCCAAGTCCGTTAAACTGGATTAAAAGGTCTAAAATAAGAAATGAGACTCGGGTCATCCCGGTTACCCCTGGCCGCCGGTTTCGTCGCGCTCGGCTTCGCCGCCCACCTCTCCATCTCATGGTCCGATGCCGCCAAGATTCCCGGCGAGACGTTGCACCGCCCCAGCGCTCTGCCGGACCGGATCATCCTCACCTGGGCTGGCGACCCCGCAACGTCGCAGGCGGTGACATGGCGGACCGGCGCCTCGGTCAAACGGCCCGTCGCCCAAATCGCGCCGGCGGAGGATGGGCCCGATTTCGTCAAGCGGGCCGACGAAGTCCCGGTCGTCTCCGAGCCGTTCCTCTCCGACATCAACGAAGGGATTTACCACACGGCCCGCTTCGAGGGCCTCAAGCCGGACACGCTCTACGTCTACCGTGTCGGCGACCGGGCCAACTGGAGCGAGTGGAACCAGTTCCGGACAGCCGCCGATCAACCGGCGCCGCTCACGTTCCTCTATGTGGGCGATGCCCAAAACGACATCTACGAACACTGGTCCCGCGTCATCCGGATGGGATTCTCCGAAGCGCCGAAAGCCAGCTTCATTCTTCACGCCGGCGACCTGGTAAACCGCGGCAACCGCGATGCAGAGTTGGGCGAGTGGCACCAGGCAGCCGGCTGGATCAACCGCTGGGTCACCTCCCTCCCCGTCGCAGGCAACCACGAATATGGAACCTGGCAGGAAGGCCGCCGCGCCCTGACGGCGCACTGGAGGCCGCAGTTCGCCCTGCCCGAGAACGGCCCCCAGGGCCTGGAGGAGTCCTGTTACTGGATCGACATCCAGGGCGTCCGGTTCGTGATCCTGAATTCCAACGAGTTGGTCGAGGAACAGGCCGCCTGGCTCGAAGCCGTACTTGCCGCCAACCCCAACCGCTGGACCATCCTCGCCTTCCACCATCCGATCTTCTCGTCGGCCCGAGGTCGCGATAATCGCGTTCTCCGCGAAACCTGGAAGCCCGTCTTCGACCGTCATTCCGTCGACCTGGTCCTTCAAGGTCACGACCACACCTACGCGCGCAGCAACCTGCTCTCCGGCGTCAACGCCGCCGATCCCGAAGGCGGCGCCGTTTACGTAGTTTCGGTCTCCGGTCCCAAGCAGTATCGCGTCCAGCGCGAAACCTGGATGGCGCGGGCCGCCGAGCGGACTCAGCTCTTCCAGGTCGTTCGCGTGGACGGCGACGTTCTCTCCTACGAAGCAAGAACCGCGACCGGCGCGCTCTACGACGCCTTCGAATTGCGCAAGGTCCAAGGCCGGCCGAACGAGCTGATCTCTAAGGTTCCCGACGTCCCGGAACGGCTGGGCGCCACCGACTGAGAGGTCCCGAGCGCGGTCAGCGAACGCTTGCCACTGCGGTATCATGACCCACGATGGCCGTCGTTACGGTGTCCGGCGAGCCAGGCTGCCGCGTTGAAGAAACCGCCCGGTTGACGGCGCAGCGGCTCGGGCTGAAGCTTTTCACCGAGTTCGCGTTGCGGCGCATGGTGGAAGACGAGTTCGGACCGGCAAATTCACTTCCCGACAAAGCGTATCCCCATCTGTTGGAGATGATCCTGGCGCGGCTGGCCGTCGAGGACCACCTCGCGGCGTGCATTCCTGGCGCCGAGTTCCTGTTGCGGGGATTCGGCGGCGCGCTCCGCGTCTGGCTGCTGGCGCCGGCCGGCCATCGCGCCGGGTCGCTGATGCTCGATCACCGCCTGGAACGGCCGCAGGCGCTGGAACTGCTCGAAAAGCTCGAAAAAGACCAGAAGGAAGACCGCCGTCGCAAGTTCGGGCGCTCCACTGTCTCACCCCACCTGTTCGATCTCACGCTCAACGCCGGGACGCTCGAACCCGATCTCATGGCGGCGCTGATTCAGGAAGCCGCCCGGGCCCGGGGAATCAAGGAGCAGGGACTCCTTCCCGCCGACGCCGAAGCGGCCATCCAGTTTCGCGTCCGCCTGCAACTGGCCAGGCACCGTCTCTCGCCGCCGCGGAACGTCAGCTTAAAAAACCGGAATTTCGTCCATCCGAGCGAGGAGATTTTCGCCAATCTCCTGGATTTTTACCGAATTGCCTGGGAGTACGAGCCCCGCAGCTTCCCCCTCCAGTGGGATAATCGTGGCAACGTGATGGAAGCCTTCACGCCGGACTTCTACCTGCCGGAGTTTGACCTGTACGTCGAGCTCACCACGATGAAGCAGGCCCTGGTCACCCGCAAAAACCGGAAGATCAAGCTGTTGCGCCAGATCTACCCCGACATCAACATCCAGGTGTTCTACCAGAAGGACTTCCAGAACCTGATCTTCAAGTACGGCCTGGCTGAGCGGGCGGTTCAGGCATGAACCCGCCGCTGCCGCCCGGCGTCGAGAAGGTCCTCTTCACCGAGGAGCAGATCCGCCGCCGCATCGCCGAGGTCGCCGCCGAAGTCACCGAAAAATACCGCGGACGCAACCTGAAGCTGATTGCGGTGCTGAAAGGCTCCATCTTCTTCCTTGCCGCACTGGCCCGCGAAATCGAGATTCCGGTCAAGATCGACTTCCTGGCCATTTCCAGCTTCTCCTCCCGGGGAGCGTCGGGCGCCGTCCGCATCGCCAAAGACCTCGACGAATCGATCGATGGCGAGGACGTGCTGCTGGTGGAGGACATCGTCGACACCGGCCTCACCGCCCGCTACCTGCTCCAGACGCTGGCCGGCCGGGGACCCAATTCCCTCTCCATCTGTACGCTGCTCGACCGCACTTCCCGCCGCCTGGTGCAGGTGCCGGTGGATTTCCGGTGCTTCGAGATTCCCGATCGTTTCGTGGTCGGCTTCGGCCTCGACCACAAACAGCTCTACCGGAACCTGCCCGTTATCGCCGTTATGAAACCGTAGGAGACGATACTCATGAGATCCCTGATAGCCTTCGCGGCCGCCTCGGCGTTGCTGATGGCTGCGCAGCCGGAGCGTCCTGGCCAATGGCGCGTGATCGGTCCGGGCGGGGGAGGCTCGCAGTACCACCCCACCGTCTCGCCGCACGATCCGCGCATCGTTCTCGCCGGTTGCGATATGACCGGCGCCTACATCACCTACGACGCCGGCGAATCCTGGCGGATGTTCAATCTCCGTTTGCCTCCCCGCTCCTTCATCTTCGATCCGGTGGACCGGAACGGCATCTACGTTCTCAGCAACGCGCTGTACCGGAGCGCGGACGCCGGCAAGACGTGGGGCCTTGTCTACCCATCTCCAGGCGCGGTCACCGGGCTGATCATGCCGGACGACCACGCCAGCCCCCGCATCCTGACTCGTCCGCCGCACGGCGCCATGGACGCCGTCGCGGTGGACCCGGCCGATTCGGCCTCGCTCTACGCGGCCATCCGGCAGGACGGGACAACGCGCCTTCACGTGTCGAGTGATCGCGGCGCCTCGTGGAAGGCAGGCGGAGAGCTGCCGCCCGCGGTTCAGCGGATCTACATCGATGCGAGGTCGCCACGCAACGGCCGGACGGTGTTCGTCCTGGCCAGCGGCGGCGTCGCGGTCCGCCAGAGAGGCGCCTGGCGGCGTGGCGCCGTTCCCGACGGAGTCAAGGAGTTCCTCGACGCGTCCCTTGGCTTCGGAGAGAACGGCCGGCCTGTCATCTACGCGATTTCCGCCCGCGACGCGTATGTCTCCGAAGACGCGGGCCAAAGCTGGCGGGTGAGCCGGCTGCCGGGATCGTCCAGCCGGCTTCAGGCCATCGCGACCAGTATGAAGCACCCCGACGTCGCGTATGCGTCCTACGACCGGTTGGAGATGGGCGGCGAGCGCTACCTTGGCGTCGCCAAGACGAGCGACCGCGGACGTACATGGGAGCTGGTCTGGAAGGACGCCGGACGCAGAGCCGGCGCAAACCTCCAGGATGCGTGGCTGAACGAGCGCTTCGGCCCTTACTGGGGAGGCAACCCGTATTCGCTCGGCGTGGGGCCGGACGATCCGAACATCTGCTACGGAACCGACTCGGGGCGCACGATTCGCACCCTGGACGGCGGCAAGACCTGGAAAGGCGTCTACTCCGCGCGGCAACCCGACGGCGGCTGGAGCACCACCGGCCTCGACGTCACCACCTGCTACGGCGTCCACTTCGATCCGTTCGACACGGAGAGGATGCTCATCACCTACACCGACATCGGGCTGTTCCGGAGCGAGAACGGGGGGAAAAGCTGGTTCTCCGCCACCATGGGCGTTCCGGACCGCTGGGTGAACACCACCTACTGGATCGAATTCGACCCGAAGGTGAAGGGCCGCGTCTGGGGCGTGACGAGCTACGTCCACGATCTGCCCCGGCCGAAGATGTGGCGGCAGCAATCGCCGTCCCGCTACGTCGGCGGCGCCGCGATCAGCGACGACGGCGGCCGGAGATGGCGGGAGTCCAACGACGGAATGCCGGACACCGCGCCCACCCACATCCTGCTCGACCCGGAAAGCCCGGTGGACAACCGCGTGCTCTACGTGGCGGGCTTCGGCCGCGGCGTGTTCAAGTCGGTGGATGGCGGCAGGAACTGGGCGCTCAAGAACAACGGAATCCCCGGCGCGGAGCCGTTCGCATGGCGGTTGGCGCTCGATGTTCGAGGAACGCTCTACGCGGTGGTGGCGCGTCGCAGCGAAGACGGAAGCATCGGCAACGACCAGGACGGAGCTCTCTACCGCTCCACCGACGGCGCCGAACGGTGGACGAAGGTGAACCTTCCGGACGGGGTGAACGGACCGAACGGACTGGCCATCGATCCGAAAGATCCCCGGAGGATGTACCTGGCGGCGTGGGGCCGCCGAACCGAAGAGGGGGCGGTGAACGGCGGCATCTTCCTCACCACCGACGCCGGCGCCACGTGGCGAAACGTGCTGGCCAAGGACCAGCACGTCTACGACGTCACCATCGACCCGAAAAACCCGAGCGTCCTCTACGCCTGCGGGTTCGAATCGTCGGCCTGGCGTTCGACCGACCGCGGCGAAACCTGGAAGCGGATTCCGGGGTACAACTTCAAGTGGGGCCACCGGGTAATACCCGACCCGCGCCGCCCCGGCATGGTCTACATCGCCACCTACGGCGGCAGCGTCTGGCACGGTCCGGCCGAAGGCGACCCGAAAGCAGCGGAGGACATCGTCACCCCAGCGCTCTCGTACGGGCGGTAACCGGCGTCAGAGGAACAATTCCGCCGACGTGCGGAAGAACACGGCGAGCTTCTTGGCCTGGACTTTGCTGATGCCGCGCTTGCCGTTGACGATATCGGATACCTGGGAGCGCGGTCCGATGACAGGGACCAGATCCGTCTGCCTGAGGCCTCGCTGCTCCATGAGGTACCTCAACATCTCGTGCGGCGGCGGTTGCGGGACGGGGTAGTGTTCGCGGTCGTAATCTTCAATCAGCTTCGCCAGAAGCTCGGCCAGTTCCCGCTCTTCCGCGGAGGGATCCTTTTTGAAGTCGAGTTCCTCGAGCTTCGCGACCATGTGGTCGAACTCCTTGTCGGTCCGGATGACTCTGGGTACGACCTTTGCGCAGAGCCTTCCGTACTTTACGGGATCCAATGCGGTTACGCCCACTTCAACCACTCCTTTCGGTTCTGTCTGGTCTCGGGTCCCCGGAGGCGTCGAGGCGAGCGGTGATTGGCGCTATTGCAGCGCCGTTGCGCCCATGAGCCAGTGGTCGATGGCGCGGGCCGCCTGGCGGCCTTCGGCAATGGCATGCACGACAAGGGACTGGCCGCGGCGGGCGTCGCCGGCGGCAAAGACGCCCTGGACCGAACTCATGTAGTCGGCCGTCTTCACGTTGCCGCGCGGGTCGAGTTCGACGCCGAGTTGCTCGATGAGGCCGCCGCGGACGGGGCCGGTGAAGCCCATCGCCAGCAGGACGAGGTCGGCCGGGAACTCGATTTCCGATCCGGGGAGCGGCTCGAACATCGGCGGGGGGCCGACGTGGACGGCGTGCAGTTTCGCCACGTTGCCGTTGCCGTCGCCGCTGAAGCGGGTGGTGGCAATGGACCACTCGCGGAGACCGCCCTCTTCGTGCGAGCTTTCCGAGCGCAGTTGCAGCGGCCAGAGCGGCCAGGGGGTCAGCGGCGAGCGCTGCTCCGGAGGGCGGGGCATGATCTCGAACTGCGTGACGGAAAGCGGCTTCTGGCGGTGGGATGTGCCCAGGCAATCCGCCCCGGTGTCGCCGCCGCCGATGATGACGACGCGCTTGCCCGTGGCCAGAATCGGCTCGGTCCAGCGCGTGGGATCGGCGACGATGCCGGAATCGCCCGCCACGCGCTTGTTCTGCTGCGGCAGGAAGTCCATGGCGAAATGGATGCCCTTCAGTTCCCTGCCGGGCACGTTGAGGTCGCGAGGGGCCTCGGCGCCGCCGGCCAAAAGGATGGCGTGGTACTCCTTGTGCAGGTCCTCGACCGGAAGGTTGCGGCCGACGAAGGCGTTGGTTTCGAAGACGACGCCCTCGGCGCGCATCTGCTCGACGCGGCGGTCGATGAGCGACTTCTCCATTTTGAAATCGGGGATGCCGTAGCGGAGAAGACCGCCGACGCGGTCGGCTTTCTCGAAGACGGTGACCGAATGGCCGGCGCGCGCAAGTTGCTGGGCGGCGGCGAGGCCGGCGGGACCGGAGCCCACGATGGCGACGCGGCGTCCGGTGCGGACGCGCGGAGGCTCGGGCCGTATCCAGCCTTGCTCGAACGCGTGGTCCACCACCGTCTGCTCGATCAGCTTGATGGAAACGGGAGGTTCGTTGATTCCCAGAACGCAGGCGGCCTCGCACGGCGCCGGGCAGATGCGGCCGGTAAATTCGGGGAAATTGTTGGTGGAATGCAGGACGCGCGCCGCGTCGCGCCAGCGGTCGCGGAAGACCAAGTCGTTCCAGTCCGGGATGATGTTGTTCAGCGGACAGCCGGTGTGGCAGAAGGGGACGCCGCAATCCATGCAGCGGGCGCCCTGCTGCCGGACCTTTTCGCGCGGCAGCCCGCGGTAGACTTCGGAGAAATCGTTGACGCGCTCGGCGATGGGCCGGCGCTCGGCGGTTTCCCGTCCGTATTCGAGAAATCCCGTGACTTTACCCATGAACCACCTGCAACACTTCGAAGGGAACGGAGACGGGACCGATCACTTTCGCCGGTATTTCCTCTCCGGCTCGCGGAACGCCGAGCACGCGCTTGTATTCGTGCGGGAAAACCTTGGCGAATTTCGGCAGCATGCGGTCCCAATTTTCGAGCACCCACTGCGCGCGGGGGCTGTCGGTGTACTTGAGGTGCTTTTCGATCAGCAGGCGGAGCGCCCGGACGTCCCTGGGGTCGGTGACCGGTTCCAGGTCGACGCCGGCGCGGTTGCAGCTCACCGACTGGAACTCGCCCGATTCGTCGAGGACGAAAGCGACGCCGCCGGACATGCCCGCGGCGAAATTGCGGCCCGCGCGGCCGAGGACGACCACCAGGCCCTTGGTCATGTATTCGCAGCCGTGATCGCCGACGCTCTCGACGACGGCGGTTGCGCCGGAGTTGCGGACGGCGAAACGCTCGCCCGCCATGCCGTTGAAGTACGCCTCGCCGCTGGTTGCGCCGTAGAGCGCGACGTTGCCGACGATGATGTTCTCTTCGGGCACGAAGTTGGACCCCTGCGGCGGATAGACGATGATCTTGCCGCCTGACAGGCCCTTGCCGATGTAATCGTTGGCATCGCCTTCCAGAGTCAGCGTGACGCCTTTGGCGAGGAACGCCCCGAAGCTCTGCCCCGCCGAGCCGGTGAACTTGAAGCGGATGGTGTCCTCGGGCAGTCCCTCGGAACCGTAGCGGCGCGCAATCTCCCCGCTCAGCATCGTGCCCACCGTGCGGTGCACGTTGCGGATGGGCAGCTTGAGATCCACCGGCGTCCGGTTCTCGACGGCGTCTCGCGTCAGGTCGATCAGCTTGTGATCGAGCGCTTTGTCCAGACCGTGATCCTGGGCGATGAGGCGGCGGCGCCCCACTTTCTGCGGCACGTCGGGGTTGTGAAGGATCGCGGAGAGGTCGAGGCCGCGGGCTTTCCAATGCTGCTCGAGGTCGCGGACATCGAGCAGGTCGACGCGGCCGATCATCTCGTTCATCGACCGGAAGCCGAGCCGGGCCATGTACTCGCGGACCTCCTCGGCGACGAAGAAGAAGTACTGAATGACGTGCTCGGGCATGCCGGAGAACTTCGCGCGGAGGCGCGGGTCCTGGGTGGCGATGCCGACGGGGCACGTGTTCAAGTGGCACTTGCGCATCATGATGCAGCCCATGGAGATCAGCGGGGCGGTGGAGAAGCCGAACTCCTCGGCGCCCAGCAGCGCGGCGATGGCGACGTCGCGCCCGGTGCAGAGCTTGCCGTCGGTCTGCACGATGATGCGGCTGCGCAGGTCGTTCATCACCAGCACCTGCTGCGTTTCGGCCAGGCCGAGTTCCCACGGGATGCCCGCATGGCGGATGGAGGTGATGGGCGAGGCGCCGGTGCCGCCGCTGTCCCCGCTGATGAGCACGACGTCGGCATGCGCCTTGGCGACTCCGGCGGCGACGATGCCGACGCCGACCTCGGCCACCAGTTTCACCGAGATGCGCGCCTGCGGGTTGGCGTTCTTCAGGTCGTAGATAAGCTGCGCCAGGTCCTCGATCGAGTAGATGTCGTGGTGCGGCGGCGGCGAGATGAGTCCGACGCCGGGAATGGAGTGGCGGACCCTGGCGATCACTTCGTCCACCTTGTGGCCGGGAAGTTGGCCGCCCTCGCCGGGCTTGGCGCCCTGGGCGATCTTGATCTGCAAGTCGTCGGCGTTCACCAGGTAGTTGACGGTGACGCCGAACCGGCCGGAGGCCACCTGCTTGACGGCGCTGCGGCGCCAGTCGTTGTTGGCGTCGCGTTGAAACCGCGCCTCGTCCTCGCCGCCTTCGCCGGTGTTGGATCGGCCCCCGATGCGGTTCATGGCGATGGCGAGGGTCTCGTGCGCCTCCTTGCTGATGGAACCGAACGACATCGCGCCGGTGGCGAAGCGCCGGACGATCTCGGCGGCGGGCTCCACCTCTTCCAGCGGGATGGGCTTGCCGGCGGGCTTGAACTCCATCAGGCCGCGCAGCGTGCATAGCTGCCGGCTCTGGTCGTCGATGGCCCGCGAGAATTCCCTGAAGGTCTCGTAGCTATCGCGCCGAACCGAATGCTGGAGCTTGCTGATGGTGGTGGGATTCAGCAAATGGTATTCGCCCCGGACGCGATAGGCGAGATTGCCGCCGACGGCGAGTTCGGTGTCGGAGTCGCCGATATCGCGGAAGGCGTAGTCGTGCTTCATTTTTGCCTCGCGGGCCAGCACGTCGAGTCCGACGCCTTCAATCCTCGAGGTCGTGCCGGTGAAGTAGGCGTCCACCAGTTCCTTGTTGAGGCCGATGGCCTCGAAGATCTGCGCGCCGCGGTAGCTCTGAAGGGTGGAGATGCCCATCTTGGAGAAGACCTTGAGGAGCCCCTTGTTGACGGCCTTCTTATAGTTCTTCAACGCCTGGTCGAAGGTGAGGCCTTCGAGTTGCCCGCGCTGCGCCATGTCCTCGAGCGTCCCGATGGCGAGATAGGGATTGACGGCGCTGGCGCCGTAGCCGATCAGGAGGCAGAAATGCTGGACCTCGCGCGGCTCGCCGGATTCGACGATGAGCGCCACCTGCGTACGGGTGCCTTCGCGGATGAGGTGATTGTGAACGGCCGACAGCGCGAGCAGGCTGGGTATCGGAGCGTAGGTTTCGTCGACGGCGCGGTCCGACAGGATCAGCAGCGTGTAGCCGGACTTGATCGCCCACGAGGCGCGGCGGCACAGGGTATCGACGGCGCGCTTCAGTTCCTCCTCGCCGCCGTCGGCGCGGAAGACCATCATCAGCGTGGTGGCGAGGAAGTCGCCCCAGGAGACGCGGCGCAGCTTCTCGAGGTCGTAGTTGGTGAGGATGGGCTGCGGCAGCTTCAGCGTGTGGCAATGCTGGGGCGTCTCGTCGACGATGTTGCGCTCGGTGCCGATGTAGCTGGTCAGGCTCATCACCATCTCTTCACGGATGGAGTCGATGGCCGGGTTGGTCACCTGGGCGAACAACTGCCGGAAGTAGTTGAACAGCGGCTGCGGCTTGTCCGACAGACAGGCCAGCGGTACGTCGGTGCCCATCGAGCCGACCGGGTCTTCTCCGCCCATCGCCATGGGGGCGAGCATCCGGCTGAGTTCCTCGTCTGTGTAGCCGAAGGCGCGCTGGCGGGTGAGGATTTCCTCGAAGTCGGTCGGATGCCAGCGCGATGGAGCGGGCAACTGGTCCAGACGGATCTGGTTTTCCCGCAGCCACTGGCCGTAGGGCTTGCGGCTCGCCAGACGCTGTTTGATTTCCTCGTCCGGAACGATACGGCCTTCGCGCAGGTCCGCCAGCAGCATCTTGCCGGGCTGCAAACGGCCCTTGAATTTCACGTCCTCAGGCTTCACCGGCAGGACGCCGGTTTCCGAGGCCATGATCAGCAGGTCGTCGTGCGTCACCAGGTAGCGGGCGGGCCGGAGTCCGTTGCGGTCGAGCGTGGCGCCGATCACCTCGCCGTCGGTGAAGGCGATGGCGGCCGGGCCGTCCCAAGGCTCCATCAGCGAGGCGTGGTATTCGTAGAAAGCCTTCTTGTCGTCCCGCATCGTGGTGTCGTGGTCCCAGGCTTCCGGAATGAGCATTGCCATGGCGTGCGGCAGGCTGCGGCCGGCCAGGTGCAGAAACTGGACCGCGTTGTCGAGGCCGGCCGAATCGCTGAGGCCGGGCGTGATGACAGGGAAGAGCTTTTTCAGGTCGTCGCCGAACAAGTCCGACTTCAGCACGGCGTGGCGGGCGTTCATCCAGTTGACGTTGCCGCGCAGGGTGTTGATCTCGCCGTTGTGGCAGACGTAGCGGTAGGGGTGGGCGAGTGGCCAGGTGGGGAACGTGTTGGTGGAGAAACGCTGGTGGACCAGCGCGAGGGCGCTCACCACCTCGGGGTTGGCGAGGTCCTCGTAGAACACGGCGATTTGGGGCGCCAGCAGGAGACCTTTATAGACGATGGTCTTGGTGGACATCGAGGGGATGTAGAACTCTTCCTTGTCCTTGATGTCGGCTTCCTTGATCTCGTTCTCCGCCCTCTTCATGACGACGTAGAGCTTACGCTCGAGTTCATCCTGGGCCATGCCCTGCGGGCCGCGGATGAAGATCTGTTCGATGAACGGCTGCGACGAGCGCGCCAGCCAGCCAAGCCCGTCCGGGTTCACGGGCGGTTCGCGCCATCCGAGCACGCGCAGGCCCTCTTCACGGACGATGCGGTCGATGTGGCCTTCGCACACCAGCCGCGAGTCTTTGCGCGTGGGGAGAAAGAGCATGCCGACGCCGTAGACGCCCGCCGGCGGAAGGGTGAAGCCCAGCTTCGAGCACTCCTGTTCGAAGTAGGCGTGCGGGATCTGGATGAGGACGCCGGCGCCGTCGCCGGTCTCGGGGTCGCAGCCGCAGGCGCCGCGATGGGTGAGGTTGATGAGTACCTGAATCCCTTTGCGGATGATCTCGTGCGAAGGCAGACCCTTGACGTTGACTACGAAGCCGATTCCGCAGGCGTCGCGTTCCAGGCGAGGATCGTAGAGGCCCTGGGGCTCAGGCAAGCCGTTCGCTGTCGGTTTTAGCATCGCTTTCATCGCTGCCGGCGCGGGAAGACACCAGTAGCTATGAAGAACAGTATACGGATCGCTGAATAATTAGTCAATGGAAATCTGTGAATAGCTTGACATAAGTTTACCTGATTCTTATACTGAACGTGTGAACGTCGACCACGTTCGTCTTTTCAGGGACATAGCGAGAGGGAGGAGCGTCACGCGGGGCGCCGAACGTAACGGGATCAGCCAGTCGGCCGCCAGCCAGCACATTCAGGAGATCGAACGGACGCTCGGCGTCGCCCTCTTGGACCGGAGCACGCGTCCGTTGCAGCTCACCGAGGCGGGACGGCTTTACCAGGATTATTGCAAAGACGTCCTGCGGCGGCGGGAGGAATTCGAGGCGGCGCTGAACCGGCTGAAGAACCGGGTGGAGGGCGCCGTCAGGGTAGCGTCTATTTATTCGGTCGGGCTGTCGGAGATGGCGCGGGTGGAGGAAGAGTTCCGTCGGCAGTACCCGGAGGCCGAACTGTTGGTCCAATACCTGCGTCCGGAACGCATCTACGAGGAGATTCTGGCGGACCGGGCGGACCTGGGGCTGATCAGCTATCCGGAGGCGAGCCGGGAGATTGCGGCGATCCCATGGCGTGAAGAGCTGATGGTTGTGGCCGCCCCGCCTGGACACCCGCTCTCGCTCCGGGCCGTGATTGCCTTCGCCGACCTCGACGGCGTGGACTTCATCGGTTTCGACGACGATCTGCCGATCAGCCGCGATCTTCGCCGCCGTTTCCGGGAGCGCTCGGTGGAGGTGAACCTGGCGCTGCACTTCGACAACATCCTGGCGATCAAGGAAGCGGTCTCGCTGGGGCAGGGGATCAGCATCGTGCCGGAGCGCCTGCTGCGGGACGACGTCGCGCAGGGCCGCCTGGCGGCGATTCCGCTGGAGGAGCCGGTGTACCGCCCGGTGGGGATCATCCACCTGCGCCGGAAGCAGTTCAACCGCGCCATCGAGGCCTTCCTGAACCTGCTCCAGCAGCGCGAGCCGGCCGAGCCGGAGCTGGTGGGGGCGAGATAGGCTAAGGGGAACGGGCTAAATAGTTAGGAGAGGTATGGTTCCCAAAATGTATCGAGTATCGGGCCCGTGGCCCGGAAAACTGTTTCTGGCCTCACGCCCCCGGGGCGGCGATTGGCTTGAAGATGAAGTAATGTCATGGCGGCGCTCTGGCATTGATACCATCGTGTCTCTATTGACGCAAGAGGAAGAGCGGGAACTCGATTTAGTAGAGGAAGCATCGGAAGCCCGGAAGCATGACGTGGCTTTCGTCTCCTACCCAATCCCCGACAGAGGGATTCCATCCAACAGATCGACATTGTTTAACTTGTTGGAACGTATCCATCAAGATTTACGGCAAGGGAAAAATGTTTTAGTGCATTGCCGACAGGGGATCGGGAGAACGGGTCTGATTGCGGCATCCCTGCTGGTTCGGGATGGGGTGGAGCCGGAATCCGCCATCGAACGAGTTTCCGAAATGCGAGGCATTCACATTCCCGAAACGCCCGAGCAGGAGAGTTGTATCTACGAAGTTGCGGCCACCGTTAGATGAAGCCCCTGAAGCCATTGCACTCCAGCCTGGTTCAAAGTAAGCTCGACGTATTTCACAAGATGAGCACCGACGAATTAACGAAAACGCTGATCCCCGGACAGCCGAACAGTCTGAAGGCAAGATCCGATGGGACAATGCTCGACGGCCACCATCGAATCCATGTTCTGCGAACTCGTGGCATCGACGTAGACAACTTGCCAAGAGAGGTTGTGCCAAGGACTATTTCAGAGTTGCGCGAAGAAGCGCGTGGCGCCACGTCACCTCACAATGCAAAACGCAGCCCGAAGAAGAGTGACTAAGGCTTAGAGGCAAAGGAATGTTGCCAACCGAGACGCCGACGAAATTCACTCGGCATGGCCGCGCTCGATTCGCTATTTGTTGACTAAGCGTTTCTTCCGTTCGTTTGCTTCGCGGACGGATTCAATGGCGGCTTCGATCTTCTAAGCTGCTCCAGCAGCGGGAGCCGGCCGAGCCGGAGCTGGTGGGGGCGAGATAGGTTCAGATAGGATGGAACAAATGCGCCGGGTACAGCGGATGACCGCGATCATCGAACGGGAAGACGACGCTTTCGTTGCCTTGTGCCCCGAGCTGGACATCGCAAGTCAGGGCTCCACCGTTGAGGAAGCTCGCGCGAACCTCATTGAGGCTCTGACGCTCTTCTTCGAGGTGGCCGACGAAGCTGAGATCTCACGCCGCATGCATTCCGACGTCTTCATTACTCACGTCGAGGTTCCTGTTGGGTAGACTGCGGGTCCTTTCGGGCGAACAGGTATCCGCAATACTGGAGCAGCAGGGGTTTGTAGCGGTACGGCAGAGGGGCAGCCATCGTGTGCTGCAGAAGCATACTCGAGACGGAACTGTGTCCGTGCCCGTTCCGCTCCATGATCCAGTGCGCCGAGGGACGCTGCTGAGCATCATTCGTCAGTCAGGGCTTCCGAAGTCCCTCTTTGAATCGGGCTGACTGGCCTCGGCCGTCAGCCCCCTGATGCCCTTCGCTGACCGGTCGGCCTACCGGTCCCCTTGGCCACTGAGCCAGAACATCATCCGTCGCGTGCAAGTGGCGGGAACCGGAAGCTCTCGCCGGGCTCGGGGCGGCACGGCCACCCCACCATGCCGTTTTCACATGACGTGTCGGAGTTACATTCCGGCATCGTCAACTATCTGACTAATTGCAAAGGACTTAATGATTGGATGGACGCTTGCACTGACTATCGCCGACATGGTTCCGATGGTGAAACGTTCCCGCAGGACGGCGCGACAGGCGAACTACGGGCGATGTTCACTTTTCGGGAGAAAACCAGTCGGGCGGCAACCCAACAGATCGCTTCAGGGCGTCGCTGGATTGAGTCGCCTGGGCAATGGAAAACCCTAGGAGGTCAAACGTTATGTCAAGTGAATTTGTTGGCGTTCGCGGCCGGCGGGGCTTCGCGACCGGAGCGGTCCTGGCGATAGTCCTGGCGTTCGGCGCCACAGGGTGCGCAAGCAAGAAGTTCGTGCGGAACCGGGTCGATCCGGTCCAGACCAGAGTGGACAACATCGACAGCCAGGTTCAGGAGCACTCGAAGAACATCGACGAGCTGGAGCGGACCGCCTCGAAGATGGATGAGCGGATCGGCACGGTGGACCAGCGGGCGCAGAGCGCAGCGCAGGCGGCCAGCGCGAAGGCCGACGAAGCGGGGCAGCGCGCGCAGCAGGCCAACGAAGCGGCTTCCAACGCGAAATCGCTGGCCGATGAAGCCCTCACGGGCGTAGATACGTTGTCCAAGCGCGTGGACAATGTGAACCAATACCAAGTGGCGTTCGAGGAGTCGGTGCTGTTCAACTTTGAAAGCAGCCAGCTCACGGACGAGTCGAAGAAGAAGCTGGACGAGGCGGCGGCCAAGATCACTCCGGACAGTCCTTACCTCATTGAGGTGACCGGCTTCACGGACCAGACCGGCGGCAGGACCTACAACGTCACGCTGAGCGAGCAGCGCGCCCGCAACGTCGTTCGCTACCTGACGTCGCAGCATAATATTCCGCTGCACCGGATCCACGTAATGGGCTTCGGCAGCGAAAATCCGGTGGCGAAGAACAACACGCGGGAAGGCCGCAAGATGAATCGCCGGGTGGAAGTAAGGCTCTACACGTCGAACGCATATCAGGGCGGTCAGCAGACCAGCCAGATGGTGAACCACTAACGAAGCGCGAGAGGCGCAACGCGATCGGGCTGGCCGGCGGACGCCGGGTGGCCCGATTCGCGCTTTTAGCGCGGCCTCAGATCGCCTGGAGCTCTTCTTCGATTTCCTGCTTCTGGTGCAGTTCGGCGTAATAACCGCCGGAGGCCAGTAATTCGGCGTGCGTGCCTTCCTCCACCACGCGGCCGACCTCGATGACGAAGATCCGGTCGGCTTTGCGGATGGTGGAGATGCGGTGAGAGATGAGGATGGTGGTGCGGTCGCGCATGATCCCGCTCAGGCCCCGCAAAATGCGCTCTTCGGTGATTGTATCCACGCTGGAGAGGGCATCGTCGAGGACCAGGATGCGCGGGTCGCGCAGCACCGCGCGGGCGATGGCGGTCCGTTGTTTCTGTCCGCCGGAAAGCGTGATTCCCTTCTCGCCGACGACGGTTTGGAGTCCGTCGGGAAAGTCCGCGATATCGTCGGTGAGCCCAGCCAGATCCGCTGCCCGCCGGATCTCCTCCTCGCTTGCTTCCTTCACGCCGAAGGCAATGTTCTCGGCCAGAGTCGCGCTGAAAAGGAAGGTTTCCTGGGGCACGAATCCGATTTGCCGGCGCAACTGGGGCAGCGAGAGCCGGCGCAGGTCGACGCCGTCGAGGTAGACGGCGCCGGAGGTCGGATCGAGCAGTCGCGGGATCAAGTGGACCAGCGTGCTCTTTCCGCTGCCGGTGTGGCCGACGAAAGCCACCGTGCCCCCGGCGGGTATCCGGAGACTGACGCCTTTGAGCGGCTCCGCGCTTGTGACGCGAACGCGTACGTCGCGAAACTCGATCTCGCCCCGGATCGGCTCCTTCAGCACGACCGCTTGCGGGGGATCGGCGACGGTGGGCTGGTACTCCATCAACTCGTTGATCCGCAACAGCGACGCGCTCCCGCGCTGCATCATGTTGGAGATCCATCCGACGGCCATCATGGGGAACAGCAGCATGCCGAGGTAGACGTTGAACATGAGGAAGGCGCCCAGTGTCAAGTCGCCGTTGAGCAGCCGGTAGCCGCCATACCAGAGAACGGTGAGGAACGAAACGCTCGTCAAGGCATGCAGCAGCGGTCCGAAGGCGCCCGACAGCCGGGCCAGCTTCAGGTTCTGGTCGATATAATCCCGGTTCAGTTCCTCGAACGTGCGCTGCTCGGACTCCTCCTGGACATACGCGCGGATCACGCGCACGCCGGTGACGTTTTCCTGGACACGGCTGCTGACGTCGGAAAACAGGGCCTGGATCTGACGGAAGCGGCGGTGGATCCAGCGCCCAAATACCATGACGATGACGATGATCACCGGGGCCGGCGCCAGCGTCATGAGGGTCAATCGCCAATCCACCCAGAGCATGATGCCGAGCCCCAGCACGGTGGTGGCGATTGTGTCGGTGGTATACATGATGCCGGGGCCAAGCATCCCGCGCACGGAGTTCAGGTCGTTGGTGACCCGGGCCATGATGTCCCCGGTCCGGTACCGAGCGTAGAAATCTGAAGACATTCGCACGAGGTGGGCGAAGATGTCGTTGCGGTAGTCGAACTCCACGTCGCGTGAAAAGCCGACCAGGATGACGCGCATCGCGAACTGGAACGCGCCCTTCAGCGCCGTCAAGCCGATCAGGGCGCCGGCGAAGCCCAGCGCGGCCATGGCGCTGAAGCCGTGGGAGAGCGAATCCACCGCTTCCTTGATCATCAACGGAACCGCCGACGCCGCCACGTTCCGCAGGAGAAGGGCCGCGACGCCCATCGCCACGTGCTTACGGTAGCGGCGTATGTAAGGTCCCAGTATCCGCAGGACGTGTCGCATTCGCTGCTGAGACGGCGGGCCGGCGCTCAGTACTCTTTCTCGTCTCCGTTGGCGGCGTCGAGATTGCCGACAGTTTTCAGCCGCTGGTAGAGCCGCTCGACTTCGGCTTCGTCCTCCTCGCGCAGGATGCGGTATCGCGGACCCGCGATTCGAGTCCGTTCTCCCGAAGGCGGGATGGCTTCGCCCCAGAATTGCCAGTGCGGGACGCCGTCGATGAGGGCGGAGGCGGCGCAGCGCCGCAATCGCCGCAGGAGGCTGTTGGCGGAGTCCAGATCGCCCGGAAAGATCAACCAGGCGCGCTTGCCGTCGCTGAGCGTCAGGCTGACCACGAGCGGGGAAATCCAGCCGGTGCGATCGACGCGCTGGATGGCGGCCCAGGGGATGGCGCGTTTTCCGATCGCAAGATATTGATCGTGAACCTCAATCGAGGGCCTGGTCGCCAGCGCAAGCAACAGCAGGGCGCTGACGATGAACAGGACCGCCGGAATCGCCGCCGGGGCCCACTCCCGCGCATACCAGCCGGAGAAAGCCGCGAGTCCAATCGCAACCAGGCCCGCCGACAGATAGTTGGGTGAGGGCGTATAGCGAGTCATGCGCGTCCCACACTTTAAGCCTACTCCCCGAGGGCGCCTCCGTCAATTGCCCTGCTCGCTGTCCTCGCTGTCCGGGGGGCGCGTCACGCGGCGCGCGGTTGTCCAGGCGTAGTGAAGGCCGCTCCAGACCGTGATGGCGGCTGCCGCGGCAATGAGGAGTTCCGTCGCGGGCGTGAGCCCCTCCCACCCGGTTGCCTGCCGGGCCAGGACGACCGTCATGGTGACGATATGAGTGGCCGTCGCGGCCTTTCCCCACACGGAAGGCCGGAAGCCCCCGTAGCGGGTGAACAGAAGCAACGTTCCGGTGACGGCCAGGATCAGCGCGTCGCGGGTCAGCGCCAGCCCCACCAGCCACCAGGGGACGCTCCCGGTCCAGCCCAGGCAGACATAGGTGACGGTGACGAACAGCTTGTCGACCACCGGGTCCAGGTACGCGCCGGCCCGGGTGGCGACGCCCATTCTGCGCGCGATGGCCCCGTCGACGGCGTCCGTCACGCCGGCCGCGCCGAAGATGGCGATGGCGGTCCCGTAGTTGCCCTGAAGGATGGCGCGCGCGATCAGCGGCGTCAGTAGAAGCCGGGACGCGGTAAGGATGTTCGGAAGCAGCGCGGCAGGCCTCACCCGCTTGAATATAGCAGGGCGGAGGCCGGGCGGCGCGGCGCGTCGTCCCGGGTCTCGAAACGATACAGCGTGGGGTCCGACATGATGCGCGAAACCAGCGCGAAGTGCATCGCGTGGCCGGCGCGCTCGGCGATGACGTGGCCCAGCAGCGGGCGCCCGAGCAGCGCCAGGTCGCCGATCAGATCGAGCGCCTTGTGGCGGCACGGTTCGTCGGTGAACCTCAACCCGCCATGGTTCATTACGCCGGTTCCGTTAAAGCAGACGGCGTTGTCAAGATTCGCGCCGCGAATCAGGCCCATGGCGCGCATCTGATCGAGTTCCTGAGAAAAGCCGAACGTCCGCGCCGGGGCGATTTCCCGCGCGTACGTCTCGGGGCTCACTTCCAGTTCGAGATACTGGCTGCCCACCAGGGGATGATCGAAGAACACGTCGCAGGTCAGTAGGAACCTGTCGGCGGGCGCAATGGTGATTCGCTTGCCATTGCCCTCGACGCTGACCTCCCGGAGAATCTTCAGGTAGCGCCGCTTGCGCCGGTAGGTCCGGATGCCTGCCTGACGGATCAGTTCGACAAAAGGCAGACCGCTGCCGTCGAGGATGGGGACTTCGAGGCTGTCGATTTCCACCAGCGCGTTGTCGATGCCCATGCTGTAGAAGACGCTGAGCAGATGCTCGGTGGTAGAGATCAGGACGCCTTGGCGCATCAGGCTGGTGGCATAGGCGACGCGCGCGACGTGCTCCCAGCTCGCCGGAATCCGGAAACGATCGAGATCCGTACGGATGAAAACGATACCCGTCGCCGGCGGCGCGGGCAGAATGCGAATCGAGGCGGGTACCCCGTGATGGAGGCCGAAGCCGCGCGCGGAAACAGGGCGCTGAAGAGTGGTTTCGAAGTGCAAGTGGTTCTCCGGCGTTTTCCTTAGGAGCAATTCGGACGCCACCAGCTATCCTCTTGAGTTTACTAGTATACGCCAGACAAAGTGTGGCAATTATGCAACACCAACCTCGCGCGGGTGTGGCTGGAGAGACGTCCCGCCGCGCGCGGGCGGGCTATCATGAGGGGACATGCCCGCGCCCCGTCTGTTCCTGATCGACAGCTTTGGCTTCATCTTTCGCGCCTATCACGCTCGCGCGCGCACCGGCGCTCCCCCGATGCGCACGCGCGACGGCCTTTCTACCGAGGCGGTCTATATCTTTACGACGATGCTGCGGAAACTGCTGGCGACGTACTCCCCTGAATACATGGCGGCCGTCTTCGAAAGCGCCGAGCCGACCATCCGGTCGCAGGAGTTCGCGGCGTACAAAGCCAACCGCGCCGAGATTCCGGCGGACCTCACGGAACAGATCCCTTACGTGCGTCAGATGCTGGAGGCTTTGCGCATCCCGATTCTGGAGTTCCCGGCCTTCGAGGCCGACGACGTGATCGGGACCATTGCCAGGCAGGCCGCCGCGGGGGGCGTCGACGTGGCGATCGTCTCCAGCGACAAGGACATGTTGCAGTTGGTGAACGACCGCATCTCGATGTTGAATCCGGCCAAGGACGACCTCTGGTACGACGTGGAACGAGCGACCGAGTTCATGGGCGTCGCTCCGGCGCAGGTGCCGGACCTGCTGGCGCTCAAAGGCGACGCGATTGACAACATCCCGGGCGCTCCGGGCATCGGCGAGAAGGGCGCCGTGGCGCTGCTCCAGCAGTTCGGCAACGTCGAGACGGCCCTCGATCGCGCCGCCGAGGTCACGCGACGAGCCTACCGCGAGAGCCTGCAGAACAACCGCGAGCAGATTCTGCTGAGCAAGAGGCTGGCGACGCTGGACACCGGCGTGCCGGTGGAGTGGCGGCTGGAGGCGCTGGCCGCGCGCGAGCCGGACTTCCGAGCGCTGCGGGACCTCTGCCGGCGGCTGGAGTTCTTCAGTTTATTGAAGGAAACGCCGGAGCCGGAAGCCGAACCGGAGGCGGCGGCCGACTACGGGACGCTTGCCTCGGCCGAAGAGGTCCGGGCGTACCTGGAGTCGATCGCGGCGGCGGAGCGGGTGGCGGTGGCCATTCAGTCAAGCGGCGAAGGCGAGCTGGCCCAGACGATTCTAGGGCTGGCCGCCGAGGCCGGGCGCGCGCGCGCGGTTCCCCTCGGGTTTCTGTCCGAGGTCCGGGCGCTGCTCGAAGACGAGCGCCGGCGGAAGGCGGCCCTGGACGTCAAGGGCGTGTTGCTGGAACTTGCGCGGGAAGGGGTGGAAGGCCGGGGGTTCGAGGACGATCCGACGCTGTACGCGTTTCTGCTGGACGCGGACCCTGCCGGCTGCGGGCCGTCCGCCCTGGTGGAGCGCCGGCTCGGGAGGAAGGCCGGCGGCGCGGTGGAGGAGCGGGCCGATTACGCGCTGCGGCTGACGGATCTGCTGGGGCCGGAAGTGGACAAGCGCGGCTTCCGCGGCGTGTATGAGAGGATCGACCTGCCGCTCGCGCCGGTGCTCGCGCGGATGCAAGAGACCGGAATCCGGGTGGAGCCGGAAGCGTTGCGCCAGCTCTCGCAAGGCATGGAAACCGAGATGAACCGGCTGGCCACGAGCATCTGCGGCCAGGCGGGGCGGTCGTTCAACATCAATTCGCCCCAGCAGTTGGCCCAGGTGCTGTTCGAGGAGATGCGGCTGCCGGCGCCGGTGCGGTACGGCAAGGGCAAGGCCATGTCCACCGCCGCCGATGTGCTGGAGACGCTGGCGCTGGAGCACGAAATCGCGCGCTTGGTGCTGGAATACCGGCAGCTCGCCAAGCTCAAAGGCACGTATGTCGACGCGCTGCCGCAGCTTATCGATCGCCGGTCGGGGCGTCTTCACACTACGTTCAACCAGTGCGGCGCCGCCACCGGCCGGATCTCGTCCTCGAATCCGAATTTGCAGAATATTCCGATCCGGACGGAACTCGGCAGGCAGATCCGCGCCGCGTTCGTGCCCCGGAAGGGCTGGACGCTGGTGGTGGCGGACTATTCGCAGATCGAACTCCGGCTGCTGGCGCACATGTCGGCCGATCCGGTCCTGGTCGACGCATTCCGCAACGGCGAAGACATCCACACGCGCACGGCGGCCGAGGTCTTCGAGGTCGCGCCGATCTTCGTGACTCCGGAGCAGCGGCGCAACGCGAAGGCGGTCAATTTCGGGATTGTGTACGGGCAGACTCCGTTCGGGCTGGCAAACCAGCTCGGCATCCCGCGGATGGAAGCCGAGCTGTACATCCGGAATTACTTCGCGCGGTACGTGGGCGTAAAGAAGTTCATCGACGCCACGATCGCGCACGTCCGCGAGTGCGGCTTCACGCGGACGCTGTTCGGCAGGCAACGTCCGATTCCCGACATCAACAGCCGCAACCCCAACGCGCGGGGATTCGCCGAACGCACCGCGGTGAATACGCCGCTGCAAGGGACGGCGGCGGACCTGATCAAGCTGGCCATGATCCGCATCGACGGCGAGCTGCGGGCGCGGCGGATGGCGGCGCGGATGCTGCTCCAGGTGCACGACGAGTTGGTCTTCGAGGCGCCGGCGGAGGAACTGGACGGGCTGGCGGCGATGGTGAAGCGGGAGATGGAGAGCGTTCAGGCGCTGGATGTGCCGCTGGTGGCGGACATCGGCGCGGGCGAGAATTGGCGGGATGCGAAATAAAGGCAGGTTGCGGCTTTCGCTTGTCTTCACTGCGGTCTCCTGGACCGCCGTTGCGCAGAACTTCGATGCGGAGGATTTTCGCGTCGAAATCACGGCATCGCTCCATCCAGTTCCGGGACGTTGAAGGGTTTCCCCGCTTCTCCGAAACGGCCGCGGCGGCGGGTAGAATCGGAATAGGAATCAGTCCTATGCGTCTGTTTTTGTCGCCGCCGTGCGTGGCCCTGTGCGCGGCGGCCGTTCTTGTGTTATCGTGCCGCGCCGCGCCGGAGCAAGCCGCTCAGGAAGTGGTTCGGGAGGCCGCGCGGGATCCTTTCGCCGAGCCGGCGCCGCAGGGCAGAGAAGCCGACGATGCGGCTCGTTTCGTGGCGGGGCTGCCGGGAAATCCGGGCAGCGCCTTCGCCGAACTGGAGAGACTTCCGCCCTGGGAGGAGCACCGGCGGGCGTTGGATGCGGCGTGGAAAAGGACGGAGACCAAGGCGCTGGCGTTCATGCGGGAGTTCCAGCGGACGGAACTGGACCCCATGCCGGCAGGCGCGGGGGTGACGTTCTATCCCTTCAGCGGGCCCGACGCGCTGACAATGACCGTGTTCTTCCCCCAAAGCCCGACCTATCTAATGGTTGGACTGGAGCCGGCCGGGACGCTGCCCACGTCTCGGCAGTTCGACGAGAAGCGGCTCACGGAGGAGTTGGCGGCCCTGCGCGGCACGGTGCATTCGGAGCTCCGCCGCAGCTTCTTCGTCACGCGCGAGATGGACCGGCAGTTCCGGGGGCAGGTCACCGACGGCCTGCTGCCGGCCATCCTGCACCTGCTGGCGCGGACCGGTCACACGATCCTGGGCTACCGGTATGTGCGGCTGGACGAGAAGGGTAATATCATCGGCCGCGAAGCCGGCTACCGCGCGCCGGGGAAGATCGGGAACAAGGGCGTTCAGGTGGATTTCCGCGCCGGCGAGGGCGCCGCGCGCCGGCTGTACTACTTTTCCGTGAACCTCTCCGATAAATCGCTGGAAAAGAACCGGCCTTTCCTGGCGTTCCTCGAAAATCTGAAGGGAGTCACTACCCTCCTCAAGGCGACGTCGTACATGACGCACCAGGACGGATTCTCGGCGATCCGGGGCGAGATCCTGGCGCGCAGCGCGGCGGTGTTGCAGGACGACTCGGGCATTCCGTACCGCTTCTTCGCTCCAGGCGCCTGGCGCGTCCAGGTGTACGGCGAATACAGCCGGCCGTATGGGAGCTTCCGTTGGCTGAAGCAGGCGGACTTAAAGGCCGCCTATGCGAGTCCGGGACGTAAGCCGCTAAAGTTCGCCATCGGCTACGGCTACTCGCGCGCCCCTTCGAATTTGCTGTTGGCGAAGCGGGCCGCGGGGAAAGCTCAACAATAGCAGGCTCCGGTAATGGATCTCAGACGCGGTCGTAGCTCAGGACGGTCACATCCGCTCAAAGCGACGCTCCGGCTGCAAGAATTCATTCGGAAACGAGCCGCCCTGTGTTAGCATTCAGCCACAAGCCGAAAAGTCATTGCCGCATTATTCGTAACGGCGATCCTGTTCAGACTTTATCCACTCCTTACCTCTACTTACATTTGGGACGAGGAACGGGAATGGATTGCGATTGCGGAGAGCATCTCATTTCATCCCGGTAACATCCATCTACCTTTGCACGAGGGACGCCATTCGTCTTTGTCGGCATACTTGATCCTAGCGGGCAGCCGGCTTTTCGGAGAGAATCCACGCCTGGGATCCTGTGGCCCGCCGACGGCCGCATGGAGGATGTGCGGATCTTCTTCAACGTGTCCGCCGTTTGCGCGCCGGCCCGCCAGGTGGAGCTGGTGGATGTGCAGAATGTAGAGGACAACTCGCCCAGGTCTCCCGCTGGGACCGGCAACGTCGAGGGAGTGGAATTAGGGACCGACGACCGCGATTTTCGCGTGCGCGCCTCATCGCCAGGCGCCAAACTTCGGGCTTACTCGGCAGTCTATCGGGTGACGAACCATTTCGGCATCGAACACACGGTCCCGGCGCTGATCGTCGCTCCTTCGCGAATCGAACAGGTTGTCCGGATCTGGCTGGCGCGCTTCAGGGCACGCGGCCCTGCGACGCGGCCGCCTCAAGCAAATCCCTCGTCGCCGCGGATGCCCGTTGAACGGCGGCAGTTCGGCGCCGCCGCAGTGGACGTTTGCCGCCGTCGCGCTCCTCCGGACGTCCTCGTCGGCCCATGCCCGCCGCCGACCTGGCAATCCGCGGCGGCGGCGGTTCAGGTGAATCGCACGGTTAAAGTTGCGTCGGGTGCTTCGCAGATAAAGCCAGGTCCACTCAGCCAGGTGCGGCAGCACTTACTTCCAGCGCGCTT